>NVWZ01000005.1:0-179827 GCA_002746365.1 Thiotrichaceae bacterium
TATCTTTAATGCCAATGCAACCAACATCCTGGGGCAAAGTGGTACTGGTTTCTTTATTAACAGTGCGACCGGGCAGTTTAATGTTAATACCGACACC
Organism: Thiotrichaceae bacterium; assembly: GCA_002746365.1. GTDB lineage: Bacteria > Pseudomonadota > Gammaproteobacteria > SZUA-229 > SZUA-229. Next base: position 98 of record NVWZ01000005.1, read on the forward strand.
ACGATATCGACCACCACGTTTGATAATACCGGCGATATATTCTTAAATAATTCGACACTATCCATTCCGACTTTAACAATGCTAGGCGGTATTCTTAGCACGGGTGCGACAGGAACCATTAATGGAAATTTGGATAATCAGCTTGGTGTGATTGAACCGGGTGGGGTGGGGTCTACAGGCCGGTTAATTATCAATGGTACCTTTACTCAAAGTTCTACGGGTACTTTGAATATTGAAGTTAATGATACGGGTTCTACAGCTGGAACGGACTTCGATCAGGTTCTAATTAACAGCGCTGCGGCAGGTGCGGCAAATTTAGATGGAGATTTAAATGTAATACTTCTTGGTGCTGCACCACCTGCTGATATTCGTATCATTGATGTTCAGGGTGGCGGCACACTTATTAATCCTTTTATTTTAGAAACTATTGATCCTGCTTTCGATTCACCACCAACTTATGGCGTTTCGTTTGTTGACTTAGTGCTTGCAGGTCCTGTGGCTGTCACCTTTGATAATTTACTGGGAGCATTAAATGATCTCGGTGATGGACTGAACTGGAACACGGGTATTGTTCCAATTTCTGGTCTTGATGATATCTTGCTGGATTTCAGTGGTCAGACTCTATTCCTGTCTGGTGGTATAGTAAGTATCAACACACTTGATTTAACGGTTGGTACAACACTGAATTTGTCAGGTGGCACTTTAGATATTGCCAGTAACTCAACTTTAAACGGTGATGTAAATCTTTCAGCCGGTACGTTAACGGGTGCTGGAAACATCATATTAAATGGTGCATTCAACTGGACGGGTGGTTCAATTGCCGGAGCAGGTTTACTAACAACTGCAGGGGTAACAACAATTACAAGTGCTGGTACGCTGACGACGACACGTGACTGGAATAACACCGGTACAGTTAATTGGGATACGGGTTCCTTTACCTTAATGGGCAGTACCTTTACCAATAATGGAAACTTTAATGCTAATGCAAACGCCATACTGGATCTGGTATTTGGTAGTGCACTGTTTGATAATCAATCAAACTTAAATATTAATAGTAGTACCATTTTAGGTGACTCGGGCTCAGGAGATTTTAATAATTCTGGAACCATTACCATGTCACCTGCAAGCATATTAACCATTAGTGTTGATGCTGCAACTGACACAGGTAGTTGGAATCTTGGTTCAGGTGGCATCGAGTTAGCGGGTGGCACTTATGATATTAATGCAGGCTTTAGTAACCCATTAGCTACTGCGGGTTTAATCCTTATCAATGGCAGTTCAGTTGCCTTTAATGTACCTGTAACTTTATCAAGTGCAATTACACTTAACCTTATATCAGGTGGATTGGATAGCAGTGCTGATATGATTGTTGACGGAAGTTTCTTATGGAGTGATGGCGGTCTGTCTGGTACGGGTTTGTTTACCACAAATGGTGTCAGCACCATAAGTGGTGCTGCGACATTCTTTTTAGCTAAAAACTGGACTAATAATGCGGCAGTTTTCTGGGTTGATGGTAACTTGATATTAGATAATGCCACGTTCACTAATAACGGTTTATTCAGCGCTGATGCAACGAATGCATTGACACAGATTGGCACCAGTGAATTTTCTAATGCACCTACAGGCCAGTTTTTTGTAAACACAAACACATCAATATCATTATCTAATTTTTCTCAGTTGGGCACGCTTACGCTAAACGGTGGTGACCTTACCATTCCTTCATTAGTTAGTAGCGGCACACTAAATGGTAGCGGTACGATAATCGGTGATGTGACTAATTCAGGAATTCTCTCACCCGGTATCGGTTTTGAAAGTATCGGTGCGATTACTATTCAAGGTAATTTCGACCAGACCGTTGGTGGTACGCTGGAGATAGAACTTAATGGAACAGTAGCGGGTGTCGATCATGACTTACTAACGGTTGGCGGAATAGGAGTCAGTGCAACTCTTGGTGGTGACCTGCTATTGACACAGTTTGGCGGTTACACACCCACAGCGAATGATAACTTCCAGTTCATTACAGTCGGTGGTAGTGGTCCGACATTCACTGGCACATTTGCAAACGAATTCCTTCCCCCAGGTTTTAGTCCTAACGTTGTTAATTACGCAGCACTCTCTGCAGATATTACATTCCCGGGTATTGGTACTAGTGCATTCACCTGGATAGGGGGCGCGCTAGGTGATTGGGATATCGATGGCAACTGGTTCGGCGGAGTGGCTCCTAGCGCAGGTGATGATGCCATTATCGTTGCGGGTAGTACCGTAAACATAAACTTTATTGAAAGTGCCAATAGTATATCTCTTGATGTAACAAGTGTGCTGGTCATAGGTTCTGGCGGTTTAACAATAGCCAGCGATACTACACTAAATGGATTGTTAATAATGTCAGGTGGAACGCTTGATATAACGGGTGCAACACTGACACTAAACGGTGGCTTAAACTGGACGGGCGTAGGAACAATCTTTGGTGGTGGTACTGGTAATGTGGTCATTCCTACGTTAACCAACTGGACAATTAGCGGTAATGTTGGTGGCGTTGATAATCGTATTCTGGATGATGTAACGGTTGATAATAGTGGCACTATCGTTATGGCAGTTGGTCTTGCTGATAATCTTGTACTGAATAATAATGCAATGCTTAATAATGAAGCGAGTGGTCTATTTGATTTCCAAAGTAATACTTCAGTAAACGGTACGGGAACCTTTAATAATAATTCCGGTAGTGAATTGCGTAAGAGTGCAGGTGGTGGCGCTTCAGTCATCAATGCTGTGTTCAATAATGATGATGCACTGACAAGAATTTCAAACGGTTCATTATCACTTAACGGCGGCGGATCATTTAGTAATGCATTAACGATTGCCGATGGTGAATTGTTGTTGAGTGCAGGCACATACCTATTTAATGATGCCAGTTCAATTAATGGTGCCACAGGTAATTTAGGATTAACCAATGCAACGCTAAGCGTTTTAGGCACAGATACCGTTACCTTAAATAACACCTTAATATGGAAAGGTGCATCTACGATAAGTGGCCCAGGTAACTTTAATATTAGTTCAACTGGCTTGTTAAGTATTGAAGGAAATTTAGGCGGTGTGAATAATCGTGTTCTTGATAATCTCACCATGAATAACTTCGGTACGATCGAAATGGCAGTAGGTCTTGCCGATAGTATTAACTTGATTAATGGAACAACATTAAACAATCAATCTGGTGGTCTATTTGATTTCCAAAGTAATGTAAATGTAACGGGTACAGGCACATTTAAAAATAATGCTGGCGGTGTGTTACGTAAGAGTGTTGCTACCGGTACTTCCTTAATTACTTCGATATTTGAAAATGATGCAGCTGAAATTAGAGTGAGCAGTGGTGTTCTCTCATTGAACGGCGGTGGTGTATTTAATAATACGCTAACGATTGCAGATGGTGAATTATTGTTGGCTGCCGGTAATTATACCTTTAACGATGGCGTAAATATTAATAGTCTCACAGGTGGCAGTTTGGGGCTGACATTAGCCACGATTGATATTCCAGGAACGGTTACCTTGAATACTCTAATGACCTGGAAAGATGCAACCACAATTAGTGGTCCTGGTATTTTTGTTATTAGTTCCAGTGGCCTTCTAAGTTTAGAAGGTAACGTAGGTGGTGTCGATAATCGTATTCTGGATGGGCTGACTTTAAATAATTCAGGTCGTATCGTTATGGCTAGTGGCCTGGCTGATAATCTTGTGCTTAATGGTGGCAGTACCTTAAATAATGAATTGGGTGGTGTTTTCGACTTCCAGAGTAATACAGCTGTAACAAATACTGCTGGCGGCGGAACGTTTATCAACAACGCTGGTTCTGAAGTGATTAAAAGTGCGGGTGCAGGAACCTCGAGTATTAATTCTGTATTCAATAATAATGATGCACTGATAACGATTAGTAGCGGCACATTCCGGTTAAATGGCGGTGGCACATTCAGCAACTCACTGACTATTTCCAATGGCGAGTTATTACTAAATAGTAATAACTATGTGTTCAATAATGGTGCTTCTATAAATAGTACAGCAGGTGGTAGTCTTGGATTAACACTAGCTACTATCGACATTGGTCCTGGAACTGTAACGTTAAATAGTTTGCTCTCTTGGAGAGATGCTACAACAATTAGCGGATCTGGTACTGGAACGCTGTCTATCGGTTCTTTAGGAGTTTTAAGCATCGAAGGAAATGTAGGTGGTGTTAATAATCGTTTCTTAGATACATTAACACTGAATAACGCAGGTCGTGTCATTCTAGCAACGGGATTAGCTGATAACCTTGTTTTGAATAACGGTACGACTTTAAATAACAATTCTGGTGGAGTCGTCGATTTTCAAGCTAATACAAATATTACGACAACAACACCACTTGATGTTGGTCTCTTTAATAACAATGCCGGAAGTACATTAATAAAATCAGCGGGAACAGGAACATCAACCATCCTGACAACGTTCAATCAAACAGGTTCGACTATTGATATTAGTAGTGGAACACTGAGCTTAAATGGTACAGCCTTAACGCTGGATGCGGGTAGTGTATTACAAGGTTCGGGTACATTCTTAGGTGATGTTAATAATAATGCCGGCACTGTTGCTCCAGGCGGGGTGAATGCAACTGCAACATTAACCGTAACCGGTAATTATTCACAGGGTGTAAATGGCAATCTAATAATCGAAATAGGTGGTAGTAGCGCTAGTGGTATCTTTGATATATTGAATGTAACAGGTTCAGGGCCAAATACTTTGGCTGGCAACCTGACCATAACGGAGATTAACGGATTTAATTCTGTCGCTACCGATAGTTATATCTTTATAACAACAACGGCAGGATTCGGCGGCGACTTTGACGGTAAATTCATTTATCCTATTGGTTATTCAAAACCTGCTAGTTCAGGAAATGATTACCAAATAGATGATCTGGCAAATAATTCGATCTTCTTTGATAATTTCAACGGCAACCTTGAATGGAACGATGCGAATAACTGGAGCGCAGGTTTCGTGCCTGCAAATGGACTTGATATTGATACAACTTCAGTTGCTGGTGGTGTCATAACAATATCAGGGGGCATATTTGATATAAATAGCCTGACAACGGATAGTGATATAAACAACACGGGTGGTAGCCTTAGCGTTACTGGTGACGTAACCGTTCAAGATAACTTTGTCTATACACAAGACGACGCTTCTGCTTTCACACAGTTCGATGGTGCGGTTAATAACACTGCCGCTACAGGTGTAGTCATTAATAATAATCAGGGTGAAATGGTTATCAATGGCACGGTTCTCGCTGATGTTAATAACGATGGATTACTAAGTGGTTCAGGCGCAGTAACGGGCAATGTAACAAATGGCGGCACTTTCAATCCAGGAAATTCACCAGGTACCTTTACTGTCGATGGTGATTTAAGCCTTCTTGCCAGCTCAATATTAAATATTGAAATTGCAGGTCTGCTCATCGGACAGGAATACGATGAGCTAATTGTTACCGGTAACATTTTGTTTGACGGTATTCTTAATATTATTGTCGATAACTCCTCAGGTTATACAGGCGCACTAGATGATGCTTTCGATCCGATTAGTTTCGGCAGTGGCAGTGGTACATTAGCGCTAACAGCTTCCAATGGTTACGCTTATGATTTAATTATTTCAAGTAATAAACTAAATTTAATCACGACTTCTGTACCAGGGTTATTTATTCCAGAAATTCAAAGTGATGTAGTGACGCTATCCAATACCACGCAAAGTATCACCGACTTTGAAAATATTAATGACATTGAAGAAGGTTTAGAAAATAGTGATGACGAAGAAAGCAGTGAAGCATTAGTTTGTACTTAGCTAATATTTGTCACGACTGCCTCGTTTGTTAACTACAAGTTATTGTCATTCCCAAATACTTCTGTCGGGACAAATTCGTTTGGAACGAATTTAAACATTCTTCGCATGGCCTGAAGGGTAGTCCACATGGATGTGGGCTAAAAGCCAGAGGCTTCACAGTACCTAAGGAAGCTGGATCTCCGGCAGAAGCATTCGGAGATGACAACAATAGAAAATTTTATTTTCAGGTCTAAAATATTTAACTGCATGCTTATAGGTTGCTAGATCAATATGGATTATTTATCGATTCAAATAGTATCTAGCTTTAAATTTTTATTGCAGTCGAATATTCTAGTTTTCTGAGTAACAGGATCAATAAACTGTAATTCCTTTGCCAATAATTGTAAGGGCTTAGAAAAGTCGTCTGCAGTTTCTGGTTCTAAAGTTGGGTAATATTTGTCGTTTAATATTGGGTGGCCTAGTGATTCCATGTGCAGCCGTAACTGATGTGTTTTACCAGTAATAGGCTTTAATTCAAACAATGCCTTGTCATTAGATTGTTGTTGGCAATGAATCTCAGAATGACTATTCGCTTCACCGTCAATAATTTTCATGATAAAACTGGGTGTTGATTTAATAATGCGATTTTGCACTACCCATTTTTTACCCATTAAATTTTCTTTGATATTAACTTTAGCAATCGCCTGGTAGGTTTTAAGTATCTTTCGTGTTTCAAACAGCTGGTGATAAAGGTGGCGAGTCTCTGGGTTAATAGAAAACAATACGAGACCTGCGGTTACTCTATCCAGCCTGTGTAGTGCTTGTAAGTTTTCTATGCCGGTTTTATTTCTTAATCGGTTTTGCAAACATTCTTTAATATATTTTCCGCCCGGTGTAACGGCGAGGAAATTCGGCTTATGGGCGACTAAAATATTTTCATCATGGAAAATTATTTCTTCTTCAAAAGGTATGAGCGATTCGTTTTCAACTTCACGGTAATAGTAAACACGTTGCTGAGCTTGAAAAGAAGAGTCGGGATTAATTAGTGAACCATCATGCCAATGGACGTTTCCATCGAGCATGCGCTGTTGCCAAACTTTGGGGTTTATATCTGGAAATTTTATTATTAGGTAGTCCAATACGGTAGTAATGCCCGGATTGGTTTGCGGCAGACTGAGTTTAGACGGGTATTTTGAAATGCTCATTTGTTTATAAATACCCTCTCCCACGGGAAAGAGCATATAACAACAATTAACCGYSWAACCANNATTTCATGTTTTTCTCTAAAAATTCTTCATAATGCATATAATGMGAGCCGTCACACGAAAARTTTAAWCCCACCATGCCATTAACTACGTTTAACGATGCKGCRCGTAGATATATATTYTCATCAGCAAAACGTAAATCTTTAAACTGCTGAAAAATARCTTTTATACTRTCTTTATTAACAGTGGCTTTCTCAAAATATTTTTGAAGYGGRAAAGCCAGGCATATATCAGGATGGCTTAATTCATCAATGTTTAAAATYTGATAATCAAATGGATTGTCTACTTGCCATATTGTTGCGCGRCTACTAGARAAATGAAACTTTGCGTGAAATACACCATGTGCGAGGATTAATTCTYTTACTACAYTAAGCACATCGTCGATYTGTGCATCCATTGCACTTTCGACACGCTGCTGAGTAAATAATCCACTGCGGATGGCTGGATCACCTTTTACCTGTTGCCAGTTTTTTTCATTGTTGTATGCAGCTGCCGTGTTAGGCAGTTCGCGTAAATCAAAATCAGCTCCGAGGTAACCGCTTACCTGTCCATCACTATCGTAGATTATTTTTATCGCAGTCAAAGAAGGGCGCTTACGATTACGGCTGATGTAAGCATCAGATAAATAATAACTTTCACCTTTAAGTGCGCGTTGYAGATAGGGGCGYGCTGCGCGATCTCGMCCAACTTGGCCTTCTTTGAGACCRWTACGTTTTACATTATTRGTGATCTGRCGWGCRTGTTTATCYAAAACCCATAAATATTTGCAATACTCGGCTTTGCTCATTTCATCAGTAAGGATGATTTCGAGAGCTTCACGATTATTTATTTGTTTGGCACAGGCCTCAGCAACCTCAGACATCGATTCAAATAAAAGATTTTTTAATTCCTGGCGTTGTTGTGTGACGGTGTTTTGTAATGTTGTTTTGTTTTGCATTTTCTTTTTCAGGTTTAATAAGATCAATATAGCGCTATTGTACATGACTAGCTTTGGCTGTAGCTGCTCAATTGATCGAAACTTTTAATAGTGTTAGCCGTAATAGTAAGATTAATTCGTTATTAGCAGCTAATAAATACGACCTATTTTGGATTGCATAGTATCGAATCAAATGGTAGCGTGCAGGACTTATTACTTACAACTTTATTTTAGGAAATTGACTATGAGCGGATTAATTCCAGATTACCCACCTAGCGGCGTTGTTACTGTTAATCGTGTTATTCTTAAAGATACTTACAGCATGGATGACTTGCAGGAACGTGTTGCCATGTTATGTGAAAACGTTAAAACCTATCATTCAGAAACCGGTTTTGTAGGTGGTTTCGTGTGTAAAAATATGGGCATGATTTCTAACGAAGGTTCCACCTCCGGCCAGGCAGTAGACAGCCCGCTAAAAGATAAAGAAGCCTTGATCGTGACATTTTGGGAAAGTTTTGAAGAACATGAGGAGTCTCACAAAAGTGATACTTTTCAACCATTGTTTAAAGCCGTACTCGAATTATGCGAAAACGGTAATGAAGAAATTGCTTATGAAATGCTTTGGTCCGGTCGCCAGTATTCAGACGATGAAGCTAAAGCGGCACAAGCGATGAAGGAAAAATACGGCCGTTGAAAAAAACAATAATTTCTATCGGTTTGATTAACCCAAAAAGCCCGGCAAACGTTGCGTCAGTAATGCGTGCGGCGGGTAACTATCGGGTCGATAGTGTTTTTTATACCGGCATTCGTTATCCTCGTGCAGCGAAACTTAATCCCTGCGCGGTGGATATGAGCCGCAAGATTAGTAAAAACATCCCACTCATAGAGGTTGTAAACCTTATAGGCGAGGTGCCGGATAACTTGAAAATCGTTTGTGTTGAATTTGCAGAGGATGCGATTGCTTTGCCTGAGTATCAACACCCAGATGATGTTCTTTATATTTTCGGTCCTGAAGACGGCACGATTAGCCAGAACATTATCGACAGGGCAGATGCGGTKGTTTATGTGCCRACKGYTGGTTGCATGAATTTRGCYGCKACSGTKAATGTTGTTTTATATGATCGATTGGCTAAATCGTCTCAAAACTTTGCAGCTGGCTCTAATGATCTGATTCGCGTCAGTCGCGATATTAATAACAGTTTAAAAGTTAGTCACTAGCGTCATGTTTCAAATAATCCGCAACTGGTTAAACCATCGTATTATTAGACGTTCGACTATTACTCAGACTGAATGGGGTAGTGCCTTTTCATCATTACCACTATTGTCTGGTTATACAGTGGATGAAAAACAGGCATTACGAAAATTAACTATTTTATTTTTAGATCGTAAAGTATTCGAAGGTGCTAATGGTCTTGTTGTTACACAAGCGATGAAGTTAATTATTGCATTGCAAGCCTGCATCCCGATTTTAAAACTTGATCTAGATGATTATAATGGCTGGGTTTCGGTTATCGTTTATCCGGCTGGGTTTGCACCAGAACGTGTTGTTATGGATGAATACGGTGTACAACATCGCGTGCAGTCAAATTTGTCGGGCGAGGCGTGGCAACGTGGACCGGTAGTGCTATCGTGGAATGATACGGAACATGCTGGCATTATTGATGGCCATAATTTAGTGATACACGAATTCTCACATAAACTGGATATGCAAACAGGTGATGCAAATTGTTTCCCGCCGTTGCATGCGGATATGAGCTCAAAAAAATGGTTTAAATATTTTAGTGAAGGCTTTAAAGATTTTGAATATAAGTGCAGCCGAGGTAAACACATCGGCATTGATTGCTATGCAGCAACCTCGCCAGCAGAGTATTTTGCGGTATTAAGTGAAGTATTCTTTGAACGACCTGATGTTATAAATCAGCATTATCCAAACGTTTATGAACAACTGCGTCAGTATTATAAACAAGACCCGTTAACCCGTTTAAATCTTGCTATCTCGCCTTATACAGTCACCTCCTATTAAAGTCATCCCCGAATGTTGTTGTCGGGGATCCAGCATTATCGATAAGCTGTAGAGGCTGAGTTTTCGACAGAATCATTCGRRAATRTTGSTTTTTACATTMATACATGTAARACCATTRTTTTTGTCAGTGTTCTCAGGAATGGTAATTGGTACTATTACGTTCTTAATTAACAGGAGCTAACATGTTAGAAACAAATCAAAYCGCGCCAGCATTCAGTRCACCAAAYCAGCATAACMMYACCATCAATTTATCTGATTTCACCGGCAATAAAAATGTAGTTTTGTATTTTTATCCCAAAGATGACACACCGGGTTGTACCATTGAAGCCAATCAGTTTACTCAACTTGCCAGTGAATTTGCTGATGCAGACACGGTTGTTCTTGGCGTAAGCAAGGATTCTGGCGAAAGTCATCAGGCATTTATCGATAAGTTTGGRCTTGAGGTTGATCTGCTGGCTGATACTTCGGGTGAACTCTGTGATGCCTACGATGTATGGCAGGAAAAAGAAAGGAACGGGGTGAAGAAAATGGGTATCRTGCGCTCTACWTTTGTTATCAATAAAGAGGGTGTGTTGGCTGATGTTATTTATGGTGTGGTTGCTGACGGACATGCGCAGGCAATGTTGAAAAAGGTACAGGGACTTCAAGTCTTTTAGGGATACATTCTGTTTCAGTTTAAAAAAATGGAAGGGCAGAGTGAACCTCCCCAATTTTTTCGACTATGATCCTATCAATACTATCAATACTATCAATASYANCNANACCANWYAATYATYGATTACATAGATTCTAATGTTCAAAGTTAATATAAAGCTAATTTTAATATTCATCATCACGCTGGTGACGCTGAATGTTCAGGCCGTTATCTCACCAGTGGTTATTGAAACGGTTTTCGAGATGGGTGCATGGCGCCCATTGCCAAAAGATAAAATTATATCAGCATCGGTCGATACGGCACTTAGTGAGATTTCTAAATCAAAACAATTTGCTTTTTTCACATCTAGTCAACCGGATATTGAAACTGGGTCACTGAAAATAACTATTTATTTGGTGGAAGAAGCTGAGACTGCTACGGTGAGTATTTTATTGCAGCAACTTAATGGTATTTCTATTTCGAGTACCCATTCTGAATCTTTGCAATTGCAGAACTATGATGGCATTTATAAAAAATTTCAGACTGCAGGACGAGTTGCGGGGCAGAAATTAGTCAAGACTTTAAAGTCACAGGCGGGTCCGCCTAAACGACGGGTTATCGCTGCACAAGATCGTAATAGAGTTACGTATTTAGAAGACCAGATTATTAGCATTAATAAAAAAATAATGTCTCAACCTGGTAGCAGTTCTATTCGTAATGAAACAAAACTTGAACTCATTTTAAATGAACTAAAGTCCATTAAAGTGAGTTATATCGGCCTGGCTAAAAAGGAAGATATTGACAAAGTACTTGATGAAGTTGGGCAGTTAAGTAAAAAGATAGATGACAAACCCATTACACAAATTAACGTAAAACAGAGTTATGTCATTGAAAATCCTTTGACTGGTCAGAGTAAAATTCCTGATTCAGATGAAACCGGCCGTGACGATGATCATGCCCGGCTGTTATACACTGAAGCCCAGAATCTAAAACAAAATAAATACTATAAAAAAGCAGAAGACAAATTACAACAGGCTTTACGCTTATCTACGTCATCAGGCTTAGGCAGTTTGATTCTTGATGAATTAAATTATGGCTTACCTATGTTTGAAGCGCAGGCGACGGCAATTGAACTGGGTGGTGATTTTCAGCGGTACGCCAGAAAAGGACAACATACGGTCATGTTAAATAGAATCACATCGCTCTATAAAACTGCATTAAAGAATAATCAGCAAAATTTTCAGCGTACTCGAACTATACAGGCTGCGTTAGACCAACATCTGAATACGCAAAATGCGATGACGTCCGTTATGTCATTCCAGAAAAAAATCGATGGACGGACGGTACATCGTTACATGGAGATGGAATATATGATGCGCGGTGAATACCCGGATAAACAACAATTCATCACACTATTAAAGCGTTACAATTTGCGATATGAAGTACTGGCGTATCAGTCATCAAATACAAAATATAAAGCAAAACTCCAAGCCAACGCGGGTGACATATTAAATCTTCGAGTTAATGAAAACGGTGAGCTAACGGTCGAATAAGGGAAAACTATTTCTTTCCCGTTTCTGAAGACAGTTCCTGTTGTGTTTGGTGCGCTCTTTCTCTTTGCGAATCGGCACTATCGTATGGGCCTTTTTTTGGAGCCGGTGAGTTAGAGCAAGCTGTTATGGATAGCGTTGTCAGTAATGTGATGATGCTGATTTTGATGGCGGTGTTCATTTGGTTTCCCTTTAGTTTGTGTTCTGAATTTAGTTTAGCAAAATTTGGGGATCCATAGTGCTTATATTGAGTGGGAGATTAATTGTTTAAAATGTGTATGAATTTCTGCTGTATTACGGTTTCCTCTTTATACTCTGGCATCGCAGTTTACATATCCGCCCCTACACTTTTGTTTTTTAAATTGCTACACATTTATTGATATGCTACTTGAGTTAATCGATTTAACACCAATACAGATTTGTTTTTCTATTACGATTATTTTTATGGCTTATACCGTAAAAGGCCTGTCTGGTTTTGGCTGTGGACTAATTGCTATTCCGTTATTAGCGTTTATGTTTCCTTTGACGTTTATTGTGCCGGTGTTAGGCCTGTTGAGTTACGGCGGCACAATCATGCAGAGCCTGCAACTTCGTAAACAAGTAGTCTGGCGAGATATGTTGCCGTTACTGCCTTTTTCATTATTGGGTGTTTTTATTGCGATGTGGTTGTTGGTTAATATTGACGCAAATCGACTAGTTTTAGCACTGGGTATCTTTGTCTTGTTGTATTCCATTTATTCATTATTACCTGTTTCTATTCATGCTGGCAGTAGAAAGTGGGCTATTGTTGCTGGTAGCGGCGGCGGTTTGATCGGGGCGTTGTTTGGTACAGGTGGACCATTTTATGTGGTTTATTACAAGATGCGTCAATTGAATAAAAATCAATTTCGCGCCACTATTGCTATGACTTTTTTAGTCGATGGCGGTAGCCGGATGACAGGTTATGCTTTGAACGGTTTATTTACTTCGCAAGTTTTATGGTTAGTGCTAACTCTAGTGCCCGTGTTGTTTGCCGGTATGTACGTAGGGCATCATCTACACATAAAAATTGATCAACAACGTTTTAATCATATTATTAGTTTGTTATTGATGGGTAGTGGTGTGCTGTTAATTATTAAATATTTTGCATTATAAATTCACTGCTGTGGCGTTAATCTGCCACTAATCTTGTCGAGCGGTGATTAAAAGTTATAAGACACCAGTATAAAGGTTTACAACTATCTACAACATTGCACGTTTTCTTATTTCTTCCAGTTCCAGCTCGCTTATGCAACGGGCTATCAATCGTTTCTGTATTTTTGAAAGGTCGATGAATTGCGCACCGATTAGCTGACGTTTTGCTGAACTTGTATTTTTCAGGTAGCGCATTTCAACGGTACAGTACAGCCATTCTCCGCAGGGTAATTCAATTACACATTCATATTGATAGCCTTTTTGAATTTTGTTTTGACCATCAGGAATAATTTTACCGACGCCACCGTGTGACAAATCATGTAATTCACCGGTTGTCATCGTATCGTCGTTATTATCGATTAAAACACGTAATGGTTTCGACATGGGGATACGCACACGGTAAGCCTGTCTGCGTTGTTGGTAGTGTAATACTTCGGGTAGTTTTAGATAATAGGTGAGCATATTTTTTTGCACATCAGCACGGACTAATGTACTGGTGAATTGTATATCTACACCATCGAGCTTTCCACTCGCATGTATCTTTCGCTCGGCCATGAGTTTGTCGTGACCACTTGTTGGCATCAGTTGATCGAGTAAAACGTAAGGTTTGTCTACTTCTACAATACAACTGGTGTAAAGCAGTTTATATCCGGGTATCTCGATAGTAAGGGGTGAATAGTGCTTTGACATTTTTTCGAGCAGACGTGCGATTCTACCTGAATCAGTTAGCTGTTCACTTTCGACAGGTGCTAGGTAAGGCTCACTTCTGACTATTTTGACCATGGTATTTTTNCRAATTTAGCGACAATGTTTTAGTTATATGCACTGTATCGGCAGCAGATTGATTTTCTTAGGTGTGAATTTACCATTAGATTACCGTCTGTCCGGTTAAGTACGCATGCTTTTCACAGCCTCGCCAAATGTATGTATACTAATTGACTCGCAGGAATGTACACAAAGCATCATCTTTACTTTAAATTGAGGCAGCGGTGGCATGAATCATTCGCTTTATTTGTGTCAGTGACAATCACTGATAACAAACAGGTAGACAAAACAGGCAAGGGTAATAAGCAACTTATTATCGGTCTGGACTTTGGTGCGGCGTTTACTAAAGTTGTCATCGGTGATAAGCGTGTGCGTTATGCTGTTCCTTTTGATGTTGCTGCGAATTCAAGCAATCACTATCTACTGCCATCGATACTCGGAATCAATGAGGACAACAGCTGTACTTTGGTATCGAGTAGCGATTCTACTAGTGATACTGCCAGTCTTAAACTTCCATTATTAGATAACACTTATAGCGAAAACGATTTGTTAAGCATTTCTGCTTATTTGGCTTTGGTGTTCCGCTCGTCGAGAGAGTGGTTACTGACTCGTTACACTAAACGATACGGTCGTTACCAAATAGAGTGGCGAGTTAACGTGGGTTTGCCGCTTGTTAATACTGCAGATCATAAACTTACGGATGTGTACAATAAACTTTTACATAACGCCTGGGTCATCAGTGTGTTACCCGGAGCGGTTACTTTAAATCGTGTACGGCAATTTATGAAGGCGGATGCAACAGCATTCGATGCCTTCCCGGCTATCTATAAAGCAAAAATAATCGATGATGAGCACATTGCAACCTTACCGGCAGTGGCGGCGCAGGTATATGGTTGTGCGCACGCTCATACTGAAATTGAGGGTTTGCATCTGCTAATTGATGTTGGCGCGGGCACGTTTAATATTGCTACGTTTGATTGTGGTAAGAGTAATACGGATGATATGGTTTGTTCACTTTATGCCAGCGCTGCTGAATCCATCGGCGTCTATTATCTTCTTAAACGGCGCTATGAGAATTTACAATTATCGGATAATGTAATAAATTTGTTTAAAGATATACCTGACATTCACCGTTTTTCGCTGGCACATGATTTAACCGATAAAGAAATAAAATTTGCCGACACCTTATACAGTGGTGATGTAGCAAAACAAATTAATAAGGTTCTGGATGAAACCAAAGAATTGTACTGTCCGGATTCAGCTTTTTGGGAGAGCGGGGTGCCTACTGTGGTTTGCGGTGGCGGTTCGCATCTGGAAATTTTAGAAAATATTCAGCATAGTTTTGAAAATAAGCCATCTCCTCATAAGATACAGACGATAAGTTTTGCTGTACCCGATGATTTGATGGTTGAGAATTTACCTGCGCGTTCATTCGATCGACTTTCAGTTGCTTATGGTCTTTCATTTCCTGTTAATCAAATAACTCATGCATTTAGCAAAAATACGCAAAATGACGCTCGATCTATGAAACAGCTGCCTTAAATATTTACCTTCATTAGTCTTACATTCAAACTACTTCTGCCCCATTAACTTCAAGCTATCGGAGATGACGAAAATAAAGAATGTTATTTTCATATTTCGGATAGTTAATAGCATGCTTATTAGTGGTTAAGTTGAGCTTTGATTTAATATTTCACCATTTTAATGGAGCCGCAGTGATCCAAAATATTATTTTAAATTAGTTTATAAAAAAATTGAAATAAGCCTACTAAATTAACATTCGATGATATAGAATCACCGCCGCTTTATGGGTGCTTAGCTCAGCTGGTAGAGCGTCGCCCTTACAAGGCGAATGTCGGGGGTTCGACTCCCTCAGCACCCACCATAAAGCCCTTTGTAATATATTCTATGGACCGGTAGTTCAGCTGGTTAGAATGCCGGCCTGTCACGCCGGAGGTCGCGGGTTCAAATCCCGTCCGGTCCGCCATATTCCTAATCGTTAGATACCCCAACACGTTAAGCCTGCTTTATAACTAGCATAAGAGCTTAGACGGGGTGCGAACGGCTCGATAAATTTTCAGATGAATATATTATCGATAGAAAATAGATTAACTCGCCATACTCTGCTCATGTGGCGACAGCATTAAAAGTAGTGCCTGCGCATGCTCAGCGGCTTTTCTACCAATATCTGTCAGGTAACCACCATCGACGGCAGTAACCAGCCCTTTGTCGAACAGGCGCTGTACGGCGTTGATTTGGTCACGATTCGCCTTAGAGTGGACTTTGATGCCTTGTTGTGTGGATTGCAGGTTGTAACGAATTAAAATATCCATTTCAGCCATCTGGTCATCTGTATAACGCATAATTCTACCTTTGAGGTTCTATTTATCGAGATGAACTTCAAATCATACAACCATTCATAATAGATGTTAAGTCGGAATGTGCTATGTTGCTGTAATATGTTGAAAAAATTAATCGAATCGCTGACTTATCTCCCTGACAAACGCAGTTATTGGCTGCTGTACTGTGCTATTGGCATCGTTTTATTAGCCACAGCACTGATTTTTCAGCATATTTTTGAAGAATTACCTTGTCTTGTCTGTATACAGATACGATTGTGGATTAGTTTGTTGATACTGCTGGCCATGGTGGGTTTTTTACTTCGGGCGAATCGCTGGATCAATGCCGTCAATGTRTCTGTACTGCTGGTCGCGCTGGGTCTGGTTGAGCGCAGYTACCTGTTATTGGGAACCGAGCGTGGTTTTGTATTTGCAGATTGTGGTTTTGATTTRGGCTTGCCTGYATGGTTTGCTATCGAAGAAAACTTGCCCTGGTTATATCGYGTTGAAACCTCTTGTGGTTATACGCCAGAGTTGCTTTTTGGARTAACCATGGCTGAAGCGTTAATGRYGTTGTCTGTYRTATTTTTAATCATTAGTTTKAGCGTGACTATTTTGGGTTTWTGGCAAATRTTTAAATCAGATAAAAGCTGAGTACTTGCTAAATGCCCAAAATAAAAAATGGTCATTACGGCATGTTTTTAGCCGGAATCCACTTCTAATTCAGATACCCGTTTAATCTGATAAATGAATACCGGCTAAAAGTATGCCGGTACAACGAATTGACGTTATTGTTGATTTTTTAGAACGTATTAAAAACATGCTTTCAATCAACTTTTTTACTAATCAACGTGTATTAAACAACCGTGCCATCGTAGGATACCTGCATTCTGGTATAATTCGCGGCTTTTTTATAATAAAGTTAATCTGAAGAACATCGCGAGATTCTCATGTCAAAAATCATCTATACCAAAACCGATGAAGCGCCTGCTTTAGCGACTTATTCATTTCTGCCAATCGTACAGGCTTATGCGAGTGCGGCAGGTATTACTGTTGAAACACGCGATATCTCACTATCGGGACGAATAATTGCTAATTTCCCTGACCATCTCACTGATAATCAGAAAATAAGTGATGCACTGGCTGAACTGGGTGCGCTAGTGAAAAAACCTGAAGCCAATATTATAAAACTGCCCAATATTAGTGCCTCCATACCCCAGTTAAAAGCTGCCATCAAAGAGCTACAGGATTTGGGGTATAACATTCCGGATTACCCCGAAGCACCACAAAACGACGATCAGCAAACGATTAAAGCACGTTATGCCAAAGTGTTAGGCAGCGCAGTTAATCCGGTACTACGTGAAGGTAACTCCGATCGTCGTGTTGCCGCGCCGGTAAAAGAATATGCTCAGAGGCATCCGCATCGCATGGGTGAATGGTCATCTGATTCGAAAACTCACGTTGCTTCGATGAGTGAAGGTGATTTTTATTCAACGGAACAATCAACCGTTATCGATACCGCCGGTGAGGTAAAAATCGAGTTAATAAGTGATGCAGGTGAAACTCAAATATTAAAAGCCTCAACACCGGTACTGGCGGGAGAGGTAATTGATGCCTCGGTGATGAATCGAAAAGCCTTGTGCGCCTTCTTTGAAGAAGCGGCACAGGATGCAAAAGAGAAAGATGTTTTACTTTCGCTGCACTTAAAAGCCACCATGATGAAAGTGTCCGATCCAATCATGTTCGGTCATGCGGTTAATGTTTATTACAAAGCTGTTTTTGAAAAACACGCATTAACCTTCGAAAAATTGGGTGTTGATACGCGTAATGGTCTGGGTGATGTTTACGCAAAAATGGCAGAATTACCAGAACAACAACGTACAGAAATCGAAGCTGATATTCAGGCGGTTTACCAATCCAGACCTGAACTGGCGATGGTTAATTCAGATAAAGGTATTACTAATTTACATGTACCTAGCGATGTTAT
Organism: Thiotrichaceae bacterium; assembly: GCA_002746365.1. Classification (GTDB taxonomy): domain Bacteria; phylum Pseudomonadota; class Gammaproteobacteria; order SZUA-229; family SZUA-229. The sequence continues at coordinate 18,585 of NVWZ01000005.1, forward strand.
TATTGATGCATCGATGCCGGCGGCGATTCGCTCTTCAGGCCAGATGTGGGGGCCAGACGGTAAGTTAAAAGACACAAAAGCGATGATTCCTGATCGTTGTTATGCAGGAATTTATCAGGCAACCATTGAATTTTGTCAGAAACACGGTGCCTTTGATGTAACAACCATGGGTAATGTCAGCAACGTAGGACTGATGGCTCAGAAAGCGGAAGAGTACGGTTCACACGATAAAACCTTCGAGATAGCAGCCGATGGTAACGTGCGCGTTAGTGATGCTTCAGGTAATACTTTAATGCAGCATAAAGTAGAAAAAGGCGATATTTGGCGACTGTGTCAAACCAGAGATTTACCCATACAGGACTGGGTAAAATTAGCCGTTAATCGTGCCAGAGCAACGGCTCAACCGGCTATTTTCTGGCTGGATAAAAATCGTGCTCACGATTCAAATCTTATCACTAAAGTTGAAAAGTACTTACAAGATTATGATACGGATGGACTTGAAATTAAAATCATGCCGCCTGTTGAAGCGATTCGTTATACGCTGGATAGAGTGAAAGCCGGTGATGATACTATCTCTGTAACCGGAAATGTATTGCGTGATTATCTAACGGACTTATTTCCTATTTTAGAATTAGGTACCAGTGCGAAAATGTTATCGATAGTACCACTACTTGCAGGCGGTGGTTTGTTCGAAACGGGCGCGGGCGGATCAGCACCTAAACATGTTCAGCAAGTTATTGAAGAAAATCATTTACGTTGGGATTCATTGGGTGAATTTTTAGCCTTAGCTGTTTCCATCGAAGACCTGGCGCAAAAAACAAAAAATGAAAAAGCACAGGTATTAGCTGATACATTAGACAGCGCAAACAGTCAGTTTTTACGCAACAATAAATCGCCATTACGTAAATCTGGTGAGCTGGATACACGTGGCAGCCATTTTTATCTTGCCATGTATTGGGCGCAGGCTTTGGCTGAGCAGAATCATGATAATTTTCTGAAAGAAAAGTTTACCCCTATTGCACAGCAGTTAGCCGATAATGAAAATAAGATTGTTGATGAATTAAATAAAGTGCAGGGTAGTGCTGTGGATTTAGGTGGGTATTATCGTCCTGATAGCGAACTTGTTTCAAAAATTATGCGTCCTAGTGTTACCTTGAATGGGGTGATTGATAGTATCTAGGATAGTGCAATATAGTAGATGTTCGTGCGAATAAATTATTCGGCATATCCCTATGCCTCACACCTATAGGTGAAATATTCGCTTATTGTAGGTGTGCCAAATATGTATTCTTGCATTCGCACGTTTTAACGGTTTAAGGTATAAACTACACGACCTGCCCAGCGCACCAACCTGATGACCACGCCCATTGAAAATTATACCCACCTAACCAACCGGTTATGTCTACCACTTCTCCGATAAAATAGAGGCCTTTTGCCTTTTTAGATTCCATTGTTTTCGATGAGAGTTCATCACAATCAACCCCTCCCAGTGTGACTTCAGCGGTGCGATAACCTTCTGTACCATTGGGTTTAATTTCCCAGTGTTGTAATTGATTGGCGATTTGGCTTATGCTTATTTGTGACAGTTCTTGTAAGGTTTTTTCAATGCGTTCTTCTGTAAACAAAGCAGGAATTAAACGTTTTGGTAAAATTTCAGATAAAACATTTTTTAATTTAGTGTTTGCTTGTTTCGTCTGTCGTTTTTTTATAAATGCTTCAACATCGATTTCCGGTAATAAATTGATTTTGATGGCTTCTCCCGCCTGCCAGTAGGATGATATTTGTAATATAGCCGGGCCACTGAGGCCGCGATGAGTGAATAAAATATTTTCTTTATTGAACGCGGCTCGTTTATTACTAACATTGCTTTCTATAGAGATACCAGAAAGACTTTCAAATTTTTCTTTATCATGATTTTGTAAAGTGAGTGGAACCAGWCCWGCCGATGTCGGCCATATATGATGATTRAATTGTTCAGCAATTTTATAMCCYAATGGACTGGCACACATTTTAGGTATGGATAAACCACCACAGGCAACAACAAGTGAACTGGACTGGAATTGTTTGTTTTCTATTTTAGTTATAAACCCACTTTCGGTTTGTTTGACTTCATTAATMTGACTATTGAGRTGAATTTTYACATTAACTTTTTTACATTCGACAAGTAACATATCGAGTATATCTTTTGCTGAATCATCACAGAATAATTTGCCAAGATCGCGTTCATGATAGGCAATGTTGTGGTCATCAACCATGCTGATAAAATCCCACTGCGTATATCGACTTAATGCTGACTTACAAAAGTGTGGATTATGTGAAATAAAATTATCAGCTGTGACATCCATATTGGTAAAGTTACAACGGCCACCGCCAGACATCAGTATTTTCTTTCCCGCTTTATTGGCGTGGTCCAGCACGATGACTTTACGGCCACGTTTTCCGGCTTCAATCGCACACATTAAGCCTGAAGCACTGGCGCCAATGATAAGAACGTCTGTTGTTTTTGTGTTTTTCGACATAAAATATTTCGATATCTATTAATTATTTTATAAATGAAAATGAAGGCTTTCTAAGTAAGAATAAACCGAGTATTAACAGTAACCATCCGCTTATACCACCACTGTGAACATCGGCGACAACAATGATTTCAGATTCTACCGGATTTGAGATTACGACACTATCATCAATATAGGCATCTTGTAGCGGAAGAGCGCTTAGTGAAGCATTATCGTATGGGCCGTAACTAATTAACCAGTCGTTTAGGTCGGCATCATAGATTTCGATACGAATATCGTNATAACCGGTTGGAARACCATCAGCGAGTTCTGTTTCTATAACAAATTTATCCAGTTCACTATCACCATAGATATGATAGTTATTACTGGTCGCGTAATGATTCCATGGGCCGCCTTCATAACTCAAATAAAGTTTTGCATAAATATATGCGGTATCATAAACGGTATCAACATCCAGGCTAACATTGAAACGGTGATAATAACCATCAAAGTTGAAATCACTTATCAGTTCTGTTGTTGCATCATAAATGATGAAATCGGTTAGGTAGCTACCGGTAGTACTGACCGTGTTCAATGCCTTAATAGTYGATTCCATGCGARAGCCCTGTTTATTYAAACCAGGCATAATAGTTRWTTCAGCTTGTTTTAATTTTGCATTCCTYTCMGCAAGATCTGGTTTGSTMTCTTTWGCAAAACTGATTGTTGTTGATTGTCTGGAGTCTTCTKTTGACGCTATCAATGGGGCMGACAGTAAAGCCAGAAGTAGCCATAGTGAAAGCCATARGAAAAATTTAGTTATTGTTATTGCGTTTRGTTTGAATGACATGATTGTCTCCCGTTSTATTGAKMAATTRATYTAAGTACGGGTTTATTTCAGCATGATGTAGCTGAACGACTGCTGAACGAGAYTTKTATWWWYRAMAASWAWTGAATTGTTCACTTTTAAAATAATTAGAAGCTTGAACCGCTGAGACATGGAGGCGCAAAGAAAAAATTAGTTTTTTCGTCATTGCGAGCGGAGCGTGGCAATCTCCTGCCGGCGACACAGCCGCTTAAAAAGATTGCCACGCTCCGCTCGCAATGACGTTAATATAAATGTGTATTTCTATAGCGTGACTACGACGCTAACCCCGCCGCCGGGGCTCTTTTGTAGCAATAAGTCACCGTGGTAAGCATCGACGATATTTTTCACGATAGACAGACCAATGCCATGTCCTGCGACTTTTTGATCAGCGCGTTCTCCACGTTGCAGTAACCTACTGACTTTGTCCGGTTCGATACCCGGACCATCATCATTAATAGTGATGAGTAACTGTTTATTGTTTGTGACGGCTTTAATTTCGATGTTATGTTTTGCCCACTTAAAAGCGTTATCGAGTAGATTGCCTAATAATTCCATTAGGTCACCTTCATCACCACGGAATGTCACCGATTCATCTACGTCGACATTGAGTTTCAGCTGTTTTTCGTTATACACTTTTTGCAGTGATTCAAGCATACGGTTGACGGTTGATAGAATGTTTACTTGTTTTCCGATGTGGGTAGAACCTGCAGTAGCGGCTTTTTGTAGTTGATACTCGACGATGTTATTCATGTTCTTCACCTGTTCTGACATTGAGGTGGAATCATCATCATTTTTATCAATAGCGCTTTGTATGACGGCCAGTGGTGTTTTCAGGCTGTGTGCCAGGTCACCCAGTGCATTGCGATAGCGTGTTTTTTGATCGCGTTCCTGTTGTAACAGAATGTTGATATTACTACTAAGTTGTTCGATTTCCTGAGGGTAGTGGTGTTCAATTTTTTCCTGTTTACCGGATTCAATACGATTGAGTTCATCACCGACTTTTCGTAGTGGTGATAAACCCCAGCGTAATATGAAAGCCTGACTGATAAGCAGGAAGAGGGCCATGGTGATTAATCCGGTCCAAAGTGTTTTTCGGTACTGTTCAATTTGCTTGTTAAATGTCTTCAGGTCGGTTGATATATTAAAGGTGAGTGCGATACTGCTGTTGTCGCTTGACCAGTCTATGCCATAAGCCAATGTGTAGAACGCTTCTGATGATACGTTAGATTGAGTAAATTGATTGACGCCACTAGCAAGCGTAACGGGGAGTGGAGGGTTTGCACCTAAAGCTGAGGAAGATTGCCACAATATTTCCCCCGTATTATCGGTGATGTAYGCATACTTACCGGATTGGGGAAGACCTAACAATGCATCTAACTCGTCTGAGGGCATGCTYACGSTATCGTTTTCGACTTCTGCTACYGCCATCAAGGCATATAACTGGCTAGTTAAAGTATCTTTTAATGCCGTTTCRCTGCTGCTGATAAARGCWCGTTCAAGCGTGAKAGCGGTAAGCGTGATAAAAAYAGCCAGTACCAGTGAGGCACTTAATATGATTCTGCGATTCAGTGTCATGATTCAGCCCTTATCACACAAGGTGAAACGATAACCGCGGTTACGCAGTGTTTCTATGGGTTTAAGGGTTGTGTCAGGGTCGAGTTTTTTACGTAAACGMCCSATTAAGACTTCAATRACATTGCTGTCTCGATCATCGTCGTGCGGATATAAATAATCAGCCAGTCGTGAYTTRGAAACCGCTTCACTACTATGACGCATGAGGTATTCCAGCATGCGRTATTCAAAAGCGGTGATATCGATTATTTGGTCATTGAGCAGAGCTTGTTGTGTGCCCATATCGAGTGTTATGCAGCCACAYTTWAGTTCMGTRGTGGCKGAACCKGTGGCTCGACGTARTAGTGCTTTAACACGAGCGAGTAATTCTTCCATCTGAAAGGGTTTYACCAGATAATCATCGGCACCGGCTTCCAGACCTTCGACTTTTTCCTGCCAGCGACTGCGTGCGGTTAATATCAGTATGGGCAGGGTATGGCCTTGTTCTCGTAACTTTTTAATGATTTCGATACCTGACATGCCAGGTAGGCCAAGATCTATGATAGCCGCATCTAAGGGGTATTCGGTTGCAAAGAAAAAGCCTTCATTGCCATCAAGGCTGGTGTCAACCGTGTAATTTTCAGCTTCCAGTCGCTTAGCAATATCGGCTAATAAATCCGGCTCATCTTCTATCACCAATAAACGCATGACTATCGACTCGATTTTTTCCCGGATTTTATCCTGCCTGTGTTTATATCGATATTAATGACATGCAGCTTGCCACTCTCACTTAGCGTTTTTACTTGATAGGTCTTTGATTTTTTCTTCACGCCAAGGACTCGCCCCGGGTGTGCCTGCGTCGCAATGTTGACGGCTTGCTGTTTGCTGATGGCTTTTGTATCTGCATACAGTGGCGAATTAAGTACCAGTAATAAGGCAAAAACCAGAGATGAGAAAAATGTTTTCATAAGAGTGGCTGCAATGTGATAATTCAATATGATAATCATTGAAGCTTACACTGAAGTGTCACGCTAAACCATAACCTGCCTGATAAGATCTATCAGACAGATTAGTGTCTTTAGTCACGATATGTAATATCAAAATTACCCGTGCGAATACCGAGCATGAAGCCTAATCTATCCAGGCCGATATAGTGATTATCATAATAATAGTCATTGACTATGTAGACAGGTTGACGATGCGAACGATGTCCGTGATGGTTATGTCTATTGTATCGGTGATCTGTGCTATAACCACGCCAGTTGTTCCGGTGATGTTTTGGTTTATGACTACGATACCGCTTGTTATGTTTAACGTGAGCTCGACCGTCGTCATTATAGGCGTGATTATTATGTTTACGGCCATTTTTTTTGTGATGTGACTTTCCACGATCATGCGAGTATTTAGGTTTATTATATCCATGGTCTTTGTCGGCATGCACAATAGCGGGTGATAAGGTTAGGCCAGCGATTAACAGGCTGATAATGGGTAAGGTTTTCAGTAAGGATTTATGTGTTTTTGTTGAGTTCATCTGTCATCTCCAGAAAAGTTAATAAACACGGGTTAAGCCCGATGTTTGTAATTTACAGAAGTCTGGCTGAACGGTAGCTGAACGAGATTATTAAAAGGGATGCTTATCAGGGGGTGCTTATCAGAGTGAAGCGAATTATAATTAAGCCTTGATGCATTACAGCTGCCACACTAACCGTCGTCATTCTGGTAATAGATTTTGTTGATTTCAGTATAGACCCTGTTGTTGTAATCTAAGAGTCATGAATTTCACCAAGTTCAATTCATGTCATCTCGACCAGCGGGAGAGATCTTATACAGCGGCATTTAAGATCTCTCCCGCTGGTCGAGATGACATTTATAGCGTAGTGATGAATTGACCAATAGTTAAACTATTACATTGAGTAACATTATTTGAAAATTAAAAAAGCCGATAATCTGGCTTGCCCAATCGATGGTCTTAAACTTGTCAACGATGTCAAACAATGGATGTGCCCAAATGGCCATTCGTTTGATATCGCTCGTCAGGGTTATGTTAATTTGTTGTCAGTTCAACATAAAAGGTCAAAACATCCTGGCGATAGCAAAGAGATGGTTGTGGCTAGAACGCATTTTTTGAATGCAGGYTTCTATCAGCCCCTTGCYASRGCAATTGTTGAACAGGTTGATTCGCTGATAACAAACCATGATTCGTTTTGTTTGCTCGATGCCGGATGYGGTGAGGGGTATTATTTTGATYATATTTTTCAGTCATTGAATGCCAGTGAGAAAAATATCRAKCTCTCATTTRTAGGGCTTGATATATCKAAACAGGCAATWCTTCAGGCGTCYAAAAGAAATAAAAATATCAGCTGGGTGGTTGGRACCAAYAGRCAGCCACCGTTACTTGAAGCCAGTGTTGATCTTGTTTTATGTGTATTTGGTTTTGTAAAYTTTGATGGAATTAATAAAATTTTGAAACCCGGTGGAAAAATCGTGCTTGTTGATCCGGGTAGCGAGCATTTAAAAGAATTACGTGAACGGATATATGAAAAGGTYAATCATACAGAATTAACAGATRTTGATRCCAAATATTTTTCTATTACRAACTCACAAAGTTGTACATTTAAAACGGGRRAWMTCAATAATGAAAATATAAACAATTTATTGAGTATGACGCCGCATTTATTCCGAGCAAGTAAAGAAGGTAAAGTGGCCGCGTCAAAATTAACGGAACTGGATTTAACCGTTGATGTAGTTATAAGAACGCTAAGCAAAGTGTAGGTGTGAATTTATTCGCACGACGAGCGCTAACATTGCCACCTGCGTGCGAATAATTTTACACCTACATTAGTAAATCTTCTTCAATGGGATGATAAACACTGGTTGCATCTATCAAGGCTCTAGCCGTTAACGCAGCAACACCATAAACCTCTGTGCTAACGTCATAGTCTTTGTTGACTTTATCCAGCAACATAGCAAAGTCACCGTCGCCGGATAACAGGATTATTTCATCAACGTCTTTTGCTGTTTCTAAAATATCAATGGTTATTCCAACATCCCAGTCACCCTTGGCTGAACCATCACTACGTTGGATGTAAGGTTTAAGTTTTACTTCAAAACCAATATGTCTGAGTGCATCCTGAAACTTTATTTGTTTGTCATCACTACGTTGTATCGCATAAGCATAAGCGGTAATAATGTCACCTTGAGCACTTAGACGATTCCAGAATTTTCTGTAGTTAAACTGACGGTTGTAAGTATCACGAGTGGTATAGTAAATGTTTTGAACATCTACAAAAATGGCGATCTTATTCATTTCATAATATCGTCATTGTTATTAATCTATTACGATGCCTTACGTTTAATTTGTTCCATATTCTGTGAGGCAAGATACTCATCGTATGTGCCACGGAAATCAACCAAACCTTTTGGGGTCATCTCGATAATACGTGTTGCCAATGAAGAAACAAACTCACGATCATGACTGACGAAGAAAAGTGTGCCAGGGAAGTTATCGAGTGCCAGGTTAAGCGATTCAATTGATTCCATATCGAGGTGATTGGTCGGCTCATCCATTAACAGGATATTATTTCGTTCCAGCATTAATTTACCAAATAGCATACGGCCTTGTTCGCCACCAGAAATAACGCTGACTTTTTTGTTGATGTCATCCGATGAAAATAATAAACGGCCCAGTGTGCCACGAATGGATTGTTCGTCATCATTCGCTTTGCCCCAGTAACTCATCCAGTCGTAGAGCGTTTTATCTTTTTCAAAATCTGCAGCATGGTCTTGTGCATAATAACCGAGCTGAGAGTTTTCAGACCATTTCACGGATCCAGAAGAAGCTTCCAGGTTACCGTATAAACAACGTAATAAACTGGTTTTTCCGATACCATTAGGCCCGATGATGGCAACACGCTCACCAACTTCTACCATCATGTTTAAATTGGCGAATAGATAATCATCGAAACTTTTTGCCAATCCTTCTACTTCCAGTGCCAGGCGGTGGAGTTTTTTATCTTCTTCAAAATAGATGTATGGATTTTTACGACTAGAAGGTTTTATTTCTGCAAGCTCAATTTTATCAATCCGCTTTGCCCGTGAAGTTGCCTGTTTTGATTTCGATGCATTTGCAGAGAAACGACTAACGAATGCTTTAAGTTCAGCAATCTGAATCTTTTTCTTTGCATTTTCTGATTGCAAACGTTCAGTAACCTGTGTCGAGGCAATCATGTAATCATCATAGTTGCCGGGGTAAAGACGAACTTCACCGTAATCTAAATCAGCCATATGCGTGCATACACTGTTTAAGAAGTGGCGATCATGCGAAATGATAATCATCGTGCATTTACGTTCGTTTAATATATCTTCCAACCAGCGGATGGTATTGATATCAAGGTTGTTAGTCGGCTCGTCAAGTAACATGATGTCGGGTTCAGAGAACAGTGCCTGTGCCAGTAAAACACGCAGTTTCCAGCCAGGCGCTACTTCACTCATTGGGCCATAATGTTGTTTGCTGGGTATATCAAGGCCTAATAGCAGCTCGCCTGCGCGTGCTTCTGCGGAATAACCATCCATCTCTGCAAACTCTGCTTCGAGATCGCCAGCACGAATACCATCGGCTTCAGTCATATCCGGATTGGCGTAGATGGCATCTTTTTCAGACTTGATTGCCCACAGTTCTTCATGTCCCATGATGACCGTATCAATAACATTGAACTCTTCGTACGCAAACTGATTCTGTTGTAATTTACCGATTCGTTCATTCGGGTCTTTTGATACATTACCGGCACTGGGTTCAAGATCGTTACCCAGTATTTTCATGAAGGTTGTTTTACCACAACCGTTCGCGCCAATCAGGCCGTAGCGATTACCGTTACCGAATTTAACGGAAACATTTTCAAATAGCGGTTTAGCGCCAAATTGCATTGTGATATTTGCGGTTGCTAGCATGGTGTTGTTCCGAATGTGTTATCTAATAATTTATTATAGTAGTCTGTCATTGCGAGCTTAGCGCGGCAACCTCGATTAGCGGCTAAGTCGTCTACAGAAGATTGCCGCGCTGCACTCGCAATGACGTTAAAATATTTAAGCAGCGTCTCGTGTTCTGTTTTGTTTATTTGAATTGCCAGAGTGTTTCTTCCACGGCGACGTGGTTTTGTTGCCGGTGTTATTACCCTCTGCATTTCTTCTTCTTGCATTTTTCCCCGGTCTAGGGGCTTTTTTATCAGCAGATTTTCCCGCATTACGATGACGTTTGTGACCACCATTACTTTTACTGTTATTTTGACTACGACCATTCTTTATCGGCTGCGCCTTGATAGATGGATCCGGTGTATATCCTTCGATGATTTCTTTTGGAATGTCACGTTTAATAAGCTTTTCGATATCTTTTAATAATTTAAGCTCATCGACACAAACCAGTGACATGGCTTCGCCTTCATTGCCCGCTCGTCCAGTACGTCCGATACGATGAACGTAATCTTCAGCAACATTGGGCAATTCAAAGTTAACCACGTGTGGAAGCTGGTCGATGTCGATGCCGCGCGCGGCAATATCGGTGGCAACCAGAACGCGCACAGCACCTGCTTTAAAATCGGCCAGCGCTCGGGTACGCGCACCCTGGCTTTTATTACCATGTATGGCTGCGGCAGTGATTCCATCTTTATTTAATTGTTCGGCTAAGCGATTGGCACCATGTTTTGTTCGGTTGAAAACCAGCACCTGTTGCCAATTATTTGAGCCGATAAGAAATGACAGTAATTCACGCTTACGTGTTTTATCGACAGGATGTATAACTTGAGTGACGGTTTCAGTCGCTGCATTTTGTCTTGATACTTCGATAAGTTCGGGTGACTTAAGCAAGCTGTTCGCTAATTTTTTAATATCATTAGAAAAAGTGGCAGAAAATAACAGGGTTTGTTTTTTCTTAGGGACTAACGCTAATACTTTTTTAATGTCGTGAATGAAACCCATGTCRAGCATACGRTCAGCTTCATCAAGAACTRAAATATCRATATTTGAAAGATTGACTGAGCGTTGGYTGAYRTGGTCAAGCAAGCGACCGGGTGTRGCAAYCAGTATGTCGACACCTTTAAYTAGTTTCATCTTTTGCGGRTTGATACTGACACCACCAAATACAACCGTTGAACGCAAAGGCAGATAACGACCGTAATCGCGGACGCTTTCAGCGACCTGTGCCGCCAGTTCTCTGGTAGGTGTTAATACCAGAGCACGTAATGGRCGGCGTCCTTTTTGKGGTACGTCGGTTTCCATTAAGCGTTGTAATAACGGCAGGGTAAAACCCGCTGTTTTACCYGTTCCTGTYTGCGCGCCACCCATAAGGTCACCGCCTTTTAGGATAACAGGAATCGCTTGTTTCTGGATTGGAGTCGGGGTGTCGTAACCTTTTTCAGATACAGCACGGTGTAATTCGGCGATTAGGCCAAGGGATTCAAATGACATTGATTATTCTCTCTCAGAACCAGCCCGCCCAAACAAAACTGTTTGAGTCGGTCCAGGCGGAAATCTGTTTTAGTTTCCGGGGTATTTGTTCCAGTTAATTATGTATGATCAATAAAAACTGGTATACCGCTTTAAAAAATAGGYGCAGACCGAAGTGCACCGTAAATAGAGGGCGTAGTATATCTGATAAATACAATGACCTACAGGTTTTTTATAGATATTTTGGGATAGTTGAAAAAGTAATRTTTCAACRACTACGGTCATYTCGATCAGCGGGAGAAATCTTTTTACTGTGGCAGTTAAGATCTCTCCCTATGGTCGAGATGACAGGTCCGGTGATTAAGTCGGTAGAGCTGATCATCAAAATGACCGGAAAAGGTCAATAAGTAATGGTTAATCATGCAACGACTTCTGTTCCTGGACAGGCTCCTCGTCAAAATACTCATCTTGCCATTTTAGATATTGCGAATGGACATGATGGGTGAAGCTTTCTGCGTCATCAAAATCTGCTGGTGATATCACATCATGAACGTAATAATTGACCTGATTGTGATTACTTTTAAATATTTGCCACAACTTTTTCACCAGGGTCTGGTCAGTCCATTCAAATGTTGCCTGATCGACGTAATGTAAAAACACAGGTAAAACCGGCACATTTGTCTGCAGTGAAATATCAAACGCACCGTGTTGAAATTTTTCGTAAATGCGTGATCCTTTGCAACCGCCCTCAGGAAAGATCACGATGTTTTTCCCAGACTTCACCGCATCATGTAATGCTTTTTTTGCAGCATGACGTGAGTCCGCACTATCTCGCTCTACATAGATTGTACCTGCATAGTCGCTGATACGACCCAGTACAATCCAGTCACGGACACCGGCCTTGGCTAACGGGTAAATATCGAACAGGGCGGGAATGGCAAAATCCTCGAGTGCAGAAGGATGATTTGCGACCAGAACATAGTGCTCGGGTAAAGGCTTGGTGTTTTTATCGATGCGTCGTAGGTCAACATCAAGTGCGCGAACAAATATTCTGCACCAGAAGCGAGATAGAAAGTGGTAGTAGCGGCCAGAGAGTGCTCTGGGCATGTGTGATAACAGATAGAGCAGTAAGCTCAAGACAATCAGTAATAACCAGACAATAGGTAGTACGAATAAGTTTTTTAAAGCTTTGATCATAAGGTTGGTTTTTTATAATAAAATCAAAAGCGTATTCCGCGGTGGCTCAGAGAGAAGCCGATTATTGTTGGTACGTACAAACAATGTAGGTGTGAATTCATTCGCACGCAGGTGCAAGGCTCTCTAATTGTTTTCCTTCAGGCCTCCGAGGTTGCATGTCGACGACAATCATTTTTTCTGCGATTTTGTAGTACATTTTCACCAAGGTGTGTTTTTAGCGGAAAACTGACATCGGTTAGTTTTCGCCAGTCACCTCGACGGGCCACTTTTTCAGTTTGTTGTTGTTGAATGATTTTGCTGTTTTTCTGGTTTTTTTGTAGATGCAGCAAACGTTCCATTTTTGCCAAATCTTTATCACTGAGGTCCATCGCGGCTTCCACCCAGATATCGACGATATCAAATAAATTCTGACGTGTAACCGGGTGAACAATCTGGCGTATTTTTTTAATCGAACGGATGGTGTTGTGTGATTGGTTGTGGCTTTTTAGATAAGACTCAACGGCCTGTACGCCTTCGCCGTCCTCAGCTAGTACATCGATAACGCCCATTTCATGGAGTTCAGTTGCGCTATAGGTACGACCACTAAGGATAATACGCTCGGCCAGTGATGAACCGATTCGACGCGCCAGTAAGTTGTAGGCGCCCATACCGGGAAACAGGTTAAACAAGATTTCAGGAAAACCCATTTGCGAGCTACGTTCAGCAATTATAACATCACATGATAGCGCGGTTTCAAATCCGCCGCCCAGTGCTTGCCCCTGCACCAGTGACACCATGGTTATCGGCAAATCAAGATTATCTATATTTCGATGCAACAAATTGATGCATTTATAGGCATAGTCACGCAGTTTTTCTTCTTCTTTATTTTCGATGAGGTATTTAAACAGACCCAGGTCACCGCCAAGGTTATAGATATCCGGTATTTTGGAAGCAAGGATAAGATGGCGAAACGGCCAAATGGTATCGGGGTGTTGGTTTTTATAAGTATGCGTTAACTGTTTTTGAAGTTGCACCAGCTCATCAATTAAGGTCGCATTCAGACAGGGACGAGGTTCAGGTTGCATCCAGCACCAGATTGCGCTGGTATCAGAATCGTAGCGTGTACTGAACTGTGTATAGCCCTGTATGGTCTTACTTTTGGTTTTACGACGAGCGACATTGATTTTGTTCTCGGTCTTCATTAGTCTCACCTTATTATTTTTATAGTAACTAAGAGAACTCGTGCTTATATAGTGACAACATTTACTTAAAACATCAAATTAATTTTTATTTTAGAAACCTGACGAATCTTCATGAAATTAATATAAATAACTATAGACGAGTCAGACCTAAGTACGTACTATTTGTGACGTTATCTAGTTTAATTTTGAATATTCCTGAAAAAGCGTAAAAGGAACCGACAAATAAACTTATAACTATTAGAGCGCTTTTCAAATTCAGGCGATAAGCAGGATTTAGACCATGTTTTTACATACTTTTAACAAATGCCATCCGGGTTAAACACTAGAATACAGTTATGATATTAAAAAAAGTTGCAGAAGTTATTGTTGATACCGCTGGTTGCAAGCTAGAGGATGTCACACCTGAGGCTGAGCTCGCCGCATTAGGTGTGGACTCTTTAAAAGCCATTACCGTGTTATTCGAACTCGAAGAAGCGTTCGATATCGAAATCCCTAACGAAGTTATTCCCTCCATCGTCACTGTTGGCGATATTGTAAATAAAATCAAAGAGATACAGGGTTAGCGCCCCGCTGTGGAACGGTCATGTTAAATCGTCGTGTTGTCATTACGGGTCTGGGAGCTGTGTCAGGGCTGGGATTAAATGTGCCATCATTCTGGGATGCTTTAAAAGAAGGGCGGTCAGCCATCAAACCCTTCGACCTGCCGATAGACGATATCAGAATGCCATTAGCTGTCACCGTACCGGAATTTGTACCTGAAAAATACTTTTCATCTGATGAACTCACCATATTAGATCGATTTTCTCAACTAGCCGTTATTGCTGCACAGGAAGCCGTTGATGATGCTGGACTAGTTTGTGGTGAAGAAATACTTACCGATGCGGCAGCCATAATTGGTAGTGGCTGTGGTGGTAAACACACTGATGAAGCGACTTACGATCAGTTATACAAACAGCAACGCTCGCGCGCGCACCCCTTGACGATTCCCAAGGGTATGCCAAGTGCGGCTGCGAGTATGGTTAGTCTTCACTTAGGCATCAAGGGCCCCGCCTTTGTGCTGGCAAGTGCCTGCGCTTCTGGCTCGCATGCCATTATTCAGGGAATGACTATGATTCAGTCCGGTATGATTGATGTCGCACTGGTCGGTGCATCGGATGCCCCGTTTACCTATGGCTTGCTCAAATCCTGGGATGCGCTGCGCGTGGTCACTTCAGATACTTGCCGTCCATTTTGTAAAGATCGAAGTGGTATGGTGTTGGGAGAAGGCGCAGGTATGTTACTGCTCGAATCCGAAGAACATGCCAAACAACGGGGTGCGCGAATTTATGCTGAGATAGTCGGCTGCGGAATGACGTCGGATGCCGGCCATATAACACGCCCCGATGTTGTTGGTATTACAAATGCAATAAAAAATGCCTTGCATCACGCTGAGATAAGTCCGGAAAATGTTGATTATATCAATGCCCACGGTACAGCAACGATTGCCAACGACATAGCGGAGACAGAAGCGATTAAACAGGTGTTTGGCGTACATGCTAAAGATCTTGCCATTTCATCGACAAAATCGATGCACGGACACGCACTGGGGGCTTCTAGTGCGCTTGAATTAGTCGCCACTGTATTAGCCACTCATCATGACATTATACCGCCGACAGCTAACTTCACAGAAGCGGATGATAACTTTAATCTGGACTATGTGCCCAATCAATCACGACAACAAAAAGTCAATGTTGCTATGTCTAATTCATTTGCGTTCGGTGGTCTTAACGCCGTTATCGCCTTAAAAAAATATATATAGTCGAGCTATGAACAAAGCAGAAAAACAATTAACTGAACAGGGAATATATAGTTACGGATCAAACGAATTATTGAAGTTTGAAAAACAAATGGAAAAGTATTTTACGCGTGAATATAAACGATGGCATGGAAATAATGAACCTGTTGAAAGTTACGGTGTCAGCTCATTTCATGGTGAAATTGCAAAAAAAGAAACACGCGAAGTCTCTGTTGATCATTACGATGAAGAGTATCAGGTCTATCTGGCTTTTTTGGATAACCAGCATATGGCCTATACTATGGCTTATTACGGTGCGACCAGTGAGTCGTCAGAACTCGACGATATAACGCTCGAACAAGCTCAGATTAACAAATATAAATTACTGGCTGAACGAGCTGACATCCAGGATGGACAGACCGTTCTAGACCTGGGGTGTGGTTTTGGCGGTCTATCAAAGTATTTATTAAGTACGTATCCAAACATTCACGTCGTGGGTATCAATCCTAGTGAAGTACAAACGCGTCATATTAAAAATCAGCTTATCGCGACAGAAAAATCATTTGATGCTTCTAGATTTAAATTATTTACTGAATTTTTCGATGACATCGAAGCGGATACTATAGAGGATGATTATTTTGATAGGGTTATATCTGTAGGTTTACTTGAACATGTGAGTAATATTGATCTATTGCAGAAAAAAATATCACGCGTTTTAAAGGTTAACGGGAAATGCTTGCATCATTGCATCGTTTCTTTTGACACCATACCTAACTACTTAAACTCTGAGAACAGCCAGATGGGAGATTATTATCCTGGTGCTCATATCTGGCCATTCAACGAACCGAAACGTCATTCAACATATCTTGAATACTCTAATAGCTGGTTCATTAATGGACTTAACTACTGGAAGACTCTGGATGAGTGGCATAAACGATTCTGGTTAGCTATCGATCAATTATATCCAGAAAGTGCCTCTCTGGAAAAGGTTAAAGACTGGAATAAATACTTTAGTTTATGTAAAACCATGTTCAGCCCGAATAACGGCAAGAGTTATGGTAACGGTCAATATTTATTTATAAAAAAGTAAATAGAGGCTGAAATATAGATATACTTATTACGCATGTTTTACTTTTGTATCAACAACGTGCTGTAACCAATGATTGGCCTCTATCGTATTTAGTGGTTTACTAAATAAAAACCCCTGGATTATTTCACCATTTAATTTTTTTATTTCTTCGAGTTCAGCTTCGGTCTCAATGCCTTCAAATATATTTTTCATATCCAGGCTTTTGCTCATAGTGACAATCGCTTTTACGATACTTTGTAAGCTGCTGTTTTCATCGATATTACGTATTAGTGATTTATCGATTTTTATAATATCTATCGGCAGTCGCGCAAGATAACTCATCGAAGTGTAACCGGTTCCAAAATCGTCGAGTGCAATTGCGCAACCTATCGAATGCAACTCATCGAGGAATAATTTGGTTTTATCAAAATCATTTATTAATAGTGTTTCAGTAATTTCAAACTCTATTTTTGATGGAGCAATATCACTCATATTTATTTCATTTTTAACAAAATTTACAAATCCTAAATCATTACACTGTAATGCTGACAGGTTTATCGAGAAACAAACGTTTTCATCGCGATGTAAACTAACAAATGAGAATACCTGGCGAACAATCCATTCTCCTACTGAATAGATTAACCCTGTCTCTTCTAGTAAAGGGATAAATCGGTCGGGTGGAATCTCTCCGTATTTATTATTATTCCAACGAATAAGAGACTCAAAACCTGTCGTCACATTGGTAGTGCAATTAATTTGCGGTTGATAGACCATGTAAAACTCATCGTTTTTAAGTGCACTRTGTAATTCATTTTCCAGCTCAAGTCGATCACGTAATTGATTCGACATACTTTTATCGTAGAACTGCAACTGATTTCCACCAGCCTGTTTTGCGCGATACATAGCTGTATCAGCATTTCGTAATAAGATAAGAGGTGTTTCTCCATCACCAGGGTAGATACTGATGCCGATGCTGGCACCAATATGGATTTTATGTGAGTCTATTTCGAAGGTGCCGGTCAAACAGGTGATAACCTTTTTCGCTACATATATTGCCTGACTACTATTTTTTAATCGTTCAAGAACAATAACAAATTCATCGCCACCATTACGTGAAACAGTGTCATGCTTGCGTAGGGTTGTGTATAAGCGTGATGCAACTTCCTGTAATAATTTATCGCCAATAGTATGTCCCAGGCTATCATTGATATTTTTAAAGCGATCAAGATCAAGAAATAATATTGCCAGTTGTTGATTATCTCGTGACGAAATTTTTATGGATTGTTTAATCCTGTCGACTAAAAGATTTTTGTTTGGTAARCCAGTGAGCTCATCATGATAGGCAAGGTATTGYAAACTATTTTCTGCCTGTTCTTTTTTGATAATAACGTTTTCCAGATTGGTGTTAATWTCAATCAGGTCTCTCGTTCTTTCTTCAACTTTTATCTCAAGYTCATGTTTRTTTTTTTCAAGTTCGATTTGAGCCTGTTCTCGATGTAATACCTCTTCATTCAAATCTAGAATCAATGTTTTGTTTTTGAACTTAAGRTCCAGCTCTCTTATAAATCGTCGGTTAAATTGTAGGCTAGTAGTAATCATAAGCGTGGTATATATTATAAATGCCCCGCCCATATAAAAATTATAATCAGAATTTTGATTTAAAAATACGTAAAATATGGCAATTGACTGCGGTATTATGTAGACAAGATAAGCGAGCATTAAAGTTGACAATGTTGCAATACTTGCAGCAATAAGACCAAAGTTAATAAGAATGACAAAATTTCTTAATGAATCAACTTCAACCTCAAGTTGCATATAAGCATAACCAGCCCAGGCTATACCAATCAACAGCGTTAAGAATACATGTGAGTAGATACTTGATTTTATTCTATTATTTTTTTTCTTTAAATAATGCTCGGAGACAAATATCCGAATAACAGATAAGAATATTATKGMTGTGCTTAAAACAATAGCTTGAGATTCYTGAGGACTATTATTGAACAATATAAAGACAAGACATGCGCAAAAAATATTTGCTAAACCACCAGATAATGTGGCTTTAAATAGGGGATCAACCTGTTTTTTTAATAGCGTATCATCTGTAAGCAATTGTTTAATCATAAATGTAAATATTTTTTAAATTTAATGTGTATCAATTTAAACATTACTGTAAAAATTGTCGTACGCAGAAAAGCTTCATTTACATTTAGGGCGCGCAGCTAATACTTGAAATTGTGCTCCAAGAAAAACAAGAATAGACAATTTTTTACAAAAGTTTACAAAATATTAGATTTTCTCTAGAAAAAACAAACTCTTAGCATAAGTTTAAGTTACTTTAACTAAGTTATGTATATTATTGATATTATTGAATTAATTAAGAAATAGCTAAAAATATGATGTTTTACAGGTAATATGCGCTGCTTTTTCAAGGTAAATAAAAAACCCAGCAGTGCTGGGTTTTTTACAATATCTTCGCAATGTTTATCTCAGAAGATTAGTTTCCAACATCCATATTACGAATCTGCTCAGGTAAATCTTTAATATTATCTTGCATCTGATCACCCATATCGATTGGATTAGGCATAGACACTTCTGGTGCTGTCCAACCACCTGGCATTTCACCCATACGACTAGGCGCATTTATCATATCGTCCCAACCTTGTTCCATATTACCTTTGTTTGGGTTCATCCATTGACTCGGGCCACTTTGTCCCCAAAATTTATTGTTATTCCAGCCGTTATTACCCTGTCCCCAACCATTGTTATTACGATTACGCTGATAACCTGGAACATTAAAAGCGGAAGCACCATTATCTGGACCATAACCATAAGGGCCAGTCGGTGGTGGTGGATTACCGCGGTAGGCATTTTGCGGTGGCCGCATGTTCGGATTGTGGCGATTCATATTGGGTTGCTGATTATAGTTGGGGCCTGGCGGTCTATAGTTTGGCGGTCTATAATTTTGTGGCGGACGGGGAGCTTGCTGCTGATGCATACCGGATGGCCCATAAGCGGGTCGACCTTGTTGTGATGAAGGTGGGAAATTAAAATTAGACCAGTTTGGAGCCTGCCAATAACGATTTTGTGCAGGCGGCGGTGTCCAGTTATTATTGTATGCACCCTGGTTGTTTTCATTATTTGCGTACGCGGTCGTTGCAAGTGTACTTAAAACAATGGCAACGGCTGAACAGGTAAAATATTTAATTTTCATTAATCTATGTACTCCAAAAATAGCTTTTGTGAATCATTGTATCGAGTCTTATAATATTACTGTATGAGGGTAAGTACCAGCACTTTATCAATATTACATCCATTTTATTTAGACATGTCTTTATTTTCAGCGGGTGTCGTTCCAAACCAGTCTGATAATTTAAAATCACTGACATAGCGAATTTCAACGGGCGAGTCTAGTTTTGATGCAAGCAGGCGAATATAAGTGCTCATAAAATGATGACTAATATGTTGCTCACTGGGCACATCATTTAAAAAATCTTTTGCACGCATGATACTGGAAATGCCAGTCAGAACAGCAAATTGATTATTCGGGTATAAAACAATCTCAGTACCCTGATGCCAGAAGATACTTAAATTCATCAGGTYCATCRGATCAAATGGTGGGAGTAGCGGTACAATATCTTTAGGCGTAACCAGTCGTGTCACATTTAAATGTTCAAAATGTCTACTACCACTGATATTGGTTACTTTGGGCTGACCAAAAGTTATAACTTCACCGACATGATAGCCTTGAGTATCAAACATCATTGCTAAAATAATAGCAGCAGCGCCACCCAGGCTATGMCCCATAGTATTGATCGTATACTCTGGATTRATTTTTTTTTTGATATTCTGATAAATGTCAGTGGCAGAAAGTAAAAATCCCTGATGAWTATTGATACCGGATAATTTATCAGGCACGAGAACAAAAGCCGCATCCACCATAATGTTGTCAGCATTMGCTGTCCCACGCACAGCTAAAATATGYTGACGGGTTTTATGATTAGTKGCCAGCACATAAGCAACRGAAAAACCTTCTATCTGTTTAAATTGTTGGACTTCATAATTTTGTTGGTTTAGAACATCCGTTAATTTTTCGTTTGATTGATACGTTGCCTGTGCAATATAGGCCGCATTCAACCAATGTGAAAAATCATCTTTAGTGAATTTTTTCTGATTAGTTTCTGCCGAACTTGCGGACGAGATCATTATTAAAATGAACAGAATGGCAGGGGTTGTATAACGTTTATAAAAATTAAACATGCTTGAATATATTTTATGTATATTATTGAGAGCGCTTTGAACGAAGTATGTTTTTCGTCAGGGCTAGGAAAAAATTGTCGAAAAAGCGCAGCTTACACAAAGTAAGTGAGCATTTTAACGCTGCCATGACGYAAAATATACTTCGTGCGAAGCWCTCATTGAGTATTGATTTTATCTGYTGCAGGTAATGGCTGTGTRACGATAGAYTGYCTTAATAAAGGATTACAGTTTTTAATGGTGACACTACCTTGTAAYAAGTTGCCRCGTGAGTAYTCTCTGAAATGACAGGTATTGGTTTTAGGGTTGTAATTTTCAATCCATAAGTTGTCGTCTTTCCAGGTAGCCGCTAAATGCAGTTCACCGACAGGAATCTTGATGCTCATCACGCCGCCATATCGTTTCACAAATACCTGYTGAAAATGAAARTGATACGCCAGGTAACCTATTGCACAAACACTAAAAGCTGTAATTAACCCAATTTTCCACTCTTCTACTTTGTAACCGATAAAATAWARYAARCCSARYGCCAGWGMRATAATARCAAWCCAGTATAAATAGGTAACCATATTGCATAACCCCGTATGGTAGYAGCGGTGTAATTATAAAAGGTAATGATATAAGGTTTTCATTGGAATGAACAATAAATANTTTTTTGATATCRCGAAAAAAGGTTCTTATGCCATGCTTTTGGATTTAGTAGTTTATCTTGTTGTTTGATACAATTACCGTTTTAATCTGTAGTCCTTCATTCTCTGTAGCTCATTAATTCTTCGATACCGTCCCGTATGCATAAAATAATTTTAATATTGACCTTACTCGCCATSWCTTCCTGTACCGCTAAAGAAGAAACATCTAACCAGGTTAAACAACTTGATGACATACCTGTTGAGCTAACAACACACCTGGTTGATAAACAACAGTTTATTCGTGGCGATGAAATCCAGTTTTTACTAAGTCTGGGTAGTGATGCATATATCTATATGTACCACGTTGATGTCGATAAAAAAATCACACAAATATTGCCCAATATCAATCAACAATCCAATCATTATTCCGCTGGTTATTTCTTAACTATTCCCGAATATAAAGATGGCTACCGATTTTTAATAACAGAACCTTTTGGTGAACAGAATATTTGGATTTTTGCGAGTGATGAATTGATAGACATAGACACATCGAATMAAAMRATAGAAACAATAAAACAAAARATAAAAATGAGCGCCAGAKCTGRATTYGGTGAGTAYGTACTTAAAATTATAACCATGCCATAAGCGTAGCAATTATGCGTAAATACTTAACAAACTTAATCCAACCATTTATACTCAGCGTTGAAATTAACCAAATCGCATAAATGATAAACCGAAAGCACATTCAAATACACATAGCACTTATAAGCATCCTSTTGCTTATCGGGCAGTTTGGTGTGCTTGCTCATTCTGCAGAGCATTCGTTCCATGCTCACGATCAATCGTGCCTAATATTTTTACAGTGCGAGAAATCAGGCAATGGACTRATTTCTTATGGTTTGCCATTACCTGYTCTGSTCAGGAATACATTACCCACCAGCCAGATAGTTAGCATCTGGTTATTCTCTCCACAYTCTGCATATAACGCWCGCGCGCCACCTTCTCTTTCGTARGTAAATATTGTTTTTTTNACCGCCATAACCACCCCCTGRTCGTTGTGGTGAATATTTTCRTATACGAGAGAAATTTTCATGCGTACAACATTACTYAYGGCTGCAATAACAGCCGCAATATTAAATTCAAATCTGGTTTTCGCCGACACCGAAACACCGACTATAAAACAACAACTGGATAYGCTYAAAAAAGACTATGAGCAGCGTATTTTGGCACTGGAAGYCAMATTGGAGCAGAGCAAAYCCACACCRTCAGCACCGACGGGKCGYAACCATTTTAACCCTGCCATTAGTTTAATTCTGGATGGGCGTTATGCCCGTTTTAAAAATGAYCCRGARGAGTATGARTTGCCGGGSTTTGCCCTCGGTGGTGAAGCCGGTCTGGGTGATAAGGGKTTATCTGTGGGTCATAGYGAACTCATTATGAGYGCCAATATTGATGATAAATTCTATGGTCAGATGACGCTTGCGCTTGCTGAACACGAGGGTGCAACGGAAGTTGAACTGGAAGAAGCCTTTATCCAGACACTGGGACTGGGCAATGGCATGACAGTAAAAGCCGGGCGTTTTTATTCAGAGATAGGTTATCTCAACAAGCAACATGCGCACGCCTGGGATTTTGCGGATGCGCCCCTGATTTATCGTGGCTTGTTCGGCGATAGCCTGATCGACGATGGTGTGCAGTTTACCTATATCGCGCCTACGGATATCTTTTTACAGCTGGGTTCAGAAATTTTAAGTGGTAGTCGGCACCCGGCGGCGGGAAGGACCAATGGCATAGGCGCATGGACTGCATTTGTAGATATCGGCGGTGATATTGGCATTGAGCATAGCTGGCAGTTGGGCTTGAGTCATTGGCAGGCGGATGATATCGAAGGCCGGGAAAGTGGCGGTCATGCTGCACATGGCGGCAGTGCGGCAGAGACGCCTTCATTTAGTGGTGATAGCAAAATTAACGCATTGGATCTGGTGTATAAATGGGCCCCTAACGGTAACCCCAAGACCCAGAATTTCAAATTGCAGTTTGAATATTTTGAGCGTAAAGAAAATGGCATCGTGACAATGTTAGATAGCGGGCCTCCGCTAGAAACAACTCGCTATGACGGAGATCAAAAAGGCTGGTATGCCCAGACGACTTATAAGTTTGCGCCACAATGGCGGGCAGGTTTGCGTTACGACCAGTTAGACAGTAACAACCGTGGCTCGGATGCGGACGTCCTGGCTGAGGCGGGGCTGGACAATGAAGACCATACCCCTAAACGCTACAGCGCCATGCTGGAATGGTTACCCAGTGAATTTAGTCGAGTGCGTGTGCAATACAATCGAGATCAATCCTATGAGCAGACCGACAACCAGATTTTCCTGCAATACACCATGAGTCTCGGCAGTCACGCCGCTCACCAATTTTAGGAGAAAACGCTTATGTTTCTTAAACGAGTGTTTCATCGACGGATAAAAATGGTTGGCTTCACGGCCTTATTATTGTCCTTATCTAGCCACGCGGCTTATGCCCAAATCAATGTGTTTGCCTGTGAACCTGAATGGGCAGCACTGGCACGGATGCTGGGAGGTGACGCGGTCAATGTCTACAGCGCCACCACCGCCCAGCAGGACCCGCATCACATACAGGCGCGACCAAGCCTGATTGCCAAAGTACGCCGTGCCGACTTACTGGTGTGTACCGGGGCCGATCTGGAAGTGGGCTGGCTGCCCTTATTGTTGCGTAAATCAGGCAATGGCAATATTCAGCCCAATAGTACGGGACACTTTATGGCCGCCGATTATGTCTCCCTGCTGGAAAAGCCCACAGTGCTTGATCGTAGCCTGGGTGACATTCACGCAGCCGGCAATCCACACTTTCACCTTGACCCTTATCGCATCTTGCAAATTGCCAAAGCACTGGCTTTAAGGCTGGAAAAGATTGACCCTGTAAACAGCGTTTTCTATCAAAAAAAGCTGCTGGATTTTACCCGTGAGTGGAATCAGGCTATTACACAATGGAAGCAACGTGCAGAGCCATTACAGGGTAAGCGTATTGTCGTCAGTCATAATAGCTGGATTTATCTGGAGCAATGGCTGGGTTTGAAAAAGGTGGCAACGCTGGAACCCAAACCGGGTGTTCCAGCCAGCAGTACCCATTTAGGCAAAGTGCTTAACCGCTTAAAACAAAATCCCGCAGACATGATTTTGTATGCCAGCTATCAAAGTAATAAATCTGCCCGCTGGCTCGCGCAAAAAACCGGGCTGCCTGTCGTTGCTTTGCCATTTAGCGCTGCAGAGAAAGAGAACCTGATTCAATGGTTCGACCGACTCTTAAATCAACTATTGCAGGTTAAATCATGAGCTTTGAGGGTCTGGAGTTTTCCATCCTGGGGCCGGCTTTTATCGCCGGCCTGTTAATACTGGCAAGCCATGTGCCGCTGGGACAGGAAGTGCTTAAGCGGGGCATTATTTTTATTGATCTGGCAATCGCTCAGGTAGCGGGGCTGGGAGTGATTGCGGCCTATCGTTTCGGCTGGGATACGCATGGCTGGGAAGTGCAACTGGCCGCAGTCAGCAGTGCTTTGATTGCGGCAGTAATATTAGGTCAGCTGGAGAAACGCTACCAGCAATTTCAGGAAGCCCTTATTGGCGTGACCTTTATACTGGCAGCAACAGCCAGTATTTTGCTGCTGGCAGATAACCCGCACGGCGGTGAATCACTCAAAGATTTATTGGTAGGACAAATTCTGTGGACTACCTGGGATCAACTCTTGCCAACGGCTTTAACGACGGCCTTCATTTTGCTGATATGGTACAACTTTCGAGGAAAATTAAACCATGTAGGCTTCTACCTGCTGTTTGCATTAGCGGTCACCAGTTCGGTACAGATAGTGGGCGTTTACCTGGTTTTTGCCAGCCTGATTATTCCTGCTTTAGGCAGTGTCGGACACAGAAATGCCTTGTTGGCAGGTTATGCGATTGGCGGACTAGGTTATGGCCTTGGCTTAATCTTATCTTCACTGTTAGATTTACCCAGTGGAGCGGTTATCGTATGGTGTATTGCAATAACAGCCTTTTTGTTTAAACGCTTAGCAATGAGAACTTACTAAGGTGATGATTTTGAAGATGCTGTAGCTGAATCCGGCGCTGTCAGATTACGACCGATACGGTTTAGATTTGAGCGACTGTTTACTTGAATCGTATATTCACACAGTATAGACTCAGCTCCGATGTACAAAAACGCTAACAATCCAATTTTTCAATATCTGTTGATTCTGTGCCTTAGTCTTGCATTTCTGCTGGTACAGGCAAATCGCTTGCATATTCACATTGATCAACCTGGATCAGCTGAGTCTGCTGTTTTTGAACCTGCTATTTTTAAACATGTCAATAATGTGCATGCAGCATCACTACAGCATGATTCTGATTTGACTCATCACCACCATGCTGTAATAGATGTCAGCTTTGATATAAAGAAAGCCAATTTATTAGACCCGCTGATACCGTTACTTCTGGTTGTCGGATTTTTCTTGATTGTACCTCGTCTGGTTTGCATGAGAAGGCAAAGATCTTATGCCGCACCATATTCCTTCTATTATTATTTACTCCATCCCCCGTTGCGAGCTCCGCCCGTAAGATAACTTTATCCATGCCACGTTCGTGAATGACTGCGGCTTGCCATTGACATAGTTTCCTGAAAAACCCCTTGCTGGATTTTTGCAGGTAAAAATATGCCAATAGCCAATTTATTCATGGCCTACTCTTTAAAATTTTAATTTACGAACAATAGAGTTTGCGCTTAATCAGCGTGCATTATTGTTTTTAATATAAATCACTTACACAGGAGATAGCAGCGACATGTTATCTGAATCGTTATCTACACTGTCTAAATTAACGCTACTTGTTTTTGCCAGTGCGCTAYTACTTTTTCATACGGTRTTGCATGCAGAGCCTCAGCGCATTAATTTACCCCATGCYATTAGTAAAACTTTTGAGCATAATCCGTCACTACGCAGTTTTAGCTACGCGCTTAAAGCACAGAGTGGCAGGCAATTACAAGCCGGCATGGCTGCCAGTCCTGAACTGAGTTTTATAGTTGAAGATGCGCTCGGTACAGGGGCTTTTGAAGGCGCTGATAATGCCCAGGCAACCCTGGGCATTGCCTGGGTTTTAGAAGGTGACATACGACAGGGTTATAGCGATGTCGCCGATGCTGGAGCAGCGTCACTTTCCACSCWRGCGAAGTCTAAACGCCTTGATGCWGCGGCCGAAACAGCMCGTTTATATATTATTACRCTRGCTAATCAAGCGCGWCTRAGCAATGCCGTTAAAACGGTAGCTCTGGCAAAAGAAACCGTGGTTGCGGTTAAAAAACGAGTAGTGGCAGGGAAGACACCAGAAGCTGAGCTGGCTCGAGCCAGGGCAGAACTGGCTCGCCAACAACTGGGGCATGAAGATATCGAACATGAATTGAGCTCTGCTATTCGCTTATTGGCCGCACAATGGGGTGAGACAAACCCAGACTTTACACAAGTTGAAGGCGATATTTTTCGCCTGCCAGCCATCCTGCCTTTTGAAAGACTAAAAACGCAACTTGAGCAGAGTCCAGAATTTACTCGTTTGATGTCTGATAAACGTTTGCTGCAAGCGCAGTTAAAACTGGCTGAGTCACAGGGTGATGCACCCTGGCGTGTGAATCTCGGCGTACGTCATTACGAAACCACTAGTGATCAGGCTCTGGTTGCAGGCATTACCATACCCTTTGGTGAGCGCAGTCGAAATACGGGATATATTGTTGAAGCACGAGAGAATTTATCTCAAACACAGGCTAAAGCGGATGAGCTAAAAGTGCGTTTTGAAACCACACTCTATGTGTTAAGCCAGGAACTTCAACACAGTCTGCACCGTGTGAATGCTTATCGTAGCAACATTATTCCACAGCTCGAAATGGCGCTGAAGCAAACAAGCCGAGCCTATCACTTAGGCCGTTACAGCTATTTTGAATGGCGCAGTGTACAGGCTGATTTACTAGATGCACGTAGTGCATTAGTTGAAGCCAGTATCGACACGCACTTAAAAGTTATTGAAATTGAACGTTTAACCGGTGTGTCTATGACACAAGCGGGGAGTCAATCATGAGAAATATTATGAACACACTACGACAACTATTGGTTATGTTTTTTTTAACTACGCTGTTACTTGCCTGTGGTGATACGGAGCATCAGCACGATTCAGAAGGTGGGCATGATGCTCACGATGAAGAGATGGCGAAAGGTCCTCATGGTGGTCGCTTGCACAACAGCGGTGATTTCACTCTTGAGTTAGCTATTTTTGAAACCGGTGTACCGCCAGAGTTTCGTGCCTGGGGTCGTTTTAAAGGTCAGCTTCTGGCACCGACTGAAGTTGAGCTCAGCATCACTTTGACTCGCCTGAGCAGTATTGAAGGTGGCAAGGTGGATAATATTAAATTTAAGCCTCAGGGTGATGCCTTGCGTGGTGACATGGAAATTGTGGAGCCACACTCCTTTATCGTTACTATCAATGCTGTTTATCAAGGTACTCAATATCATTGGCAATACGATAATTTTGAAGGCCGCACTACAATTGAAACGGCTGTTGCCAATGCATTGTCAATAGAAACCGCTATTGCCGGTGACGTTGTATTGCAGGAAACCATTGATGTTTTCGGTCAGGTTAAAGCCAACGCAGAACGTGTCAATCATATTAAAGCTCGTTTTGCCGGTGTCATTAAAACCGTCAAGGTATCACTCGGCGACACCGTCCGTAAAGGTCAAACACTGGCCACCGTTGAAAGCAACGAAAGTCTTAAGTTGTATTCCATTAAAGCCCCAATCAACGGTGTTATCACCCAACGACATGCCAATACTGGCGAACAAACCAATGATCAAACTTTGTTTGTTATTACTGATACCTCAACGGTATGGATTGATTTGTCTGTCTTTCCGCAGGATATCCATCGAGTAAAAGTAGGGGCTCCGGTCCGTATCGAACTGACAAACGCATCGCAATCGGTTAGCGGAAAAATTGTATTGATTAATATCATTGCTCAGGCAAACCAGTCGGTAACGGCTCGTGTCGTTGTTGACAATAAACGTGGCGAGTTATTACCCGGCAGTTATGTAAAAGCAAAAATCAAAGTGGGTGAACACGCGGTGCCGTTGGCGGTAAAACGTGTTGGGTTACAGGCATTTAGAGATTTCACCGTGGTCTATGCGCAGATTGGTGAGCAATATGAAGTACGTATGTTAGAGCTAGGTAAACAGGATGATGAATGGGTTGAAGTACTCGGTGGCCTGGAGGCAGGCACGCGTTACGTCACAAAAAATAGCTATGTTATTAAAGCAGACATTGAAAAAGCTGGTGCGTCACATGACCACTAATTCAGTGACCAATACAGCAACTATGGGGCTATGCCATATTGAGTGGTTACTCAGTCATAAGTCGTCAGTCAAAAACACAAGCGTTAGTCTGTCATCTCGACCAGCGGGAGAGATCTTATGCTACCTCTGTATAAGATCTCTCACAAAAAAACGTTCGAGATGACAAACGATTGTTTTGACTAAAGATTAAATAACCACTCAATATGGCATAGAGCCGCAACTATGGATTCACCTAACAGGAACAATCATGCTTGAAGCTATTATAAAATTTTCGCTAGCCCGACGTGGGCTGGTTATCGCACTGGTGTTATTGGTGATGCTGCTAGGGCTGTACAAATTTACCCAGTTGCCCATTGATGCCGTGCCGGATATTACCAATATACAGGTTGTGGTCAATACAGAGGCACCGGGTTACACCCCACTGGAAGTCGAGCAACGTGTTAGCTTTCCTATAGAAAACGCCATGGCAGGATTGCCGAAACTATCCTATAGCCGGTCTTTATCACGTTATGGTTTATCTCAGGTGACCATCGTATTTGAAGAAGGTACTGATATTTATTTTGCGCGTCAATTGGTTGGTGAACGACTGAGTAATGCAAAAGCCAATTTGCCAGGCATGTTAGAGCCGGAGCTGGGTCCCATCGCAACCGGTCTGGGTGAGATTTTTATGTTCACCGTGGATGCCGAGCCGGGGGCAACCAATGCCGATGGAAGTTTGGTTACCCCTACCGATTTACGTACCGTGCATGACTGGATTATTAAACCGCAATTAATGCGTGTACCGGGTGTGATTGAAGTCAATCCTATAGGCGGTTATAAAAAACAAATCCTGGTTGCACCCGAACCGGCAAAGCTGCTTAGTTTTGGCATCAGTTATGCTGATGTGGTGACTGCCCTGGAAAAAAATAATGCTAACCGCGGTGTTGGTTTTATTGAAAACAATGGTGCCCAGTTATTGCTGCGCGTACCCGGTCAGGCGAGTAATTTGTCAGACCTGGAAGACATTGTTATCGAACAGCAGCAAGGATTACCGATTCGTATAAAAGATGTCGCTAGCGTGAGCCTGGGTAAAGAATTACGAACCGGTGCGGCAACACAAAATGGCCATGAAGTTGTATTAAGTACGGTTTTCATGTTGATCGGTGAAAACAGCCGTACGGTAGCTTTGGCTGTTGCTCAGAAACTGGAACAGATAAAGCCAAGTCTACCGGAAGGTATTAGCGCAACCGCGGTTTATGATCGTACCAGCCTGGTGGATAAAACCCTGGCAACGGTACGAACCAATCTGACCGAAGGTGCGATTCTGGTTATTGTTGTGTTGTTTTTATTGTTAGGAAATATTCGCGCCGCACTGTTAACCGCAGCCATTATTCCTATCGTCATGTTAATGACCATTACCGGCATGGTGCAAAGCAAAGTCAGTGCTAACTTAATGAGCCTGGGCGCACTGGATTTTGGTCTTATTATTGATGGTGCGGTGATTATTGTTGAAAACTGTTTGCGACGATTGAGTAATGCCAGTGCTGAAAAAACCGGTGCTGAAAAAACATTAACACTCAATGAACGCCTGGAACTGGTGTTTGATGCCACCAAAGAAGTCATTCGCCCCGCTTTGTTTGGATCCTTTATCATTACCGTAGTTTATATCCCAATTTTTGCTTTAAGTGGTGTCGAAGGCAAAATGTTTCATCCCATGGCGTTGACGGTGATTATTGCGCTGGTGAGTGCGATGATTCTTTCTATCACTTTTGTGCCTGCTAGTGTGGCTTTGTTATTTCGCAAGCCGGTACAGCTTAAAGAAAGCAGGATAATGAAAACGGCACGTTTTGCGTATCATCCCATTTTAGTGTTATCACTTAAATTTCGCTGGGCCGTGATATTTCTGGCGGTGGTAATAATGCTGGCTTCTGCAGCTGTTATTCCCAAATTAGGCACAGAATTTATGCCGAATCTGGACGAAGGTGATATTGCCATGCATGCATTACGCATACCGGGCACATCATTGCAGCAGTCCATCCATTTACAGGGAACGCTGGAAGCAGAAATAAAAAAATTGGCCGAAGTTAAAACGGTGTTTTCAAAAATTGGCACGCCAGAAGTAGCAACCGATCCGATGCCGCCCAGTGTCGCTGATACTTTTATTATTCTTAAAGAGCGTGAAAACTGGCCGGACCCAGACAAAACAAAAGCGCAGGTGGTTGCTGAACTTGAAGCCCTGGTCATGCCTTTGCCGGGAAATCGTTATGAGTTTTTACAACCCATACAAATGCGTTTTAATGAATTGATTTCCGGGGTTCGTTCGGAGCTTGCCATTAAAGTGTTTGGCGACGATTTTGATTTACTTATTAAACTGGGAGGTGACATAGAAAAAGCCCTTAAAAAAGTCACGGGTGCTGCCGATGTTGCGGTAGAGCAGGCCACCGGTTTGCCTGTTATGACGATACAGCCCAAACGCGAAATTATGGCGCGTTATGGTTTGAGTATTGTTGAATTACAGGATGTATTGGCAACCGCGCTGGGGGGCAGTGTTGCCGGTCAGTTTTATGAAGGTGATCGTCGTTCAGAAATAGTGGTGCGTTTAGCCGAACATTTGCGTACCGATATGGATGCACTGTCCAGTTTACCGGTGATGTTAAGCAACGGTAATTATGTGCCTTTGTCTGAAGTGGCCGAGCTTAATTTAGCCACCGGTTATAACCAGATTTTTCGGGAAAATAGCAAGCGACGCATTGTCATCACCGCCAATGTTCGCGGGCGTGACCTTGGTTCTTTTGTGCAAGATGTGCAGCAGTCCGTGGTGAATAATGTTGAAATCCCCGCAGGCTACTGGATTGAATATGCCGGCACTTATGAAAAATTRCAATCTGCTACGCAGAGACTGTCTATCATCGTGCCTTTAACATTGGCACTCGTTATTGGTCTGCTTATTCTGGCACTGGGTTCRATTAAGGATGCAGCCATTATWTTTTCTGGYGTRCCACTGGCACTGACYGGCGGCATAATGGCWYTATTGTTGCGTGACATACCGTTTTCAATMTCTGCTGCGGTGGGTTTTATTGCATTATCAGGTATCGCSGTACTYAATGGTCTGGTAATGGTCTCCTTTATTCGTGATTTGCGTGAGCAAGGGCAGGCCTTAAATAACGCRATTATCGATGGCGCTCTCACCCGATTACGYCCCGTGTTAATGACCGCGCTGGTTGCCGCSCTTGGTTTTATACCAATGGCACTTAATACCGGCATAGGCTCWGAAGTTCAGCGCCCTCTGGCWACYGTTGTYATWGGCGGTATTATTTCTTCCACCGTGCTMACCCTGATGGTGTTGCCGGCTTTGTATCGCTTAGTACATGGGCGAGAGAAGAAAGCATGAAACAGCTAATGTTTATTTTTAATCAGAAATTTCTTAATCTTATTTTGGAGAATAACCCGTGTTGCCAATAACCAAACTTAGTCATCGGCTAATCTTTTCAGCCATCGGCGTACTTATATTTAGCTTATTATCACAGCTTGCCTATGCGCACGGCATGTCCGAGGCGGAAAAACAATCCATTATTGATGGTGGCAATTTAAGCTATATGTGGCTCGGTGCGACCCATATGTTGTCTGGCTACGACCACCTGGCCTTTGTTTTCGGCATCATCTTTTTTCTCAGTAGTTTTCGCGATATCGTTAAATATATTACCGCATTTACCCTGGGTCACAGTGTGACCCTGATTTATGCGACTTTTAATGGTATCCAACTTAATTATTTTCTTGTTGATGCGGTGATTGCCCTGAGTGTTTGTTATATCGCGTTTTCTAACATTGACGGCTTTGCTAAATACCTCAATATCAAAGCACCCAATATGCTGTTTATGATTACCGGTCTGGGGCTGATTCACGGTTTCGGCTTGTCGACTCGGTTACAGCAACTGCCATTGAGCGAAGACAATCTTTTACTCAACATCATTTCATTTAATGTCGGTATCGAACTGGGTCAAATCAGTGCGCTTGCACTGATGCTGGTGCTGATTGCCGTCTGGAGAAAAAGACGCTCTTTCCAAACATTCAGCCTGATTGCAAACTATAGCCTTATACTCATGGGTGCCTACCTGTTCATGATGCAGATGCACGGCTATGCACACAACAGTCATCCAGAAGAATTTATTGCCAGTACGCCATCTGCTGAACCCATGAATAATACAATCATGGCAAGTACTGAAATCGTCAGCCGTAAAGCTCTAACACAGGCAATGCGACAAGATACAATCAGTATTATTGTCCCCGCCAGAGGCGATAAAGAATACAAGTTACACCTGTTAAAAGGTGCAACACTTGAATATACATGGCAAACCGAAGGGGCAGAACTATTTTATGATTTTCATGGTGAACCTGCGGGCGATACCAGTGGTTATTTCAAAAGTTTTAAAAAAAGTACTGGCAGCGAGGCAAGTGGTTCTTTAACCACAGTCTTTGACGGTACCCATGGCTGGTACTGGAAGAACAATACATCATCCGCTGTCAGTATTACGCTGAAAACCAAAGGCGAATATCAGCGTCTGGATTTAACAAAAAAATTAGATATTAAACCAAAAAAACAAATAAAAAGAACAATCCACGATACTATTGATACATTTTAAAAGAGACTTATATAATGCAACTAAAGATTTTACTACTTGGTTTTACCCTTGGTTTATTGTCAATGACTACGATGGCGGGGGGCAATCACGATCATGGTCATAGTCATTCACATACACAGGTAACACAGACCGAGGCGCAAACCAAAGCAACAGAAATTGTGGCGGCATTGGTAAAAAGAAAAAAACTGGAAAACAGTTGGTCATCCATCGTCGCAAGTTCCATTGAAACAAAAACATTTAACGGTAACCCAGAGTGGCTGGTAATTTTTGTTAATACAAAAATTACCAATACTGACAAACAAAAACTATATGTGTTTCTGACTTTAGGCGGGGATTATATTGCTGCTAATTTTACTGGGAAGTAAATGAAATTCAGCCACATTAAGACAAGCACTTAAAAAAGGCGTATTATTTTAATATGTAAATAGAAAAACGCGCAAATTGAGGATACCACTGATGAAACCAACCAACAGTACCCTACGATTTTTCCCCCGATACACCCCACTGGCATTGGCTATTTGCAGCGCCATGAGTACAGTCTATGTTGCGCCTGCCATAGCCGGCAGTATTCCAGCTATCCTTCCGCCGGATGTTGGCGATGAGTTTTTGGTGAATACCTTCATCGATAATAACCAACACGAACCCAGTATCGCCATGGACGCAGACGGTGATTTTGTGGTGAGCTGGGAAAGTCTTGCTCAGGGCGATAGTGGTTATGGCGTCTATGCCCAGCGTTATAGTGCCGATGGCACGCCTGCGGGTGGTGAGTTTAGGGTGAATACCGAAACGTTTAGTCACCAACGCAACCCCAGTGTCGCCATGGATGCGGACGGTGATTTTGTGGTGAGCTGGCAGAGTTTTTATCATGATAGTGATGGTGATGGCATTTATGCCCAACGATATAGTGCCGATGGCACGCCTGCGGGTAGTGAGTTTAGAGTGAATACCGTAACGTTTGATCAGCAACGCAACCCCAGTGTTGCGATGGACGCGGGCGGTGACTTTGTGGTGAGCTGGCATAGTGATAATCAGGATGGCAGTGGTTGGGGCGTATATGCCCAACGCTATCGCGCCAATGGTACGCCTATGGGCGGTGAGTTTAGGGTGAATACCGAAACATCAGGCGAGCAAACCTTTCCCAGTATTGCGATGGACGCGGACGGAGATTTTGTGGTGAGCTGGAGTAGTTCTGGTCAGGATGGTAGTGCTTATGGCATTTATGCCCAACGCTATAGTGCCGATGGTGCGCCTGCGGGTGATGAGTTTTTGGTGAATACCTTCATTGAAAATAGTCAACACATCTCCAGTGTTGCGATGGACGCGGACGGTGATTTTGTGGTGAGCTGGCAGAGTTTCAATCAGGATGGCGGTGGTTATGGTATCTATGCCCAACGCTATAGTGCCGATGGCACGCCTGCCGGTGATGAGCTTAGGGTGAATACCGTAACGTTTACTCACCAACGCAACCCCAGTATTGCGATGGATGCGGACGGTGATTTTGTGGTGAGCTGGCAGAGTCAAATTCAGGATGGCAGTGATTATGGCATCTATGCCCAACGCTATAGCGCCGATGGCGGTACTGTAGGGGGTGAATTTTTGGTGAATACCTTCATCGATAATGACCAACTCAACACTAGTGTCACCATGGACGCAGACGGTGATTTTGTGGTGAGCTGGCAGAGTTTAAATCAGGATGGCGGTAGTAATGGCGTGTATGCCCARCGCTAYAKYGGYSCMGGYGAAAYYATCGACTTAAAYCTTGTGGTTAACGATGACACCGACCCGGTAACCGTCGGCAACAATTTCACCTACAGCTTAATCACCACCAACAAAGGCACCGGTATCGCGATGGATGTGAATCTGTCTGAGCCTTTACCGGCAGGCATTACCTATGTGAGTGATGATGCAGCTACAGCAGGTTGGAACTGTACCCAGGCAGCGACCACACTGGAATGTAATCTGCCGTTTATGGAACCAGGTGCGACTAACACYATTAATGTGGTGGTAACTGCCAACACGGCAGGCACCACCACCAATACTGTGACCGCCAGCGCCGCACAAACCGATATTCATACAGCGGACAATACCGATAGCGAAACCACTGAAATAGTTGGCGGAGGTGGAGGCGGTTCATTAGGCTGGTTAAGCGGCTTGTTACTATTACCGTTTGGCTTAAGGCGTCGTCGCTAAACTATCAGGCTGTTTATTTTTAGCCAGTAACAATTAAACCAGTAATAAAAAAGACGAAATTCGGTTCGTCTTTTTTATTACGGTGATTTGGATTTCCAAACGCATTTGTTATTTAATTAGAGTGCTTTATATGTGGGCGTATATTAGGATAGCAAAAATATTATCCTTAAAATGGTCTGTTGCGCTATCTATTGCGTATTAGTCATTTTAACCGTATCAAGAGTCATTACAGTCTTATGCCATCACCTTATTCATCACCCTTACCACAAGGTACACCCGTGCAATGTAATGCCGATAGCGGCTTTATGGAATGGCTGGCCGCAAGTAAAGGCAGTTTAGTGGTTAGCACTTATCAGGCGGGTAAGTTGTTAATGATTGGCTGGGCAGGTAATCAGCTGAGTTTATTAATGCGCCAATACGATAAACCAATGGGCATGGATATATCCGGTAACAAGCTGGTTTTAGCGACACGCAATGGCGTTACCTTACACAGCAATGATGCAATACTGGCAAAAAACTACAAACAGGCAGGACAGTACGATGCCTTATACCTACCCAAAGTTTCCTGGCATACAGGCGATTTAAATATTCATGATATTGCCTTTGCTAACGATGATGTGTGGTTTGCCAATACCCGCTTTAGCTGTCTTTCAAAACTAAGTGACAACTATAATTTTGAACCTAAATGGCGACCGTCTTTTGTCAGTGGTACCGTACCTGAAGACCGATGCCATTTAAACGGTTTAGCCATGGTAAAAAACCAACCGCGTTATGTGACCTGTTTAGGTGAAAGCGATACCCCAGGCGGTTGGCGCGATAATAAAGTGAGCGGCGGTATTATTGTTGACATAAAAAGCAATGAAATTGTTCAGCGCGATTTAGCTATGCCGCATTCACCCCGATTTTATCAAAATAATTTATACGTACTCAATTCAGGTGCAGGTGAACTGTTAAAAATTAATGTTAATGATGGCAGTCGTGAAGTCATTTGCCAATTGCAAGGTTATTTACGTGGTTTATCGTTTGTGGGTAATTACGCCATAGTCGGTTTATGTAAAATACGTGAATCCAATATTTTTGGTGGTATGCCTGTGCAGGAAAAGTTTGCCACATTACTGTCTGGTATTGTCATAATTAATATTAAAACAGGCAAACAAGAAGGTCTTTTTGAATTCACCTCTGGCTGTGAAGAGATTTTTGACACACGTTTTTTAACAGGGATACAACGACCGAATATCTTCAATACAGAAAAACCAGAAGCTTTAGAAGCATTTAATGCTCCCGAGTTTTCTTATTGGTTGCGACCAAAAAATATGGTAGAAGATTTAACATAAGTAATACAATGACAGGTAACAGTGAATATACCTTCAGAATTCTGGGTGCTAATCGCACCGCTACTTTTTTTATCCACCGACTTTATCGCTAGCTATATTTCAGAAAATGCGAAGTCGATTAAATTTTCTCGTGTATTAGAAAATGTACAGGCACATGTTTTGCTGCGTTCTTCCAGCTTGTTTTCACTGATAGTGTTAACACCTGTATATGTGTTTGCTCAACAATATAAAGTATTACAGTTAGAAAGCTCCGTATTGAATATTTTATTAGTTATCGTGCTCTACGATTTTGCTTATTACTGGTATCACCGTTTTTCACATTATGCTGCGCCACTTTGGGCGATTCATGTAGTRCATCACCAACCAGAGCAATTAGAAGCCAGTGTGGCTTTGAGGGATAGTTTTTTATCGCCAGTATTTACCTGGGTATTGGCAGTACCTATTATCTATATAGGRTTYCCCGGTGAARTCGTGATAACGGCTTTTCTTGTTCATACTTTTTATCAGGTGCCTTGCCACAATCACTGGTTTCCTCGAATAAAATGGTTGGAATATTTGTTTATTACGCCAAGCCTGCATCGTGTGCACCACGRYRAARWCGYRSCYKMTRWTRMYRMSRRYKKTGRNARTWKGWKKWSACTATGGGATAGGCTGTTCGGTAGCTTGCAAGCGGAAACTGAAGGCGAGGTTGTTGTAGGTGTGAAAGAAAACTGTTCACATAATATTGTTTTGGCGAACTTACAGCTAATTTTGAAAACAGCCGGAACATTTCAGCAACAGAATTTAATTAGAAATACTAAGCTGTTGAAAACAGTCGATGGTATAAATGCATTATTTTTATTGGTGATATATTATTTTTATTACATGCAGCCAGCCTATCTGTTAGTTGCTGCCTGTGTCTCGGTTGTTGTTTTTCTCTATACGCATAAATTCTGGTTAAGACGATTTAAGCCTGTCTAAGAAATTAGGGGGCAGTATAAGCCAGACCAGGTTAGGGTTCTAACCTGGTCGAACCTAGCTGAATACCTAAGGGGCCACGAGGCACAGTAAAGCTATATTGTTCACCTGATCTGTAAATGGTTATTGATACAAACTCGCCTAATGATCCTTCTGTTGTTGCATTTTTTAATTCCTGCCAGGTGAACATGCGTTTATTATTGTAGCTCAGCACCACGTCATTTTTTTCGATGCCCACTTCCTCAGCTGCTGAGCCAAGCATGACTGATGAGATTTTAATTCTATTATTTTGTTTGCTGGTATATAAATATTCGTCATAGCGATCATCACCCAGTTCATCCCGGAGACTGACATCGTTCTGATTGATGGCGTTTAATTCATCATAATATTGTTGGCTATTAAGATAATTTTCGCGAGTGGCACGATCTTGTAGTGCCAGCCGTTTTAATTCGAAATTATTTTTTCTTCTTACGATATCTTCTGCAGTAATTTGATCAATGCCCCCTCTAATAAGACTTTCATAACTATATAGTCTTCGCGTTAATATGGATGGGGTGAAGGTGTTATTTGTACGTCCAACAAAGGCTGAAGTAGTTGCTTTGGTTTCAACTGGAAGTGATTCTATGCTCTGATTCATCCGCAGCATCTGCTGTTTTAGTTTTTTTATTTCATCTTCTAGTTTTGATATTCGACTTTCTTCGCTTAATCCGTCAGTCTCCTGGGTAAATTGATTATTGTTATTTACGACACTATCAGGTTGTGAGAATGGTTCATCGTTGGGCGGTAACGGAGCTTTACCTGTAGAGTAATTTAAAAATAGATAGGCAGAAAAAAAGCCTGTTAGTAAAAAAATAAAAGGTATGAGTAAACGGCTTTTGCGCATCTTTTATATTTTAAATGTTGGTTTTATTCGTTTTTGGAGCGATCGGAATCTGATGGTTGACGACGTTTCCCAACATTCTTTTTATCTCGCAATCTTTCTTTGGTTTTGGTTTTTTCCTTTTTCACTTTTTTAGCTTTTTTCTTTTTAGAGCCATACGATTTACCTGAGGTTTTTCTGTTGTCAGGGCCGCTATAACTTCCTTCCAGAGATTTTATTTTATGTTCAATACATTCAACATCTAAAAAGTTTTCGATGCTAATCATCTTATTCCATTCAAATGTATTGACCAGGGTAATAGATGTGCCGGTATCAAACATTCTTCCAGTACGTCCTATTCGATGCATGTAATCTTCGCCATTATGCGGCACATTGAAGTTTATGATTAAATCCAGATTGCTGATATCGAGCCCTCGTGATGCCACGTCTGTAGCAACAATAATATCGATATCACCATTCCTGAATTTTCTCAGCATGTTATTACGTTTATCCTGATCCACATCACTGTGAACGACAGCGGATGTTATGTTTTTTGACTGTAGCCAACCACTGATTCTATTGACGGTTTCTTTTTTATTGGCGAATACAATCGCACGCGTGTATTTAACATCATCATTCCCTCTATCGAGGAGGTAATGACAGAGATCGAGTTTGTGTTCATCACTCTCTGAGGGGATTTTCTGCTGCAGGATGTTCTGATTATTCTCACGAGCACTATCCACCATGAGGACTTCAGCATCCAGCAGAATGATATCAGTTAGTGCTTTAAATTTGCTTTCGTTAAAGCTGGCTGARTAGAGTACCGTCTGACATTCTTCATTACATTGACTGGCTATTTCGATGACGGCATTACTGAAACCCATTTCGAGCATACGATCAGCTTCATCAAGTACTAATATGTTTATGGCGTCTAAATCGATAACTTTTCGCTTAACATGCTCCAGTAAACGACCGGGAGTCGCAACAATAATGTCAGGGTATTTTTCTAGTGCTTTTAATTGATGTTTTGGATCTTCGCCACCGATGATAACAGCGGTACGTATATCGGTATATTGCGCCAAAACAGTACATTGTTTATTAATTTGGCGACATAACTCACGTGTCGGCGCAATAATAAGCGCCTGTGTGACACTTTGCGGGTTATCCAGTATCTGTTGTAACATCGGTAAAACATACGCCAGTGTTTTACCACTGCCGGTTTTAGCATTTACAATCAGGTCTTTTCCAGAAAGTGCCTGTGGAATCGCGGCAGCCTGTACTTCTGTCATCTCAGTGAAGCCAAGAAAGTCCAGAGCATTCACTAGTGGTTCATCAAATAGTTGTTCGGAAAACAAAGCAATACCTGTGTTACAGTTAGAAAAATAGTCACGAATTAGATTTATCGTGATAAGTTAATTATAATCTATCTGAAGCCGTATCTATAATGTTTAAACCTGCTGTTTATTTGATTTCCCTAATCCTTTTTACCTTTGCTGCACAAACACAGGCTCAGACTGAAAATAATGATATTGATGTCAATAAACCTGGCTGGTTTGAAGTTTCCTTGTCGCATGACAAGCTGACGCAATATTTTCGTGTTCATCGCGCTGGCGAGACCTAATGGCATTAATGTCAAAAACGGTGATACATAAGGGTGATAAGCTGAACTAGCATGAATGGCTGGTAGGTAAAAAATACAGATCTGGAAGCAACAGATGAAGCCTGGAACTTTATGACAGAGTTTCCCACTAAAGAAAACGCTCTGCAGAGGAAGAATGATGAAACCGACTAAACGACGYCAATTTTTATCCCTTTTAGGCTTAGSTGGTATCGGTCTGGGAGTGAGTCTTCCCGGAAAAGCGAAGGCACATCACACTGATACACACTTCGACGATAGTTCTATTCATAAACTGGTCTATCAATGCAATAGCGCAGATCACGATTACATTGAACAAGTACTTTTCTCATGTGGAGAAATGCTCAGGAAATATGGCGATGATATCGAGTTAGTCGTTGCCGCTTTAGGTCCGGGATTGAATCTATTAGGCACYCATCCCAAACGCGCCATATCTCGGRTTCATCAACAACGTGTCCARTCACTGAGTGATTACGGTGTGAGGTTTCAGGCRTGTGGAAACACCATGAAAAGTTTGAACTGGACAGAAAAAGATTTACTGGATGTTTCTGTTGTTGTGCCCATTGGTGTTGATGGCATTATGAAGCTACAGGAGAAGGGGTTCAGTTATATCAGTCTGTAAGTGTTTGGTGTTTTTTTTGGTAGTCTGAAAACGGCCATGAGTGGACTTTTAAAAGAAAAAGTCTTGTCCGCGAATAACGCAAAGAACGCAACAAAAACCGCAAATAAAATATTGTTTCTTTTGCTTTTTTCGCGTCTTTTGCGTTATTCGCGGACTAACTGTTTTTAATCTTTTAAATGTTCGCTAAGAGTCGATAACGAACACTCATCGTTATCTATGTCGCAACAATCACACGCACGGCATCCAGCCTCAGGTTTGCACTTTCAATCACTCCAGTTAATTCTGATAGTTGCTTTTCAAAGTAGGCGATTTCGTCTGCCCGTATGTTAGGATTAACTTTAGAAAGTGCTTTTAATCTATTGATTTCCTTATTTAAAGTATCGCTGGCATTGTGTTGTGCTGCCTGTAGCACTTTTGCAGATTTCAAATCTGCAAATTTTTCACTGCGTTGCAACATCGCCTTAAGAATTTTTTTCTTGGTTTTTACAATGGTATTGGCAACACCTTTATCAACAAACTGGTGATTGGCATTGATCTCGGCATGCGGCAGTTTGATATTGTGATCAGCGCCACGTTCATCACAAACAACACGAATCATAGTTGGGGGCAAATAACGATTACTTTGTATCTCAGCTATTGGCGCACTTTCTATAGAGAACAAACACTCGAGTAGAACGCTGCCTGCGCTTACGCCAGCGTAGTCGGTTGCAGTGACAGCCGTATTACCCATTTCATTGGTTAATACCATATCGATGGCATTATTGGTTAACGGGTGCTCCCACGTGATGTAGTGCGCATCTTCAAAACTTAGCGCAATATTACGATTATAAGTAATCGTCATACCGTCATCTGCCAAACCAGGAAACTGAGTAATCATGTGTTCCGTTGGTGTAATAATAAAGCAGTGCTCACTATGTAGTTCGTTATCAATGCCAAAGCAGTCATAAACATTTTCCATATAGTCTGCAAGTTCACTAGACTCATCTTCAGCTTCAGCACGGTGTTTAATGTCGAGTGCTATTGCCGGACGACACGAATTATATTCAAGTAAACGATCACGACCCCGTTGCAGTGATTGTGATAAATGCTGGTAATATTCTTTTGATTGATCAATTAATTTATCAAGCGATGACGAATCTTGTACTTGATGATTAGATTCATTTAGCACTTCATGCAGGTCGTGTAACACACGCTTATATACTGAGTGACCCGCWGGGCAGGTGTGCGAAAAGGCTTGCAGCGCTTCGTTATACCAACGATAACAGGCCTCTTGTGCGGTATTCGCTATATAAGGGACATGGATATTAATACTATTCAATTGCCCAATTCGGTCGAGTCGACCAATTCTCTGTTCGAGTAAATCGGGGTTGATAGGTAAATCGAAAAGAACTAAATGATGAGCGAACTGAAAATTACGACCTTCACTACCAATTTCAGAACAGATAAGAACCTGGCTGCCGGTTTCAAAATCAGCAAAAAAAGCAGCGGCACGATCACGYTCGACAATGCTAAGACCTTCATGGAAGGCAGTGGCATGTAAACCGGTTTGTGTTTTGAAGTGCTGAACGATATCAAGTGCGGTTTCTGCGTGTGCAGTAATGACTAAAACTTTATTCGGATAGAGCTCGACACATTTTTTACTTAACCAGTTTATACGGGGGTCAATCAGTGTCCAATGTTTTATATGCTCACTGTGTTGATATAAAATTTCCGGGGTGAGTAAGTGTGAAACATTATCATGTATAAGATTATGATAGTGTTCAGCTGTATCCAGTTTATAGGCATGTAATATGCGTTCAGGAAAACCTTTTACGGCTGAACGTGTATTTCTAAACAATACACGACCGGTACCGTGACGGTCTAATAAATGTTCAACTAATTCAATGCGAGCAGATTCTGAAGCCTCGACCTGGTCAAGTAATATTGAATTATCACCTTCACTGAAAGTGTTTTTTATCAGATCAATATCAATTTGTGTTAACGGTTTAGCATCTAACAAATCTTCTATTACCTGTGCAAACGGTTCGTAATTTTCTTCTTCATCAATAAACTGCTGAAAATCAGGGAAGCGATTGGGATCAAGTAGTCGTAAACGCGCGAAATGACTTTCTTTTCCTAATTGTTCAGGCGTAGCTGTTAGTAATAAAACGCCTTTAGTGTGATAACTAAGTTGTTCGATAACCATATATTCAATACTGGGCTCATCTACAGACCACTGTAAATGGTGTGCTTCATCCACCACCAGCAAATCCCATTCGCCCATTACACACTGTTCGAATGCATCTGCATGACTAACTAAAAAATCAATACTGCATAAAATCAGTTGTTCAGAATGAAAAATATTCTCAAAGGTGTTTTCAGCGGTCAGATCATCAAAACGATTATTATCAAAAATTTTGAAATGCAGATTAAAACGACGCAACATTTCAACCAACCATTGATGCATCAATGTTTCGGGTACAACAATCAAAATTCGCTGGGCACGCTCAGTTAAAATCTGATGATGTAAGATTAATCCCGCTTCGATTGTTTTACCTA
The DNA here is from genome assembly GCA_002746365.1 of Thiotrichaceae bacterium. Classification (GTDB taxonomy): domain Bacteria; phylum Pseudomonadota; class Gammaproteobacteria; order SZUA-229; family SZUA-229. The sequence continues at coordinate 62,189 of NVWZ01000005.1, forward strand.
AACCRACYTCATCAGCCAGCAATACACGAGGTGCATATCGATTAGCGACTTCATGGGCAATATATAACTGATGAGRAATCAAACTGGTACGACTACCTGTGAGACCATACAAATCKGATTTTGCTATTCGGTTTTTATGATGAAGCGTTTGATAGCGTAATTCAAACCAGTTGTCTTTATCAATCTGACCATTAAATAATCGCTCAGAAGGGCGGTTTAATTGAATAAAATTATCCAGCTCGGCTTCATCTATTTTGTGAGTATTACCGYTACTATCCATSCCCGTATAAGTAATCAAACCATGAGCTTCMGTTATTTCACTCAYTTTTATCTGYAAACCTTCATGACTGGTGATGCTGTCGCCAACAGAAAATAAAACACGCGTGAGGGGAGCCGTCTGTTGAGCATAGGTTCGGGTTTCGCCCGTTGCCAGAAAGAGCACACTGAGCGTGCGTTGCTCTACGGTCAGGATGGTGCCAAGTCCCATCTGGAGCTCAGCATCGCTAATACAACGTTGTCCGGGGATAAAATCWGTCATTATTNTTTTTNCTGCNTAATTGCCAGTATGTAATAGTTTATGTCAGATTATTCGGGAATCGTATAGTTGTTAGTGGGTATTTTTCTGTATTTGRTGYTTATTTTACTTGTAGGAGCGGATTGTAATCCGTGATTTCTCATGTCTGCTTACCTTTTTTGGATTATAGTATTCTCAGCTATAGTGGTAGACAGGTCAAAGTCAAAAGCGGTGTGCGGATCGGGCTGGGATGTTTATTTTGTTAGCTATTACTTTTAACCGTGAACCTTGTCATCCTCGAATGCTTCTATCGGGGATCCAGCGCTTTGGGGACATTTAAAACCTCTGGATTATAGCCCACATCCATGTGGGCTCGCCTTTCCATTAGCTGGAAATTCTAAACCCAGCCAACGTACGCAAACAAGAGGATCGCGGATTACAATCCGCCCCTACAGGCAGAAAAAAAATTAGCGTATGAAAAAAACGGAGACAAACAAAAAATCAATACAAGTTGAACAAAGCTAAGCCACTAACCACAACTAACATCCCACCAATCACCCGCTTAAATATCACATCATTACGTAAAATTAAATCATGTGTCCGCAATCCAATAAAATGACCCACCGCAGCAATCGGTAACAAAACGATGGCTGTTAAAATATTGAGATCAACGCCTAGTGCGGCAAAAGTCGTCATTTTAATCGTAACCAAAATAAACCAGAGTACAAATAATGTATTACGCAGTTGTGATTGCACCACATTTCGAACATAGACTGCCACCATCAAAGGCGCACCGGTTAATGAGGTGCCAGCAACGTAACCACCAAAAATCAATAAAATTTTATCGAACCATCTATTATCACTATGTATCGATTTGTTCAGTAGCCACATCAATGCATAGAACAAAGTGATGCTATAAATAAAAGTAACAATCCAGAGGTTAGGCAGATTAAGTAAACCTAATACACCAATTAGGGCAGGAGGCAAAATGTAAAACAGTGACGATTTAAGGTAGCCCCAGTTAACATTATTTAATCGTGTGCGTAATGTCAGTACGGAAAAAAATAATAGATGTGAACCTATTATAGGTAGCCAATAAACAGGCTGATCGTAGATAAATAGCATGAAAGGCAGGCCAAGTGCCGCGCCGCCAAAACCGAGGCCACTGCGAACAAAACCCGCCCACATAAATAACAGACCGGTAAGACCCATTTCTAATAAGGTAAATTCAGGAAACATCATGTTGCTGCAAATTCATTTGCTCGAAGAGCCAGTTAGGTTAAACCGTTTTAAAATGATCTCGTGTTAATTTGAAAACAACGGGGCTCAACAAAATAAGCGCGATCAAGTTAGGGATCGCCATCAAAGCATTTAAGGTATCCGCAACCAGCCATATAAAATCCAGACTAGCTGTTGCGCCAATCGGCACGGCAATAATCCATAGAACTCTAAACGGTTTTATGCCTTTTTCTCCTATCAGGAACTCTACGCATTTTTCACTATAAAAACTCCAGCCAAGAATGGTGGTGAAGGCGAAAACACTTAAACCAATGGTGACAATGTAATTTCCGTATCCCGGTAATGCAGATTCAAAAGCAGCAGAGGACAAACTGGCACCGGTTTCACCACTAGTCCAGACACCGGATGAGATAATGACCAGCCCTGTTATAGAGCAGATGATGATGGTATCAATAAACGTACCTAACATGGCAATACTGCCTTGTTGTACAGGACTGTTCGTGCTGGCAGCCGCGTGTGCTATTGCCGCACTACCTAAACCCGCCTCATTTGAAAACACACCTCGGGCAACACCAAAACGAATAGCTGCCCAAACAGCGGCACCAGCGAAACCGCCGGTTGCAGCAATAGGTGTGAATGCGTGCGTAAAGATTAGTGAAAAAGATTCTGGCAGTTTTTCAATATTCAATATCAATATAAACAGACCCGCAAAAACATAAGCGATTGCCATCAGTGGAACTAATTTACCCGCGACATTAGCAATACGTTTAATGCCACCAATTAATACTAAAGCAGCCAGAATGGCCATGATTATTCCCGTTACCAAATGCGGTACAGCGAAGGTAGTATTTATAACATCGGCGACGGAATTTGCCTGAATGGTGTTGCCGATACCAAAACCGGCAATGGCGCCGAATAAGGCAAAACAGGTACCCAACCACGCCCAGTGTGACTTCAGGCCATTTTTGATATAAAACATCGGGCCACCGATATGATGCCCGTTACGATCAACCTCACGATATTTTACGGCTAACACCGCTTCGGCATATTTGGTCGCCATTCCGACCAGTGCGGTACACCACATCCAGAATAAAGCACCGGGGCCACCTAAAAATATTGCGGTAGCAACCCCCGCAATATTTCCGGTACCAATGGTGGCAGACAAAGATGTCATCAGTGCATTAAAGGGGGCGATATCACCTTCACCGGTCTTAGTACGGCCATGCCAAAGCAATTTGAAACTGTAAGCAATCCGACGCAGGGGCATCAATGACAGACCCACCATGAGATACAGACCGGTACCTAAGATGAGCGCCAGCATCAACGGGCCCCAGACAATACTATTGATGGATGAAATTAGTTCAGAGAGAGATTGCATATATTTATTATTGTGAATTCACAAGATTTTGCATCATAACAGTTTACCGGCTATATTTTCACCAGCAAAAATAAGGTAAAATGCTGTTTTGGCTCTGGATTTACGCTCCAGCCGGTTAATGAGGAACCCCATGTTACAAGACAATCCTTCGCAGGTTACTGTGTCTGCGTTATATCACTTCGTCACGCTAAACAACTATAAGGAAATACGCCAACCTCTTTATGATTTTATGGTTAAACATGAAATAAAAGGAACCCTGTTGCTTGCCCAGGAAGGTATCAATGGTACTGTTGCCGGTTCTCAGAAAGCCATCGATGAACTGCATGACTGGCTACGTTCTGATGAGCGCCTTCAAGCACTCCGCACAAAAGAATCTTATGATGAGAAAATGCCGTTTTACCGTACCCGAGTAAAACTTAAAAAAGAAATCGTCACCATGGGCGTGCAAGGTATCGACCCCAATCATGTGGTTGGTAGCTACGTGAAACCTGAAGATTGGAATGCTTTAATCTCTGATCCTGATGTCACGCTGGTTGATACGCGTAATGAATATGAAGTCGCGATTGGCACATTTAAAAATGCCATTGATCCGAAAACTGAAAGCTTCCGACAGTTTCCAGATTAYGTCGAAAAAAATATGACTCCAAAAAAGCATAAAAAGGTTGCCATGTTCTGTACCGGTGGTATTCGTTGTGAGAAATCGACCGCATTTATGAAAGAGCAGGGTTACGATGAGGTTTATCATTTGCAAGGTGGTATTTTAAAGTACCTTGAAACCGTAGCTGAAAAAGATTCATTATGGGAAGGCGAATGCTTTGTTTTTGATAATCGTGTCAGCGTCGATCATAAACTGGAAAAAGGGTCGTACGATCAATGTCATGCCTGTCGATTACCGATTACTGAAGAAGAGAAACAAAGTGAAAAATATGAACAGGGTGTAAGCTGTCCTAGTTGCTTTGATAAAAAGTCAGAAAAACAACGCAAACGTTTTGCGGAACGAGAACGTCAGGTACAATTGGCTAAAAATCGCGGCGAAACACACATAGGTTCTGACGTAAATGAAATTAGTCAGTATCGAAAACAGATGAAAGATGCACTACGCGAATCCAATAGACAGGCTGCACTTAAACACAGGTAATAGATATAACATGGCAATCGAAGTTTTATTTGGCTGGATCGCATCATTTCTTTGTACTTTAATCCTGGTTCCGCAAATTATCAAAACCCTGAAAACGCGACATACCGATGATATTTCAATGTATATGCTTATCATTTCAGTGGCAGGTAATGCCTTTTGGGTAGCGCATGCCAGTATTACTGAAAACATGCCATTGTTGGTGGGCGCTAGCTTTATTAGTGGCATGAGTATTTTACTTATCATCTTTAAATTTAAATTTGATACAAAATCTTAAATTTAACACCGGCTTCATGAATACACCTATTTTATACACCTTTCGACGCTGTCCCTATTGTATGCGCGCACACATGGCGTTAAAAAATGCAGGCATTAAAATTGAGTTACGCGAAATCGAATTGTCAAATATGCCTCAACCGTTATTAGCTTTTTCAACCACTTCGACTGTTCCTGTGTTACAGATTTCAGAAAATGAAGTGATCGATGAAAGTTGGGATATTGTTAAGTGGGCTCTATCTCAGCATGATCCAGAAAACTGGTTAGGTGACGCCAAGACGTATCTTTTGGATGCTGAGATATTAATCGAAACCAATGATTACTCCTTCAAGTTGGATTTAGACCATTATAAATACGCTGATCGTCATCCAGAGATGACGCAGGAACAGTATCGTATAAACTGTGAAGAATTTATTGAAGAACTCGAAGACATGCTTTCAAAGCATCGTTACCTGTTAGCTGACAAAATCACACTGGCTGATATTGGTGTTTTTCCCTTCGTTAGACAGTTTTCACTGGTTGATAAGGACTGGTTCGAGCAATCTGATTATCCTAAAACGCGTAACTGGTTACAGGGTCTAATTGACTCCGTTCTGTTTCAACAGGTCTTTCAAAAACGCCCACTCTGGAAAACGAACGATCTAAGCGTTTATATATAACATCTTATTAATAATGTCAGTGATGATGAGCCACTCTTACGCAAAATTATAGACTGTCTAAAAAACCGACAATTAATTCGAAAAAATTAACACAATTCTACCGTTTGTCGGAAAACCGACACCTAATTGTCACTTTTTGACAAAAAACTGTTGATAAAATGTCAGTGATAGCTATAGTTGAGTCGGGTATTGAGTAAGTTCAAAGCACTTACATAATATCGTATCAAATTCAATAAGTTATATAATTTCTTAAATATACACTTAAATCGACGCTCCTCGATTCACTGCGCAGACCACATAATGTCTGTGTTAAATGCATCCAAATTAAATACTAAAATTCATGTGCCTTCAGGTACTTAACAAGTGTTTTGTTTTTAACCATATTTTAGACTGGATTGCTACTATGCCTGTAAATCAACACGCTCAAAGACACAACCTGGAATCAACGAAATACAAAAAAATCGTTGATAAGGTATTTTCCTGCGTCAATGATCACCTTATGATTTTGATAAACCAAATGCTAAACAGTACAGACAATAAATTATTTGACCTTGCGGAACAGGCGACTTCAGATGAAGAGCAAATGAAATACATGGACTGCACCCGTATCTTTCGTACTGAAAAAAATGATATCAGTCAGCACTTCTTCGTCAATCTAAATAATTCTTTAACGCCAGCAAGTGCTGAATTAGATACCAGTGACTGCGCTGAACTGAGCCTGGTTAATCAGGACGAAATGGAAGAGATGATCGCTATTACGACCATGCATGCGAAAGCCATGAACATCTATGGTGAAGAAGTCAGTCATCTAGAAGCCAGACTTGAGTACCTCGAACTTAAGTGTGATAACAGCGTTGATAAAGAATCTCTCGACCCAAAACACATCTGCGAAGTTTTTCAAAAAACAATCGAGAATATAGAAATAGACATCGATGTTAAACTGGTTTTCTACAAATTATTTGATCAGGAAGTATGCTCAAAGCTAGGTGTAATGTACAAGACACTCAATAAAATCTTTATTGATAATGACATTATGCCTGAGATCATGCTTAAAACAACAAAACAGGAAGAGGTAGAAAATGAAGAAGATGAAGTTTCTACACAAGTTGCCAGTTATTATGATCCGACGCTAAATAAATCAACTAATTTTATTCCCAGATCCAATGAAAATTTTAGTCAGATCGTCAATGAGTTTATGAGTGGCGAAATGACCATTACAGGTGATGAACTTAAATTACCTGAATCATTTTCACGTAAACCGACACAACAAGACCTGGATGGAAAAAATTGTTATGAGAGAAAGGAAGTATTAAAAGCATTATCGGCTATCCAGCGTAAAATTACCTCACTGCAAAAAGAGGGCGAAGGAAACGTTAGTACTGAACAAATCAAACAAGAACTCATTTCAGATATTAGTAAACAGCACGGTGGCATTGTCGACAAACAAGTAAACCTACTCGATGAAAGAAGTATTGATTTTGTCGGCATGATGTTTAGCGCTATTTCAGATGATGAAACCGTTTCTGAAATAATAACCAATTTAATCTATCAGTTACAAATACCAGTGATGAAAGTAGCGATGCTGGATAGAACGTTGTTTGAAGATGAAGCGCACCCGGCGAGATCAACAGTTGATCTTTTAACCGACGCGGGAAAAGGGATTAATGTAAAGCAGGATCATCTTTATGACGAGCTTGAAGATATAGTTGATAGTATTCTCGAAAAATTTGATATCGACATTGTCGCTTTCGAAAAAGCAGCTGATGACTTGAGAAGTATCATCAGTAAAGAAGAAGAATTAACCACTGAAACAGAAAGAAAACAACAAAAAGAAATATTACAGGAGCATGCACGCAATATCGTTATTTCTCAATTAAAAATGGTTTCATGTGAAAAAACCATCCCAAATAACGTGCGTCCATTAGTCTTAAAACATTGGTCAACTTTAATGCTGAACCGGTATATCCGGCATGGACGTGACAGTTCACAGTGGATTCAATCGGTATTATTACTCAAATTATTACTCAAATGTATGCAACCCATAAAATATCAATCGCAGTTAAACATGGTTAAAAACAATCATATAGCTCTATTAGAAGCGGTAAATGATGAACTATATGAAACTCAGCAGGATAAGAGCGATATCACAGTTCAAGTTGAAGCGCTTAAATCACTGTTTTTAGATATGATTGACAACCATAATTTGAAAGTKGTTGATGCGGATAATAATGAAATTAGTGCTGAAGAATTAATTTCAAGTTCAATCGAAGATACTGAAGAAGAATTAAATACAATAAAAGAACAAACSAGTATTGCTAAAGACAAGATAGCACAACTGTCTAGTTCGACCCGCCCCGGTGTATGGTATGAAATTTATAACGGTGAAGATAAACCAGTAAGACGTCTAAAACTATCTGTTATTTTAACGGACGCTGCGCAACTAATATTTGTTAACCGTAAAGGCTTAAAAGTTATCGAAAAAGATGCCGCAGAATTTGCTCACGAACTTGATGATAAACGTTCGCGTTTGATAGCAGATCATTCTACATTTGATCAAGCTTTAGGTAATGTAATTAGCGCACTGGCTGCGTGAAAGCTATCGATAAAAACACGACTTCCCGCAAACGCGTCATTCTGGCGAAGGCCAGAATCCATCTATCAAAAAATATAAAATTTCTGGTCTATTAGGTAACAAAGACTAAAAAATAAATTAACACCTGCACTATTTTATAGACACCAACAACAATCAATATTTCGTTGTATTAGCCTCCGCGGTACAATATTTTAAAYRCTAGAATTYAAATTAATGMCAATATATCCGAAACAATAATGTCACTATTGGTGTAATCAATTTGTATATTATTGTTCAAGCCGTTRTGTTTTAGCACCAGMTYAGGAAAACTACTCACGTTCAATTGAGCAGTAAGCTGCYGYTCATTTTGAAAYAAAGTTYTGCATTCATCGGATGCCAGGTCTATTTCGAAACGGTRACCATCAAGCCCTATATTTATTGCCMGTTGAATTAAAACTGAATCATCTGATGGATTTTCYGCATTGATGTAATAAGCCTGCTGTATRGCAARAACCATTKCWTKTTTATRATTATCAGATTGCATACCCGCWGCWACAACTGCRCGACAGGCAGGGTAGGTCGATCGACGAGGTTTACAGACGTTCCAAAAATCATAGTTAAATTCTGTTCCAGGRATGGTCTGCTGAATGCGCTGCCAGTTGTTTCGAATACTGTGTTGCATGGATTCAGGCATAACTTGATTGCTATCAGGTGCTAATCCACCCAAGACTGAATGGATTGCTACCTGACTTTTTAATTGTTTTTGTACTTGTGTCCACACTGTTCGAAAACCCCAGCACCAGGAACACATAGGGTCGTGTATGTAATATAGGGTTGGTTTGATGTCACTCATCATGCCATTGTGACAAGATTCAAAAATGTGTACTTCATCATAAGATGGTTAACCGTACTCACATAAATAGGCGCTATCCACTGGTACAGATACATTAAATTTACTATTTTCTGCCACCTCGAAAAATTGTCCAGGGGTATAATTGTGTCTTTCACTTTCACCGCTTAATTGAATGATGAGTTCACCGGTAACGACTGTCATTTTCTCTTTGTCCTTAGTTGCAAAAACATACTCACCGGCGGCCATTACACCGATTGTGGCGGTTTTTTGCTGAGTTTTAAATGCGATGGACTTTACTTTTCCATCAAAATATTCATTCGTATCAAACATAATCAAACCTCTCGAAATAATTTCAGCGAATGCTGACTGATTTAGTCTTAATTAACAAGGATCATCTCCATTATTTGCATAACATTCGTAACATATTGATATTGCATTAAATATAGTTATATTATAAAATGTTAATATTCTTTCGCTATTCGTTTTTATGATGATTCAAAAATATAATTGCTCTTTTGTACAACAAGTTTTAGAAGAAGGTGGCCAGTTAATCGATGTGCGTTCACCTGTTGAGTTTAGTCAGGGTGCATTAAACGGTGCCATTAATATGCCTATTGAAAGTTTTCAGGTTCTGAAAGATGATATCGATACAAATAAACCGGTATTATTATATTGTCGTACCGGTGCACGTTCTGGAATGGTAAAGAAATACCTGGACCAACTGGGTTTTGATCGTGTTCATAATATTGGCGGTTACACGCAATTTATGGGTTGTTAATTTATTGGAGAATGTCGATGGCTTACGAAATGAAAGTTGAAAATATTAAATGTGGTGGCTGTGCTGGTACTATCATCAAGCGGCTAAACCAGTTGGACAATGTGGATGATTGTCAGGTTGATACCGACAAGGGCATGGTTAGTGTTTCTGCTGATGAATCGACAAAAAAGGAAGTCGCTCAATTATTATTAAGCTTAGGCTACCCTGAGAGTGGTACTGTCGAAGGCCTGAAAGCGGCCACAGCTAAAGCCAAATCATTCGTTAGCTGTGCCGTAGGTAAAATGAGTACTTGAACTGTTTTTATGGGTGTCTGGTGTCGGCCATGGGCGGACTTCCAGGAAAGAACAATTTTTTGCCGCGAAGGACGCGAAGAACGCAAAAAAAGCGCAAAAAAAATATTATGCTTCTGTTCTGTGCGAGCGTAGCGCGCACTGAACCATCACTGACTTTGTTTTTCTTTGCGTTCTTTGCGTTCTTTGCGTTCTTCGCGTCCTTCGCGGCAAAACGTTTTTGATCTTTTTCAACAGTCCGCTAAGAGTCGATTACAACCATTTTTTGATATTTAATTCGACAAACGACCTGCGACAGCGGTAATATTCGCCGCTAATGAAAACCAGCGAATTCCAATACCACCTTCCTGAGCGACTTATCGCTCAAAAACCCTGTGAAGTGCGATCACAGAGTCGACTCTTACATTATTCGCGTTTCACAAAAAATATAAATCATCTTCGTTTTAGCGAAATTGTTGATTTAATTGAGCCTGGCGATTTGCTTGTGTTTAACAATACACGCGTTATCCCAGCCAGAATGTACGGTCATAAAGAAACCGGTGGCAAGGTTGAAGTGTTAGTCGAACGATTAACCGGCAGCCAGACTTGTCTGGCTCATATTCGTGCTAGCAAAACACCTAAAGCAGGTGGCATCATCGTGTTAGCGAATAATGAAAACTCGTACACAGTGACCGTCGATGGCCGAGAAGGGGATTTATATACTCTTAGCGCCAACACTCAACATACTATGGCAGAGATTATTGAAGAGATAGGCCACATGCCTCTGCCACCTTACATCGAACGCAGTGATACCGTAGAAGATGTCACACGTTATCAAACGATATACGCGGATAAACCGGGAGCGGTTGCAGCGCCAACTGCCGGTTTACACTTTGATGACGCGCTAATAAAAAAACTAACAGACAAAGGTATTAATACCGCCTATGTTACGCTGCATATCGGTGCTGGCACGTTTCAACCGGTAAGAAGTGACCATATCGAAGACCATGAGATGCATTTTGAATACCTTGAGGTCGGACAGGCTACCGTCTATAAATGCCAACAGACTCGTCACAATGGCGGACGAATCATCGCTGTTGGCACCACTACGGTTCGCTCTCTTGAAACCGCTTCGCAAAATGGGTCGCTTGAAGCTTATGCGGGTGAAACTGATATATTTATCTATCCCGGATATGAATTTAAAAGTATCGATGCCTTAATAACCAATTTCCACTTACCCGAATCAACGTTATTAATGTTGATTAGTGCCTTTGCAGGAAAAGATGAAATGATGTCCTGTTATGCGCAGGCCATTGCTGAAGAGTACCGATTCTTTAGTTATGGCGATGCCATGTTTATTAGCTAGAATTTAAATTGTAAGTTTGCGGCTTTAAACTTATTACTTATTACTTATTACTTATTACTTATTACTTGAGACCTTTGCACGATACGAAACAGGAGTAAATTTTCTTTCATTTTGTCATCCTCGAGTGTTTTTATCGGGGATCCAGCGYTTATAAAAGACAATGGATTCCCGATAAAAGCACTCGGGAATGACAGAAGCTATATCGTGCAAAGGTCTTATTATGTATATCGCTGTCATCCTGAACGCTAGTGAAGGATCTTAAATGCCAGTGTATAAGATCCTTCACTAGGGTTCAGGATGACAGACCTTTACTAAAGTCTTGCACTGAAAGTGCATCGTTTTTACTAGCGATCTGGGACAATAAAGCAGCAAGGTGTAAGTGGTATAAGTTTGAAAATAATCTAACAGACAAAGTAAATTCAGATCGGGTATGCCACATTTTGGCTGGCCGGGGAAAATCGACCGGTAACGCCTGTTTAAAAACAAGGTCAAAAACTTTTCACCACAGAGGCACAGAGCACACAAAGGTTTTTTATTGTTATACGCCTACGGCGTTATAACAATAAAGAGCTTTTCTCTGTGTACTCTGTGCCTCTGTGGTGAAATTTTTTATGTTTTTGACTGTCCGTTTACTAACTGTCAGACAAGCTTTACGTACCACATCTAAGCTAACCGGCGGCTTTAACACAACGTTCACAGTTGCGCTTCAGCATTTTTTGATCGCCCTTTTTGATATATTGATAAAGCTGCTGTGTTTTTTCCGAGGGCTCAATCGCAAAGGTAGCATTGAGAATGGTGCGGCAACTGTCGTAAATTGCCAGCGCTTCTGCACTATTCCCCTGACCCGCATGACACCGCATCAGGCCACGATAGTACTCTTCTGAGAATGAATCCAGCCCCTGCGCTTTTTCATACAGGGTAATGACTTTTTTACAATGCCCCCGGCTACTGTAAAAACGGATAAGCCGTTTAATCATTTTTAATAATTTTGTTTGCAAACGTTCTCTTAGCGGTAAGATCCAGCCTGGCTGGGCTTCTTTCTCCATAAAGAAACCATGATAAAGATCAAACACGCGCTGAATCTTTTGCTCGATGATAAATAGTTTCTGTGTTTCCGGATCAGACAAGGCAGACTCCAGCTCTCCAAGGCTACGTTCATAAGCCCAGATATCCAGCCAGCAATAATGATCATTCAGGCTCAGTTGAGCATTATGAACAAGCAATAGCTTGCTGCCCAGCAACTGGCGCAGGCGCGACAGCGTTGAAGTAAAGGAACTGTGTGCATGATCACCCTCAGCGTCCGGCCACAGGGCTTCACAAATTCTTGTCTCGCTAACATCACGCCCACCCATGGCGATCAGCGCCTTAAGCAGTTCTATCGGTTTGTTTTTGCTTGTGCCATTAACACTTACGGGACTACCATCGAGCAACACGCTAAAACGGCCAAGGGTATAAATTCTGACACGCCAGGGCCAGTTATCAAGATGAAACGGTGAGCTATCGGGGTTTAGCTGGCGTGTTTTAATCAGCTGCTGAACGTAATCAACTTCAATATTATTTTCCAGCGCCTTAATGCACAATCTACACATGGCCTGCGGGCGCCACCAGTCGGTATTAAAGTAGTTTTTCTGCCTGCCGATGGCCATTGCCTGTTTCAGCGCAGTGACACCGGCTTGATTATCCTCTAGTGCATAACCAAGTTCAGCCTGACTTAGATGAAGATTAAACTGCAAAAAGCGGCTGTTGACTGGCTCCGCCAGAGTACGGGCTTTCGTCAGCCAGGTTTCGGCCTGTTCGTACTCTCCAAGTTCAATGTGTATCCTGCCCCTGGCAATACAGTTGAGCGCTTCGGGATAGGGTGTGCCCAGCGCAATGGTCGCCTGCATTGATTTTTTGATATGCACCAGGGCACGTTGAAAATTTTTCTGTAACAGTGCTTCCAGCGCKGCAAGATAATAGTAATGCGCCTGATGCAAACGCCCGTTTTCATCCATGATATCGCGCACTTTTTGCARATGGTTTTGCCACTGATCGGGATYAGATGACTGCAGAGCCAGATAGGCATCYTGTACTCGCAAAACAAAATCCCATAGATGTACGCYGGTTTCGTCAGCCAGCCTCAATCCGGTTTCAACGGCTTTCTGGCTTTCTTCAAAATYTGYATTCAACCAGTAGTGCATGGCTTCGGTCTGAAACCAGGCAATCAGATRAACCGGCTGTATGTTATTTATGGTMGCAGARGGTTTYAGCCTCTCGATCAGCACGGTAAACGCTTCAAACTCMCCCATCCAGGCAAGATAGAGTGCATAGTGCGTGGCCATGGCCAAACGCCGGTTTTTGTCYGGRAAATGCGGCAGCATCCTGTCCAGCCGTTGCGCCCAGAGCGGCAATTGGGGRTGYTGKGGCTGGCGATACATTAAACTGCAAAACATAGCGAAAACGACCCTCGCTTCWACCTCYGCAGATGGAAATTYCGGGYTCTTCTGYAGAAAGTCCTGCATCCATTGTATCCACTGATCCAGTGGACTGAAATCATCCCAGGCAAAAATAAAGCTATCAACAATGCCTGCCCAGCTGATAAAGATGCCGCTACTGTCCTGTGTTTTWTCAAARCCTGCTAATGCCGCCTCATAGCCCTGCCTTGCGCGATGAGGGTCAATGGGTAAAGACGCGGTAGCTGACCAGTAAAKAATCCAGGGAGATTGATGTTCAYCGGGTARTGTATTTATCAGRTTTTGCAGCAAGGGRAARTTCCCCGTRYYCATCACCGARGGTGCCAGTTTCAGAATCAGKGATTCTATRTCTTCAAAGGAGGCGCTGCGYTCACGAAGSTCTTCAATGCTTTCAATATAGCCGCTTCCGCTTAATAGCTGTACAAGGTCTTGTTGTGCTTGTGCGTGTTGATCATTTTTTTTAAAATTATTGTTATCCATAAGTATTTACCACGCCTGGCTTTATCCTGCGAGTCGTTATTTCAACGAGACCATTTGGTTCTTTGGARTGAGCGGCGTTTCTCCGCTGCTAATATAATCTATCCTTATTTTTCAATAAATTGATGACATTAATCAATAAAGTATCTAGCAATAACCATAAAATAATAATGGCTTTACCGTTTACGGCTGGCGTGGTGGCTGTTGTCAGGTCGATTCAGATTTATAYGGGCAGYGCTTAAATCAGMGCATTGCAGCGATTAGCCGCACAACAATTAGCGGCACACAGGGAGACGTTGATTAAAATACCTGTTATGAGAAAATTATTCATCTGGATATCACTTCTGACTATGTCAGGTATAAACACAGCAAACGCAAGTAATGGTATTAACCTCATMGGTTTTGGTGCCGARTCCGTCGGTATGGGTGGCGCTGATTTAGCCGTTGCGCAGGATACAACGGCCCTGAATACTAATCCTGCTGGTCTGAGTCAGATCGGCAAAAAACRGCTCGATTTATATTTTGCTGCAGCCAATGCACTGGATATTCGACATGAAGATGCTTTCGGTAATAATAAAACCATCGATAATGACTGGGCTTATCTCGCAGATATGGGTTATGCCCATCCGTTAGGTRAYTTCACRCTRGCSATTGGTGCCTTTGCYCAGGGAGGCATCGGCATYRTCTACAAGGATTTGAACACRGCTTTTGGTACMACKGATGAACTGTCTGCCATGTTTCGCATTGTTCGTATTATACCGGGCATTTCMTGGCAGYTTGATRACAGGCTTTCGCTKGGCTTTTCAYTACTGRTGACTTATGCCGATCTTGAACAAAARRTTTTCCCCGRGACTTCATTTGCTAACAASRCGCAGCCGGCGCARTCTTTTTTCGGACAGCATCTAAAAGGGGCAAGCACCATTAGTACCGGTTTCAAAATCGGCATGCTTTATTCATTAAATCCGGCACTTCGGCTGGGATTCGCTTATACCAGCAAAACCGAATTAACCCTGGATGGAGGCAGTCTGTCGCTTAATATGACGGATGCTGGTCTGGGTGTGGTGACTTATAATCAGGTGGAAATCGGCGGCGTCAATCAGCCGGAGGAAGCGGGCATTGGCATCGCCTGGGATGTGAATGAATCCTGGCTGGTTTCAGCAGAAATTAACTGGATCAACTGGTCAGAAGCCATCGCAACATCGTTTCTCAATATCAGCAATCCTGATAACCCGCTGGCACCACCCTCATTATCGCAAACGGCTGCAATCAACTGGTCTGACCAGTATGTATTTGCACTCGGTGCATCTTATGAAACAGGGCGTAACAGCGTATATCGCGCAGGTATCAATATTGCAAATAACCCTGTTCCCAATGAGTCGATAAGTCCACTTTTAGCGCCCATTGCACGCTACCATGTGACCGGTGGCTATGGCACAACACTATCTGATAAATGGCGCTTTGATACAGCACTTGAATACCAGGTTAAGGCATCAGAAACGTATACCAACCCGCAATTACCTTTTGGCACGGACACCCACACGACGGTTGAAGTGATTATGCTGCACGCTATGTTTAGCCGCGAGTGGTAGTACGAACAACAGAATCATCTGCGATGGTTTCAGGTATTTAGATTTTGTAGGTTTTCAATATATAGAGTGCAGTGTCACGTATTCAGGGGGCGGAGTTAATTTATTGATAGGCGGACTTGTAACCAAAAACCATTTATTTGCCGCGAAGCACGCGAAAAGCGCGAAGAAAAATAAAAAAATCATTTTGCGTTCTTTGCGTGCTTCGCGGCGAAACAAGTTTTTAACCTAGAAAGATCAGTTGGATCACGGAAGTCCATGTAAGATCTTGATGCGCCTGATTTTTCTAGGTTTAACGTCTAACCCGCTCCAGCAGCCACACCAAAATGCCGCCAATCGCGCCCAGCAAATGTGCTTCCGTCAGCACCCTGCCACCTGCCATATCCTCTGACCCCGGTAGCGCACCATAAAAAAACTCCCAGCTCAATTTTGCGATCAATACCGCCGTAAGCACATACCCACTGACTGGATAAAACCGAATTTCACGTAATGCGCCATATAAAAATAGGCCGTGTATCACACCCGATAAGCCAACATAATAGATAATATCAGGCATCCACCACCAGATTCCAGCGCTGATAATTACCGCCGAAACCAGTACCACCAGCAACCATTGTTTTAGAGTGGCATGTGAACTGAAGAAAAAGGCCACTATCGCCAGCCCTGCCATATTCAACAGCCAATGTGACCAGTTCAGGTGTACAATGTGACCGCTTAGCAATAACCAGACGTCGCCCTGCTCGACCATATTTCGGTTAAATCGCCAATTATCGACCCAGCCAAATGCTTGTAATGTACACGATATTAAAAACAACAGGAACCATATAATATGACTGGCGTGATATTGGTAGTGGAACTTTATCGGTTTAGTTGGGGTCATTGTCATAGGCAGCTTGCCCGGCATTTGCTATTATTTCTAGGAGCTTGTCCGAGAATAGAAGCCGTAGCGAAAATCACAGAAAGGTTATAAGGTGAGTTTATTGAATGCGGAGAATAGCACCACTATTTAACGAGTTCAATAAACTCAGATTATGGCTTTTCGGGGATTTTCAGCAGGTTCTCTTATTCTCGGACAAGCGACCAAGCTTGCCATTTTAAAGAATTTAACCGGTGCAGAATAATTATTTGCACACATTTGGAGTGTGACGTGTTTTATAAAAGCAGAAATATAAATAAACAAACAGGTTTTACCTTAATCGAAATCATGGTTGTGGTGGTTATCATCGGTATTTTAGCCGGTGTTGTGGTACCTCGTATTATGGACAATCCAGATAAAGCCCGCACCGCCAAAGCAAAAAATGATATTCGAGCGCTCGAAAGCGCACTGGACATCTACCGCCTGGATAATTTTGCCTACCCGACTACCGACCAGGGATTAGAATCTTTAGTCAACCTGCCCACGTCTTCACCTGAACCGCCAAACTGGAAACGGGGTGGTTACATTAAAAAATTAAACAGTGATCCATGGGGAAATGAGTATCTGTACCTCAGCCCCGGTGAGCACGGCGAAATTGATATTTATTCTCTCGGGGCCGACGCTTCGCCGGGTGGTGAAGGCCCGAATACAGACATCGGTTCATGGGACAAAGATTAATTCCACTCGCCCTTTTTTAACCCTACCCATTAGCTGGCATCGTGCGTCACAATAAAATACGGCCCGTCTGGCAACAACAGGGCTTCTCCCTCATCGAGTTATTGGTGGTTGTGGTCATCGTCTCCATTTTATTCACCTATACCACGCTAGCAATACGCGGCACCTCTCCTGAAGAGCTTATTAAGGAGGAAGCACGTCGACTAACACGTCTGGTTCAACTGGCATCCGAAGAAGCGATACTGCGCGGTGAAGAATACGGCATCGAAGTGTTTGTTGATGGTTATCGTTTTCTTCGTCAGTCCGACGGTAAATGGTTTGCTTTTGAAGGTGACAAAATATTACGCGAACGCGAATTGCCGTCTGATATGGAAATCGAGCTACAAACTGAAGAAACCGATATTGAAATTAGCAACTTAACTTCAAGCGCGATAGCGAAATACCTGGACCAAACCAGTGCTCTGGAAGCCGCACTGGCTGACACCACACTCGGTGATGATGACGATGAAGAAGGCGGTGAAGAAAGCAAAGTCAAACCACAAATCTATCTATTGTCCAATGGCGAAATAACACCTGAATTTAAAATCCGTTTTTATATTTTAGGTGTTGAGGCCAGCTATCTGGTAAACGGTAAATTTGATGGCGAGCTGACGACGCAAGCCAGTGAACTATAATGCTAACAACATGATTAGCAAACTAAAAAAATTCGCTGGATTCACCCTGATTGAGGTTATGGTCGCACTCACCATCATCGCTATTTCACTCGGCGCATTACTCAGCACATCTGGCACACAAGCAAGCAGCGCATCCTACCTAAAACAAAAAACAATCGCACACTGGGTCGCACTCAATGAACTTTCGCGAATTCGTATCAGTGGTGAATTTCCAGATATCGGCGACAAAAAAGATTCGATAAAAATGGCCAATCACGAATGGTACTGGATACGCACAACGAAAAAAACAGCCGATAATAATACCCGCGAAGTAACGTACAAAGTGTTCGCTGATAAAGACCACCAACAAAGTCTGACTTCACTGCGTGGCCATGCTCTGCGCCCGAAACAAAATGCCMYCCAATAACCTAACGCCATACAGRCAGCAAGGTTTCACACTGATAGAGGTGCTAATAGCCAGCGTCATATTCGCCATTATGGCCGTCATGGCTTATGGCGGCTTACAGAATGTAATCGATAACAGTCAATCATCGAAACAGGCGCTGGATCGACTACAACAACTACAAAAGTGCATCTCAGTCATAAACCGTGACCTGCTACAAATTATTCCACGGCCAATACGCGACGAATTTGGCAATCCACAACCGGCTTTAAGTACCGCGACAAATTTGGACTATCTTGTCGAATTTACGCGCAGCGGCAGACCCAACCCTACAACTGCTGCACTTAGCACCTTACAACGTGTCGCTTACCAACTAGAAGATAACCAACTCATCAGACTGCAGTGGACTCACCTCGATAGAACGCAGGAAGCTGAACCCAGAAAATCCATATTAATTGATGACGTAGAAGAGGTCACCCTTTCCTTTCTTGATGTAAACAATCAATCTCATACACAATGGCCACCACTGAATATTGTGACCAACGCTGATGGAACAGCTGCAAGCCCCGAACAAAAAGCCATCGAAATCACCCTTCTTTTAAAAGACTGGGGCGAAATTCGCCGCCTTTATGCAACACAATAAGTAACGATCATGCATAGACATACTTTTAAACATCCACAAAAAGGCGTCGCCATCATTACCGCCTTATTGATTGTCGCTATCGCCACAACCCTTAGCATATCCATCAGTACCCGCCTGCAGCTTGATGTGCGCCGCACCAGTAATATGATCACCACTGACCAGGCATATCTCTATTCATTACTCGCAGAAGAATTTTTTCAAATACTACTAAAAGATGACACCACACGAAAAGATTTCATTGAAACACCCCTCATCAAGGAGGGTTTCATTAAGCAAATCATCCCTGTGGAATCAAATCAAGCTGTTTTTATTGAAGTCGAAGTGACTGATTTAAGTGCTTGCATTAATCTAAACGCATTAACCGGGAATAACAGTATTTCTGCGCCAGACCCGATTACCGTTTCACGCTTAAAACAACTCTTCAAAAATAATAAAATACCCGAAAACCTAACGCAAGCAATCACAGACTGGATTGATAGCGACTTAACCGACAGCATCCCGGACGGTGCTGAAGATGGTTATTACATGAACCTAAACAAGCCTTACCGTACAGCAAATACACCGATGCAAAGTATCAGCGAACTACGTTTGATAAAAGGTTTTCAAGATAAAGAAGTGTACCAATCTATTAGCAGATTAATACAGGGCGGCTTTTCAACTCAATCAAAAAAATTCGCCAATGCCGCGATTTGTGCATTTGATACCGATAATAACGCCAATATACCTATCAATATCAACACAGCTAGCGTCGAAGTGCTAAAATCACTACAACCTGATATCGATCAATCTAAAATAGATGATATCGTACAGAACAGAGAAGATACGGCTTATACAAAAGTACCCGAATTTTTTACTGAGAAAACAAATCTTGTGACTGAAAGTAGTTATTACTTACTAAAGACTACAACAAAAATAGGTAATGCCAATAACGTAATGTACAGCATTATCTTCTGGAATGGATCAGGTGAATCAGAAGTTATTTACTCAACACAACGTACATTGTAACCATAACTGAGAACTCAACAATGAGTGAAACACTACTCATCCATTACAATATAGAGCAACCGCAACAGGCTACCTGGTCACTATGCAATGAAACAGGTGAGCTTACCGGTAAAATAATCACCTGCTCACTCGATGAGATCAGTGAACACGCTGGCAATCAAAATGTGGTCGTACTGCTTAACAGTCAGTGCTTACATATCAACCAGGTAAAACTACCAACACAAAATATACAGAAAATGCTGAAGGCCATTCCTTATGCCATAGAGGAATTCATCGCTGACGATATTGAAAACTTTCACTTTGTCATCGCTAAAAATAAAAACAGCGAGCTCACATCCGTCGTCGGAATTGAAAAAAGTACCTTACAAACCATTAATCAGGTCTTCCAAAAAGCTAACATTAACGTAGAAAAAATCATTCCCGACGCACTCTGCCTGGCTGCTGACGAAAACCAGTGGGTTTGCCTCAACTATCTAAATAACACCTACTTACAAACAAATACTCAATACGGCATTGTTCTACCGAAAGAAATACTGCAATACACATTAACCAATAAACTTGCTGACGACTCACTGCAGACACCCGATAAAATTCTATTTTTTAGTGAACACGAAAACAATAACGTTTTTGATTCAATACCCTTCGAGGAAATAGTCGGCGACAATGAAATAGAAAAACTAAGCGTCGTGTACAACACGCACCCGCTCGTTGTTTTCTGTGGGCAATACAAACAAGCTTTTTCACTTAATTTATTACAACACAGCTTCAAACCAAAAAGACAATCATCCGGTTATTTGCGACACTGGAAATTAGCCGCATCACTTGCCGTTGTTTGGCTATTTCTTAATTTGGGACTCACCGGCTTTAAACATTCTCAGATAAAAAATGAAAACCTTGTCACTCAAGCCAAAATTGAAAAAATCTATAAAAAATCGTTCCCACAAAGTAAAAGAATCATTAATCCACGCGTGCAAATGGAACAAAAACTTAAAGAACTAAAAAGCGGAGTTGGAAACAACAATAACGGGTTAATTTATTTGCTGACAGAATCGTTTGGCACATTAGGTTCCAGTAAGAAAAACATCACCGTGCAGTCTTTAACATTCAGAAACAATCGCATGGATATAGGTCTGGATAGTAACAATCTACAATCGATAGAAACACTAAACAAAAATCTGAATGCTAATCAGAACATCACATCCGAAATCACCTCTTCCTCTTCTGAAAAAGACAAAGTGAAAGGCAATATACGAATAGAAGGCCGTAGCTAGTGGACCAACTACAACAAGTCAAACAGTGGTTTAACTCATTACCTTCAAAAGAGCAGTGGATGGTAACCGGCACGGGCGCCCTAATCTTTATCACACTATTTTATCTCGTTATATGGGAACCCCTGCATACTRGYCTAAACACTGAACRRCAAAAACAACAGTCTCAAAAAGAAATTTTATTATGGATGCAAAACGCTGCAGTAGAAGTAAAACAATTACGCTCTTCTGGCGGTGTAACCATACGTGACAAAAACAAACCAGCAACACTGGTGATTGAACAAACGGTTACAAATGCAGGATTAAAGCCTTCCGTAAAAAAAATTGAATCATCAGGTAAAAACGGTGCAAGAGTGACACTAAGCGAAGCATCTTTTAATCAAACGATGATATGGCTGAAYACACTATCAAAACACAACGGGATTCAAGTCATTAGCGCAAATATAGAACGCAGCGATAAACTAGGAAGAGCCAACGCACGCTTAACACTCGAACGCACACAATAATTTAAATCCATCAAACCTTGCGCCTCTAAAAGTTTAAATGAAAAAAAGATATTACTTCATCACGGCTATTGCTTCRTACTTTCTATTCCTYATTGCAACCGTCCCMGCCAAGCCTTTCGTTGAACTRTTAAACGATGAYGGYWTCGTTCTAATACARGGCATTAGTGGCACGYTGTGGGAAGGAAAAGCWCGTATTATCGATATCGATAACATTGCTCAGCTAGACAATACTAAATGGTCGYTATCTGGMTGGAARATATTKYTAGGARARATTGCTATCGATATCGAYACACAATATTCAAATAGAAATATCACTGCTGAAATTGGCTCATCATTCTTAGGAAGAATATTCATCAACAACCTTAGCGCTGAAATTACCGCTGAGAACGTCACAAAACTTGCAAACATACCCATCGCACAACTGTCTGGACTAATTTACATCGACATTGAACACGCTCACTGGAAACAAGGTGAACTCCCCTTAGCAACTGGCACCATCAACTGGAAGGACGCAATCGTAACTGTTGCCGAATCTGCGTCACTAGGCAATATAACAATCTCACTTAAAGAGTCAGATGACCATTTTCTCACCGCCGATATAAAAAACCAGGGCGGCGATATAAGAATAAACGGCGATGCAAAACTTATCCCTGAAGCAGATTATGTTATTAATATAAGTTTATTACCCACTGCAACAGCCAATAATAATATTAGACAAAGCCTGAAGCTATTTGCAAAAAAACAAAGCAATGGCGCATATCTGATAAATAACAAAGGCTCTCTCGATCAAATCGGATTATTATAAAAACATGACTCAAACAATTAATGGTATAAAAGTTACCACCGAAAATAAATGTTCATTTTGCACTGGATCAACATGTTGCACTTACGTCACCCAACATATTGAAACACCCCGCTCGAAAGAAGACTTTAGACAACTGCTGTGGCAAGTCTCGCACGACCATACAAAAATATACAAAGATGATGATGGCTGGACATTACTAGTCGAAGGAAGCTGCCAGCATCTTCAAATAAATGGCGGTTGCGGCATCTACGAAGATCGTCCGGATATTTGCCGCGCACATACCAATGATTATTGTGAGTTTGATGCACCCTCTGAAGACGGCTTCGATTTATACTTTCAAAATTATTTTGATCTTTTGAAATATTGCAAAAAACGCTTTAAGTCCTGGGATAAAAGATAATACGGCGACAATCCTGAGATCGGACAAAAGAGAGTTTCTTAAAAACGCTATTTTCCGCGAATGAACGCAAAAACACGCAAATGAAACAATGAGTTTTTTATACCTCGTTCCCACGTAAGAGCATGGGAACGAGGCCCCCAGGCTTGTTGTCATCTCGACCAACGGGAGAGATCTTATACAGCGGGCTTTAAGATCTCTCCCGTTGGTCGAGATGACGCCTGTAATACGCAGTTTTTATTTGCGTTCATTTGCGGAAAACCAACAATCTTTTAAGTCCGCTTTGTTAACCATCATTTACACTTTTATCACGGCAATAATTCGTTAAAACTATCCAACGTTACAAATGCCGCACCCTGCACCACATCACCACGACTATCCGGTTGTGTAATACCATAACAATATTTAATACCGTAATCATGTGCACAAGCTAACACCTCCATATTGTCATCGATTAACATCGTTTTACTTTTATCGTACGCTTCATAACTTTGAAGTTTATCCCAAAACCCATCATGTTCTTTTGCCATACCGACAGCATGTGAATTTATTATGTTATCAAAATGAACATGCAGTTTGGTTTTTTCCATTTTCAGGTCAAGGCTGACCGGGTGTGCGTTAGTCACCAACACAACCCGTTTATCGTTTTCATTTAACCAGGATAAAAAAGCAACCACATCAGGGCGGATGGAAATTTTTTCTGATACATCATGCTTCAACTGGCCAATATCAAGCGACAGCTCACGCGTCCAGAAGTCTACACAATACCAATTTAAACTACTCCGTGTTTCCGCAGAGCGTTGCATCACGAGTTGAAAAGCTTCGTCACGAGTCACACCATGTTTTTCGGCATAACACGCTGGCACATGCTGTAACCAAAAATGATTATCGAAATGCAAATCCAATAAGGTGCCATCCATATCCAGTAATACCGTATCGACATCCTGCCATTGCGGGAATTTATTATTATCTACGTCTATAGTCATGAATATATTATACAATGGCAATCATTGAGATTAACCCTACACCATTATTATGAGCCACACACTAAATTTAGAAGAACTTTGTCTTGAATGCGTCAATATTGCACGTGACGCCGGTGAAGCTATATTAGCTATTTATGATACAGGTTTTAATATCGAAGAAAAGGAAGATAAATCCCCCCTGACCGATGCTGATCTTGCTTCACACAATCTGATTATCAAAAAACTGTCAGAATTAACACCTGACATTCCAATACTCTCTGAAGAATCAGCAAAGCTACCTTTCGAAGAACGTGCACGTTGGGAGACTTACTGGTTGGTTGATCCACTCGACGGCACCCGCGAATTTATTAAACGCAACGGTGAATTTACCGTCAATATCGCTCTTATTCATCAACATAAAAGTATCATTGGTGTGATCAATGTCCCCGTATTAGACGTAGATTATTTTGCATGGGAAAACGGCGGATGTTATAAATCTGAACAAAAAAATACTGCGACACCTATTTCAGTTAAAAAATTAAATGACCATAAAGGCGCCCCACTCACTGTAGCCGGTAGTCGCTCACATGGTTCAGAAATGATGCAACAATATATGGCAAAACTTGGCACCGTCGAAATCCTTAGTATGGGCAGCTCATTAAAATTTTGCCTGGTCGCTGAAGGCAGAGCGGATTTGTATCCACGATTAGGGCTGACCTCGGAATGGGATACGGCGGCAGCGCACTGCATCGTTGAACAAGCTGGCGGTTACATCACTAAAACAGACATGACCCCTCTTGAGTACAATACCAAGGACAGCCTGCTTAACCCGTTTTTCTTCGTCTTTGGCGATAATAGTCGAGACTGGTCTCAATACCTTGAGCAATAGGAATTAATTACCGTGATGATATTTTTTAATGCCACGTCGATAGTTGATACGCATAATCAATACCAGAACACCGGTCATCATCAATGATATCGACGCGACAAAAACAATAGCCGAATTAATAATAAAACCACCTAAGCCGGCACTTAAATACAAATAAGGTAACAACTCATAAAGCATTTTTGGAAGCATTTACCCGCCCTCTTACGAACACGTGATGAATAATTTATTACTTACTTTATTTATAGCACGAGATTTAATTATTTGGTGTAATTTTTTGTAATCACTTGTTCAAGGCACTTATCCACTGTAGTGTTAGCGCTAGCGTAAYAAAAACGAGACCAAAATGAGAGTTACCTTTTACGGTGTTCGCGGCTCCACTCCCTCACCGGGACCGACCACAGTAAAATACGGTGGCAATACATCGTGCGTTCTAATCGAACTGAACAATGGTCAACGCCTCATACTCGACGCCGGCACCGGTTTGCGCGCACTCGGGCGAACCCTGATGCAGGATAATTCAAGCATTAACATTATCCTTTCTCATGGGCACTGGGATCACATACAGGGCTACCCTTTTTTCGCCCCCATCTATCAGCCTGATCGACAGATAAATGTATTCACCAGTGATGAAGGCGGACATAAACTATTATGCTCACTGTTTGACCAAATGGATGGCTTTAATTTTCCGTTAAAAGCGGAAGAGTTACCGTCTAATAGTGAGTGCATATTCAAAGGTGCTGAGGCCGTGCTATTTGAAAAAAACATACATCTGATAAAAAAACCACTCAATCATCCCGGTGGCGGCAGCGCTTATCGTATAGAGGATGAAGGTGTCAGTTGTGCCTATATAACAGACAATGAACTTGATCCGCCTTATGCCGTAAACACACGATACGATGAATGGGTCGATTTTTGCTCTGGCGTTGATGTATTAATTCATGATGCTCAATACACCGAAGCAGACATGCCACACAAACATGGCTGGGGACATTCACTTATCTCACAAGTGAGACAACTGGCTATTGATGCTAACGTCGGTACACTAGTTTTATTCCACCACGATCCTGATCGCACTGATGCAGAGCTGGATGAAATTGAAATTGAAAATGAAAAGTTTTTTAAACAATATTTTGATAACAACAAAAGTTATTGTGCTGCCGAAGGAATGCAAATTACACTGCAAAAACAAATTGCAGGTGGCAATACCGTAATTGAAGTAAAATAACTGCTAGAATAATCTGCATTAGATTAAATTCGAGCTAACATCCGATGCCAACTTGCGACTCTATGCGGACTGTTGAAAAAAATTAAAAACGTTTTTCCTCCAAGGACGCAAAGAACGCAAAAAAAGCGCAAAAAAGATATTATGTTTCTGCTCAGTGCGGACGTAGCGCGCACTGAGCCATCACTGATTTTGTTTTTCTTTGCGTCCTTCGCGTCCTTGGCGGCAAAAAATTGTTTTTTCTGGAAGCCCACTCATGGCCGTTAACAAACAGTTACAGATAACATTAACACTCACACATTAACATTATGAAAATACTCGTAGTAGGCGGAGCTGGTTATATCGGCTCACACATGGTCAAACAACTCGCACTCGCCGGTAATGATGTCATCACGCTGGACAACCTGAGCTATGGTTACAAAGATGCCGTAAAATACGGTGAGTTTATTGAAGGTGATCTGGGTGACGCAAGCATGCTAGATTCAATATTTAAATCGGGTGATATCGATGCCGTTATGCACTTCGCTGGTTTTATCCAGGTAGGCGAATCCGTTATCAAACCATCGATGTACTATCACAACAATGTCATCAATACACACACCTTACTCGATGCCATGTTGCGCCACGACATCAAAAACTTCATTTTCTCTTCGACTGCTGCCATTTTTGGCGAACCGGACTACACCCCGATTGATGAAGCCCATATTAAACAACCGATTAATCCTTACGGTCACTCAAAGTTAATGATTGAACAGGTACTGGATGACTATGACAAAGCTTACGGACTACGCTCCACCTGTTTTCGTTACTTTAACGCGGCGGGTGCCGACCCTGACGGCGAACTGGGCGAACGACACATTCCAGAAACACATTTAATTCCGCTCATCCTACAGGCAGCGTCAGGTCGTCGTGAAGACATAAAAGTATTTGGTGACGATTACCCGACAGATGATGGTACTTGCGTGCGCGACTACATTCATATCAATGACCTATGCGACGCTCACTCTTTAGGCTTACAACATATGATTAAACATGATCGCAGTGATCGCTTTAATCTTGGTAACGGCAAAGGCTTTTCCGTCAAGCAGGTTATTGATGTAGCAAAACGTGTTTCTAGTAATGATTTTAAAGTGACAACAGAACCACGGCGCGATGGTGACCCCGCTATTCTCGTCGCTGACGCAAGTTTAGCCAACAAGGAATTAAACTGGCAGCCTAAGTTTGCTGAGTTAGAAGAAATCGTAAGAACAGCCTGGAACTGGGAAATAGATTATCTTTGTAAGCAGTAAATTAAGAGGATGGTTTTTCAATTAAACGTTTGTTCAAACATGCAATTTCTTATTGTTATTTTGATGACAGAAAGGCCGACATACGACCATTCCTGGCCAATTGCCGAATCCACTTATAAAGCACTCACAGTGTATTAATTTATACAGGTTTTGCCAATCTTGATAGCTTTTTTACGTGATTATGATTTCAGTTCTATTTTTACCGAATTGATCCGTTTTGGTGGCTTATTACCTAAAGAACATGAACCCTGTCTTTTAGGGTAAACCCGAAGGACGAAGCACAAAGATGTGCGGCGTAATTGAACTCTGGCTGCAATGATGACGAAGGCGCTTCTGTAAACGCCGCATTTGACGTGAACTGATAGCAAGCTATTTTGCGCCTGCTTTTTGACTTAACTTTTTTGATTCAACGAATTTAACAACAGCAACACGGCCTATTTCTTTATGTTCATTTGCAATACCCTCTTGTTCAATATCTCACCTTTTATTGACAAAGTGGACATCCCTACTTAGCAGCTACACGCTTCAGATCACGCAGAGGGCATAAGCAATTAATAGAGATGCCCTTAAGTCTTCATTTGTTGATTAAAGGCCAGCACGTACTCTTTAAACCAAAATAACCGATTGCGTTTTCTTTCTGTTAACTTTTCTAATATTCCGTATTTAACAAAATCACTCACTAGCATAGATGCTGTGTTTGTTTTTAAACCAAGCAATTTGGCTACCATACTGATATTAACCACAGGGCTTTGATACAAACACTGCATTAACCTTTGCGCATTTTCTTGCCTGCGGGCAGTAAAATGCGGCAACAATTCGCGTTCGATTTTTTCTTTTAACGCAATGACATCTTTAAATACCTGTATCGAACTTTCCGCCGTTTCTTTTACCCCGTATAAAAAGAAAATTAACCATTGCTGCATCTGGTTACTTTCACGCACAGCCATAAGATGATTCACATATTCTGTTTTATTGCGCTCAAAATAATCTGATAAATACAGCGCTGGTTTATGCAATAAATTAAAGTCTGCCAGATACAATGCAATCATTAGTCGCCCGAGTCGGCCATTGCCATCAAGAAAGGGATGGATGGTTTCAAATTGATAATGCGCGATGGCTACCTTAATAAGGTGCGGTATTTGTAGTTCATCATTATGAATAAATTTTTCCAGATCGCTCATTAGTTCGCCAACATCATCTTGATGAGGCGGTATAAAAACTGCATTTTTAAGGCTGACTCCTATCCAGTTTTGGCTGTTACGAAATTCACCAGGCTGTTTTATCTCACCCCGTACGCCTTGCATAAGCACTTTGTGCGTATCACGTAATAAGCGATTAGATAATGGAAGCGTTTTTAGCTGGTCAATTGCACCATTAATGGCTTTGACATAATTTTGTACTTCTTCCCAATCATCCTTTTTTTCTGGCTCAATATCGCTTTCATCTAACAGCGCCTCTTCCATATTGGTACGAGTCCCTTCGATACGGCTCGATTGTGTTGCTTCTTTGGTTATATGCATGC
The DNA here is from genome assembly GCA_002746365.1 of Thiotrichaceae bacterium. Classification (GTDB taxonomy): domain Bacteria; phylum Pseudomonadota; class Gammaproteobacteria; order SZUA-229; family SZUA-229. The sequence goes on from NVWZ01000005.1 coordinate 90,902, forward strand.
GTATAAAGTAATCAACATTAGGCACAAGTTGAGAAAAAGCATTGAGCTCGCCTAACACACGATCAGCATCGCTGAGTAATCGCTGCACTTCACCATCGGCTATTTCCCAGCCATGATTCACTTTTTTTGGTAAGAAGCTTTTGTATTCGTATTGTTGCTGGTACTTACCAGACTTAAATTCACTAATATCCATAACTATGTCAAAATATGCCTATGTTTTCGATATAACGGGTTTCTTATATCGAAATCTAGTCCTATTTGCCCATTATGTCAAATACTATGGCAGTTTTCGATATAAGGGTTTTCTTATGTCGAAAACTAGGCTGTTTTTAATGAAACCGTTATTATTCCTATAGCTATGCATAGCGACATTGATGCATACAGAAAAATAACCTCAAGGAAATTTCTTGGCTACTCTGTTACTTATAGAGGTTGCCGCGCTATCGCTCGCAATGACGGTTAATAGTGAAAAAATGGTGGCCGAACCTGGAAAAATTGTCTGGAACAATTTTTCATGAACCCTGTCTTTTAGGGTGAACCCGTAGGGCGTAGCACAGGGATGTGCGAAGTAATTTAACCAGTCTGGTTCAATTCGGCACAGACAGCACAACGGTTACAATTTAAACAGCGGTATAAATAAGGGGAAAAATGGTGGCCGAACCTGGAATTGAACCAGGGACACGCGGATTTTCAATCCGCTGCTCTACCAACTGAGCTATTCGGCCATTTCTTGAAGTTTTTCAACACTTGGGTCGGGCGTAACCTGATTGGTCTGCCTTCCCGTAAGGAAGGCGTATTTAATCGACTCGACGCGCCTGAGTCAAGTTACTTGAGTGCATTTCAGGTGATTATTTCGCTAAATATGGCACTCACCGGCGCAGCCAGCGCAAGCTGAGTAATATCAGCATGCCATTGATACCGTTCATCATCTGCAATAGCGCCTGACACGGTCTTAATAACCACTTCACAGGGTGTTATATCCAGATGAAAATGGCTGAAGGTATGGCGAAAAGCCGGTAGATCGTTGAAATTATTCACCACTAGCTGCCAGTTTCTCGCCACCGTCTCATCAACAATTTCATCCATTGATAATTCCGGCAAACTCCACAAGCCGCCCCAAATTCCACTAGGTGGTCGCTTTTCCATCAGCATGGCACCTTGTTTGTTTCGGATAATAAGAAAACGCTTCTGTCTCACCGGTATCGCTTTTTTAGGTTTCCTCGTCGGCAGTTCAGCCACACGGTTTTGCTGATACGCCTGACAACCCGTTTTCAGTGGACACTCATAGCACTTCGGCGAGGAACGCGTGCACAGCGTAGCACCCATATCCATAATTGCCTGCGTATAATCCGCTACGTTATTCTCAGGCGTGTATAACTCAGCAAATTCCCATAGCTGCTTYTCAATCGGTTTTARYCCYGGCCAGCCTTCAATGCCCTGATACCTTGYCAGTACTCGTTTTACATTTCCRTCGRGTATGGCATGACGTTGCCCTGTTGCCTGCGCCAGAAYGGCRCCCGCTGTTGATGGCCCGATACCCGGTAAYGCCAGCACKTCATCATACGAGAMGGGGAAYTCRCCCTGGTGACTTTCGACAATAATGGCAGCCGCCTTATGCAAGTTACGAGCGCGACTGTAATAGCCTAACCCGGCCCAATAACGCAAAGCCTCATCCTGACTCACYGTGGCCAGTGCAGCAATATCAGGAAACCGYTGCATGAAATTTTGATAATAAGGTATTACCGTTGCAACCTGCGTTTGCTGCAGCATGACTTCAGAAACCCAAACGCTGTACAACGATTTRTTTTGTTGCCAGGGCAAATCATGTCGCCCGTGTTGCTGATACCATGTCAGCAGGCGGTTGGCGAACGTCTYCGTCATTGTCAGACCTAAAACAATCCTTTTAATTTATTTTTTAATTTGTCTTTATATTTATCCGTGGTTTTCTTTATTTCTTTTTTTGCTTTTTCTTCAGCACGTTTTTTTTCTGCATCTGCTTTTGCTTTTAACTTTTTCTTTTCAGCATCAATTTTTGCTTTCGCTTCTTTCTTCAATGCGCTCGAAGAGGATTTTTCAAGTTGTTTTTTATCCAGCTCATATTCCAGTGCGTCAAAGGGGCCATGAATGCGCACATACTGCGGTTCATCAAAAATCTTTTCAGCCGCTGTTTTACTACGCGGCAACTGCAAGCCAGTCACTATATCAAGCGTGTTCTTTATAATATCAGCATGACCTTTTGCTGTAATAACGACTCGCTTAGATTCCATAATAAAATTATCCGTACGTGCCTGGCCTTTTGCCAGATTAACAGTACTATGAATTCTATCGAACACGGTCACTTCACGCGGTTTGTATTTCCCCATGACGGTTTTAGATAAACCAAATCCAATACTGTCAGCATATTCAGCAACCGATTTTCGCATGTAGAATTCAGGGTCGAAGCCATCCACTCTGGTTTCTTTCATATCAAATACAATTGAACCTTTACTGGCTTGCTTTAATTGATTAACCGAATCACCTGCGGTTTTTATATCCATTTTCAGGTTAATCGCACCGTCCATTTTTAAAGGCTTATCACCCTGCACATTTTCAAGAAACGGGTTGGCAACCGGCCCCACTTGAATCTGATTAACCTTTAGATTTAATACGTAAGCAGGAACGGCTTTTTGTACGTTAAGGTTGATAGCGGAATCAATTTGTCCTTCTAAAACCTGCATCGACAAGGGCTTAATCGCAATCAAACCTTGTTGCGCTTTTAACGATATTAACAATTGTTTAATATCATATTCTTTGACTGTTAACGCTACGATACGAAAATCGCCCTGTACGTCCAATTTTCTCATCATTTCTACGGGGAGTTCTATTTTCTCGTCACCGGTAGTTACTGCCACGGTTKGCGATGCAGGCGCACTTTCRCTTGCTGCAAGTTCTTCAGTRCTCGAAGCTATAATCGCTTGCGGTGGCAAATAGTCATTGATATTTATATGATCCAAAGCCAGCTCATAGCGAATCTGTTGTTTRCTCATRTTTAATACATGCAGCCAACCCGTCATGGTGCTTTCATCCAGAGCCAAACTGAAATCATTCGCTTCGAGTTTTTCACCGCGTAGTTTAATTTTTGTTTTTAGTGCAACGCGATTTAAGGCATCGGTTTTTGCCATAGCAGGCAATGTCACACCTGCTCGTTTAGCCACTTCGCGTGCATTGAATGGCTGAACCTCAACCCCACCTTGTATTAAAGGTGTTTCTAAAAATTGAGAAATGGTTATATCGGCAAGAATAGTTGTGCCTAACACAGAGACCTGCAAACTCTTTAAGACAACACGCTGCTGCTCCATTAATACATCGATGCTTGATTTAATTTCGAGCTGTTCATCTTGCGCGACAAACTCATTCGCTTTAGCCAAAGCGGTAAAAACAAATTCACGTAAATTAAATACTGTGAAATCCTGATTAAACGTCAGTTTTGTCGTGAGCTTAAGTTGGGTATCCATTTGTGGTTGATTGCTTTCAACATGCGCACCAAAGTTAATCTCAACTTCTTCATCAAAGGTAATAGCACTGGTTGTTAAATTGAGTGATGAAACTGTCGCTATAGTTTGACTGCTTTTATCGTGATAACGAMWMRTNTNGCATYGNCARATTCMAAGCCTTCTACTTTCAATGATTGCAATGGTGAACCACTAGTCGAATTATCGGATGCTTGATCGATATCACTATCTACTTCTTGCGTAGACTTGCCCTTTTTATCCGTCGTGCTTTTATCTGATTTTGCTAGACCTGACCAGTTATTGGTTTTATCAGCAGCCACTTCCAGTGATACTTTTAAGCCATGTAAACGAATAACATTAATCTGCACTTCTTTTTTAAGTAAGGGCAACACATTTATTTTGACATCCAGCTGTTTGATTGCAGCAAATTTTTCTGCACTAAATCCTTTTTCATTACCTAACGCTGCATTTTCAACTTTTAATCCTACCCAGGGAAAAACAGATAAATTAATGTCACCATCGATGGTAAAACTTCGGCCTGTGGCATTTTCGACTTGTTCAATAATTTCTGGTTTATAATTATTAGCATCAAAGGTTGCCACAAATGCAAATAACGCCACTAGCATTATGGCTACAATAATAGAAATTATTTTGAAAATTTTCATGTTTTTTTCCTGTTATTTTTGTCCATTATTTATGCCCGCTACTTATGCTAACGGCTTATGCTAACGGCTTATGCCAGTCACCTGACTTGCCGCCAGCCTTACTCACTAATCCGATGTCCTTCATCGACATGCCTCTGTCCATTGCCTTGCACATATCATAAATAGTTAACAAGGTGATCTGCACCGCCGTCAGCGCTTCCATCTCTACGCCGGTTTGCCCGGCTGTTTTGACTTCGGCCACGCAATGCACACGCTGACTTTTCTCATCCGCATTTAACTGTATGTCAACATGCGTCAACGCCAGTGGATGACAGAGCGGTATTAGCTCTGATGTTTTTTTTGCTGCCATCACTCCCGCAATACGTGCCACACCTAATACATCGCCTTTTTTATGCCCACTCTGTAGGATGCGCTGCAAAGTATCAGCCTGCATTTGAATATAACCTTCGGCTACCGCAGTGCGCTGGGTGACGGTTTTATCACCAACATCAACCATATGGGCTTCGCCGCGCTGGTTAAAATGATTAAGCTGGTCGTCGTCTGACATAGTTCTAATCCACTCATTTAAGACCTTATTCGGCTTATTATTATGCCAGTTTTAGGAACGGACTTCTTATAGAGTTTTCCACGCACTGTGATTTAATTCATGACCTGAGAACAATAAATCGTTACAATTATTCCATGAGTATCAACGTACAATTTTTTGCTAGCTTGCGCGAATTGCTTGGCAAACAACAAACTAATCTGGAATACGAGCCGTCACTTACGGTCAGTCATGTCTGGGAAAAGGCCTGTAGCGGCATTGCCATGCCCGATAACACCTTGTGTGCCATTAATATGGAATACGTTAAACCCGGCACGCAGGTCAACGAGGGTGATGAAGTGGCTTTTTTTCCACCCGTCACCGGTGGTTAATTAAGATGCCAGCGATTCTTTTAGATAAGGCATTTAATCCCTGGGATGAAGTCCAACGGTTCCAGCAACAGCATTTACAATCAGGGCACTACGGCGCAACCGCCAGTTTTGTCGGCACGATGCGCGACTTTAATATTGATGAATCTGTCACCCACATGACTCTCGAACATTACCCCGAAATGACACAACATTTTCTGGATACACTTTGCACCCAGAGTTGTGAAAAATTCGACTTAGATGATTGTCTGGTGATTCACCGCTATGGTGACATTTATCCTGGCGAACCCATTGTCCTCACCGTGGCCTGGTCGATTCACCGCGCGCAGGCTTTTGATGCCTGTCGTTATCTGATGGAAGAATTAAAATCTCACGCGCCTTTCTGGAAGAAAGAAGTGACCGAGAGAGGCGAGCGCTGGGTGCACGATGAGCTTCGCTCAAGTGAATAGTTAATAGTGAATAGTTAAGGTCAAAAGCTAAAAGTGGTGGCTATTAGTGAGTCGGTGGTTTTAAAATTCACTATTCACTATTCACTATTCACTATTCACTGCTTTATTTATTCTTATTGAATAAGAATAAATAAAGCCGTCTGCCCACGTTGTACATTAAACAGTATTTGCTTATCACTAAATTTTATTATCTTTTTCATATCTGCCAGGGTTTTAACAGGCGCACGATTCACCGATAAAATTAAATCGCCTTTACGTAAACGTGCATTCCAGGCAGCGCTGCCTCGCGACACATCGGCAACTAGTAAATATTTATTATCGCCTTCATCATGACTTTCGAATGAGGCACCACTGAGTCTTGGGTTTAACTTTTCACCGGCAACAGCCTGCTCGATTTCATCTTCAATATAGGCCGTTAATGCCTTTTTGTCGCCATCACGCAGCACGGTAATCTCCATTTTTGCGCCTACGCGCATTAAACCGACCATGTTTCGCATGGCAGACGCACTTTTGACGAGCACACCGTTTATTTCAGCAATCACATCACCTGCCTGTAACCCGGCCTTGCTAGCGGCTGATTCTTCAACCACCTGAGAAATAACCACGCCCTGATGCATATCCAGGCCAAAGGCTTTTGCTAATTCCGGCGTCAGGTTTTGCATAATCACACCCAACATGCCACGGCGAACTTCACCGTATTCGATAATTTGATTGGTTAATTCGCGCACCATATTAATCGGAATGGCAAAACCAATACCTACATTACCGGTACCACCCGAAGCTAGTATTGCGGTGTTGATTCCGATTAATTCACCGCGTAGATTCACCAGCGCACCACCCGAATTCCCTGGGTTGATTGAGGCATCCGTCTGGATAAAATCTTCATAACCCTCAATGCCCAATCCGGTACGGCCTAAAGCACTGACAATACCCGAGGTCACCGTCTGCCCCAAACCAAAGGGGTTACCAATTGCCACTGCAAAATCACCGACACGTAACCTGGACGAATCGGCAAAAGGAATATGTGTCAGGTTAGCGTGTTCGACTTTTAATATCGCCACATCGGCTTCGGGATCGGAACCGACAATGGTCGCTTCCAATTGTTGCCCGTCATGCAGCGTGACAGCAATTTCATCTGCACCATCGATAACATGGAAGTTAGTCACGATATGGCCGGCATCGGCGTCAATGATGACACCGGAACCCAGACTTTTTACTTCTTTACGCTGTGGTAAATTTTCAAAACCTTTAAAAAATCGACGAAAGAGCGGGTCATTCAATAAGGGATGGTTCTGGATATCGACCGAACCACGAGTCGCAATATTAACCACACCCGGTCGTATTCTTTCGATCATCGGCGCCAAACTGGGCAGCGGCTGCCCTTCCACAAATGCCGGAATACCAGCGTAGGCAGTCGAAAACAATACCGGACTAAAAATGGCGAAAATAAAACTAATATTTAATATAATGGTTCGAAACATGTGCATACAATCTCCGGATACTTTGTAACGTGTCACATAGACACTAAGTGATTTTATAAGTTCATGGCTAAATATAGCAGTTTTCACTGATATATTACGCGCGCATAATGACTTGAAGTTCTCCAGTTGAGCTGATACATTTCCAGCACTTTTAAATATCAGGAAAGAACATGAAAAATATTATTCGTATCAGCAGCACCATCATTATCGCAGCCGGCCTGTCTGCCTGTGGCAATGAAGGTAGCAATGACAACAAAGTGACGCTGGAAACCATACAACAAAAAGCCAGTTATAGCTACGGTGTCGATATCGCTTCCCGCCTGAAACAACAAGGCATTGAACTGGATGTACCCGCCCTGAATCAGGGCATGACCGATGCCTTAAATGATAGTGAATATGCGCTTAATGACGAACAACGTCTCGAAGCCAAAACACAGTTCACCGCCGAACTGCGTGATTCACTAGCTGAAAAACAGACGGCTTCCGCCGCTACTAATCTGGCAACCGGTAAAGCCTTTCTGGAAGAGAATGGAAAAAAAGAAGGCGTCATTACAACTGCCAGTGGCCTGCAATATAAAATTCTAAGCACCGGCGACGGCAAAATGCCGAAAGCTAGCGATACTGTCACCACCCACTACAAAGGCACATTAATTGATGGTCGTGAATTTGATAGTTCGTATAAACGCAACACACCTGCCTCTTTCCCGGTTAAAGGTGTAATAAAGGGCTGGACCGAAGCATTGCAACTGATGCATGTCGGTGACAAATGGCAACTGTTTATTCCGTCAGACCTGGCTTATGGTGCGACTAAACGCAGCGAATTGATTGAAGCCAACTCGACACTGATTTTTGAACTTGAATTACTTGGAATTAAAGAATAAGAAGTAAGTTAGCAGTGGTCAGTTTGCAGTAAAAAAACTGATGACTGCTAACTAACGCTTTATTCTATGTTCTGGATCTGAATATAGAATACAAGGCTATTTTTCTATTATTTTCAATCTGTTAAGTGTTTTTAATCGTGGTCAACTTCGGTCATCTGTCACCGAATCTGTCACCATTTAGACGGGGTGAGTATCTCTTTCAATAATTTAGATTTTCTATGCACCACACATGAAACAGCTAGTTGTATTTATCTCGCTAATAAAAAAAGGGGCACAAAGCCCCTTTATATAAAATCCACAATTAAGTCTTACTACGCAACACATCCCCTTCCAAATCCATTACTAAGACAATCTAAATCTTTATCTATATCTTCGATAATACCTTTTTTCTTTTCAATTTTTTCTCTAGGCTTTGTACATCTGAGAACCGCCAATAGGCTACCGATAAGAACTAGAACAGGAAAAAAGGCATACCTTAATACTCTTGTATCACGGCGCATAATTGAATGCATCACATTAAATGAATCACTAGCAATTCTGCAATACTCAGCGTTATCAGTTTTATCAAGATTATCCATTACTCCAGATATTCTTTTCTGCATTTCCTTATCTTTATGAAACCGCAACAAAAACCTAAGAAAGTCAGTAACCATAAAAGAACGACTTGCTCTAATAGAAGCATTTTGTACTTCTATCAACGTCAAATACTCATCAGAATTTTCATCTAAAACACCTTGCATAGCCAAAATAGACAACTCATCTCTGAGTTTATACAGCTTAAACCTTTGTCTATTTTTCAATGCAGGTTGAATGAACTTATAATTAACCACAAAGATAATCCACACAGAAACAGTTACAACTAATAAATTTAGTAATAGCATGTCTATATCCTTAAATTATTTTTTCGTTTAATTGTCATTCTTTACGTCAAAATCTGAACTGTGGTGTTTTCCAAGAGGCTTTAAATCACCACTTTCTAATCCATGTACAAGATACTTCCGGTGCTCTGATAAATCCTGAATATGTGAACGGTATACTTTTGCTTGTATAAAATTTGCAAATACACTTACAGCTAAAGCACTACTAAGTGGAATCCAGTAAAAACTCTCACTTGCAATAAAACTCCCTATATTACCTAGAAAACCTGCTACTACCTCAGGCGGTAATTTATACGTCACATAAAATACCCAAACAATAAACCCAAATAATATTAAACCTATAAGGTTTCCTGTTTGAGCTAAATCATACAATGCATCTGTTAAACGTATGACAACATCTGCGAAATTAGTTCCTTGCTCTTTCTTCTTTTTAGGCGCTGTACGACCAGTCCTTTTCTTCTGCTTTGCCATATTTGTGAACAGTCCTTACACTGAGTGCTGAGTGTAWATWATAATTATTATTTGTCAAATCAATAGCTTCCGCTAACCCTCCATTTTAACAACATTTCAAATCAAGATAAAGTTAATCTAAAACTAAAGCATATATTACCGTGATTTTAWCGTTATCTAAAAATCATCTTTAGATTGAGTATGCCACCAATAAATACATGTATTTCATGCGCTTAACTCGAAACAACTATTCTATAGTCTTATTACCGCTACCAATCCCGACGCAAGCGGTCGAGCATAGCCCGCCGATCAATCCCTATAAGCACACAATAGAACCCACAATGTGGCGACGATTCCAGCCAGTACCGGGCGCGTTCGCTTATCTCCCGTTTCCCCTTACTGTCGATTACAGCCAGTTTAATGATCTCGCTGATTAACTCCCGGTACGCGTGGTCACACATTCTGCAACCTCTTTAAGCTCTCGGATTTCATCATTTTTATAAAGCTCGATATCTGATCCGCTACAAAATGTTCGATATCGACTAACTCGGCCCCGGATACGTGCTTCGATACCGCACCGGCGGCGATACTCTTCGCTCCGTCATTTATTAATTTTATATGGGAGGTGTTAAAGATATCGRTAACGCCAATTTGTACCAATTTTTTACTAACGAGTTCGTCTTGTACCGTTACATTTTTTAAACGCTTTTCTTTAATATCCTCGATCAATTTAATAGCCTTGAGCCAGTCGCTAAATGCCGGTTCTGTTCCGTATTTTTTAACTACTTGCTTGAGTGTCATATCACCAAACGATTCATTTTTTAACGCTTCGAGCGCCGCTAGCTTTTTAGCTTCATTATGTGCCCGCCAGCCGTTAACCGTGATCGTGTCACCTGTACACTTTTTTATATATTCAAGCGCGGCAGGGTGTCCGGCGTCGATACGTTTGCCGACCGTGGCCGGTGCCAGTGATTTTTTTGCCGCTTTGGTCACAGCGCCGGGGGATCTGCCCGCTTTACGCGCAAATTCTGAGCGGGTAACTAAAATTCTCATAAATTCACCTTTCAAAGCGGCTATAGAAATCCGTTTTTGTGCGAGGGCCGCCCGGTCGAATCAAAACGGCACGCTACGTAAATCGCTGGGAGTACCTTTTTTATTTCTGGCGGCTACGAGGCCGCTACACTTGCGAAGCCGTCGCGCTTATCCTCTATGGATGCGTACCGGTTATGTAACAACGTGTACGGTAAGGCTTCGCCGGGTGTTAACTTAGCTGGCGTTCCAGCCGCTACCGCTTCGACCGCCTCGGGTAATGAGTCGTACAGCTTCGCCACGTTTAAATGAGCCAGTACACGACGCCGTTCGATTAAGACGCCCTGATTTATAACAGCGTCGTATAACTCCGGGGCGTCCCGTTTCAGCTTACTGATATCCGTTGCGTTCATTCGGATCTACTCCACAGTTACGTTCAACCATTGAAACAACCGCCTCGCTACCTTTTGCGTTTTTTCGCTCCCGGTTATGCGCGTTCATTTGTATGGCCATATAGTTTGCTTTTTGCAGATCACCCATTGCCACACCGTCTTTAACACACTGGATAGCGTATCGTGCCGAGGCGTCTTTGATGTGGTGATTAGGTAAATGACTAACACAACGTTTGCGCTCTTGCTCGATGCCGTCTTGTACACACTGAGCGTAAAGTCTAGGATTCTGTTTTTTCAATTCTTCTAAAGTTAATTTACTCATGATTTTCTCTCAGGTTAAAGTTCTATTACTGGTGAGTTATCGCGCATATTAGCGACGTAATGGGAACCCGTTTTTTTAGGCTCTATCGGTTCCACAGGTTTAGCTTTTTCAGGCTCCGGGGTGGGTTTAAACTGTAACGACTTAGCGAACTTCACAAGTAACGTATTCGCTCCCTTGATAGGCGCATGGTGGCTCTCAGGCGAATGAACCAAAGAACGTAAACTGTCCCTTAAACGCGCCATATTTTTACCGTCTAGCCGTTTATCAATAGCATCGTGTAACGTTGCCGCAAAATCACCCCGATATATTCTTATAGCCGAGCGATTCATTTCGTACGTTAGATCACGGTATTCCTCTACGGTAAATAACTCCCTGAACACAGGATCATTCAACCCGGTCTTCTCTGTAGTAAAAACGTTCTCCCGCTTGATAAGCACACTCACCAGATCATTAATAATATTAACGGCCTGTTCGGTAAGTTCGGTATGTTCTGCTACCAGTTTTTCAGATTTCGCGGCCAGCTCAACTAACGCGGCCCGGCGTTTCTTACCTTTTTGTTTTATTTCCTCAGCGACAAGGCGCTCACGCTCGACGGTTTCAGCCGCTTCGAGGGCGGCCAGTTTTTCGCGTAGCATTACACGCTGACCGGCCACACTATCAATTTCGTCTAGCGCGTCGGGGTTAACGGTTAACGATCCCAGTTTGTTTTTTATACTGGACATCATCTCCCGAATTTTCGTTAAGTTAGTATTACTCATGGTCGTTCTCCGGTGTGTTAAATTTTAATTTCGATTTTTCTATTTAGGTTAATCACATTTATTAAATCTTCTTTCCCATTCCCGGTGATCGATTTATTTAATAAATACCAGTCTTTACTATCCTTATTAAAAATAAATGCCTGTTCGTCCTTGTCGTTGTCGCTACCAACTGCCCACGCTCTCAGCTCGTCATATTCTTCTACTGACCAGCCAATAACGGGAACGAATGTCACATCGATGCATTTTTCGCTACCGGGTTCGTTTACCGCTACGGTTAGTATTAAATTGTTATTCGTATTCGCTATCATTTTTTTACCTCTATATTCACAGTTACATTGTTTATTCGTCGGGCACTTCGGGCACTTTTCTCTTATTGTTGCTAGTTTTTATATATCTCTTATATTTCTTTATATATTTATTTAATTATCTACTTTTTATAAAAAGTGCCCGAAGTGCCAGAAAACCTCTACAACCCGCTCCACATGGGCGATTATTGTGCCCGAATTTTTGCCCGAACCATGCCCGAATCGGGCGTTTTTACATTCGTGTAGCGGACGTAGCGGTAAACGTAGCCGCTACGTCCGCTACATAATTTTCCGTCGGGCAAAAAGTCGGGCACTTTTTACGACGGTGGAAACGGGATAACTTGCCCGCTAGCCGTTACAGTGTTTACCGCTACGCCATAAAAACCCCGATGATCCTTACCGTCATTCATCCGTACAGATTTAGACCTACGCACACCATGACCACGTAAAGCATCTTCCAGCGATTTGAGTATGTGGTTACGTTTACCGATTTCGTGACCGGTGCTGATCGCCCATTGTCGATACACGTCCCACATAATATGACTGGTAACACGCTCACGCTCACCCAATACAAGGCGGTCATTTATAAAATCTTGAGTTGATCCACCATCAGATACCAACGAGTCGAGCTGATCCCGGCTACTCGGTGGTAATTCAAAATAACCCCGTGTTATTAATCGCTTTAAACCCTCTACAGCCCACACGGCGATACCCGGCAATTCAGTAACAAGGGTTTTATATAACTTCGGGTTTTCTCTACCGAGAAATGACTGACTAAACATGACGGGGATCCAACGATTTCCTGTAGCGGTCGAGTCGTCCCACATGGTAGGTATGCTATTTGCCATTACGAATAGCTTGCAATTAAGCGAACCCGTCCACGGGACCTGTGCATACAATTGCGGAACAGACAGTTTCTCGTTGCTGGTGATGATCTTAAATAACCCCATAACGTACCGTGCGTTACGTTGGCCAGCGCCCACAGCGTCCGAGTCAATAGCTACACGGGCATGACGCATACCGGACAAACGTTTGTTGTCGTCAAGTTCAGACAGGCTAAACGGGATAGCGCCACTATCCAGTAAAGCAAAAATAATTCGGGCAATAACACCTTTACCGGCACGTGGCGGACCGATAAATAAGACTGCTTTTTCTATACCGAGATAATCACAGATTAATATCCATCCGATAACTTCTTGTAGTAGCCGTATTTGTTCGGGATCGTTTAAATAAATACTGTTTAAGAATTTATCGAACTGTAGGCAAGTAGCGTTACTCTCATAATCTACCGTTAACGTAGACGTGTTTCGATTTTCAATTTTGTGGTGTGATACCTCGCCGGTTTCAGGATTTAAAACACAGTCTTTAAAATACACATTGCGGCTTTGCGGGTTCGCTTCGCCAATTTCTGGCGCTTGATCTTTAAGCACGGCCAGCGTCCCCGTAATTCGATTCTGAGTGACCTTTACATCACCGTAACCCATTGCCTTACCAATGCAACGGCGAATTGTCTTATCATTAATCACRACGAATTTTTGACCGTCGAAGTAGTAAAGCACACCATCCATATTTACTAACCGATAATCGAACGTGGCGGATAACAGGATCGTCGCATCGGTAAGATGATCGCCAGTAAACCCCGGCATTGATTTTATGCTCAGTTTTTCGATAGGTATAAATGACTTTTCTTCGGTTAGTAATTCGTCAATCGATTTCGTGTTTTCGACTGTTTTAACGGATTGACCGTAAACGCTCTTACACTGTGCGACGGCGTTTAAGATCGTGTTACGTAAATACGTTTTATGCTTTTTCCACTTATCGCGAACGAGACCGGATTGCCACATCAACCGCTCGATCCTCGCGCAGTCCTTGCCCGTCCAGAAAGCTAAATGTTGTACAAGTGCGGCGTCGGCGCTCGACTGATCGTATTCACCGTTAACGTCACTCTCGTTCGGTTCCCATCGTTCGGATAATGCCGATACATTACGGTTCCATAGATCCGCGAACGACACACCACCACCGAACGCACCCTTCGCCGATTTACTCGCGAGCATTTTTTGTTTTAATTCTTCATCATCGACTATTACATTCGATTCTGGATCCGGCCCGTTAGTCCAGGCTATCGCGTCACCGCCACCTGTGGCCACAGTACGAGGCGAGAAATATTTATTAGCGACGCCCTGTAACATGGTCGTACAATCGGTTGCTGCATTACCTGTAACGGTACTCATAGTTTCACCCCGGTTAATGCGACGAAACGCTCCTTGTGATACAGCTCTATTCCAAGCGGGACATTCTTACAAGCATGATCGGGCATATCGGCGCTATACGTTCCAAAAATATGTAAGCCTTTACCGGACTGAGAAATTTCGACCGCCGCACCGGGTAGCATATTGATTAATTCCAGCGCAAGCGGCGACCATGTATTGTCAACCTGTAAACAGTTATCTATATCAAGGAAAAAAAACGGATCGTTATCAGTGAAGACAAAACCTACTCGGTAATTACTACCCCATAAGCGAGCAGTATTAATTGCGGTTTGTGCATCGGTCCATGTATTCGGATCGGCAACGCTGGCTTTATCGCCATTACGATAATCGATGGGTAGCTTCATTAATTTTCCATTGCGTTCGACCGTAACCCATAAAACCCACTGAGGGTATGCCGCTAACGGTTGTAATGCCAGGGGAAGTTCTGTTATATTATTCATAAGGTTCCATACACCTTGTGGTTTTAGACGCTTGCCTCATTGCCGGGGCAGGCGTTTTTTATGCGTAGGTATTTTTCTCAAGCCATTCGATATAACTTGATTCTCGGAAGCCGATAATACGGCCATTGATTTTTACGACTTTCGGCGCGTCGCCACTATTGATTAGCCGCCACACGCTCGTGCGCGATAGCCCGGTTAACTCGGCGAACTCCGAGCGGTCAATCACACGATCTATATTTGAATTTTGTTTGTGTTCCATAACGTCACCTAGCGCGTTAAATAATTGCTAGGTGAAGTATGAGGGGAAAGGGTAAAAACGTGCTACGGAAAAACTCTGACTTTTTTTAGGTTACTTTTTCCGGGCCATATTATAAATATTTGTAACCGATTTTATTAAGCGCTTTCTCTACGCTTGATGTAAATTTATCCTCTTTATCATTTGCATCTTTAAAAAGAAGACAGAAAAGAAAAATAAATTGCGATTGCTTTAAGCATCTTGTTTCATGGAACACACGAAGTGACGATTTAAGATCTATAAATTGACGTTCATATTTAACATAGTGTTTAAGTCTATCTCTATGACGCTCAGCTCTTTCTTTGAGTCCTTTTATATAATCTAATGGATCATACATAGGGAATGCACTCCCTCCATTCTCTCGACGCTCCTCGTTTTCAGATAGTAAGTTAATACGATCTATTTCCGGGATTCTATCTAACTGTCTTATTATCTCGCTACAGGTATTAGATAAATATAAATATCTCTCACGCTCTTCTGTCTCTATTTTCCTCTTATCGGTAGTAATTAACTCAGGCGTGGTATTCCTGTACTGATTAAGCTCATTAATAAAATTATCTGTTAAACGATCTAGCCCGCCAATATCTTTCCAGAACCTTATAAGCTCCTCGTTTTGATAATTACTGAGTTCGAACGACATAACCTTACGCCCTTTTCCTGAAACTGGTCACATTAGACAGCGGGTTAATAATCGGCGTTAACTGGTCAGCTATTTTCTGTAATGCGGCGCGGCGTTCGTCTAAATAATCGTAACGGTCATAGATTCCTTCCACGCCTTTCAATTTATGATTTAAGCAACGTTCGGCCACATGCCCGGCAATGCCAGCCTCGGCCATTAAACTACGGCACGTCCGGCGCAAATCGTGGACGGTGAAATGTTCGACCGGCATATTCCCGCCTTTGAATAACTTTTGAATAGCGGCGTTCAGTGTGTCCGGGCTAATGTGACCATTGCGAACACTTGATCGACGTTTAGGGAATACGTACTCCGAACCACAGGCGCGAATGTGTAACTCTTGCAACCATTCGATAGCCACAGGGGGAAGCGGTACGCTGATCGCTACGCCGGTCTTACTCCGTTCCTCGGGTATATTCCAGACCACCGCATCATCTATATCAAACTCGCACCACTCAGCGGCTATCAGTTCGCCTTTACGAACACCTAACACCAGCAACAAGGCCACGGCTAAATAGTTCTCTCGGGTGAACTGGTCGCTGTACTGGCGAAACGTAGTAAACACTTTAGCCAGCTCGTCCACAGTTAAATAACGGTCGCGGCTTTTCTCCACGCCGCCCGCTTGATGTACGGTAAATGCTTCGGCGGGATTCGTGGTCATTAGATTTAATCGGATAGCGTGGCGGAATAGTTGCTTACAGTACATGAGCGCATCGTTCGCTATTGTCGGGCGGTTACTTTTAACTATCTTTTCAATAGCGGCGCGAATATCTAACGGGGTCACACGCTCAAGTGAAAGCTCACCGAATACCGGTGCTAGATTTTTCTCATAGACACGGCGGGGAATGTTCGGGTGCTTGAGTCGTTTCTCACAGTCGAGTAACCAGTCTTCGGCCAGATCGTCCACCGTGTAGATTTTCACAATAGCGGGGCGCTTCTTTTCAGCCTGCGGATCAATACCGCTTTTTATCTCGGCTTTTAGAATTGCACACTTAGCCCGCGCATCGACAAGCGCTAACTGAGGATATTTATCCAGTGTGATCTCCCGGCGCTTACCGTTGGTCGTGTATCTCACAAGCCAGAAACCTGTACCCTCGTTACTTACCCGGAAATACAGACCGCCGCCCGCCGCGTAGCGACCCGGTACTTTCTTACGTAGTAATGCCTTTACCTGCTTGTCATTGATGTTTGATGCCATACCGCCTCCCATTGCTGAAAAGTGGTGACAGATTGCTTATTCGATAGTGACTTTCAGAGAAAAATTTCTAATCTGTCACCATTTATGTCACCACTTTTCTGAAACCTACTGAAAAGCAGTTAACACCTAGAAACAAAAAATGTCAAATAAATTAATACGTTAGGGCCTAACGAAACATTGAGAAACTACCAGAAACATCATTCTATGTTTTGGATCTGTTCGCGCATCTGCTCGATCAAAACTTTTAATTCCACTGATGCATTGGTACTGGCAATGTCTGCCGATTTCGAGCCCAGCGTATTCGCTTCTCGGTTTAACTCCTGCATTAAAAAATCCAGTCGACGACCGACGGCTTCATCGCGATCCAGTATTTCATTTATCTCGGTTAAATGACTATCCAGTCGATCCAGCTCTTCCTCCACATCCATCTTCTGCGCCAAATAAACCAGCTCCTGTTCCAGCCGATCTGAATTAACTTCAACATTTAACTTCTCCAGACGGTCACGTAATTTTTTCTGATAGCGCACCTGTATCTCCGGCATGTTTTTTCGTGCCTGATTCACGATATCCTGAATAGCATTACCACGTTGGATAATGACATCGCGCATGCGCGCACCTTCGCGCTCACGATTGGCTAACAGGTCATCGATGGCATGACTTAAGGCACCCTCACTCGCGGCAAAAAGTGGTTTCATATCCAGTTTTGATTCTTGCACGACACCTGGCCATTGCAATACTTCCATCGGATCCACTTCCGAAGGCTGGCGCAGCAGAGCATTGATTTCCTGACAGACTTTCACTAATGCTTTTACCCGAACCGTATCAACATTGATAATTTCTGACTGCTGTATACGGGCATTGAAACGTAAGCTACATTCCACCTTGCCGCGATTTAATCGTTGCTGCAACATTTCACGAAAACGCATTTCATGGGCGCGAAAATTTTCGGGAATTTTTAAATGAAGCTCGAGATAACGATGGTTAACACTGCGCACCTCCCAGACCAGTTCACCGGTTTCCAGAGTCTGTTCGGTACGTGCAAAGGCGGTCATACTTCTTGTCATTTTGATTAACCTTATTAATTAATTTCGGCGCTCTGAATCAGTCTACCATGATGTATCCAGGGTACATTTGAACAAATATCATAAATTCTGCGGGCATGTATAATACGCGCAACTAAAAACATGACAGCCTTGAGAAATTGACACTATGCGCCCAAGCAACCGCCAACCCGACGAGATGCGCGCCATCCGGATTACCCGCAACTACACCAAACATGCTGAAGGTTCTGTACTCGTCGAATTTGGCGATACTAAAGTCATCTGCACAGCCAGTGTCGAACAAAGAGTGCCCGGCTTCCTGCGCGGTAAAGGTCAGGGGTGGGTGACGGCTGAATATGGCATGTTACCCCGCTCGACAGGTGCTCGTATGCGTCGCGAAGCGTCCAGTGGTAAACAAGGGGGGCGCACCATGGAAATTCAACGTTTGATCAGTCGCGCACTTCGCGCGGGTATCGATCTCAAGGTTCTGGGTGAAAACACCATCAATCTGGACTGCGATGTGATTCAGGCAGATGGCGGTACACGCACCGCCAGTATTACCGGTGCCTGGGTTGCACTCAATGATGCGATACAACATCTACTGGATAAAAAAGCCATTAGTAAAAATCCACTGCAGCATCAGATTGCCTCTGTTTCAGTTGGTATTTACAAGGGTACACCGGTTCTCGATTTAGATTACGACGAAGACTCGAATGCTGAAACGGATATGAATGTGGTTATGAACAGTGACAACGGTTTTATCGAAGTACAGGGTACGGCTGAGGGTCATCCTTATAGTAAAGATGAGCTCAATAGCATGCTGGAACTGGCTGAGAAAGGCATCACGGAGTTGTTCTCTGTTCAGCAAGCGGCCATTAAAGAATAACCAGAACAAATTATTACCCACCTGTAGGTGCGAATTTGTTCGCATGATGCGCTTATATATGGGCGCCGCTGTGCCAATAAATTCACACCTACAAGAGAGAGATACACCATGAAAAAAATCACTAAAATTGTTCTAGCCAGCGGTAACGCAGGCAAAGTTCGAGAAATCAATAAACTGTTTGCTAATAGCGGTATTGAAGTGATTCCGCAGACAGATTTAAATGTGCCTGAGGTACCAGAAACCGGCACCACCTTTGTCGAAAATGCGATTATCAAAGCGCGTCATGCGACCGAATATACGGGCTTGCCTGCTATCTCGGATGACTCGGGGATAGAAGTCGATGCGCTTAACTCTCGCCCCGGTGTTTACTCTGCGCGTTATGCTGGTGAAGGCGCTAGCGATGAAGACAACAATCATTTAATGTTGAAAGAGCTGACTGGTGTGCCCGAAGCAGAACGCACTGCCCGTTACCAATGCTTAATTGTTTTCATGCGCTCACACACGGATCCTGTTCCGATTATTACTCAGGGAAGTTGGGAAGGACGCATTTTAGAAGCGCCGCAAGGTGATGGCGGTTTTGGTTATGACCCTATTTTTTATGTGCCGACACATGGTTGTTCCGGTGGCGAATTACCGCTTGATGTTAAGAATACAACAAGCCATCGTGCGATTGCATTGAATGCCATGCTGGAAGAATTTAACAAGCGTAAGTACATTTAGACCAATCTAAAAGCACTGTCATCTCGACCGGAGCGAGAAATCTTGTACTACCGCTGTATAAGATCTCTCCCTCCGGTCGAGATGACAGCGGTGTTAATGGGTTGGTAGCGGGCAGCAGTGTTAGTGGGTTGATGGCGGGCAGCGGTGTTAGTGGGTTGGTAGCGGTGCATCCATGCACYRCTRCTGCTAAATCACCGTTCTATTTTTAAAGAYACCCTTAAACCAATCTAAAAGTTAGGCGCTTGTCCGAGATTTTAGATATCCAATCAACCACGCTAATGCCGGCAATAAAAAGATGGCCGCCAGCATATTAACCAGGAACATGAAGGTCAGCAGTATGCCCATGTCGGCCTGAAACTTGAGCGGGGAGAATATCCAGGTTGCGACACCAATTGCCAATGTCACACCGGTAAAAACCACGCCGCTACCGGTAATGGCTAAAGTATTCTCATAGGCCGTTGCAAGGCTTACACCCTTCTTCATCTCTTCCTGGAAACGGCTATAAATATAAATACCATAATCAACACCGATGCCAACACCGAGCGCAACTACTGGCAAGGTATTTACCTTWAAACCAATGTCCAGCATATTCATTAACGCGTAAGCCAGTAATGAAACCAGTGCCAGCGGCAGCACAATACAGGCAGTGGCAATAATAGATCGGAAGGTTATCAGGCACAGAATAATAATGRCACCGAACACGTAAATAAGCATCGGAAACTGCGCCGCTGCCACCGTTTCATTGCTGGCCGCCATAACCCCTACGTTACCCGTCGCCAGTAAAAATCGCATATTAGCTTGCTCATTTAGATGAGCAAGTGCATCACTATCTCGAAACGCCTTCACTGATTCAATAACCGTCTCAATGGTTTCTGCTTTGTGATCTTTGGTAAAAATCAACACCGGCATGACACTGCAATCTTCATTAAGCAGACCCGTACTGGTGGGTGTATAAGCAACCGCCTCAGCCAGGTTGCTTTGATTGCGCGACAACACGCGCCATTTCGGCGCGCCTTCATTCCAGCCGGCATTAACCAGCTTTGCCACACCCGCCAGACCGATCACTGACTGCACCCCAGGTGTATTGCGCATATGCCATTCAAAGCCATCCACTCGACTCATTATGTCGTATTGAATACAGCCTTCTTTTGGTGCTTCAATAATGGTGGAAATCACATCCACGCCAATAGAAAAACGTTCGGTGATGGTTTTGCTGTCCAGGTTATAACGCGAATCTGGCCACAACTCTGGTGCGCCGGCATGCAAGTCGCCAATTTTCACATCGCTGCCTTTCCACAAGCCAAAACTCAGCAGGAGTAGTGCCAATATAAGCACTATAGAAGCACCTTTTGGTTTTGCAACCAATGCCAGACTTGTCCAGACAACTGCCAATTTCGCTTTTCGCCGCGCCAGTTTTTTGCGGTAGTCATCACCAAAATTCAGGTAAGACAACATGATCGGCAGTAAAATTAAATTAGTAAAAATGATGGCTGCCACACCCAGGCTGGCAGTAATCGCCATTTCCTGAATGATATGAATTTGAATAAGCAGAATAGTCAAAAAGCCGATCGTGTCACTAACAAGCGCGATGCCACCGGGAATAAGCAGTCGGCGAAAACTGTTCCTGCTGGCCTGTTCGCAGTTACAACCATTCGCCACTTCCGACCCCATCGAACTGATCATCTGCACGCCATGACTCACACCAATAGCAAAAATCAGAAAAGGCACAAGAATGCTCATCGGGTCTATACCAAACCCCAGCAACGGTAACATGCCTAGCTGCCAGATAACCGCAATCAAAGAACAGGCTAATGGCACCAGTGTAAGACGCAGCGACTGCGAATAAAAATACACCAGCATGGCAGTAACAAAAAAGGCAAAAATAAAGAACAGGATGACTTTACCCGCGCCATCGGTGATATCACCAATCAGCTTGGCAAAACCAATAATGTGTATGTTGATTTCATCACTTTGGTGTTTGCCGCGAATCTTTTCCTCAAGCTGCGTTGCGACGGTTACATAATCGAGCTTCTCGCCGGTCTGCGGATTTATCTCCAGCAGTTGCGCGCTGATTATTGCACCGCTGAAATCATTCGCTACCAAACGACCCATATAACGGGATTTCAGCAAATTCTGGCGAACCTGTGCCAGACCTTCCGGTGTGGTACTAAAATCAGCAGGAATGACATTGCCCCCTGCTAAGCCATCCTCTACCACTTCAGTAAAGCGGACATTTGGCGTAAACAGGGAACTTACTCGCGAGCGATCAACACCAGGGATAAAAAAGACTTCATCCGTCACTGCTTCTAAAGTATCAAAAAACTCAGGGGTAAAGATATCACCCTCATCAACCGTGAGTGCTATTAACACGCGATTAGCACCACCGAGCTCCTTGTGGAATAAAAACGTTTGGATGTATTCGTGTTTAAGCGGCAGCAGTTTCAGGAAACCCGCATCCACTTTCAGGTTGGTTGCAGACCAGCCCATGAACAGTGTCATGACGGTAAATATCGCGAGCACCCAACGACGATTATTAAATATCAGCCCTTCCAGAAAAGTGATTACACCCCCGGTTGCTGACGCTGCTTGTGCAGGTGTATCGGGCTGAGTCGCTTGTTTGTTGTCATTCATTTATCAGACTCCAGCTCGGTCACCGTTGTCAATCGAACACCTGCTTCACCCACCAGTATCAATCGCCCTTGCTCAAGGTTAAGAATGGCGGTTATACCTTTACGGTTGCTCTGAGGATGTAGCTGAAAATTTTGCCCATGATCATGGCTGATAAGAACCACACCATCCATGCCTACAATCAGTACGGTTCCATCTGCCAGCACTGCTGCATCCATTAATAATGCATGTGTCGCTGTTTTCAGAAGCTGCCAGCTATCGCCGGCATCATTACTGCGAAACAAATGCCCACGTAGTCCGAACAGTAACAAGCTATTATCCGGCAGTGGCAATAAACCAAACAACGAACCCTCGTAAGGTGATTCCAGCGTTTGCCAATTGTTACCCGCATCCACTGAGCGATACAGCATACCCGCCTCGGCGCTGAGGTAAATTTCACCACCAGTGGCAACATTCAATTTGTTCAGATGAAAATCATCGTCGGCATTCACCGATTGCTGGCTCCAGCTTTTGCCACCATCTTGCGTACGCAGTAGTAAACCGTAAGCACCTACCGCAAAACCTTCATTAGCATCCCGAAACCAGACATCTAACAAAGGGGTTTCATCCTCTGCTGCATTTCGCTGCAGCGACCAGTTACGACCGCCGTCCTGAGTATGCAACACCACACCGTCATGGCCCACGGCCCATCCCAATTGAGCATTGAGCAAATGCACAGCGGTAAGCGTATTACGTGTTGGCACACTGGCCTGGGTCCAGCTTTCACCGTTATCATCAGACCAAAGGATATGTCCACGCTCGCCAACAACCACCAATGCGCCTTCGCTTTGCGATATATCTAACAGCAGTGATTTTTCCGCCAGTGGTGCAATAACGGCGTATTGATTTTCAGTTTGAGTCGCAGCCGTTTCCGCCTGCAGAGGCAGGCTTACTGCCAACAATAATGCGATGAATCCCAGTAGTGAAATTTGCGGAAGCTTTTGCATGATCTCCTGGTATCTTTAAGTTTTACTTTGATAGAGCGAATGACTGGGTTTGCCCAGAAGCAGACATTCAAAAACTTGTTTACCACAGAGGCACAGAGAACACAGAGGAAAAATATGTTTATTGTAATTGCGCCGCAGGCGCGATTACAATATAAAACTCTGTGCTCTCTGTGCCTCTGTGGTGAAAAAAGCTTTTAACTTCCGCTTTGTGTCATTAGCAGCTATTCAATATCCGATGCTGCCTGGTAAAACCTAAACTTATAGATGCAAGCTATTAACGCTTTCCTTCGCGACGCAGTGCACCGGTAGTAAAATCTTTCTTATCCAGATCTGCATTAAAATCGTACATTTTTTCTTCATTATTCAAACCCAGTGCCAGATAACGACCAGACTGCAGATCATAGTGGGCTTCTACCGTGTACCAGTAGTTGGGTACGTCATAGTAGTTAATGGCGTGACCTTCGGACACTCGCCAGATCTGGTCGCGATTGTCATACTGATCGACCAGTAATACCTGCCAGGAATCTTCATCAATATAGAAAGTACGGCGTTTATAAATGTGCCGTGCCCCTTCTTTTAAAGTCGCATCCACCACCCAAACACGGTGCAGCTCATAACGAAGATGCTCGGGATTCAGGTGTTTAGGAATCAGCACATCACTGTATTTCAGCTGATCACTATGTAATTTGTAGGAATTATATGGCACGTAGATTTCTTTCTTACCGACCAGTTTCCAGTTATAACGCTCAGGACTACCATTGAACATATCCAACTGGTCGCTGGTACGTAAATCGTCTGCCGCAGTGCCTGGGTTATCGAATGCCACATTAGGTGCGCGACGAACTCGGCGTTGCCCGGGGTTGTAAACCCAGGCTTTACGGTGTTCCTTTTCCTGATCCAGTGTTTCATGAATAAGCAGAATACGACCTGCTAGTCGAGCCGGTGATTGCACCCGCTGCTTAAATCGCAAGATAACGTTATCCAGCTCTGCTTCAACGGCCCCTTCCAGACCATAATCGAACAACACCTTTTCGTTAAATTTTACCAGAGTGTAATCGCCACCACGGGTCATCGGTGCCTGCACGAAGTTTCTCTCTAAAGTAGCCGCCCGCCAGCGTAAAACGTGATTCCAGATTACCTCGACACCGCTGCTTGGCAATGGGAACGGGATACCCATAATGGCACCTGTCACGCCGCTACCACCCTCTGCCAGCTTTGCATTGCTGGCATTTTTCAGCGTCGCATCATAAATATATTGTGGCGCTGCTGCACTGCGATGACTGGGGTAAACATTCATCTTGAATGTATCGTACGTTTTCAGCACTGCTTGCTGACCGGGCGTAAGCTGGTCGGCATATTGCGCCATGTTGTTCCCATCGATAGTGAATTTCACACTGTCATCCGCAAAAGGATCGGGGTGATGATCGCCTGATTTATAACCGGCAGGTGCGCTAACACCGCCTGTCCAGGCAGGAATAGTACCAGCAGCATTACCCGCCTGCTCAGCACCTAAAGGGGTTAATTCATTTCCCAACTTCGCTATCTGCTCTGCCGAAGGGGCTGCCCATGCCTGAACACTGGCCATACTTAATAGCATGGCACTCACAAGCAGCAGATTTTTGTTCGATTTTTCCATATTTGATTCTTCCGGGGTTAATTTTTTCACGGCTTAATCCTCTTTTAGAATGCGTACTTGATATTGAATGCAGCGAAGTCGCGATCATTAATTAAGTTGTAACGACCCGCACCGGAATATCGCGTGTAACTAAGATCAGCAGACCAGACACTTTGGTAGTTAGCACCCAGACCCAGCGTTACTGCCTCACGACCTTCCAGGAAGCTGCCACCCGGGCCCGGTGAATTACCCTCAACATCCTGCGAATAAGCAATGCGTGGTAACAAAGTCCAGGCACCGATGGCGTTGTCATACTGCAAGCGACTGACCAGACGGTACCCCCAGGAAGTCGCATCAGCAAAACGGCTGGCATCTTCATACTGCCCTGCAGCAGGTCCGTGTGCACCCGCCAGAGCCGGAGCCTGGTTACCACTAATATACGTGCCGGGAGCCTCTAAACGTAATTCATCGTTATCTGGCATGTCATTAACAATATTTACCCCGACTTCAGCCAGGAACAAAAATTGGGACGCGCCCATTATCTGTGGCACCAGACGGGTAACTGTCGCCTGCACCTGGGTTACGTCGCGCAGAATAAAACCCGGAATGCTCTGATCGGGGCCGTAAGCATTGCCGCCATTTAAAAACTGCGATAATTGATTTGCAGCCAATGCAGGGTTCAGCGGTGTCAACGCTGCGAACAACAGCTCAACATCATCAACCTGTAAAGGCACATCAAGACGATGAGAAATTTCACCCTGTAGCGCCCAGTCATCTACTGTGGTATTAAAACTAAGACCAAATAGCTGGATATCTTCCGGGTATTCAATCCGGTAACGCGCCGTGCTGGAATAAGCATTAGTCGCATTAGCATCAACCACTGCGTTGCTACCTGGTGCAACACCGGCAGTAGCATACACCTGACCTGCCGCCTGAAGTCCTGCGACGGTTCCCGTTTGCGCACTAATTATCGGTAGTCGGCTGTGGTAATTCATGTAATAGAAACCAAACTCAGTATCACGCCATTCGGGAACAAAAAGTCGATAAGCCAGACCAAACTGACCACTATCACTCGGCGTGCTATCACTAGTACGCGAGATACCGACGAAGGGACCTTCCGCCACGGCACCAAAACCCAGTTGTATTCTTTCGCCGCCAGGACCAACAAAGTCGTTAGTACTAAAATACGAACCAGGCGGATCAATGCGCGTTTCTTCCCAATCTAACTGCAGAAAAGCTTCCAGACTGCCATTTTCTGTGAGGTCAATTGAACCAGACAGAACAAACACCGGCCTCAGCGCCTCACGCAGCTCAGCACCGGGTACACGAAGTTTCGGTACATCAATCGGATTGATCGCGTTAATGCCGTTCTGGATAAAGGTACTCTCACCCCAACTTATTACCTGCCTGCCAATACGCACTTCTGCAGGTTTCTCGGCAAGGTCAAAATTGTACCAAAGGTAGGCATCCAGCACTTCCACTAAGCTACCAACAATATCCTGTGCTTCGCCGCTCAGCTCAGATTTTGCACGATCACCGTTTTTAACTTCGTCATCATAAAAACCGGTAACCCGAAAAAAACCACCGTAATTATCTTTTTCCAGTAATAATTCACTGGTGAATTTAACCGCATTGTTAACAATGCCAGTATCAAAATTCAGGTTGCCGTCATCACCATTTACCGAAAAAGCATTACCGCCATTGGCAATACCAATAATATCCGGATCCGGATCATCCAGCCGATAACGCACACCCCAAGATAAGGTGGTATCCAAACTGCCATTCCAGCCATCGCCACCAAATTCAATCGCCTGCGCAAATGGAACCATGCAGCTTGTTAGCACCGTCACCGCCAATAAACGACGCGGTATAGATAGGCCTGTCGGTTTTGTAAAACCTTTCATGATTCCTCCGGTTTGATCTATTTTTATCATTATTTTGTAGTAGCAAGATGCTTCTGGGTCATCGCCATTAAGCTTAAGGCTGAAGGACGACAGATTCTGCTGCAGCGGTATCAGCCGTACTGGTCGTTACCGCCGCCAAGCCGCCATCAGTGGCAAAAAACGTAACCGTCGCGGTCTGCATGACATTAGTGACCAGTGCCGAAGTCGCATCTGGGTTGCCTAATGCATCATTGGGCGTGAGGATGGAACCATGATGACCCGCGGTAAAACGAATCGCAGCATTCAAATCTGGGCCCGGAGCACCCTGAGGAGTTGTGCTACTCACACTCATCAGTTGCTGAGCGGTAATAAGCGGTTCAGTGCCACCGAGTGGCCCCGGTACCGTACCTTCAGGCGCATCCTGGAAACCATTGGCAAGCGTGCCAACATGGTTAGGTACAACCTGATCTGGCAAGTTATTACTATCCCCCACTACCTCAAACATCAAGATGCCTCGACCATTACCAGTGTAGTTAGGGTTAGTGTCGGACGCATAGTTAATGGGGTCAGCAGAATCCACTGCTGTCTGAGCGGCTCCCAGGAAACTTTCAAAGTCACTGGTGCCCTTGCTGATACCCGCTGCGGCTTCCAGACCTGCAGCAATTTCCGGACCAAATCTGGCCGAGCCATCCAGCAGTTTAGCAATACCACCACCCGGCATAGCTAACACGGCATCTCGCACAGCGGGGTCCAGCGCTAGAAATATCGACCCCACCATACCGCCTAAAGAATGCCCAAGAAAATAGATTCGAGTGGTATCAACACTCGAGCCACTGAGAGTAGCGCTGGCTACTGCTTTACGCAGAGTAAACAAATCGGCAACCGCCTGCCGCAAATTATCACGGGTGGTTAACACACTGGCAAGATTGATAAAGTGGCGACCGGAAGAATCGGTAATGCCATCCGGTACGGCAGCAGTAATAGAACCGTTGCTGTCCTGCGTTACCAGATCCATGTCAAAGGTACGCTCATTGGTCGAAATCACATCGAGTGGCCCACCTGCAAACCCCGGGGCGTAAAAGGCCTCTGTGCCATTGGTTTCGTTGCCCGTTATGCCATGCAAGGGCAGGTCAATAGCAATCGTAACAAAATCTTGACTAGCCATTGCATCCGCCACGGCCAACATGGTACCGCGGTTGGTGGTAATGCCGTGCTGGTAAATCACCACCGGCCAGCCACCGCCGGGTGCCGCAGTTTTCGGCACTGTAACCAATACCGGAATAGTTTGCGTTTCAGTGGCTACCGGTATGGGATTAAACTGAGTAAGAAATTTTTCAGTGGCATCAGGGAAAAAGGCCGCTGGTGGCAGTGCGTTACTAAGCCAGAATGTGGTTAACGGGGCGGTTGGGTTGGCAGCAGAAAAAGCTGTCGAATAGTAAGGAGCATCCAGTGTACCCACAAAAATATCAGCTGCACCAGAAGGTGAATCAGCCCCAGTAGGTGCCAATATTAAGTTAGCTAGCGGGGCAGGGTCTACCAAGAATGTCTTAACCGCACCCAGCACATTACTAATCGACTGCGTCTTAAAATTCCAACCTAATGCCATTTGAGCCGACAAGCCAGCCTCAAACCCATCCAGTGCAACACTCTGCGCCACCATCAACTGTCGCAAAGGCTCCAGGCGTTCAGCACTCTCGTCATCGAAAGAAGCAAACAGGCTACTAGTGCCATCCCATACCGGATTAGCAATCTGTGCCGCAGTGAATGTCTGGCTGGCACCAGCCGACTGACCATCGGTAGACTGAAGATCGTTGGTAATAACCACAACGTAGGTGGTTATAGCTTTTAGCGGTTTTAGTGGCAATATTGCCAGTGTCTGCCCCGTGCTATCGACTGAAGACACTGTGGCAATAAAATCCACACCAAATGTCAGTTCGGCAACGATGGAAGTAATAGCAGTATTAGCCAATGCGGTAGCTTCAAACRCTCGAACAGCAGTAGGCGAAACAGTGGCTGCATCAATAGGCAGACTAAAACTCGTACTCATTGGCGCGACGGTCGAAAAGCCGTCCAGCGTGTTCATTGCAATTCGCGGAGCATCACTGGCGGTGCCACTTAAAGGAATATTTAAAGTACCATCCAGCGAACCGCTGAATAATAAACTGGTGGGAAAAGGGATAACGCTATCACCCGGATCGAACAGTGCCACAAAACCATTCGTCGGAGACCCTTGCAACTGCTCATCGACCGAATCACTACAGGCCACAATGAACAGGGGTAGCGCCAATAACGTTAACAAACTTCGCATGGTAATTCTCCCAAATTGTTTTATAGCATTTGCCACATCAACAGCCGCAGCAAGAAGTGGAAAGCCTTATTTTTTTATTTTCTTTGGCGGAGCATCTATTCAGAGCCCCTTTTTATTTTTTTGATGACTAGATATAAAAATAAATTAGCCACCACAAATATCCAATAAGTCGCTAAATATAAACACCCTTTCTAAGTCAAGTCAACACTAACCCTAATGCCGCTTACTTAAGATATTTCAGGTTGTTTTTTTGCTAACCATTGTTTCTCTCGCAGAGGCGCAGAGAACGCAAAGGTTTTTTATGTCTTAACAACTCTAATCCTGTTTTTTTCTCTGCGTTCTCTGCGCCTCCGCGAGATAATTATATTGAGCTATCTACGAAAAACCAGGCCTTCGTTATTCATGAGAGCACTTATTTGTCCGGTAATGTTTTTGGCCTTCTGTTTTCACCTATAGCGACATAAGTCAATGTCGCCTCGGTAACTTTTACACAGGATATTTCACCTTTTGACATACGTTCAGCAAAAACTTCCACCTTCACTTTTATCGAAGTTTTTCCCTCCGAGATAATATCTGCGTAACAACTGATAAGGTCACCAACAAATACCGGTTTTTTAAATTCGAAAGAATCAACCGCACGGGTAACTACCGGGCCTTTCACTCGACTTAGCGCCGGAATGCTACCGGCAATATCAACATAGGACATAATCCAGCCGCCGAAAATACTGCCACCGGGGTTCTGATCTGCTGGCCTTGCAGGCACACGAATAACCGGCATTTTCCCTTCTGGCAAACAATCCTCATTCATTCCTGTTGTCATAATCATTTCCTCTTAATATAAATAGCGGGATTTATAACGCTTAACATTTTGCAAAAAAACACGCTTCGTCATTGCGAGCGCAGCGTGGCAATCTCCCGCTAAGAGCGCCATCGCTTAAACAGATTGCCACGCTGCGCTCGCAATGACGGATAAAGCTATTTTTCAACTAAACTAACACTATATGTTTAAAACCAAAAGTATAAAAACCACTTTTACCGGTAGTAATGGCAATCTGCTCGATGCCCGGCTTGAAATGCCGGGTTCAACAGCAAAAGCCTTTATCATTTTCAGCCACTGCTTTACCTGCACAAAAGATATTCTTACTGCTTACAGAAGCAGTCGGTTACTCGCGCAACAAGGCTACGCTGTTTTGCGCTTTGACTTTTCTGGCCTCGGTGATAGTGAGGGCGATTTTGCAGAATGTAATTTTTCAACCACCATTGAGGACATACAGGGCGCAATACTCTTCTTAAGTGATAAATATGAAGCGCCCGAAATTTTAATCGGCCACAGCCTTGGCGGCACAAGTTCACTTGCCGCGGCAAGTGAAGCCAAACAGATTAAAAAAGTGATTACTATCGCATCACCCAGTCAACCTGCTCATGTCCTGCATCATTTCGGGCGCGCTGTGACAATGTTAGAACAGGGCATCCCGGCCAGTTTTGAAGTGGCGGGTAAGTTATACGACGTTAATCCTCAGTTTGTGAAAGATGTTAGAGACTGGGATATGCAACGGCAACTAAAAAATTTAAACAAACCCGTTTTGATTTTTAATGTAAGAAATGACGCACTGGTTAGTGATGAAGATGCCAACGAAATTAAACAATGGATTAGTGGTGCGGCAAAACTAATTCATTTAGAAAATACAGATCATTTACTTTCGGATAGAGAGGCACATGCTTTTACTATTTCRCAGATGATAGAGTGGTTAGAAAAATAGTTGGGATATGTCCGTTAYGTTACKYCTGGTGGATRTTAAAAAATGATTGGTTTTTCCACAAAAACTACCAACCGGTTGCTTCAGCCACGCCTTTACCTAACTCTGCCGGTGACCGCACTGTATGCACGCCGACTTTCTCAAGTGCGGTAAATTTTTCTTCTGCCGTGCCTTTACCCCCCGCAATAATCGCACCGGCATGACCCATGCGTTTTCCTTTTGGCGCTGTCCCACCTGCGATAAAAGCAGTAACCGGTTTACTGACTTCTGATTGAATAAATTCAGCGGCTTCTTCTTCGGCACTRCCACCGATTTCACCTACCATTAAGATGGCYTCGGTCTGYGGRTCGGCTTCGAATAAACGCAAACAATCAATAAAGCTGGTACCGGGAATGGGGTCGCCACCAATACCGATACAGGTGCTTTGGCCGAAGCCGGGATCCGTTGTTTGCTTTACTGCCTCATAGGTAAGCGTGCCGGAACGAGAAACCACGCCGACTTTGCCTGGCAGATGAATTTCACCCGGCATAATACCTATCTTGCATTCRCCGGGAGTGATAATGCCTGGACAATTTGGGCCAATAATTTGTGCRCCCGCASTATCCGCYACGATTTTAACCTGCAACATATCTAGCGTYGGAATACCYTCTGTAATACAGACAATTAACTCAATGCCCGCATCGATGGCCTCTAGTATTGAGTCTTTGCAAAACGGTGCCGGCACATAGATTACTGTTGCATTAGCGGCCGATTCATTCACGGCTTCTTTTACGGTATTAAATACCGGCAAGTCTAAATGTGTTTGCCCGCCTTTTCCGGGTGTGACACCCCCCACCATATTGGTGCCATAAGCAATKGCCTGTTCGGAATGAAAGGTGCCTTGCTTGCCCGTAAACCCCTGGCAGATGACTTTCGTGTTTTTATTTATTAATACGCTCATTATTTTTCCCGGAGTCAGAAAACAATTACTCTTTGACCCCTACCTTTATTTATTCCTGTCTCAAAACGTTCCTCATACACTGTCATTTCGACCAACGAAAGAAATCTTTCTTCGCTGGCATCAAGATCCTTCACCGTTGCTCAGGATGGCAGTGTAGATTGGTTATTTCTTATTTACTTCCGCTACTATTTTTTCTGCGGCATCGGTTAAATTATTTGCAGCAATAATATTGACATCACTTTCAGACAACAACTGACTACCCCGCTCGGCATTATTGCCTTCTAAGCGAACAACCACGGGCACATTGACATGCACTTCTTTTACGGCCTCAACAATGCCTTCGGCAATTAAATCACAACGCACGATACCGCCAAAAATATTAACCAGAATACCTTTTACATTGTCGTCCGATAAAATAATTTTGAACGCTTCGGTAACCCGCTCTTTTGTTGCGCCGCCGCCGACATCTAAAAAGTTAGCGGGCTCGCCACCACAAAGTTTAATTAAATCCATGGTCGCCATTGCCAGACCTGCGCCATTAACCATGCAACCGATATCACCATCGAGAGAAATATAATTCAAATCCCATTCTTTAGCACGATTTTCTCGTTCATCTTCCTGTGTTTCATCACGCATTGCTAAAATTTCTTTTTGGCGGTACAGGGCGTTATCATCAATATTGATTTTCCCATCCAGGCAAATCAATTGCCCTTCTTCAGTAAGAACCAGTGGATTAATTTCTACCAGGCTCAAATCTTTTTCGACAACCATTTTTGCGAAGCCATTTAACAAAAGGGAAAACTGTTTTATTTGCTCACCTTCCAGACCCAGGCCAAAGGCTAATTCTCGTGACTGATAAGGTTGCAGGCCGGTTAATGGATTTATGGTTGTCTTTAATATTTTCTCTGGTGTTTCCGCCGCTACTTTTTCTATTTCCATACCACCTTCGGTTGACGCCATGATAACAACACGCTGCGATGCACGATCAATAACCGCACCGAGATAAAGCTCATTTTTAATATTGCTAATCTCTTCGATAAGCACCTGATTAACCGGCTGCCCTTGCGCATCGGTTTGACCGGTAACCAGATGAGTGCCCAGCATCGCTTTGACTGCCTGCACAACCGCATCAGCAGAATCGACCAACTTCACGCCGCCTGCTTTTCCACGACCACCCGCATGGACTTGCGCTTTTACTACCCAACGATTGCCCGCAAGTTTGCTTAACGCATCGCTGACCGCATCCGCTGATTCAACAACCTGATTATTAGGAACCGGCATGCCATATTGTGCAAAAACCTGCTTCGCCTGGTATTCATGTAAATTCATTTTTTATCTCGTTAATTAATTCTTTACTTTGGCAGTGTATATCAAACAAGAACAACCTGTCATTACCAGCGAAGTGAGGCAATCACCAGCAGACTACTCAGTCGCATACAGAGATTGCCACGCTCCGCTCGCAATGACGTTGTAAATTAAATCATTAGTTTTTTATATGTATCGCTTGTCCATGCACCGATAATGCTGCCTCATGCATTGCTTCTGACAATGTGGGGTGAGCGAACATGGTCAAGGCAATATCTTCAGCGGTGGCTTGCATATCCATCATCAACACGGCTTGTGCAATTAATTCGGATGCCTGGACAGAAAAAATATGCACACCAATGACACGGTCGGTGGTCGCATCGGCAATGATTTTCACCAGCCCTTCGGTTTCAGCCATTGCTCGCGCCCGACCACTGGCAAGAAAGGGGAAACTGCCCACCTTTACTTTGATACCAGCAGATTGGCATTCGTCTTCTGTTTTACCCGCCCATGCCATTTCAGGATGGGTATAAATAACCGAAGGAATAAGATCATAATTAACTGCTGCCTGCTTGCCTGCGATTAACTCCGCCACCATAACGCCTTCTTCGGAACCTTTATGCGCCAACATGGGGCCACGCACAACGTCACCTATCGCATAAATATTGGGCACACTGGTTAGGCAATTTTCATCAACCAGTATAAAACAGCGCTCATCTTTTTCGATTCCCAGCTCATCCCCAAATACTCGGTCGCTGTTTGGCTTTCTGCCGACCGCGATAATTAACTTATCAAAGGTTTCCTTTTTTTCGCCCAGCTTTTTGCGGCCGGTATCTTCATACACGATTTGCACTTTTTTATTTTTTATTTTGGCCGAAACCAGTCTGGAGTTAAGCCGAATATCCAGCGACTGTTTACTCAAGCTACGTTTCACCAATGCTGCTAACTTTTTATCTGCCATCGGTAAGAAGTCTTTCATAGCTTCCAGCAACACCACTTCTGAACCCAGGCGTGACCAGACGCTACCCAGCTCAAGCCCGATTGCACCGGCACCAATAATACCCAGACGTTCAGGCACTTTATCTAGCTCTAATGCCCCAGCTGAATCAACAATGTAACCGTCCTTTAACATGGCCTGTTGCAAACGCACCGGCGACGACCCGGTCGCAATAATAATATTTTTTGTTTTTAACTCATCAAATTTTTTACGTGTTTTTCGACTGAAAATTTCGATGCTATCGCTTGCAGTAATCTTTGCGCGCCCTGCAATCATCTCGACATTATTAGCTTTAAATAAAGATAAAATACCCTGCGTTAAATCACTGACCACTTGTGCTTTTCGAGATTGCATGGTCTTGATGTCAATATCCAGTGAGTCGGTTGAAATGCCGTGTTGATCAAATTCTGACTTTGCCTGCTGGTATAAATGCGATGACTCCAACAAAGCTTTTGACGGTATACAGCCAACATTCAAACAGGTTCCACCGAGTGACGATTCGCCTTTATGATTTAACCATTCATCGACACAAACCGTTTTTAAACCTAACTGCGCACAGCGAATAGCGGCGACGTAACCGGCAGGACCGGCACCGATGACAACAACATCCCAGATTTTTTCTTTCGTCATCACTACACCCCTATCAACATACGTGATGGATCTTCTAACAATTGCTTGACTGTGACTAAAAACTGCACCGCACTTTTACCATCAACCAAACGATGGTCATACGACAAGGCTAAATACATCATCGGCAACACCGTGACCTCACCCTCCACCACCATCGCACGTTCCGTAATATTATGCATACCGAGTATGGCGCTCTGCGGTGGATTAAGAATAGGCGTTGATAGCATAGAGCCAAACACACCACCGTTCGATATGGTAAAGGTGCCGCCGGAGATTTCTTCAATCGTTAAACTATTATTTTTGGCTTTATTGGCATAAGCAATAATGGATTGCTCTACTTCGGCGATGGATTGAATATCCACGTCACGTAATACCGGCACTACCAGTCCATTCGGCCCAGAGACAGCAACACCAATATCATAGTATCCATGGTAGACGATATCATTACCATCAACCGAGGCATTGATTTCTGGAAATTGTTTTAACGCTTCGACACAGGCGCGAACAAAAAATGACATGAAACCTAAGCGCACGCCGTATTTTTTTTCGAACGAATCTTTATAACGTGAACGCAACGTCATTACTGGCTTCATATTAACTTCATTAAAGGTGGTCAATATGGCAGCTTGTTGCTGAGACTGTAATAAACGTTCAGCGATACGCGCACGCAGTCGGGTCATGGGTACGCGTCGTTCAAGTCGCTCACCCGATGTCATTTGTTGCTCAGATGGAGAATAAGCTTGCCCCTGACTACTCGACACTTCATTATTTGCGGACGCCGTATCAAGCATAAATTTTTCTACATCCTGCTTCAGGATGCGACCATTTTTACCGGTACCGACTAACTGACTTTCATCCACCGCCAACTCAGCTATTAACTTTCTCACGGAAGGACTCATCGCCGCACTAACGACAGCAGCCGCACCATTGGTTTTTTCTGCTTTAGCTGAATTAGATGCCGTGGTTTTTTTAGATATGGTTTTTTCAGACACATCGATAACTGCCAGTAATTGTCCAGCCGTTACCGTATCGCCGACAGAAAATAAAAGTTCTTTTACCACACCCTGTTTTATGCTCGGCACTTCCAAAATCACTTTATCAGTTTCCAGATCAACCAGCACTTCATCTACATTAATCGGCTCCCCAACCTGCTTATACCAATTGGCGATGACCGCGTCGGCAACGGATTCAGGTAGTTCAGGAACTTTGATTTGTATACTCATAATTATTCTTCCGAAATATCCAGTGCTGTATTGATTATTTTTTTCTGCTCTAATGCGTGCAGTTTTGCCGAACCGACGGCAGGTGCTGAAGAAGGTTCTCTTCCGGCATACCCTAATTGCCAACGTGCATTAATAAATGCCGGAATACGTAATTTAGTAAAATCCCAGCCACCTTGATTCTTTGGTTCTTCCTGACACCAGATTAGTTCATTAGTCTGACTGTATTGGCTTAATAATTCATCGAGTACTTCACCGGGAAAGGGATAAATTTGCTCAATGCGTATAAGCGCAATATTATTTATTCGATTTAAACGACGCGCTTCTAATAATTCGTAGTAAATTTTTCCACTGCAGATAACAACGCGTTTTACTGCTTCGGCTTTTATCTCATCTATTTCTGCGAGTACCCAACTAAATTGTCCGTCTGTTAAATCCTCAAGGGTACTTACACATAACTTATGACGCAGTAAACTTTTTGGCGTCATAATTATCAGTGGTTTTCGACACTTTCGCACCATCTGCCGCCTTAATAGATGATACATTTGTGCGGGTGTGCTGGGCACGCAGACCTGCATATTATGTACCGAACATAATTGCAGGTAACGCTCTAATCTTGCAGAAGAATGTTCTGCACCCTGACCTTCAAAACCATGCGGCAACAACATAACCAGACCACTGGCACGCCCCCATTTGTGCTCTCCGGCAGAAATAAATTGATCAATCACCACCTGTGCGCCATTGGCAAAGTCACCGAATTGCGCCTCCCATAACACCAGGGTTTCCGGTTCAGTAGTAGAAAAACCGTACTCAAAACCTAAAACAGCCACCTCAGACAGAAGTGAATCGAACACACGAAAATTATTACGATCACTGCCTAATTCTCTAAGCGGAACAAAAGAACTGCCATCTTCCTGATTATGCAAAACAGCATGGCGATGAAAAAAAGTACCTCGACCACTATCCTGACCAGACAATCTAATCGAATATCCATCACCCAACAGAGTGCCATAGGCCATTAGTTCGGCATAACCCCAATCGATAGATAACGCACCTGCGGTCATTTTATCTCTGTCTACGATAATTTTTTCTACACGCGGCTGCAGTGGAAAATTGGGTGGCACAAAATTCATACCTTTCGCAACATGACGAAATTGCTCAAGCGAAACCGTAGTGTCAACATCGTTCAAAATCGAATCGGTAATAAATGGTGCCCAACTAACATGGGTTGATAAATCGGCCTGTGAATCCGGGAGTTTATGTGGCACCACACATTCACCGGCTTCCAGAATTTCACGCACACCCTGCGCCATGTTATCGCACTGCTGTTGAGTGAGTACGCCATTTTTAACAATTCTTTTTGCATAAATCTGGCGCGTACTATCTAATGCACGAATTTTTTTATACATCATCGGCTGCGTAGCCGAAGGTTCGTCAGCTTCATTATGACCATGCCTGCGATAGCAAACCATATCGATAACCACATCTTTTTTAAACTTATTACGAAATTCTACCGCAATGCGGGTCACCATCACCACCGCTTCGGGGTCATCGGCATTCACGTGAAAAATGGGCGCGCCGACCATCTTCGCAATGTCGGTACAGTAATAAGTTGAACGCGCATCCTGTTGCGCACTGGTAGTAAAACCGATTTGATTATTGATAATAATATGCACGCTACCATGCGTCATGTAACCACGAGACTGCGACATCTGTAAGGTTTCCATGACTACGCCCTGGCCTGAAAAAGCTGCGTCACCATGTATCTGCACAGGAATAACTTCGTTCCCTTCACGATCACCGCGCCGCCATTGTCGGGCACGCACAGAACCTTCAACCACCGGTGCAACAATTTCAAGATGCGATGGATTAAATGCCAGAGCAAGATGAACTGGGCCACCGGGGGAATCCATATCAGATGCAAAACCCAGATGATATTTCACGTCACCGGTTAATTCACTCACCTTTTTGGTGCCTTCAAATTCACTGAATAATTCGTGAGGCGTTTTACCCATTATATTAACCAGTACATTTAATCGACCACGATGCGCCATACCAATCACAATTTCTTTTATATTTTTTGACCCCGCGTATTGCACCAGTTCATCTAGCAAAGGAATCAGCGATTCACCGCCTTCAAGTGAGAAACGTTTTTGGCCGACATATTTTGAATGCAGATAACGTTCAAGTCCTTCCGCATCGGTTAATTGCTGAAGAATGTTTATTTTTTCAATTTCATTGAGATTGGCATTACCACGCGCGGTTTCCAGTCGTTGCTGTAACCAACGCTTTTCATTGGTTTCCATGATATGCATGTATTCAGTACCAATCGTACCGCAATAGGTGTCTTGAATAATTTGATAAATATCTCTTAACGACAATGACTCAGAGCCAACAAGCGAACCGGTTTCGAATGTTCGATCCAGATCACCGTCATTTAATCCGTGATAATTCAGCCCTAACTCTGCCACCTCTGATTCACGACGACCGCCTAAAGGATTGAGGTTTGCCATTTGATGGCCACGAAAGCGGAAGGCATTAATCAGTTGTAAAACCTGAACCTGCTTTTTTTCGTGATCATAACTGGTTTCGGCAACAAATCCTCGCGCATGTTTTTGTTGTGCGTACTGAATAAAATAATCATGCATTTCACGAGGTGAAATYTCGCGATGTGAATTGAGCGTCGCTGCACCGTTTATTGCCTTTCCATTTTTTTGACTTTTCTCGGCAATGACGATGCCATCGAAATACTCACGCCACTGGTCATTTAGCTGGTCGGGCTGACTAAGATAGGTTTCGTACAGAGACTCAAGCCAGGCAGCACTTTCCCCGTAAAAGCTTGAACTGCCCCACAGTTCTGTCATGCCTGTTATATTTTTTTGAGCCATTTCACACCTTTAGAAAAACCTATCTGTTTTTAATAGAGACAGTTCACAGAAGTTATTACTACCACCTCTTATTATTAGCTCAAAGTAGATAAAAAAACAGTCAATAAATCATTTAAATTCAGTCAAGGGGTAAACTTACTATGAAGCTGTACGAAATATCACCTACACGCCCGTCAAATCGCAGCCTGAAGAAACGTTGGTTCACCTGTCGTGAGATGAATTTAATCGTCTGGTTCCGTCGAAATATGCCGATAAATTTCCAGCTAWGTTTCAAGAAACAAGGTCAGGAACAGACGATCAGCTGGGACATACAACGCGGCTTTCACCTCTACCTCGAAGACGCAACAAAAACAGGCGGCAATCGACTTCAAAAAAGACCTTTATTGGTCAGCGCCTGTTCTCAACATGACCTGGCAACGATTCGGCGTGATTTTCTGGTCGCCTGTGAAAATATTGAAGTAGGAATGACGGACTTTATCTATGCCCGTTTAATGGAATATCCGACAACACGCTCGCCGCTTCATGCATCGCATACAAATCACCCTGTTGCCTGGTAGCTGAAGCAGGTAAAGATTGCGTCAGCGAATTTTGCGTCAGAAACAAATTAATCGGCTCAAATAATGGTGTAGGAAGCTGTTGATAATCAAACCATTGCCAGGCGGCACATTTATCCGACTCTAATATTTTCGCTTCACCCGACTTATATTCACTGGAAACCAGTAATGTTATATATTGACGACCCGCTACTGTAAAAGTCTTATCCGTCATGCCTATATGGCGCATAGCCATAATTTCCAGCCCGGTTTCTTCGCGCACTTCGCGCTGCGCGCATTCTATCGTAGATTCATTATTTTCCAGATGACCTCCCGGAAATTGCCAACAAAAGGCTTGATTATTTTGCTGATGATTTAACAGACGTTTGCCGAG
Organism: Thiotrichaceae bacterium; assembly: GCA_002746365.1. Classification (GTDB taxonomy): domain Bacteria; phylum Pseudomonadota; class Gammaproteobacteria; order SZUA-229; family SZUA-229. The sequence goes on from NVWZ01000005.1 coordinate 130,524, forward strand.
TAATAATTTTTTATTTCGCCAGATCAGAACACCCACACCAATCACCGGACGTGAATCTTTTTTAGCATTCACTATGCATCGACAGGAATTTCAGCCGCAATTTCGATGCGATTCTTGCCACTGCGTTTTGCGTGATACATCGCGACATCGGCAGCCGCTATCATCATATCCAAAGAATAACCGGACTGGCGACCTGCAATCCCTAAGGATATAGTGACCTTAGGCAGGTCTTTACCGTCCAACTCACCCGGATCGGACTCACTAACGTGTTTGCGTAAACGCTCGGCAATAATTTTGGCATTATCAACCGTCGTTTCCGGCAGCAACACGGCAAACTCTTCGCCACCAAATCGGGCAACCAGATCATTGGGCCTTAAGGGTGACCGAATGGCAGCAGCCACACTGACCAATACTTTATCGCCGGCAAGATGACCGTAGGCATCGTTATAATTTTTGAAATCATCTACATCAATCATGATTAATGCCAACGGTAACTGGTCGCGCTCACTGCGTTTAATTTCACGATCAAAAGCATCATCTAACCAACCCCGATTGTGCAAGCCTGTTAGTGCATCCGTTACCGCATAGCGCTGGTATTTACGCTGCATTTCCAGACTGTCGGCAATAACCAGATTACTGTAACGGACGCGTTCAGACATAATGTACAGCAGGTTTCTTGCGATTTCATGGGAAACGCTGACCATCCGCCATAAAGTGTCCTGCTCAATAACCAACACATATGTCTCTTCTGAAGCACTGACTTGAGCAGAGGGAACACGGCTATCGATAATCGACATTTCACCAACACATTCACCCGGCTCAACCGTTGCCAATGGAATATCTTCATGCGCACTCAGCTGAATGACCAAACGGCCTTTCATCAAAATAAATAAATAATGATTTTCTTTCTGGGTAGAGAGGATGACCTCACCCGCAGCCAGCGTGCGGTATTCACATAAGTTAAGCAGGTCGAGCAATGCAGGGTTTTCCATATCCACATTTCTAAACAGTTGTAGGCGAGACAACAATAAAGTGTCGTGCTCATGAGTCGACGGTTTCATTTACGAAATTGCTCTTTATTTTTTGGAATCATTTAATGTATCAGTATCGGATAGCTAAATATTAGATGTATGTCACAACTTTTATGTCGCGGGTATAATCTACGGTTATCATCCGCTGCTTTCATCCGATTAAAAGCTGATTATAACCAAGTTTGCACTAAATGAAATTTATTTGGAGTGTTACATGACAGACAAAACGAATACCCACACCATCCACAGTATGGAGTTGGGACCCATGGAGAATTTTATTTACCTTATCCACGACCATGAAACCGATACCGCAGCGATCATTGACCCGGCATGGGAAGTTGAGAAGATGCTTGATTTTGCCGATAACAAAGGCATTCAAATTACCGATATTTTACTCACCCACAGCCWTCATGACCACATAAACGGCTTACAACAGACTCTGGAACACAGTGACGCAAAACTACATTTACTCAAACCTGAGGCTAAATTCTGGGGCGCAGATATTGCCTCCCCGACACTACATCACGGCGGCGATCAAATTGTAATAGGTAAAAGCCACATTGATATTATGCACACCCCCGGTCATACACCCGGCTCAGCGTGTTATCACATCGGTAACGATTTAATTGCGGGTGACACCATGTTTGTATTCGGCTGTGGCCGCTGTGACCTTGCCGGTGGCGACCCGGAAGTGATGTTTCATACCTTGAAAAAGATGAAATCGTCCTTGCCTGCTGCGACAATGCTGCATCCCGGACATAATTACGCCCCCCAGTCCCCTACTGACACCATGGAAAGTCAGTGTCTGGGTAACCCGTTTTTGCATTTTGACAATCCCTCTGATTTCACCCGATACCGCATGCATATTCACGATAAAATTAGAGACACGCCGTATGGCGCAATTTCTCAAGAAAATGCACGAAAAACGATAGAATAAATGCAGATCAAGCAGCTATAAAAATTTCTATTGTGTTTGAGTTATACACAAGACACAAGATATAGTAATCGAACGATTAAACAGGAAGTTAACCGTGTACTGGTAACCTTTAACTTTAAAAAACACCCTTAGTTAATTGATATAATTATATTTTTATTAATATCACTTTTAATAACCAAATTAATATAGCCATTTTCATTTTTTCACAGAAACTCTGCACCCAATTTAGTCCACAGAGTTATCCACAGGATAAATGGACAATTTGAGTGCAACTATTGCTGTTCAGCACGATTTAACGCTGTTGTCACTCGACTTATATTCGCCCTCTCCCCATTATTTTTCGTGCTCCATAACAATGGGTTTATCACGATGTTGCATTAATTGCTCTTCCGCCAGCAGTTGATTGTCGGCGAACATCACTTTAATTTGCGCTGTATCGGCGTTATCTAATTCAGAACGCTGGCTTTTGGCAAAATTTTTCGCATCACGAAAAGACTCATAATCGCCAATTAATTCCAAATTTTTTACTAGCGCCATGCCCTCTGGCGAACTCATTTTAAATACATAATACGGCATATAACGCTCTCTCAGCCCCGTTTATCAGGCGACTTAATGTGAAATTTGTTAAACTACTCTTTTCTAACATAATATTCTGGCATACTGTTGTGAATCGGCAGCTTGTTACAAGTTGTTCGATTATACCGTTAGCCACTCAATACGAAAACATCACATTATGAGTACAAAATATCATTCCAAAGAACACCAGATCCTAAGCACCGTGCGACAGGTACTCTCTGCCGTGGTTCGTGATGCCACGCCTAAACCAGGTCGACCTGCGCCACTTTCGCCGCAGACAACCGAAGATTTAAAACACTGCTTTATGCTTATCACCTCGCGTGAAAAAGAAATCATCGAAGAAGCGGGCGGGCAAGGTATGGATGCACGCCCTCGTTACGCTGATGAACCCAAAACATCACAGGTGGTACCGTTCAGTCTGCCGAAAAAAGACTAGGACACCTCTCGTCTGCCGTTAATAATCTTCATCTTTTCGTCTACACTTGTCTCTATACAACAACAGGAATAGATCATGAGTGACGAACAGGTTGATGTTGTTTTCTTCGGCATCTTACAAGCCGGCAAGGACAAAGAAACAGTCATGCAGAACATGGCTAAACTCTTTAAAACCGACGCAAATAAACTTGCACCTTATTTTGCCGGCGGCCGAAAAGTAATCAAAGGAAAAATTAATGCTGAGGCGGCTAAAAAGTACATCACTGCTTTAGAGAATGTGGGTTTAGTCGTTAAGCTTGAAGCCTGCGAAACAGCTGAAACCGCTGCTGAATCAGAGTCATCACCCGCTCCCGAAGCCCCTACTATTGATACTGGCGATATTTCTGTCGCCCCTGTCGGTGTGGATGTCATCGAAAACCCGGTGCAAGTCCCCGCTCAAAAAATTGATGATATTAGCCACATTTCCATGGCTGATGTCGGTGCTAATGTTATTGAAAATCCGATTGCAGTAACGGCACAGGCTATCGACGATATAAGTGGTATCAGCATGGCTGATGTCGGTGCCGATGTAATCGAAAATCCCATTGCAAAACCTGTACAGGAAATTGAAGCATTACCCGGTGTCACTCTGGCAGAAGCCGGAGCCGATATAATTGAAAATCCTAAACCGGTAAAAAAAGCAGATATTCCGGATACCAGTGGACTTTCATTAGAAGATTAAGCCTACTACCCCAATCAAATTCTAATCGTCAGCTATCGACTCTTAGCGGACATCTAAAAGATTAAAAACGGTTAGTCCGCGAATAACGCCCTATCAAAAAGAATCATTACTCAGCAATTTTTTCCCGCAAAGCATCTCGATCAAACCACCAGTCATCAGCGGGTACGATTGCACCTAAAACCAATGCCAGTCGCGGTAGAAATACATCCGGGTCATGCAACTCCAGTCGCTCCATCCAGTGACTCAAACCCTCTTGATCTTCCACCCCTGAGTGATCTTTTGCTACATTCGCTAATAGCTGTTTAGTCAAAAAGGTTAAACTTTTATGCTGATCAGATTCTGCGCGCGCATCAGCAATATAATGCGCTGTAATGGCAGCAATAGCTGCACCGTCAGCATTTGCCGGGGTTTCATCGATAACATAATTAAGCATATTAACGGTCAACGTTGGGTCCACTGGATAAGTCACTGATAACCACACACCGTGCGCCAGTGCGACCATCGAAGCCGGTTGCGCACTTTGATACAACACATCACAACTTTCTACCGCATCTTGCCATTGCTCCAGCTCGATAAAAGTGTCCAGAGCAGAACGTGCCTTTTCCCAGGATTCGTCTGCCCTGCCCATACCCACTAATGCTTCAGCCACGTCCAGCTGTAAACGCGCCCTGTCGACGGGTGTGGCATTGGCTTCCAACTCATCATAAGCCGCCTGTTTTTTGTCCAGATATTTCTGAATATCTTGTTTAGACTGCTCGGGCGACGAACTGTCGATCAACATATTATCAAGTTCTTTTTTGCTTGGCATAGGGGAAACTCTTGGGTAAATTTTAATACATAAAATGATTGGACTTTTTACAGCATTTTAACGGTATTGGAAACATGCAAAATGCAGGGTATTAACGTTAAGTTGCCCCTAGCTTATGGGATATACCGGCTAATACCTGACGTAACTGTTCTTCATTAATGGGAAAAATCAGTGAATCCGTAACCTCAAATGTCTGCAAAAAACGTTGATATTGAGGCGCAAACTCTTTTTCATAGAATACGATCATACTGGTATCGACAATACCCTAGATAAAATCGTTTCCAAACTGCTGGTCCGATCTCGAAAATCTGACTAAAAATTAAACTCAGCCACCATAACGCCTTGCTAACTTGCCATTTTATACAGAGCAGAGTGAAACGGCGCGGCGTATAAAATGGTCAACGTTGAGCTACTTGTTGGGCTATTACAGTTTATCTGAAGTATCAGGCTCAATATCTTTAACCTTTGATAAAGCTGTTTTGAATTTTTTCTTGCTTCCTTTCTCGGCTCTTTCAGATAAGTATTTCTCTGTAGTTAAAGCAGACATTTTTTCAGCTAATGCGGTAGCAACAAACTGGTTAATTGAAATATTATCTTCTTTAGCTAAATCTCTGACACTTTTATGAAGTGAGTCAGGCAACCTTAAACTTATTGTGCTCATGATATCTCTCCTAGTTTACGAAGAAGCTCTTGTGGGGTGATAGCTTTTAATTTGAATTTCTTTATGTCTTTAAAATCTTTAATATTATGAGTCACTATATAATTACACTCAGATTCTACGGCTAACTCCAGAACAAAATCATCGTTTGGGTCTTTTAAATTGGGTCTCCATAAAAAATGTACTTTTCTATGTTCACCAACCGCGCATAGATAATCAATAATATCTTCTATATCTGAGTGTGTAAGCCCCATGTTTCGTGACATTCGCTTAGCCACGGACTCGTACTCAAGGACAAGTGGCACAGATAGAGAATATGTGAATTTTTTGCTATCTATTAGTGACAGCAGCTTAAATGAAGCACCATTTCTTGACCGTAAAGCCGATATTAATACACAAGTATCTATAACTATTGAATAACTCATTCTGGTATTATATGCAATACCATAGATATGTCAATAATTGTGTTTTTATGAAGCCAAACAGTGGGTTTATGCTGACGAATCAACTTAACCGCTTTACGAACTTTATCCGTTTTTAGCACTTCAAAACCCGCCGCTTCGTATATAGAGGAAAAGTCGGGGTAACCGCCTAACTCAATGATGGATAGTAAAGTAGGTTTGTTATTCGGCATATTCAAAAGGATCTAAATGTAACAATATAATTTTGTCATTCCGGCATGTTGTTAGCCGGAATCCATCTCACAGATGAGTACAGGTCTTAAACAGTGGATACCGGCTAACAACATGCCGGTATGACAAGATGGTATTCACAGATAAACTAAACCGATAACTGTAAACAATTACGTTATCGACAACTGGCTTTAAATCGTGCAGTGGGCCCACTGCATTCAGAGGTCTTACTTTCTGCTTCAGCTTTTGCACGCGCTTCCAGTTCAGCCTGCCTCTCTGCATGCGCTTTGGCAATAGCTTGTTCTTGTGCGAGCTGTTGCTGACGTTGCTTTTCCTGCCATTCCTGCTCTAATCGTCGTGCATTTTCTTTTTGTTTGATACGATTTTCTTCTTCCAGACGCGCCTTCATAACGCGTCGATCTTGTTCCAACTTTGCTCGTTCACGTTTCAAACGATCGGCATCGGCTTTTGCCTTTGCTTCTCGCTGCTTCGCTTTACGCTCACGTTCTTTTACCTCAGCAATGCGTTTTTTTTCAGCTGCCAGTCGCTTACTTTCTGCTTGTTTAGCCGCGAGGGTGGCAGCGGCTGCCGCTTTTWTMTTAGCCTGTRTTTCTWCTTCCGCTTTTGCYGCAGCGATTTCACGTTGTTTTTTTAACGCCTCAGCTTCTTGCTTTAAYTGATTTAAACGCGCMTCTTCTTGCTCACGTTTTTTTTGCAATTCCAACACMKCTTTATTTGRCGATTKCTGCTCWACTRCMTTRTCMGTTTCRTCTRYWATAAYAGCGYCTGAGRCATCCTCTGCGTCACTCAARAACATYGCYACACCGAYTAACARAATGGCAATGACAACCGCTATTAAGCCAAACTTTATCAATTGCTTTTGTGTTCTTTTTTCTTCTGACACAACGGAAGGTGGTATGGGATTTTGATTAGTTTTTTGCGATGTTACTACTTTTACTGATTTAGACTTAGACCCTGGCTTCACATCGGCTTTAGTTGTTACTGTGCTTTTTTGTTTGCCTCTATCCATAGAAGATGAACCCGATACTGGTGTTTCCTCATCAGACACATGCTCAGCCATAAGCTCTTTTTCAAACCGGGCAGGCTTTTCTTTTGCAGATTTTTCTTCTTCAGGTTCCTGCTTTACAGGGTCTTCAATAACAGGGTCTTCTGCTTTTTTTGTTTTTTTTTCCTTGTCTTCAATCCAGGGGAAATCTTTTAACAGCGCTTTGGTCGCTTCTTTGTTRTCGTGCTYTGCCGCATCACGATTAACAATCGGCACGACACTGTCCTTCATTCGCTCCTGAACCATTTCATCAACGAGATCAACGTCTATTGTTTCTTGTTGATCAGCAAATCCATACACCAGTACGGTTTCACATAAAAGGTTAATGAGTCTTGGTGTRCCACCRCTGTAGGTATGAATACGCTCACAGGCTGCGGGGGTAAATATATCTTTTKCAGAACCCGCGGTCTTTAAACGATGCTGAATATAACCGCAGGTCTCGACAACATTCAGTGCATTAAGATGATAATCGACAGCAATTCGTTGCGCRAATTGCATYAGCTCCGGTTTACGTAATGTTTCTTTCAGTGCTGGCTGYCCCGCCAAAACGATTTGCACTAGTTGGTCTTTATCAGAGTTTACATTGGATAACATGCGCAGCTCTTCTAAAGCATCCGCCTTCATATTCTGCGCTTCATCAACAATCAATAAAACGGTATTGCCTTTGGCATATTCTGCAATCAGGTAGTCCATGAATACCTGATGCATTTCGACATGCGTTAAATTCGGCTGATGAAGRTCAAATGCAGACAGCACCCAATCGAGCAAACCWCCAAATGACTGGTGRGTATTGGTAATTAAGCCTACRGTTACATCATCCKCNACRYGNMKCCANMARTGCGCGCAAGATAGTTGTTTTGCCCGCACCCGCTTCGCCGCTAATAATGCAAAACCCTACGTGATTGAGCAATCCGTATTCAAGCAAAGTAAGTGCCGCCTGGTGCTTTTTACTTAAAAACAGAAACCCCGGATCGGGCAACATAGAAAACGGCTTTTCCTTAAAGCCGTAAAACGCTTCATACATAATATTTTTACTAACCAGTTAAATCATAAAAATCAATAACATACAGGATAATTGCTGCACGACTCCATTCTTCTGACAAAAATTTCATCCAATTGTCATATTGTTTCGCATATTATAGTCGCTTTAAACACTCAAAGTTAATATTCGATACAAATAACAGAGTCAAACAACTGTAATATCTTGAAATTTTACCCCCACCCAATTAACCGAAATTGAGACCGTCGTGAATAGTGCAGAACAAGATAAACTAGAAGAAACCATCCTACAAGAAAGTATTGTTAGCGCTGCCGGGCTAAACTCTGAACAGGTATTAATAGGTATCAAAGGTGACCCCTCTCTACGTGAAAGCGCGCCATTGAGGAAACGTTACGACAGCAAAGTAGACCACTTATTTGACCAACTCGAACCTAACCTTGAAGACATCATGCTCAATCGCGGCATTTATCGAATTTTTGTTGGCTTTAACAGCGGTGAAATTCGGACTAACTCGGTGTTCGATCCGTTGCGACAGGAAATTCACGATGCTGAAAAAATTGCCAATTCTGACTATATCAATCGCCACTTCCCCCTTATTGATTACAACGATAAAATTGAATTAATGCGCGAGTTATATGGTGCGTTGCGCGCCAGCAAACATTACCAGAATATTCCAGGTTACTGGCAAAATATCTTAAATCGACGATCACAACACTGGCTACCGCTGGAACCTGAAAACATATCGAAAATATTAAGTACCGTAAGAGCGTTACGTGATATCGAAGAATATTATTTACGAAATATAACGATATGCATTGTCCAGGGTATTGTCAGGATGCAGTTTAACTGTGATGGCACGCAGATTATTGATGCCCATAACTTCAAACATTTTCTTGAGGAAAATATTTGAAATGAAAAATGAAAAATGAAAAATGAAAAATTTTGTCATTGTGAGCGAAGCGTGGCAATCTCTTTCAGCAACTGAACCGTCCGCATGAAAGTGCCACACTTCACTCGCAATGACGCTGTATTTTTTTAATGATATTTTTCGGTCGTAATATGCCCAGGCTCGCGGCGACGATGTTTGCGCAAACCTCTTGCTTCAAGTATTTYAGTCACGCTGGTCAGCATAGCTGAATTACCGCACATCATGATATGTGAATTTTCATCGATAYTGATTCCTACGCGCGCTTCAAAGGAACCGTTTTCAATACACTCTGGGATTCGCTGCGCCATCGCACTCTCTACTTTTTCACGCGTAACAAAAGGTACGAAACAAAATTGCTCGCCGTGCAAACTTTCAATTTCAGCAATCTGTTCACGGTAAGACAACTCCGACACATCGCGTACTGAGTATCCCAAAATCACTTTTTCGAAACGCTGCCACACTTTTTCACTTTTCAGCGTTGAAAGAAATGGCCCCACACCTGTTCCCGTTGCTAACATCCACAAGTATTTACATTCCGGTACTTCATCTACCGTTAAAAACCCATTGGCTTTATCGGTCACAAATATCTCATCGCCAACCTCTAGTTCTGCCAGCGGGGCCGACAACGGCCCTTCGGGTACGATATTGAAATAAATCTCTAGATAATCATCGCCCGGTTTATTCACCAATGAATACGGCCTTGCCACGCGCTCGCCTTCAATATCCAGTGCCACACGAACAAATTGTCCAGCCACAAATTCTTTAAACTCAGATCGAATACGTAAAGAGAACAAGCGCTCATTCCACTGAATTTTTTCGATTATTTCACTTGCAAGCCAGACTGCCATTATAATTACCCCGTTGTTTCCTTCATTGCTTCACGCCATACTAAACCATTTAGGGATAAACCACGCATGATAAAGCTGCATCCACAACTTGAAAAAGACAGCATCGCACTCGGTGAATTCAGCCTGTGCGCATTGTTATTAATTAATGATTCGAATTACCCGTGGTTTATCCTGTTACCTAATCGTGAAAACGTGAAAGAGATCCACCAGCTAGCAAGTAAAGATCAACAACAATTAATGGTCGAATCTATGGTTTTTAGTCGATGCCTGGAACTCGTTTTTCATCCCGATAAGCTCAATATTGCTGCCCTGGGAAATGTCGTGCCGCAGCTTCATATTCATCATATTGCACGATTTATTGATGATGCCAGCTGGCCCACACCGGTGTGGGGCGCTGCACCAGCCATCCCTTACACAAACGAACAAATAAATACCATTAAAAATCAATTGGTTAATTATTTTTCAAGCCAGCCGGAGCAATTATTCCGTCCCTTATAGAATTACGCATTGATTCTTCTATAATTCACTTAAGTATATTAAGATACGTTAAATTTAATTATAAACATTACTCTATAAGACTCATGACTAAGCTATTTAGATACCGCGAAGATCGCATCCCCGTCCTTATCATTTCCCTGTTATTTGCATTAGATATAATCGCGTATTTTCTTCTCGATAATATCTGGCTACTGACAGCATACTTACTGATCATGATTTGGCCTAAAGGCATTATCTGCGCCTGGAACCATCATCATCAACACACCCCGACATTCAGAAGCGCCTTTCTTAATCGCTTACTCGAACAGGTGTATGCATTACAGACTGGCGCTACTTCCAAGTTATGGGTATTACATCATGTGCTGGGCCACCACCACCACTATCTTGATCAGAACAAGGATGAAAGTCGCTGGAAACGTAAGAATGGAAAAAACATGGGCCGACTCGAATATTCACTAAATGTTGCATTAACAGCCTATTACCGTGGTTATAAAGTTGGCAAAAAACACCCCCGTCCTTTCAAAGTATTTTTAACCGCGACGGCAGCAACCATTTTATTACTGTCAGTGATGTTCTGGTATCACCCCATGCCTGCATTATTTATCTTTATTATTCCAATGGCAGTCAGTCTGCTGTTTACTGCATGGGTCACTTACGGTCACCATTCTGGTTTAGACGTAGACAATGATTTTGAAGCATCTTATAACATCATGAGCCCTATCTATAATCTGCTAACAGGTAATCTGGGTTATCACACAGCACATCATCACAAACAGGGTTTACACTGGTCACGCCTACCTGAATTACATGAGAAAATTAAAAATAAAATTCCTGAGCGGCTTTTCCTGACTGAGCATTTAGGTTCAAAATTGTTAAAATAATTATTCAAATTGTCGGCGGGATTTTTTCAACTGCCCATGTTTTGTTTTAGTATCCAACCTTTTTCGCTGCGAAGATTTAGTAGGACGTGTTTTTTTTCTGACCTTTCTCGAAATCAATGCCTGCGATACGAAAGATTGAAGCCTTGCCAACGCCCGCTCTCTATTGTTTAACTGACTACGCGTCTGCTGCGATTTAACAACAAACACCCCTTCTTTCGTTACTCGCTGATCATTAAGCTGTAACAATCTTTGCTTGACTATAAAGGGCAAACTTGAAGCCGTTATATCAAACTTTAGATGGATAGCCGTGGAAACCTTGTTCACATTTTGACCGCCCGCGCCCTGTGATCGGACAGCGGTCATGGTGATTTCACTATCTGGAATAAATAAATGTTTAACCCGCATTAAAAATCACTCATAATAATAACTATTCTGATAATAATAGCATTATGAAAGCAAACGAAATAAAAAAAGGCATGATCATCGAGCAAGATGGTAAAAAAATATTAATCAAAAGTATTTTTGTGCAATCACCCCATTCTCGTGGCGGCAGCACATTATACAAAATGGTTGGTAGTGATATTAGCAGTGGGCAAAAATTTGAACGCAGCTTTAAAGGCGATGAAATAGCAAAACAAATTGATGTTTCGCGTCGTGCCGTACAAATTTTATTCCATGACAATGACAGTTACACTTTTATGGACAGCGAAAACTATGATCAATTTATTTTAGCGACTGAAAACTTAAAAGAAGAAATGCCTTTTCTTTATGATGGYATGGAAAAYTTAAGCGCMCTAATTAGTGAGGAARTGTTACTCGGTATCGAACTGCCCGCAACCATGTCACTAGAAATYAGCGAGTGCGCRCCTGCTATGAAAGCAGCGTCTTCTTCTGCMAGGACAAAACCGGCAACACTRTCAACCGGACTGGTGGTACAGGTTCCTGAATACTTAACRCCCGGTGAGYTAATTAAAATCAATACCGAAACACGTGAATTCATKTCAAGAGCRTAGTGYGATACTGATGAATGATACACCCGCTCTAATCCAGCCWTTAACYAAAGAAAACCAACAACTGGTCATTGAGCAGACGCATGCTTATGTAGCACAAGCTGTAAAACKCTATAAYATTAARAGCAAACCWTTTGAAATYRCCTTYAATTTAAAAGGTCGAACCTCAGGCATGTACCGCGTGAATTACCAGTTGGGCAAGCACASTAGAGAGATACGCTACAAYCCGTATATTTTTTCAAAATATTTTGAWGATAGCTTTAATAGCACTGTGCCTCACGAAGTAGCACATTATATTAGTGATATTATTTTTGGCTTGAGCAATATAAAACCACATGGCAAAGAGTGGAAAAACATTATGCAGGATTTTGATGCCGACCCTGCCGTTACCGCAAACTACGATTTAAGTGGTATTCCGCAAAAAAAAATATCATCATTCACCTACCTATGTGGCTGTCGAGAACACCAGTTAAGCTCCATACGACACAACAAAATCAATAAGAAACGATTTAAGTATTACTGTAACTACTGCAAAAAATTGCTTCACTTTAAAGAAGAAGCTGATTTATTTGCCTAGAACAACGCAGGAGCCGTTATCGAAAAGCGGATAAAAAGTAATTATTGTTGGCATGTACCTACAACGGGGAGCGTCATTGCGAGCGGAGCGTGGCAATCTTCTGCAGACGACTCAGTCGCTTAAAGAGATTGCCACGCTCCGCTCGCAATGACGACTCAACGACTATGGACTAAAAGTACATGGTTTTTACTAGCTGACTGAGACAATAAACTAATTTTTCTCCGCGTCTCTGCGGTAATTTTTTTGATTTTGATGGTTTTCTTATACCGATACTTAACTAAGGCTCTTCACCATAATCGATCGTAATCTCATCATCAGGATTAATATCACGGAGCGCAAACAATTCAAAGCCAACAAACTCCGCATAGGGCTTGTTACTGTGATTGATGTATCGCAATAAATTTTGTCCATCGCGCCCGACCCATACAGCATCGTATTTCTCTACCCACAATACATGTGAATCATTTTCGATTACCATTGGGCCATCGTATTCACCCATGTAATCGCCTTCTTTGAACCGCTCACGTGCGAATAAACCATCGCCATGGATACCTGAATCCCTTTTATAATATAACTGGTGTAATTGCTCATCTGATAACATCTGTCTAACCCGTGATAATATTAATACTTATCTATTTTTATTGTCTATTGAAAAACTTAAGGTCGGCATTTTATCACATGAAAAAATCTAACAGCAATAGCAGAAAAGCCAGAGTTCCCTTTGTACTCCGTTTCTTACGACTGATGTACAACACCTTAGGCCGAGTCTTCCCTGTGTATTTTGGTCATCGTACCTACCAATTATGGTTCACTACGACACGATTCAAAACACCAACCTATGAACGACCCGCATTAGAATCCGCTAAAAAAGAGTTTCTTGAGGTCAATAAAGTCAAAGTTGCGGTTTATCTCTGGCAGCATGACACCATTAAACCCAGAGCGACATTGCTGTTCATTCATGGCTGGACCGGAAGGGGTAGCCAAATTGCAAGCTATCTAGAACAACTGACACAACTTGGCTACCGCGTAATCAGTTTTGATGGCCCAGCTCACGGCAATACGCCAGGCAAACAAACCAGTGCACTGGAAATTACCGATGTGGTTTTTGCACTCAATAAACAATACGGTGACTTTGATGCAGCCATCACACATTCCTTCGGTGGTATGATTTTGACATTTGCGATGTCACTGGGTTTGAAAATCAAACGCGCAGTTCTGATTTGCCCACCTAATAACTTTCAGATTATTCTCGATAACTTCCAGCAGGTACTACAACTTCCCGATAGCGTTATGCAGGCGATGGAACGCAAGTTTTTTGCGACTCACGGCCAGATAACCCGCGAACTGGTTGATATGGAAAATAATGCGAAAAAAATGACCTGCAAAACGCTGATAATCCATGATGAAGATGATATGGAAATCTCATGGCATAGCAGCGAAAAAATAACACGCGTCTGGCCTGGAGCCAAATTCATTAAAACGCAGGGGTTAGGCCACCGTCGCATTCTTCGCGATCAACAGGTTATTCAACATATAATCGATTTTATGGATACGGACAACACCTGAGCAATCATCTACTCAGATTTATACGCACGCAGGTGCCCGAGTATGCGCTCGTCGTGCGAATAAATTCACACCTACATCGTTAGTACACAGCAATCAAAATCCGCTTTCTCTGCGGCTGTGTGATGAATTTTTTGACCTGGTTTTAAAGCCAAGCAGTCAAATTCACTTAAGGGCACCTCTATTAATTGCTTATGTCCTTAATGTTGATGACCATGCTCACCATGAACATGGCCGTGAGATATTTCTTCTTCTGACGCTGCACGTACATCCACAACTTTAACGGAAAAGTTTAACTCTACACCGGCGAGTGCGTGATTACCGTCTATTACAACCGCTTCATCCTGCACTTCAACAACGGTAACGACCACTTGATTTCCATCAGGGTCTTGCGCGTGAAACTGAACACCCTGTTTAATTTCATCCATATTATCAAACATTTTCTTTGGCACTACCTGAATACGCTCTGGATCTTTTTCACCGTAACCTTCTTCAGGTGAAACTTTTACAGTAAATTCATCACCCGCAGATTTACCGGTTAAAGCATTTTCCAGACCAGGGATAATATTCATCGCACCATGCAGGTACAAAAAACTATCGTCTTCAGATTGATCAATAACTTCACCCTCATTATCAGTGAGCGTGTAATGAAGTGTGACAACAGAATTGGATTCAATTTGCATAATTATTCAGTGGGGTATTATTAAAAAAGGGCGCTAACCCTACATAAATAAAGCCCTTTTTGCAAGATTGCATGCACTTTTTTGATCGATTCAGACTAGAGCGTCCAGGGTTGGTTGCCGTAATACACTCGTAGAAAAACGATGACCGCACAAATTAAAACGACCAGAAATGTAATAGCAAGCGCAACTTTATCCATAATCAGGCTAGTATAACCTTATTATGGATCAATAAGTTACAACCCGGAACCGATATAATTCGCCACCAAAATCAATGTAAACATGATCGCAACCAGTAATCCGACCACTTTGGCGATGTTCGTTAAAATAATTTTGTCATCACCTTGTATCATATTTTGTCCCCTATAAAATTATGGTTATAGAAGACTATACTGATACGGCACCGCCAAACTTGATATATATCAAATACCAGTCAGGAGCCTTGTCCGAGAATAACGAGCCTACTGCGGGGAAACTCACATACCATTACTAAATTTATCATGATGAATTTCAGTTGATTCACGCATGGATTTAAGCGCAACCGCATACCCTCTTAGTATTGCCAATGTCCAGACGATACGTTCTTTGAAATAACTATCTGCTTCGGTATCATTGTCTTCGGCTTTTTCATTAAGAATTTTTTCTACGTTTCTTAATATCAACTGCTCAGGGATATAACAAAGGCGATTATTTTTATAACTACTCATACGAAGTTCTGCAACGGGATACGCACCACCATCAGCTGATGAAACCGTTACGATTAATGCTGGTTTATGTCCCAGCTCAAATCGGTTAAACATCAAAAAGAAATTTTTCAAACCTGCTGGTACCTGACCGTGCCACTCTGGCGCAATCACAATGAATGCATCACTCTCTGTTAATTGTTTCTTGAGTGGTGCTAATCGTTGATTCCACTCTTCATTGTCTTCCCACAAAGTTTGATCCCATAATGGCAATGGATTATCAGCTAACGCAAAAACCCAGGGGTTAACATCATCAAAATTCTCGCTTAATGTTTTTTCAAGGTGCCGGGCAACTTTTTCACTTTGTGATGGATTGCGATGACTACCGCTGATGATGCTGATTTTCATAATAGTTACTCTCTAATTTTTGTCTTACACAACCAATACAGGCTCATGCAATCTTGATAATTGTTCACGTAATTCTAATACGTGCTGCTCCCAGTACTGACTGGTATTAAACCATGGAAAAGCTAATGGGAAAGCCGGATCATTCCAGCGTCGAGCTAACCACGCAGCGTAGTGCATCATACGCAAACTACGCAGTGCTTCAATCAAATGTAATTCATTGAGTTCCAGCGTGGCAAATTCTTCATAACCTTCCAGCAGATCACATAATTGCTCGGTCATCTCCTGACGTTCTCCCGATAAAAGCATCCACAGATCCTGAATCGCGGGGCCATTACAACAGTCATCCAGATCAACGAAGTGTGGTCCATCGTCCGTCCATAGAACGTTACTACGATGACAGTCGCCATGCAGACGAATACTTTGATATGAACCACAACGATCGAAAGCAGCCTGAATCTGTATCAACAAATCAGCAACCAGGGTTTGATATGCCACTTCCAGATAACTTGGAATAAAACCATTTTTCTGCAAATAATCAGCAGGCTCATTACCCATTCTGTTTATTTCGATATTATGACGGTGCTTGAATGTTGACTCCCGACCGACATTATGAATACGGGCGATAAAGCGACCCATCCAGTTTAAATCATCTCTGGATTCTAAATCCGGCCATCGACCACCACGCAAAGGAAAAATCGAAAATCGATAACCTGCATATTCGAATTTCGTTTTATCATCTTTAATCAAGGGCGCGACAACCGGTATTTCCTGTGCGGCTAGATCCAGTGAAAACTGRTGCTCYTCCTGAAGGGCTTCGTCACTCCAGCGACCGGGTCGATAAAACTTGGTGATGATGGCACCACCCTGCTCTAGYCCGCAGCGATAAACACGGTTTTCGTAACTGTTTAGCGCCAGCATGCGACCACTGGTTTCATAACCTAATGAATCGACTGCCGCCARTATAGTATCAGGCGTTAAATCCGTATAATCCTGCTTTAATGAGTTATTATCCAATKGTTCCTACANTTRCACGCTTAATTTAATATGACTGCCACGCTCGAAATATTTGCCCCTCAACCTGAAATCGAATGCTGGGYACAAGGTTCYGAACCACCCCTTATCGAATTAATCGGYCAGGTGGTACTTATCGAGGTTATCCAGGTCAATTGTCCTGGCTGTTTCATCCATGCTCTACCCGAAGTGATTCGACTACATGAAACCTACCAGTCACAAGGTTTAAAAACTTTCGTCATCGCCACYGCTTTCGAACATTTTGAGCATAATACATTGAATAACCTGCAACGTCTTCTACAACATGGCGAAGTACAGGGCGAYCCCTTGTCWCAACTGAGCAAAGCAGRCTTTCTTATCGATGACAAATTGCCCTACACTATCCCTGTCAGTGTTGCCATGGACAAACTTATTAAAAATGAAGATGACGTCACGCAAGAAAAAATTGATCAATTTATTCTGAGTCAGATTCCTGATTTTTATCAAAATRWMTRKGNRTWANAATMGYAGAGAGGGCATTATAAAACAAGCTGAATCCTACCTGAAATCTAAAACATACAAAGCGCTCACGTTTGAGATGTATCGCTTACAAGGAACCCCTTCGAGCATTCTTATTGATAAGGAAGGCTTGCTCAAAAAAGTCTCTTTTGGTGCCGTAAATGCACTGGAACCCGAGATACAGCAACTACTAAAGCAATGAAATTCATCCGCTAGTTCTTAAGGACTAGCCTCTATTAATTCATGATTGGCATCAGCGGGTGTAATTTATTATAATTTACCCAAGAGCTTTGCACGAAGCCTCTTTTAAAACGAAAAAGTTAAATCCATGGGAATCATCGTAGAAAAACTTTTATACACAAGCCGCTGGTTATTCGCCCCTCTCTATCATGGATTAAGTTTTGGCTTACCGCGTTAACCTAAATTAATATGCGCGGCATTGTTCCTCCCGATCCAGAATCAAAAGCATCTAATCTTGAATATGCCGTTATCTACGTACCTAAACGCAGTCGTAATCGCTTTGCTGCTAGCTGTGTCGATATAAAATCATGTGCCGCTGATGCACTTGATGACGCAGACCCTGAAAATAAATTTTTTGCCGCGCGGGTAAGCGGCCCTTCAAAATCATCAGAAGGGCAGTTTATTTATTATCTTGTTGAATGGTTAGAGTAGTCGTCACAGACAACTCGTAATAACAAATAAACTATATATTATTCAACATCTCCATCTGTTTTTCCTGACGTTTTTTCATCATGTCTTCAACACCTTTTGCCGCGTCTACGGCTTTTTTCATGCCACCCACAGAATATGGATTAGGTTTTTCTATTTTAACGACTTCTTCGCGCACCTCTTCTACAGGAACTTTCACCGCCTGCATCAGGTTACTATTCGGATCCAGCTCTACCCGTTCGGCCTTATTTTCAGCAGGTGGGGGTGTATTACTAAACTGCATAACACCCTTTTTATCACGCCACTTATATACCAAAACTTTATCATCAGAAACCACACTGGAAAGATTTTTAGGTACTTTTGATGTAAGCGCGCTTATCTCTGACATACCGCCACTAAACAGCGAGTCGAAATAAGAAATAGGATCAAACTTACCCATATAAATCAGCGGTATAGAGATTAATATCCCTAGCATCACTAACATTTTAAAAATTAACAATTTCATCCTGTTTCCTTTTTAATCAGATCTTTAAGGGTTGCGCGATTACTGTCTTCAGGTCAATTATGGACGAGCATGCTTAAAATTTCAGTAGTTTYACGGTAAATCAGCCATAAAATAAGACCTTGCTTCAAMTTACCGTAACRGRTAGAATTCACTCCCTGTTTTTTAGCCRACTTTTMAGNCRCACAACATCAAGTAGGATCGACATGAAAGCTGATATACACCCAAAATATGAAGAAGTAAATGTTAAATGCAGCTGCGGCAATACATTCGCCACACGTTCYACCTATGGCAGAGACGAATTAACAATTGATGTTTGCTCTGAGTGYCATCCTTTTTAYACTGGCAAGCAAAAGGTACTTGACTCMGCAGGTCAAATCGACAARTTCAACAAACGTTTTGGTAATAAATAGTACCGAGCGACTAAATTGTTGGTCTTAAAAAAGGCGTTTCAGGAAACAATCCTGAAACGCCTTTTTTATGTCCAGGSWKGACGGTATGCGACAAAGAGCCAGGGATGGCGGTGTCGCGATGTCCAGAATGGACGGCATGCGACAAGGAGCCAGGGATGGGCAATCTATATTTACCTGCTCATCACCTACCTCATTGCCCTTCCCGCACACGCCGAGAATGCCTGCACAACGCCTCTTGCATTCGATGAAACCGTCAAAGTTCGCCACATACACGATGGCGACACATTGCGACTCAGCGATGGACGTAAAGTCCGATTAATTGGCATCAACACACCTGAACTGGCTCGAAAGCAAAAACCTGCCGAAGCCTTTGCTTCTGAGGCCAAACAAGCCCTGAAAACGCTGGTTAAAAAAGGTCAGCCCATAAAGTTGATTTACGGTAAAGATAAAAAAGACCATTACGGTCGAATACTGGCTCATGCATTTTCAGCGAGTGGGCAAAACATTCAGCAAGCGCTTCTTTCACAAGGACTGGCCCGTGTCATTACCATTCCACCCAATACAAAATTTACCCGCTGTTATCTTGCCATTGAAAATACCGCACGTTGCAATCGATTGGGCTTGTGGAAAAACAGAGCGGTTATTAAGGCAAAGCAACTATCCAATCAACATCTTGGCTTCCAGCTCATTCAGGGCACAGTCAACAATATCACCACAAATAGCAAAGGAATCTGGCTCAATATCGACCATACATTGACCGTGGGTATCCGCCCCAAAAATCAACATCTGTTCGATAAAAAAACAATAAATAATTATTTAAATCAATCAATTACCATTCGTGGCTGGCTCAATAAAAGCCGAAAAGCGACGCCTTATTACCTTCGAGTGAAACACCCGCTATCAATACAACTATCCTCTACATTAAGCTGTAAATAATGACTGCCACGGACACACCCTAAGTCACTGATAAACAAACCATAACAGCGATTGTAACTCGAAGTCTGGCTATAAAAATGCTAGTATAGCGCTCCTTTATCTTTTGCACTCGACACTGAACGCTATGCCAACACGTTTTAAGCAACAAGCTCTGGATTATCACGCTAATCCGAAACCCGGAAAAATCGCCACCGCAATCACCAAGCCATGCACAACACAACTTGACCTTTCTCTGGCTTACACACCGGGCGTGGCTGAACCCTGTCGCGCCATTCACCGCGATGAAGAGGCGGCATACGATTACACCGCCAAAGGCAATTTGGTTGCCGTTATTACTGATGGCACAGCTGTATTGGGATTAGGTAATATTGGTGCACTGGCTGGCAAACCGGTGATGGAAGGCAAAGGTGTATTATTTAAAGCCTTTGCCGATATTGATGTGTTTGATATCGAAGTCAACGCTGCGTCCACAGCCGAGTTTATCACCACGGTTAAAAATATTGCGCCTACATTCGGCGGTATTAACCTGGAAGATATTGCCGCCCCCGCCTGTTTTGAAATTGAAGAAGCATTAATTGAACAGCTTGATATCCCTGTCTTTCACGATGACCAGCATGGCACCGCCATCATCATTGCTGCATCGTTATTAAACGCGCTGGAACTGCAACATAAAAAAATTGGAGATGCCCGTGTGGTCTGTTTGGGTGCTGGCGCTGCCGGTATTGCTTCAATGAAACTGTTACAGGGTTTGGGCGCGGATCCTGAAAAGTTATTTATGATTGACCGCAATGGCATTATTCAGTCAGAACGCAGTGACCTGAACAAATACAAACAAGCCTTTGCTGTACACACTGATAAGCGCACATTGGCTGATGCAATGGATGGCGCAGATGTTTTCATCGGTGTGTCAGGGCCTGATTTATTATCTTCGGAGATGCTTGCGACCATGGCGCCACGCCCTGTGGTCTTCGCCCTGTCTAATCCAGACCCAGAGATTTTGCCTGAGTTAGCACACATGACACGTGATGATTTAATTATGGGCACCGGTCGCAGTGACTACCCCAATCAGGTCAATAATGTTTTAGGTTTTCCTTATATTTTCAAAGGTGCGCTGGATGTTCGCGCCAGTTGCATCAATCAGGAAATGCAAATTGCCGCCGTGCATGCACTTGCCAAATTGACTCGTGAGCCAGTGCCACAGGAAGTACTGGATGCCTACGGACAGGACACCATGATATTTGGTCCCGAGTACATTATTCCTAAACCTTTTGACCCACGTCTGATTGATACCATTCCGCGTGCAGTTTCGAAAGCGGCCATTGCCACTGGCGTGGCCAGAAAGTTTCCCAAGGACAATAAGAAGCTGAAAGAAGCTTAAGCTTTTCTGCTCCACGGCCAGGACACCTTGTTTAATTAGCGATCAGAGTATGCAAACGCCTTATCGGTATATTCCTGGCCAGTATCCATTTCACAGATAACTCACCACAAAGTTTTATACCTGTATTGGACATGGATTCCGGCAAGAAACATGCCGGAATGACGATGGCTTGTTTAGGCTAGTACCTCAAAGCAAAGCATTTGTGCCTTAATTTTAAAATTTCTACAGACAAAAAATGAATTTTTCTTAATACCCCCTGTCGTTCATTTAACTGCTATAAATTAAAAGATATAATGGTATGAAATACATACTGTCATCCCCGAGTGTTTTTATCGGGGATCCAGTCATGTAAAAGCAATAGATTCCCGAAAAAGCACTCGAGAATATCAGAGTAGTCAATAAAACCTTAATTAAGGAGCGAATCGATGAACAAAATCACCATAGTCGGAGCCGGTCGTGTCGGCGAGTCAACCGCACAATTTATTGCCGCAAGAAATCTATGCCGTGAGATTGTTCTACTGGACATCAATGAAGGCGCTGCCAAAGGCGCCGCATTGGATATTCAGGAAGTCGCACCCATATTTGAATACGATACACGCTTAATCGGCAGTGTCGATCACGCAATGATGGCCGACTCTGAAATCATTATCATCACCGCCGGCCTACCACGCAAACCCGGCATGTCTCGCTCGGATGTATTATCAAGCAATATTCCCATTATAGATGGTATCGTCGATGGCGCGATGAAGTACGCACCCGACGCGATTCTTTTATTTGTTACCAATCCGGTCGATGTTATTACCTATCACGCTTTTCTAAAAACCGGCTGGCCTCGTAACCGCGTATTTGGTCAAGCTGGTGTACTGGACTCCAGTCGCATGGCCAGTTTTATCGCCATGGAAACCGGTTTTTCCAGTATGGATATCAACACCATGGTACTGGGCGGTCATGGCGACACCATGGTACCGATGTTGCGTTATTGCACCATTGCTGGCATCCCCGTAGAAAACTTCATCGAAAAAGACCGGCTGGATGCCATCGTCGAACGCACGCGTAATGGCGGCGCAGAAATTCTGGCTTTAAGACAAAATAGCAGTGCCTATGATGCCCCTGCCGCTGCAGTAATGGAAATGGTCGATGCTATCGTGCATAATCGAAACCGTATATTACCCACTGTATGTCTGCTCGAAGGTGAATACGGTCAAAAAGATATCGCCATCGGTGTGCCTGCTATGTTGGGCCAACACGGCGTAGCGGACATTATAGAACTGAACATGAATGAAACCGAACAGGCAATGTTTGACCATTCAGCATTACTGATCAGAAAAGACCTCGCTATGCTGAAASAGTTATAGAGTACACCGGTTAAAACGCKCCGCAGMKGTGGTCAAAGCAGMRGCASATGTTTATAATTCATAACAAATGAAATATAAACTGCTGAACATTAAACCAAAAACCAAACAGCCTATTACTTTGAGATYGATTAATGACTACTGRTGACAGCAGTACRAATGATCTCGATGTTTTACGTGCCAATATCAATAATGAAACGTCMCAGATAAACTGGGATGARYTGCARCGYTTTTTTGCTGGYGRCTGGYTAATTRTCGTGGATGCCAATACAAACCTGCTCGATGTAGCCGTCGCCTTCTCTCAGGACGACAAAGACCAGGTCAGCAAATGGCTTACTTCAGGCGAAGTGGCTAAAGTCACTGATACACAAGCGAAGCAATGGCATAAAGATAATRCCAGCTTCTGGGCGAACGTAGTTAAGCCATGGGTATTAATTCAAGCTGTMGRACAAACAAACGCAGCAGAGACAGRAAATAAAAGCATTCGAAAATAAAAGSATTCATGGAGTARYACCATACTGCTAYATCAGAACGACGGCATCATCSTCTAATTCAATATGGATTTAGAAAAAYAAATCAGGAAAACATTATGTTAAAGCAAACACTGTTTACCACCACATGGYTACTTGCAACAATAGTTTTTCTCAATGGMTGTGAAGAACCACCGCARACATTCSWTGCCCCATCCCGACCKGTTAAAACGATARTAATCGGCGATSCAAGCTCCGGCGAYAGTCGCACATTCCCCGCTGTGGTCGACGCCATTCAAAAAGCAGATATCTCCTTTCGTGTTAGCGGGGAAATTCAAAAAGTTTTRGTTAAAGAAGGTGATGAWGTTAYAAAAGGYCARCTAYTRGCWGAGCTYGAYCCAACAGACTTTAARATAAAATTAAAMGAYCKTCAGGCAAGTTTTGATACTGCYAAKGCCAATTATGACCGRGCAAAAAMACTGGTCGRHAAAGGTGTTATWTCAARAGTYGATCATGACAAGATACGTGCAGAGTTTTACACCGCGCAATCCGGGCTAGATGAMGCAAAACAAGACTTAATTTACACCAAACTTAAAGCTAATTTTACTGGCCAGATTGCTAAGCGTCATGTAGAAAATTTTGAAGAAGTACTTGGCTCGCAAAAAATATTCTCGCTAATGGATGTRTCCGCTTTAAAACTTAAGATTGATGTCCCAGAAAACTTAATGATTGCTATAGATAAAAACCGTGGAAACAATAGAAGCTTATATGCTAAATTYGACAATATAAAAGGCCARAAATTTCCACTTAAATTCAGCGAGGCTTCAACGAAAGCGGACCCAAACACCAAAACATTTAAAATAACKTTAAGAATGGACGCATCTAAGGATTATAATATATTGCCAGGYATGACCGGTACAGTGGTYGCCGAACTAYTCCCTTCTGAGTCATCTTCAACTACGGCGATTGCCGTTCCTGTTTCCGCTGTYATTGCAGACAGTAATAAGCAGGCTACGGTTTGGGTGRTTRATGAAAAAACCATGACCGCCAATCCRAAAAGTGTCACACCCGGTTTAATGGTTGGCAATGTCATGCAGGTTGAAGGTTTAACAGCAGGCGACCGGATTGTGGTTGCCGGCGCAGCGTTTTTGCGCAATGACATGAAAGTCACCCTGCTTGAAACCGGTGAACAGGCGCAATAATTGCTTCTTTATAATTTATATAGAACACTTACAGGGAGTGCCTGATGAACATTGCTGAATATTCCGTCACTAAAARRGTCACTACCTGGCTTTTGATTATTTTATTTCTTGCCGGCGGTTTTACTGCATTGCAGGAAATCAGCCGGCTTGAAGATCCTGAATTCACCATCAAGCAAGCTAAAGTTTATACTGCTTACCCCGGTGCAACACCGTTTGAAGTAGAACGAGAAGTAACCTATCACATCGAGAATGCGGTACAACAGTTAGCACAATTGAAACGTGTTGAATCAATTTCACAGGATGGTTTTTCTGAAGTCACCGTCGTTATCAAAGACAAATACAAAAAATCAGATTTCCCAAATATATGGGATGAATTACGTCGCAAAATTAATGACGTGCAATCCGAACTGCCTCCCGGTTCACACCCCTCCGTAGTATTTGATGATTTTGGTGATGTTTTCGGCCTGTTCTATGCTCTCAGCGGTGACGGTTACAGCTATCGCGAATTAAAAGATTATGCTGACACATTAAAGGAACAATTATTACTGGTACCCGGTGTTCGCAAAATCACGATTGATGGCGCACAGAAGGAAGTTGTCTACCTTGAAATATCACGCTCCAATATGGCAAAACTTGGTATTTCAAATAAACATTTCAGTTCGGTTTTAAAATCACAGAATCTAGTTTCCAATTCCGGCAATGTTCGAGTGGGTGATGAGTACATTCGTATCAACCCGACCGGGCAGCTTAAATCTGTTCAGGAAATTGGTGAGTTACTCATCAGTGGCAGCAACAACACATTGGTTCGCATTAAAGATATTGCCAGTGTGCGCCGCGCCTATGAAGAAGTGCCAGCAAAATACACTTATTTTAATGGCAAGCCTGCGCTAAACATCGGCATTTCTATGCTACCGGGTAAAAATGTGGTGGCTGTTGGTGACCGCCTCAATCAACGCCTTGCTGAATTGCAAACGGTCACGCCAATCGGTATGCAGCTTGATGCAATTTATAATCAGCCCGTCATTGTTGATGTTTCCGTACGTGGTTTCGTCCTTAATGTTGCGCTGGCACTGGTTATTGTAATTGTTGTTTTGCTGTTTTTTATGGGTCTTCGCACCGGGCTTATTATCGGTGCCATCCTGCTAATTACTGTTTCCGGCACGGTCTGGTTTATGAATGCCTATGCAATTGACTTGCAACGTATTTCACTGGGCGCGTTAATCATCGCTCTTGGCATGCTGGTAGATAACGCCATTGTGGTAGCAGAAGGAATGCTGGTTCGAATTAAACGGGGTGAAGATCGCATTAAAGCTGCAAGCGAGGTGGTCAGCTCGACGATGTGGCCACTACTGGGCGGCACCATTGTTGGTATTCTTGCCTTTGCTGCGATAGGATTATCACAGGATGCTACCGGTGAGTTTGCTAACTCTCTTTTCTGGGTCATTCTCATCTCACTGCTGCTCTCCTGGTTTACTGCCGTTACCATGACGCCATTATTGTGTGTTCAGTTTTTAAAAGCCGATAAACCTGGCGAAGGTAAAACTGATCCTTATTCTGGTTTTATCTTTCAAAAATATCGTAGTGTGCTCAGTACAGCGATACGCATTCGCTGGCTCACCCTGACCGCCGTCATTATCATGTTCCTCTCATCCATCTTTGGTTTTGGCTACGTCAAACAAAGTTTTTTTCCTGATTCAAACACCCCCATGTTCTTCTTCGACCTTTGGAATGTCGAAGGTACGGATATTAGAAAAACACGCGATGACCTGCTGAAAATAGACGCGTATCTGCGTACGCTTGATGGTGTTGTAAACACGGCATCTTATGTTGGTTCAGGCGCAACACGTTTCACT
Source organism: Thiotrichaceae bacterium (assembly GCA_002746365.1). Classification (GTDB taxonomy): domain Bacteria; phylum Pseudomonadota; class Gammaproteobacteria; order SZUA-229; family SZUA-229. The sequence continues at coordinate 156,748 of NVWZ01000005.1, forward strand.
TTAGTCTACAACCCGGAATCATCTTCTACGGCTTATGGCCAAATTATCGTTACCACAGAGTCCTTAGCTGATGTACCACGTTTGCAAAAACAGGTTCTTGACTACGCGGCAATAAACTTCCCTGATTCAGAACCTAAAACAAAACCGCTGCGTATTGGCCCCGGACGTGATGCCAAAATTGAAGCCCGTATCAATGGCCCAGACCCCGTTGTATTACGCCAGCTATCACAACAGGTGCAGCAGATTATGGCGGACGATGGTGCTGCCATCAATATCAAAGATGACTGGCGCCAACCGGTTAAAGTGCTGCGCCCTATCTACAATGAAAAAGCCGCTCGCCAACTGGGTATCACGCGTGAAAATGTAAGCAAAGCTTTGTTAACGGCATTCGACGGCCAACAGGTCGGCCTGTTCAAAGACGGTATTCGTCTGTTACCCATCATCATGCTGCCGCCTGCAATCGAACGCACAGATGTAAGCGCTATCCGTGACATTCCTGTATACAGCCCGATACTCAGACAACAGATTCCCATCGGACAAGTTGTCTCAAATTTTGAAATTGAGTGGGCTGACGCCAAAATTAAGAAGCGAAATCGTATCTACACCATCACGCCGTCGAGCGACCCTGCACAGGGTTTGGCCACACCTTTATTTGAACGTGTAAAACTAAAAATCGAAAACATGAAATTACCACCGGGTTATTCTCTTGAATGGGGCGGCGAATACGAAGACTCCAGAAATGCGAATGCAGCCATCGGCTCCAGCTTACCGGCAGGCTTCCTGGCAATGATTATCGTGGTGATTTTATTATTCGGAAAAGTCCGTCAACCGCTGATTATCTTTTTAACGGTGCCGCTTGCTGTTATCGGCATCACTGCAGGCTTGTTACTGATGAATGTTGCATTCGGATTCATGGGTTTATTGGGCGCACTTAGTCTGGTCGGCCTGTTGATTAAAAATGCTATCGTATTAATCGATGAGATAGATCAACAGATTGACTCGGGTAAAAAAGGTTATAATGCCATTTTAGATTCTTCTGTTTCAAGAATGCGGCCGGTAATGCTGGCTGCCAGTACCACAATACTCGGCATGGCTCCTTTGTTAAGTGATGTATTCTTCTTAGATATGGCTGTTGTCATTATGTTTGGTTTAGGCTTTGCTTCCGTACTAACACTGATTATCGTACCGGTGCTCTATTCAATCTTCTTTAAAATTAAAGCCAGCACTTAAAAGCCAGGAGCCTGTCCGAGATAACAAAACTATGCTATCAAATAAAAAATTTAAATTTTTCACTATTCTCACCAGTCTTATCGCGGCATCTTTACTAACTTCATGCGCCACACTGACTGAAGACATAACCGTTGACACAAAATCTGATTCAACGATTAACTACGACACTTATAAAACCTATGCCTGGTCTGAAAATTCACAAATTATTTTTGATGCTATCGGGCAATGGGAGCAACCTACCCTCGATACCGATGAAGAAGTTAAATTCGTTATCAATCGGGAACTACGTGCTCATGGACTGCGTCAGGTAACCGACAACCCTGACCTGTATGTTTCTTTTGTTGCTGGCGTCGATACGACAATACTCGAACTAAAAGAAGACCCAAATAGTAATAAGAAAGTACTCACCAATGTACCCAAGGCAGCATTGGTCATTGCGCTTATTGATGGAAAAAGTGGCTATACAATCTGGTTAGGTCATGCGGTGGGTAACGTTCAGCCACAACAAACCATTGAAAATATTCGCAAACGAATTGATTATGCCGTTAGCGAAATTTTTAAAACTTACAACAAAAAGAAATAATAACTTATTCGTGTTTGCTGTCTTTTTTATTCCACCAGACATCACCATCAGACAACTCACCCGCAACATCGGCTTCACGCCGCGGCACACCACTGCGACAATCATAAGTCACCAGTCGTAAACGCTCAGGATTTCTTCGATCATTATCAACACGTCTGTCACGCCAATGCTTACGACGCTCAACCGCCTCTACATTAGAAGCACTGCTCTTTTTTAGCATAGGACACCTCAACTAAAACAGGATAAGACTCACTTACTATGAGACGCCTGAACAAAGTCGAAGTCAAGAAAAAGGCGATTGAAGTTTTTTATACTTCAATCGCCTCTCGGGCAAGCTCCCAGGCAAATCTAAATGGAAAAGCTAAGCGAAAATTAATGCTTCACTTCATCTCGCTCGACCGTTTCCAGACGATCATTCAAAATCATGTAATCACCACCTGTTTGAAAGCGAACCACTGAAAACCCATGATTACTCACGCGTTTCACTTCAACGATTTGCCCGGTGCTTGCGATTTTGGCCTGCGCGCCTTTTTGAATATTTTTCACGTCCATCATTTTCCCCATTTATTATTATAATTCAAATATAGTTATAGCATGTATTTGATAAATGCTTTATAAAAACACTATAACTTTATGAAATATATCATTTAACCCGTATGATCGTCGATATCCATTCAGGATTAGCCGCCCCATTCCCCAACCGGGCACACTTTCCGACCTCATTTTCATACCCACTTATGTGCGGTAGATTAGACTCAACCTGATAACTCCACCAGATGCCTTCAACACCCAGGCTGGAATTTCGTTAAAATCGACATTCTCATGCATAATAATAACTAACTTTAGACAAAATACAAAGACTATGGGTAGATACAGACCGCCGCAACCAGTAGGCTCAAAATATATCACAGCTGAAGGACATAAACGACTCAATGAAGAGCACGATTACCTGTGGAAAAAGAAACGTCCGGAGGTCACTCGTATTCTGTCAGCCGCGGCGGCTGAAGGTGACCGTTCTGAGAACGCAGAATACATTTATCGCAAAAAAGAGCTGAGGGAAATTGATGCCCGTGTTCGTTTTTTACGCAAAAGACTCGACAATATGGTTGTTGTCGATCGCATTCCTAAAGATACCGACAAAATCTACTTTGGTGCCTGGGTTACCGTAGAAGATGACGATGGCACTGAAAATACTTACCGCATCGTCGGGCCCGATGAGTTTGACCCTAAATTAGGCTATATCAGTATGGATTCACCCATGGGCAAAGCCCTACTGGGCAAACAACTGGATGCTGATATTAGTATTACTGTCGAAACCAAAGAAGGCCAGATGAAAAAATCGTACATTATTAATGAAATAAGATACAAGTAAATAAAAAACCCTCTCTCGAGGGTTTTTTATTTGGCAAAACCAACAACAACTATCTTTGCTGCGGCGCCCGTTGTGGTACCTGCTGCGGTGCTTGCTGTTGAGGCGCTTGTCCGCGTGGCGCATAACCCGGTGGCGGGCCATAAGAACGCGGCGCATTATTGTAATAACCTGGAGGCGGCCCATAAGAACGCGGCGCATTGTTGTAATAACCTGGAGGCGGGCCATAAGGACGCTGACCACCGTAATAACCCGGAGGCGGGCCATAATAACCATCGTCATTATCGAAGGCATTTTCCATTTCTTCCATCCAGTAACGCGGGTCCCACTCATCATACGGGTTGTAATTATTACCCGAGTTGTTGCCACCAAACGGACCCCAGTTATTATTGTTACCGTTATTATTACCAAACCAGGCATAACTGCTGGTTGCTGCCAGCAATATGCTCACTGCCATTATTAGTCGTAAAATCATTTTCATCATCTACTCCGTCTTTCATCATTTAATTTCGAACACATCCATTGTATGCCAGCACTCATCTTACTTCAATGACGTGAATCAAAACTTTATTAGCTATATGGGGTCTTTACACCCAACTTATGACATAAATTAACTACGCTCTAACCATCAACTGACTTAATTTTACAGATATTATGGATAACTCAAACATACATCAACTCGAAACTACCACTGAACTACTCGATAATGCGATTCGACAGATTGGCAAGGTTATACTCGGCAAACAGGATCAGATTAAACTGGCACTGACCTGCTTACTGGCCAAAGGGCATTGCCTGATAGAAGACCAACCCGGTGTCGGTAAAACCACATTGGCACACACCATGGCACAGGTAATGGGGCTGGATTTTCACCGCATTCAATTTACCAGTGATTTACTGCCTGCCGATGTCCTTGGGGTATCGGTTTTCAATCGAGAACAATCTCAGTTTGAATTTCATCCCGGCCCGATTTTTTCTCATTTTGTACTTGCCGATGAAATTAATCGTGCGACACCCAAAACCCAGAGCGCCCTTCTCGAGGCAATGGAAGAGCATCAGGTAACTGTAGAAGGCGAAACAAGAGAACTACCTGATCCATTTTTTGTCATCGCCACACAAACCCAACTCACCAAATTGGCACCTATCCATTACCCGAATCACAGCTCGATCGTTTTTTGATGCGCCTGGATCTTGGCTACCCAGATAAAGCAGCAGAACGTGAATTACTGGAGGGCGAGGATCGACGTGACATTATTAAAAAACTGCGACCGGTTTTTTCAAAAGACCAACTACTAAAGACACAACAACTTGCATCAGGATTACATGTATCGCCAGCCATCCTGGATTACGTGCAAAACATACTGTCTCATACACGGCAAAGTAGTGCATTTGAATTTGGCCTGTCGCCTCGTGGCGGATTAGCACTCATCAAAGCCGCAAAAGCGCTGGCCTTAATCGAAGGACAAAAATTTGTACTACCTGAACATTTGCAGGCAATACTTCCAGCTGTAGTCAACCATCGACTACCCATGCATATAGAGACAGGCACAAAACAACTAACATCTGCCGCTGAACACATTATAGAAGCCACAAGCATTTCGTGATTTTTTGTTATGAACTGGCTCATAAAAAATCCTCTGGATTATTTCAAACTTCCTGACTTCAGTAAAAAACCGGTTTTTAATTTTATATCTAAACGCAGTGGTCCTTTCGATGGATCGGTAACATTAACACGTGACCGGGTTTATATTGTTCCAACAAAAGCTGGATTAATGTTTGCTTTATTATTACTAACGCTGTTAATTGGCTCCATAAATTATGAAAAAAATCTCGGTTTTATTTTAACTTTTCTGCTTGCTGGTGTTGGTAATATTGCACTGTTATCAACCTGGCGAAATATTGCCGGTCTCGAACTAAAACGAACTCAGTCACAAGCCGTGTTCGCGGGTGAAGAGGCGATATTTAGCGTACAACTTATCAATCCACAATTAATTGATCGCTACTCAATTGCCATTAGTCATAACGGCAAAGAATATAGTGTGTTGGATTGTGCCGCTAATTCGACCTCACAAATACAGTTTAAAGTACCTGGCAAAACCAGAGGTTTATTAAATCCCGAAAAGTTTAGACTTTACACTGAATTCCCGACCGGATTATTCGTAGCATGGACCTGGGTCGATTTATCGATGTCATGTCTGGTCTACCCTTCGCCTGATCAAAACACAACAATATCGTCATTTGAACACAACAATGATGGTGATAATGATTCACCTAATAAAGGTCAGGAAAATTTCAGTCAATTACGAAAATACCAGCATGGAGACAACATTAATCATATCTCATGGAAAGTACTAGCTAAAACAGATGAGTTATTTAGCAAGGAATTTTACGGCTCAAGTCCACTCACTAACTGGATTAACTGGGATGAGATACCCGCAAAAAATAATGAACAACGTTTATCAATAATGACCACGCTCATTATCAATGCAGAAAACAACAATCAACATTATGGATTAAAACTACCTAACAAAACCATTCAGCCGAGCGGTGGTACCAGCCACTACCATCATTGCTTATCAACACTCGCCCTTTACTAGCAGCCTGTCCGAGAATAGAGAACCGACTATGGAAAAGCAGAAGTGGGTCATCTTTTTCGTTAAATAATAGAACTATTCGCCTCATAATGATGAAAAAATATGCCTCAAATCAGCTTGCCCTCGCTACGACTTCTATTCTCGGACAAACGCTCTGGAACTTAGCCACACTCTAATTTCAACATTGAATATTCCTAACAAAAAACCGGACAATCATATTTTATATGCCCTTTTGGCTGGCATACATCTTAGCGTTGCACCTCTCTATACCAGCATGTCTTTACGCATCCTTGCATTACTCGGATTGCTTAGTCTGGTGAAAATACTTTTAATTCGATATAACAGAAAAGACCCCTCATTTTTTTTACAGTTATTAACAATCGCAGCGTTGTTTTTTATTATTCTGGATACCTACGGCCACATATTTGGTCAACAATCTGGACTTGCTTTAATCACCATAATGACGACGCTGAAATTATTTGAAATTAAAAAAAATCGTGATTGTTACATTGTTATCTACAGCTCTTTTTTTATTATCGCCAGTACTTTCTTTCACTCGCAATCTATCTGGTTATTCTTATACGTGTTTATTGTTGTTTTGTTTTTATTATCCGTTCTTATTTTATTAAGTGATCGCTTAAAGTCCACCACTCTGAAGGGTCGATTTAAAATTTCTTCACAGTTTATCTACTCAGCCATTCCTTTAATGATTATTCTGTTTTTTCTATTCCCGCGCCTGCCGGGTCCGTTGTGGGCACTACCTAACGATACATTCACCAGCAAAACCGGGCTTAGTGAGGAGATGTCACCTGGCAGTATCAACCGGCTCATAAGTTCCTCGGCAATTGCTTTTCGAGTTAAATTTGAAAATACAATACCCGCTCAGGCAGACCGATATTGGCGAGGTGCGGTTCTCTCTTCTTATGACGGAAAAACATGGAAAAGAAGTGACGCACAAACTACAGCCGTACCTAATATTAAATTCAACACAGAGACTAAAAACGATACACATTATCGGATTACACTAGAGCCCACTTATTTAAAATGGCTGGTCTCGCTTGAATACCCTTTCGATTACCCGTCGCAATATCATTACAGCCGCGAAGCCATGTTATTAAGTAAAAAAGCAATCAATAGTGTCATCAGTTACCCCATAGGCTCACAAACGACAGCAATTAACCAATCTTTATTTAAACAGGAAAGTTATAAGAACAGACTATTACCAATAAATTTAAACCCTGAAACCATAAAATTCGCCAATAAACTTGCTGAGATCTCTAACTATGATGCAAAAACCTACATCAATAACGTGCTCTCTCATTTTCGAAATAATGATTTTATTTATACCTTAAACCCTGATCTACTCGGCAGCAATGCGATGGATGATTTTTTATTCAAAACGCAAAAAGGATTTTGCGAACATTACGCTAGCGCCTTTGTTTATCTAGCACGGGCTGCAGGCATTCCTGCCAGAGTCGTGGTCGGCTACCAGGGCGGCGAGATGAACCCGCTTGATGATTACATGATTGTCCGCCAGTCTGACGCACATGCCTGGTCTGAAGTATGGTTAGACAACCGCTGGGTGCGTATTGACCCTACCGCAGCAGTTTCGCCTGAGCGTGTAGAACAAGGCGTATTAAACGCAGGACTCGAACTGAACAAACTGCCGTTACTTCTCACATCTAACAGCATGTTACTTAAAAACATGTCTTATTTATATGACAGTTTTCAAAACAACTGGAATAACTGGGTGGTCGGATTCAATCAGAAAAAACAAGAAGACCTCATGGAATTACTAGGCTTCGAAAACACAGGTGCATCCAATCTTATTTTATTACTGGTATCACTGATGAGCATAATCGGTTTGATTATCACCTGGTTATTTTTAAAACAGGTCAGCGTTTCAAAGGATCGTGTACAACATTACTATAACTTATATTGCCTGAAACTAAAAAAGCATGGCGTCCAACGTCGCTTAAATGAAGGCCCTAAAGATTTTGAAAACCGAATTTACAATGAGTTAACACTGTCTAAACAAACTCGAAATAATATGGCTTTCATATTTAAAGCTTATCGTTCTCTACATTACGGAAGCCATGCCAACGAAAATTTAAAAAGTCGTTATTACAATAAAATAAAATCATTTAAAATAAAAAAATAATTTTTACAGATATTTATCCACGAACTCACGAATAAACGAGAGTGGCTTAGCACCGCTAAATCGCGCCACCTCTTCGCCTTTTATTATCAACAAAATCGTAGGAAAGCCTCTTACCTGATAACGCCCGGCGAGCTTCATGTTCTCGTCTTCATCCACTTCGACTTTCGCCAGCGAAAGCGCACCATTGTATTCTTCTATCAACTGAGCCATTATCGGCGCAATGACCAGACAGGGAGAGCACCATTCTGCCCAGAGATCAACGAGTACTGGCTTATCATGTGAGGCAACGATAACCTTTTCCTCAAACTGCTCCAGATTCACATTAAATATTAACGACTTACTCAAGACTATTGCACCGCAAAATTAACAAAGTGCGCATTATACATTGTCAAAACGTTTCACGTTATAATACAACCATAGTATTCATTCGAGGCACACATGAACTCAATCACCATTGAACACCACGTAACACCCGCAAAACTTGATGTTTTATACGTCGACGACTGGCCTGTCTGGACTAAGGAGGTTTCTGAGTTTGACTGGACCTACGATCAAACTGAAACTTGTTATATCGTTGAAGGAAAAGCCATAATCACACCAGAGAATGAAGAACCCGTCACTATTCAGGAAGGCGATATGGTCTTTTTCCCAAAGGGCATGAAATGTGTCTGGAAAATTCTCGAACCCATCGAAAAACACTACAAGTTTGACTAGGAGCTTGTCCGAGAATAGAAGTCGTAGCGAGGGGAAGATAATTTGACCCTATTTTTTCATCATTTGAGGCGAATAGTTCCACTATTTAACGAAAAGGATGGGAAAATAGGGTTAAATTTAGCTTTTCCGCAGTAGGCTCTCTATTCTCGGACAGGCTCCTAGCAACGGAAAGAATCAATATGGCACTTTGGGAACAATTACTGGCTGGCGCAATCGGATTATTTATTATTTTTATGTTTTTCCCTGGCATAAAAGCAACCATGGAAAAAAGTAAAAACGCTGAAGAAAAACATTGGGGAACGATACTATTGTTAACGACTGTACTCGTCGCTTTTATTGCTCTAATGATTTATTCTGTGCAGTAATTCACTATAATGGCTTATCTATTAATTGTTGCAGGCTGCGCCCTATAGATTAAATCGGTGAAAATAACTTAAGCGTAATGTTAAACCCTCATACACCAGATCAGCATCTTCTGCGTCTGATTCCAGGTAACGTCCTGAGAAATCAAATGAGCTATGCAAATCCCGTATCAGATTATATCCCAGGGTAACGAATTGTGTGGTTGCATCCAACCGATACGTTCTTTTCCCTACAAATACATCATCATCAACTATTGCTTTTGAAGCATCAATAACGGTTAAGTCAACGGTTTCAGCTGATGAAAAAGTATCACCCGTTTGAATTTTATAAGTAATATAAACAATATCCTTACTTGTAATCGCCCAATCCAAATTGATAAAAAAGGATTCATTTTGCGTATCAAACACACTGCTTTCAGCATCTCTGTCTCTATATGATAGACCCAGGCGCATACTGGTTGCATCATCAATTTGCATACCCATGGTTGCGACCGCACTAAGGATATTGCTATCACGTTGCGTCGATACAAACTCGATGACACCATAACTGGCATCAAGTGAAAACCAGGGTGCGCCAAAACGACTACTGAAGCCAAAGGTATAATTTAATTTACCAAAAGCAGAGACATGGCTTAGATCTGAGAAACGATTAAAGGTATTAACATCAAACATGGCTTTTGCCGTAAGGGTGCCAGTATTACCACGCATGATTACCATGCCACCGGTACCCGCTACGGTCAGAAAACTATCATGTTCAATATCGACATTCTGTGCTGCACGTGTCACATTATCGTCAAAACCCATGGTTGCTTCAAAATCGATAAAAGCATCGGAACCCGCATACACACACGGTGCTAACAGCACAGGCAAGACAGTAATTAAAATATCTCTAAAGGCGGCAATCTTTTGCATGGCGTTTATTCTTATCATTTTTTGTTTCTGTCCATCTATACTGTAGTCCATTTTATGTCGACAGTGTCACAAGTTCATCTAATTTTACGAATTACAATAGCAAAATTGTTAGCTATTTCACATAACAAAGCAGGCTTCCATACAGATTTTAGCTATGATTAGTACCAGTCAAGACTAAGGCATAAAACCATATAAAAGGAGTATGACAATCATGCGTCGTAAACCAAAAGAAGATATTGATGACCCACGTAGAAAAATGCTCGTTAGAGCACTTGCCGGCGGTTTTTTTGTAGCAGGCGGCAGCGCGGGCATACTACAACCCGTACACGCCATGGGCAAAATACCTAAAATTCTGGAGTCTGGTAAATCCATATACGATATGCGTGGCAACGTAACCGTTAGTGGCAGAAAAGCAGACGAAAACACTTTAATCACCAGCAGCGATGTGGTGGTGACCGGTCGCAGAAGTCATGTGGTCTTTGCAGTAGGTAAAGATGCCTTTGTATTAAGGAGTAATAGTCGCCTGGAATTAAGCGGCTCTGGCATGTTGGTTAATACCTTGCGCTTAGTGACAGGTAAATTATTGTCCGTATTTGGTAAAACCAAACATCGTATCAAAACGCCTAATGCTACCATCGGTATCCGCGGTACCGGTGTTTACACTGAAGCCGAACCTGAACAAACCTATATTTGTACCTGCTATGGTGTTGTCGATCTTTCCGCAGACAACGATAAAGACAGTACTGAAACTATTGTTTCACAGCATCATGATGCACCGCGATACATATTGTCTAATGAAGCCAGTGGTAGAAATATTCGTGAGGCACCCTTTATTAACCATACAGACCTCGAACTACAGGTCATTGAGGGATTAGTCGGTCGTGAACCACCATTCACTATGGCCGGGGGCGGCTACTCAGCACCAAGGCGCACAGATTACTAACATGCGATAAATCTGGCTTGTCTATTTTAGCAACTTATAAACTACTGTGAGCGACTCTTAGCGGACAGTCAAAATATTTAAAAGCGATTCACCACAGAGGCGCAGAGAAAAGATAATGTAGTTAGTGCGTACGAACCTACTGTAGGTGCGAATTTATTCGCACGCAGGTGCCAGAGTATAGTTCGTCGTGCGAATAAATTCACACCTAAATTGGGTTGGGGCCAACGCCACCAGTTATTTTCTCTGTGTCCTCTGTGCCTCTGTCGCGAAAAATATTTTTGACCATCCGCTCATGGCCGTAAGCAACCACTCAAAAAACAAACACCTTAATCTAACAAACTAAATTTTTTCATTTTTATTGACCAACAACTTAGCTGCCAGCATCTGTATTGTCGGCGCCTGTATAAACAGCGAAAACATTACAACACCAAATGCAATCGACTGTATCGTCCACCAATATTCTAATGAAGTCGGTAACGACAAGGCCAATGCCAAAGTAACCGCCCCACGCAAACCACCCCATACAATCACGGTTTGCGAGGACAGCGACACTTCAAGATTTTTGAAAAATGAAAAACAAAACATAACGCCATAAACACTTATTGCCCTGGCAATCAGTAAAGAAACAATGGCTATGAGCATGGCTAACCATCGTTGCTCAAACATCTCTAAAGTAATAACGGCACCCATAACAAGAAACACGCTGACGTTAGCCACATAAGACAACACATCCCACAGGTATTTATTATTAGATACTATCTTTGCATCGTGTCGTGTCAACGATACTCCATCTAAATCTGTATTTCCCTGAACGATAATCGAAAAGCTCAAAGCAGCCAACAAGGTAGACATCACACCTGACACCATAAAGTATTCAGCGAGCAAGTACGAACCATACGCAACAACCAAACTTAGAACACCAGTCACCAAACACTGATTAATTTTTCGCTGCAAGAGACCTAAAGACAAGCCAACGACTAAACCCGTCACACCACCGCCAATAAAAACCGATAAAAAGCGAATACTAATATCGACAGGAGAGTAATCCATCGCTGCAAAACTCGTCGAACTCGTGGCTGCTGCCATCGACAAAAAAACACCGAATAATACGATGGCGGCCGCATCATTAAATAAACTCTCACCTTCTAATAATACCGCTATGCGCTTAGGGGCTTTCATTTCTTTTAATTTAGCCACCACTGCAACCGGATCAGTAGCCGCTAAAATTGCGCCCGTGATCAATGCTGCCATCCAGGGGAACCCGGACGCATGTCCAATACCATAAAACAGTAAAGCTGCTGCGATTAAACATGTAACCAACATTGCGATAATAGCCAACGAAAGAACGATAATTAAGTTTTTCTTTAACTGTGTTTTATCTAAATTATAGGCAGACTCAAAAATCAGGATAGGAATAAAAATGTAGAAAATAATAGCCTGGAAATTATCAGCTCGAATACCCGTATCGACACCAGCCAAAACAACCAGTTCAGACGCTACAAAACCAAGCACCACTAAAATACTAGCAAAGGGAAAACGTAACCATTTCGACAGAGACTGCGCCAATAAGGAGAGCCCTAAAATAACCACCAAAGAAAGAATGATATGTTCAACAAGCATTAACTTGTGACCCATTCTCTCCAACTAAATTCAAATAACTACAAGGCAAGCTAAAATTATTTATTAACCTGTTGCCAACTTGACCAATCAGAATGATTTTCTACAATATGAAAAAGGGCGGCTATCACATGTCGGTCATAGCGACTATCCGCTTCAGAAATAAGAATTTCTAAAACCTCTTTAATTGGCTTACCCGAACGATAAGCTCTGGAGCTCGTCATAGCAACAAAGGCATTAGCAACAGATAATATTCGCGACTCTTGATGAATTTCATCCCCAGACACACCTTGCGGATAACCACTACCATCAAGGCATTCATTTTTCTGTTGCACAAAACTGACGACAGGCCCGTAAAATTTCAGACCTTCAAGAATATCAACACTATGATTAACATTCTCTCTTAATAACAATTCATCTTTTTCCGTTAGTGGACTTTCATTGGTTAGCATTTCTTTGGGAATATATAACTTACCAATGTTAGCTAATAATGCAGCCATAGCTAGTGCGTCAATTCGATCTTTAGGCACACCCATCGCTTTTGCAATTTCAATAGCAACCTCTTTTGTTCTTTCAGAATGATGCGCACAATAAGGGTCGTGCTTATCAATAAGTTGCGTAAGTGTAGAAATAATTCCTTCCATTAGGCGGTTATGATTACCCTGCGCATCTTTAAGCTCAGTAATGTCATGCATAACATAAAGACAAGATCGCTTATAGTCAGGATGATTAAGCGCAACCACTGAAACATGGTAGTCATTACGTTTATTTTTAAACTCGAGACGTAATTCCTTATTGCGAACATTCGGTTCGTTTTCTGCTGGCCTCATAGATAATAATATATCGGTTATTTCATTATTAAATACATGATTTAGCGCCTTGCCACGAATGTCTACATTGTTAATTGAGAACGATTGCGCCAGGGCGTCATTAATAAACACCAGCTTGTTTTTATAATCAAGCAAAAAAGTGTGGTCGTTAACACTGTCACCTATCGCATTCAATAATTCCGATCTCGCTCTTAAGCGACGTGTCGCTTTTTGTAAATGCAAACTAGTAGCATGTCGCCATATTGCGACAAAACTAATGCCAATTATAAAAACCGCTAGTAAAAAAACCGTTAAAATAAAATCTCTATGCACACTCGATTCTGTTAGTGCCTCGTCAACATCAATTTTTTGCACTAAACGCATGGTTGTATTACGAATACTTCTTGATATTGCCAGCACACGCACACCTCGATAATCTGACTGCTCAACGAAGCGCCCAATAACTTTCGCAGAACTTCCTGAAGCGTTGGTCACAATAGATGCTTGATGAAAAACTTTATAACCTTGTTGTAAAGGGCTCAAATAGCGCACCTTTGATTGATCAACGGACACCAGCAATGTTTCTTCCGTACTTGTTGTCACCCACTCTTTTAGTAACAATTTATAAAGATTACCTTCAGGGTTTATGACAGCCACAATAGCACCACGTACATCACTGGTATCTATCGATTGCACTGAGCTTACTGGAACAACAATAATTAATCGTGGAGTATCTCCACTATTATATATATCCGAAATTAAAACAGATTTTGTTTCTAATGCACGCTTATATAACTGCTTAACCCTTGCTTCATTGATAGGAAAGTATCGCGTCGCCAACAAAATATTATTTTTATTGGCAATGGCCAGGCCATCGTAARTACGATTTTCTTCATTATTACTTATTTTATTCACTGGCGTAAAAACATTTGCCCGATCTGCTGTCGCGTTTAATAAATTTTTAAGATGATGAAATTGACCGCGACTGGTTTCATCTGTTGAGTCAGTCACTGAAGACGATTGACTCACATACAATTGCACCAGTGGATTACCCGCTAATGCATTCATATTTTCTATCTGYTTATCAAACCAGTTTTCTACCACACTTTGCTGAGATTCAGCCATGATGTTTAAACGTGCTTGCCAACTATCAATRTCACGTTGYTTTTCAGAAGACACATATTCAAATATCAACCAGGTACTACCACTCAAAAAANTGAGTAATAAGATTAATGCGTAAAAGGCTGGTTTGTTTTTCAAGTCACACCTGCTCGAGTCAATTTATTAGGATTATTTAATAGGGCTATCTAATTAGAATTGTCTCATTAGATACGTTTGGCACATGCATCCACCAGTGCCCCTGGTTCACTGAGTAAACCGGCACATAATGATAGATATCACTATGCGATATCACTTCTTCAATCTGATTATCCAGAATCAGGATGTCGCCGTTTTTTTCGATTGCCATCACCGCGTGGGGGATTCTCAGGTTAGTATCTTGCACCACWACYACTCGCATYGARTCCACATCGTAACCCAGCCATTTCATCGATAACATTTTAATGATGGCATAATCYTCACAGTCACCACTGTTTAATAAAAACTCTTTTGGTGTCGCCCAGTAATCSGCAATACCATAGTTTTCGATATCCAATGTATAAACTTTATTATTGGCATAGTGGTTCACCTTTTTTATTTGCTCTAAAACGGGCAGCGGTTTTATTTTTTTTAGGAATAATTGCCACTGAGCAAGATGACACTGATTAAAACTGGCAGCCTGGCAGGATTTCGAATCACTTACATTTAACACGTGACGCTCAATAACTGATAACCATTGCGGGAAAATTTCCAGATTCTGCTTTTGTATCTGAGCATAACCAAACAGACTGGAAGATGGGCCATTCACCGACCATACAGATGTACTTGYCAGYAARATTAAGGAGAATAAYAAATAAAGCGATTTTTTARCCATTGACCGCTATAATACTTAAGTTATAAACATACTGCACTAATTAAGTTTCAATGACATTACATACAYYCCTACAACGYTTACTGCTGGTTTTTTTATTTGCGCTGCAAAGCATGCAGTYAGTGCAAGCCGAAGAACAGCCATCAAAMGATGYCAAACTGACTGATGATGACGCACAAGTCATCTTTGATCTAGCAATGACCGAACGTGATAGCGGTAAAATCTATAATGCCATTGAACGATTTGAATACATTTTAAGCCGTCGCCCTTCTCTCAACCGTGCGCGACTGGAACTGGCTGTGAGCTACCACCGTGCTAACCAATATAATGAAGCACTAAAAGCGTTCCAAACCGTACTGGATAACCCTGAAACACCGGAAAAAGTTCGCCTGGCGATTCTTGCCTATCTTGGCCAGCTAACCCATGATGAACTCGAACCTAAAACTGAACACAGCTTTTCTTACTATACTAGAGTCGGCTTACTGTATAACTCCAATATTAATTTTGCACCACTACGTGGAAGTACAGACTTTAATATACCTGGAGGTGAAGATACCGACTCTTCGGGACTCGATACTTTTCTTAGCGCCTCTCATCGCTATAAAGACAAACAACCATTCGACATCGATGGTGCCGCTACACACTTTGAATGGCAGAGCCAAATATCCTGGACAGGCAATAACTACACGCGCGAAAGTGACTTCAACTTAAATATTATCAGTGCTAGCACCGGCCCTGCATTAATATCGACAGGGCGATGGCGTGGCGCAATAAACTTGCAGGTCGACCAAACCTATTTTGGTGACTCAACGCTGGGAACGTTTATCTCATTAAATCCACTGGCCACTTTTGATCTGGGTAACTACCGTGGCATCACCATCGAGGCATCGTATACCAACAATAATTTCAGCCGTGACGAAGATCAGGGTCGTGATGGCGACAGTATTTTAGCGGGCCTGGCTTATTCAACATTATTGGGCGGCGTCGAAAATGGCATTGAAACAGGTTTTCGAATCATACATTCAACGGCTGAGGATGATCAGTTTACCTTCGCTGCCAGCGAAATCTATTTAGGTGGATTTGCCGGTTATGGTGACAATAACAATTTCTATCTGAACCTCCATTTTAAACAATTCGATTTCGACGGAACAGAACCGATTTCAGGAAAAATCAGAGATGAAATCGAAAGTCGTTATGTGCTGGGTTACAACCACGATTTCACAGAAGGCTTATTGGCTGACTGGACATTAAATACAGAAGCGTCCTTCACTAAAAATAATTCCAATGTCGACGCATTCAGCTATGAACGAACACTATTTACTATCAATTTTGCTCGCTATTTCATTTAAAGGCACTTCTATTAGTTGCTTGTGTCCTTAAATAGCATCCAGATTAACCACTCGAAGTAAAACCGTATTGATAGCCGCAAACCGGCTGGATTTGCCAGCTCTGCTATATATTTGATTCAATAGTGTAAATAATTCCAACGATAAAACATCGCCTTTTTTCATGCAATTATGGCATGATTGGGCAATAATCATCCACTATGGTAGTGTTGTGTAAATATATTCGTCATTCGTCGGTTAAGTTTACACTAACCAAAATGTGTTCTTGCTCACAAAACCCAACAAGCACAAGCTCTTGATTGACTGACTCCAGGCTTAATCTAACCAATTGATAAATATGAATTTAATCGACTAAAATCAACGGATAGGCTAAGCCTTATCAATAATATGACACGGCTACGAGCAATGACAACATTAGATAATAACCATATAATGATTACAAAGCTTTACAGTACTTAAGCTCTACGGCAAATTTTTGGCTAAAACACCCCATTAATGCCGTTAAGCCATTCTTATAACTTATCTAAGTTATCTAAGTTATGGATTTTAAAGATATTTAATAACCTTGGCACAACTCATGCATTACTAAGTTCTAAGGCTTTAACTTGGAAATACTACAACTTTAGCGGTATATTGGAATACAAATGAGATACACAAAATACATTCTAAACACAGTCACCCGCCTATTAATCAAAAGCGGTATTTTGACTGCGTCAGTGGTTTTATCAGCTAACGCTTTCGCCGCAACCGATGGAACCGCGTATACCGACTCTGTGCATAACTGGGGCGCATGGGCACTGGATATTGAGCCTGCAGCCGGCGGCTTACAAGATACAGGCACGCAACCATTAAATGCGCGCTCTGCAAAAATTTCGTTACGAACCAATAGCATTGCCGCATTATCACCACGTCGAGTACCGGGTGATGTTGTTATACCACAATCACCAACGCCTTCGCCCACACCGGTTATACCATCAGCACCTGCGATACCAACAATAACCCCTATTAGCCCAAACGTACCCATTCCAAACAGTGCCCCGAATGATGGCTTTTAAAATGCTCTATAATATTAAAAGAGATAAAATCATGAAAATAGCTAGCTTGAACATTCTTACAGCAGCGTTTGCACTCGCTCTTTTCGCCAGCACGGTGAATGCTGCCACTATTTCAGTCGGCAATATCAATGGYATCAATGTTGCTGAYGTTCTCATCGGCACATCCAGCTCKGCTGCATGYGAAAGCTCRCAAACACGGGRWAACTGTGATTTTCTGTTACCGGCTGGTCCCACACCACTCAATAATGCAGGTGTAGCCAGCGCTGTAACCAGCAATCCTGCAAATTATGTACTCAGCCCTGACCGYGATAATGCATATATCGACCTCGGYTTTAGCGGATTCAATCTATTTAACGGCGCAGGCAATGATCTGGTTGTTTTTATTGTTGGTCATAGCACGTCTTTTGGTCTGGATGTTTTTGAYACCAACAAWGAATTGCTTTTTAGTGATGTCTATAACGTTCCCACACCCRTTTTCGGTGGTASTYCAGSTGATACCGTTTTCGATAATGAYGGAAACTGGTTATGCGTAARTGGCGCGCYTGAAACCTGTGCRGGTGGCAGCTCACTTTCTGCAGCATTTTTTGATYTTGGTKACGCTGTAGCAGGTGATATTGCATTCGGTAGCATTCGCATTACTATAGGTGAAGGYTTTAACGGTRYTGATGGAACACGTCCTCGATTTTCACTCGCAGGCGGCTTCTACACAGAAGCCTCACCYRTGGTTRTACCGCTRCCYATGCCAGCCCTGYTATTAAYGTCCGGTCTATTTCTACTAGGGTGGGTMGGTCGCAGAAAGTCARCTTAAACNKTTTTTTCTACCCCTYAAAAACAGGGTKACTAAAAAAGCAGCTTTTAYGCTGCTTTTTTTATGTATKGRCCATSCAYAATAATTGATATAATGNACACTCAATMGAATACTACCYACCCCAATACTATGCCCACTCAAAAAAAAGCTGTTGCCCTAATATCAGGCGGCCTCGACTCATTACTTGCYGCTAAATTATTAATTGAACAAGGCGTGCACGTTGAAGGCATTAACTTCTATACCGGTTTTTGCGTCGAAGGACACACACATGCTATCCGCAAAAAAGACAAAAACAAACCAAAACGCAACAATGCGTTATGGAGCGCAGAGCAGCTCGGCATTAAATTACACATTATCGATATCATCGAAGAATATAAAGATGTGTTGATCAATCCGAAACACGGTTATGGCGCCAACATGAACCCCTGCCTTGACTGTAAAATTTTTATGGTCAAAAAAGCCAAACAATGGATGGAAGAAAACGATTTTGATTTCATCATCACCGGTGAAGTCATGGGACAACGCCCGATGTCTCAACGTAAAGACCTGTTACCGGTTGTGGTACGCGAATCCGGTGCTGATGATTTATTGCTGCGCCCACTTTGCGCAAAAAATTTGGCCGCCACGCTGCCCGAACGTGAAGGCTGGGTGAACCGTGAACAGCTCAAAAATTTTAGTGGCCGCAATCGCAAACCACAAATGGCACTGGCAGCAGAATTTGGTTTTGTAGACTATGCCACACCCGCTGGCGGCTGCTGCTTTCTTACCGATAAAAATTACTCTGATAAACTGGTCGATCTCTGGCAAGCAAGAAATAAAAAGGACTACGAACTGGATGACATCATGTTATTAAAAGTCGGCAGGCATCTCCGTCCACAGCCCCACTACAAAATGATCGTCAGTCGAGAAGACGGCGAAAATAAATTTCTTCAAGGTTATAAAAAACAATTTTCAACCATTGAAATTAAAAGCCACAATGGGCCGCTTACATTAGTTGACGGAGAACTGAGTGATGAAGATTTTCATCATGCATCACGTATTGCTGCACGTTTTAGTCAGGGCAGAAACGCTGAAAGCGTCACCGTTAAAATAACTCGAAAAAATGGTGATGAGAAATTGATAGAAATCCCCCCAATGCCTGTTTCTGAAATAAAACAGGAATGGTATATTTAACTCACGCCTTACCCGCACAATTTAAATCTATGAGCCACCATACATTAGATGCCCGCAATAGCTTATGTCCCATGCCGGTAATCAAAGCACAAAATAAAATAGCTGAACTTTCTAATGGTGATACTTTAGAAGTTATTTGCACCGACCCTGGCGCGCTAAATGATATCCCCGCATGGTGCCGAATCAATGGCCACCTCATAAAAGAATCTTATGAAAAAGGCGATGAAGTGTTTCTCATCATCCTGGTAAACTTATAAAAACCTGAAACTCGCCACAAAGCCACCTCAATTAATTGCTTGCCCCCTTAAATAATCAATCCATGGCATCTCGGAACAAGCATCATCAATTTTGGCTGTATAAAAACCCATATCCCAGAGTTAGAGAGCATAAAATTAAAGAGATAATTCTTATTTAGTTACTAACAGGCAATGTCTGGAACATTTCTGCAACAACACGCTTTATTTGTTGTTTTCTTTTCGCCAATTCCATATCAAATTTAACACCGACCTGTGCCGCTGACCGCCAGACAATTTCATCTGTTCTTGTATTAAATACATATATAATTAAAGACCCTTTTTCCACATTAGCGTCGTCCTGCGGAATTTGTGAATTACCCGGTAATAATCCATAACGGCGAATAATGGATTCATCATTTAAAGATGATTCTAACGCCGCTGTATAGCCTATCGCATAACTCGCGCCGTTTACCGATTCAACCAGCAACATTTTTTTTGATCTTAGATTATTAATAATTTCTTCTTGTATTAGCGGTTTAATTTTTGCATCCTGTATTCGCTCATCTTTATAAAAATGAACCGCATCAGGTAACCAGGCGAAAGTCGAACCAACCAATATAGACGAATTTGAATTCTGCACAGAAACCACTGTTGTATCAGAAAATCTCACCGATGAGGGTGATTCAACTGTTTCCATTATGCAAGACGCCATGAGCAAAGCACCAACAACAATACTCGCACGTTTAATTATTAATTTTAGGCTGTTATTCATTCAATCCTCTCAAACATTATTGTTTTTCAAAATTATCAGGCATACTTTTAACATGTAAGTCACGCTGCGGGAATGGAATCTCAATACCTTCTTCTCTAAACGCTTTATCGATGGCAAAATTTAGCTCACTGACAACACTCAATCGACTGTCAACATTATGCAAAAACACTCGTAGTTCAAAATTTAAAGAACTATCGCCAAACTCTCTAAACAATACTTGAGGTTTCGGCATCGTCTTTGATTTTGAAACATTTTCATTATCTTCAGCAATCGCTAACAATATATCACGCACTTTTTCCGTATCAGTACCATAGGCCACACCAACGGGAACAATTGCACGACCGCTTTTACTGGACAATACCCAGTTAGTTACCTGATTGGAAATCAACTCAGAGTTCGGCACGATAACATCAGAGCGATCAAATGTCTGAATTGTGGTCGAGCGAATATGAATATCCTTTACATAACCTTCCGTTCCACCCACCTCTATCCAGTCACCTTTTCGAATGGGGCGCTCAAATAAAAGAATAAGGCCTGAAACAAAATTATTAACAATATTTTGCAAGCCAAAACCAATACCTACAGATAAGGCACCGGCAATGATTGTGATATTACCAAAGTCAAAACCTGCTACCGATAAGCCTGAAAGCAGTGCGGCAATAAACATAATGTAACCGATGATAGTTATCATCGCATCACGTGCACCCTGCCCCATTGTTGTCATTTTCAGCCAGTTATTCTCAAGCTGCGAACGCACCCAACTAGAAAAAATAACGATTACTCCAAAGACAAGTAACGCCCACAATATACGCTCAGGAATGATACGGAAATCACCTATATCAAATCCATTAATAAGGTAGCCTTTAGCCTGTTCGATTATGCCGCCACTATAGTCCCATGCATTAATAAAGAGGAATGCAAAAGAGCCCCAAAGCACAATCGTAGTCAACAATCTCAGCCAGATCAGGCCAGGTACTTTATCGTTTTTCTCAACACCTAACACACGATGTATGTTCCGACACCACGAGTAAGTCCCTTCATCTATTGCATTAAACAAATCTCTGAATATTTTTGATAGCCCAACAAATAATACGAAGACAAGAAAGCTAGAAATAATTACCTGACGACCAGTATACGCAAGATTCCTGTATCCCATCCATTCTGCCACCAATGACACTGAGACAGCAACAATAACTAACATGGAAAGATAACGGAGTTTTGGCAAACGGGGTGACTTTATAATGACCTGCAATGTCCAAACAATATTGACCACAAAAAACAGTGAGAAAATATTTCTTAATAGCAGTAAATTAGACTCTAAGATATTTTCTAAAAAYACAGTATAAAAAGCCAGGTAGCCGATYAAACCCAATAYTGATAACACTTTCAAACGTCGYGCAAGGYTYTCTGCAACATGCGGYGACAATAAAATAAATGGTTTYGCGGGTAAYGAAGGTGCAAAAACCAGACGGATTGCAGTCGTTGCCAGAAAGAATAACAATAGTCCAACAAACAACTCTGTAATGAAAGGTACTTTGGCGACTTCGAGTGTGACAACTACCGCACTAAGTGCAGCCACAGCCGAACCAATTAAATAGGGCGCAGAAGTGGCTAGTGTTGTTATTACCGCTCTGAGTAAATTTTCTGAAAACTCA
This sequence comes from Thiotrichaceae bacterium, assembly GCA_002746365.1. GTDB lineage: Bacteria > Pseudomonadota > Gammaproteobacteria > SZUA-229 > SZUA-229. The sequence goes on from NVWZ01000005.1 coordinate 179,056, forward strand.
TCCTGCCACTGCCGTCTACTTTCTAATGCTAATAATTTTCTTTTCAGCCATATTCCAAAAAATATGGAAAGCAAAACAACTATTACACTAAATACAAGATCAGCTATAGCTATTTCACGCACACCCGAGTGCATAAAAACAAACTTACCCGACTCTTCAACTATCGCTACCGGGTYCGCCATATACGCATAAAGCAACTGAATCATGTCAGGACTTTTTGCCAGATATTTTTTCTTAAAATAGGACTTTTCTGAATCAGAAATCCGATTAGCCACTTCTTTACTACTAACCATATATAAATTGCATATTGCCAGTGCTTTATCTAATGTCTCTTTTTCTTTTAGATAGGCGGCTCGTTTCTTAGTAACCTCAACATTCTCACCTTTTACTTTCTCRCCTAAACCCYCCATTTCAGCTTTTAAATCCAGCAACGCTGCTTCATTATTTGAAACACATAATGAAGCRGCACTCTTCATTTTAATCGCCAATTTTGTCCAGGCTGTGAGATCTTCGCCTTTAAACTGTCCGCGACTAAGATGATTATTTATAGTTTTCAACTCAGCGGACATCTTTTTCATATCGTCCACCTCATCAGAGAGAACAGACGCGGGCAAAGRTAAGGCAAATAGCAGAAAAAATAACGACCAGAGATTTTTAATCATGATTATTTATATAAGTATTTAGAACACTGYGATTATACAGCATCACACTATGYACGATATAAAAGCACCTCCYGRCTAGNACYYGASTANTAKCSGANGTATNTNNNNTG
>NVWZ01000005.1:179832-183117 GCA_002746365.1 Thiotrichaceae bacterium
GNTGAGAATCRCGTAACAGGCCATACAGTACTTAGACTATTCTGAAATGAAAAGACTATRCTATAGTCAGAATATCACTCATTCCSAAATGGAATAGTYACGTGTTTGCTTATTGCTATACAATCTTAAAAAACCCGACACAAGGGCATTTCAGGCGAGAAATAGTATGGATGTAATGCACAGTATGGCGGTATTTCGWCGCGTCGTAGAAGCCAAAARYTTCTCCGCYGTAGCGCGAGAAACCAATATGTCTCAGTCCACAGTAAGCAAACATATYGCTGCCCTGGAAGAGCGCCTTGGCACAAAATTAATTAATCGCAGCACCCGTTCATTGAAACTTACCGAAGCGGGTAAAGAGTATTATCATCACTGCATCCGAATACTGAATGATTTTCAGGAAGCCGAAGCCAGCATTGGTAAAGGCAAAATTAAACCCACTGGCACTCTACGCATTTCAACCGGTGCCTCCTTCGGCCGAACCTGTATGTTGCCACACCTCGACGATTTTTTTGCCGCCTAYCCGGATATTGATATYGACCTRCTATTTGACGATCATTATGTCGACCTGGTCAAACAGGGGATTGATCTGGCTATCCGTATCGGCCCACTGGCTGACTCTTCGCTCATTGCAAAAAAGATAGGGTCCAGTCCGCGTATTGTTGTTGCCAGCCCGGATTATCTAGTCAAACACGGTCGGCCAAAAAAACCATCTGATCTTGAAAAACATGAATGTCTGTTGTATTCATTACAAAAATCACCCGATTTATGGTATTTCAACAGTACTCAAGAAGGTGACGAGTCCATTCGTGTTAACGGACGCTTCAAAGCCAGTAGCCCGGATGCTATTTGTGATGCAGCGGTTGAAGGCCTGGGCATCGCAGTCATTTGTGAGTGGTATGCACGCCAGCATATTAAAAACGGTCGCTTAAAAACCATCTTACCGGAATACAGGCCCACGACTTATGACATACATGCCGTGTATCCTGAGCGCCGTTTTGTCCCTYAAAAAGTTAAACGAATGATTGAGTTTCTAGCTGGGAAAGTGAAAGAATTAGACCCATAAGCTGGACTGGCTTACCGGTCTAGCCATTTACTTTTTAATCAAAAAATAGAACTGATTATCCATTTCGCCCTGATCAATTAACTGTAATTCTTGCTGCCGACAAAATGCGGGCACATCATTTTGCAAAGCCTGTCTTCTGGAAACGGCCAATAGAGACTGCCCCGGCAACAGCACATCAAGTGCATCGTTTAATTTTGAAAAAGGCGCAGTGCAATCTGTGCCGGAGACATCGACGAAGATGTCACAGGAGATGGAATCTATATTCATAATATTGGGTTAAACTCTGTATGTTCTGGCATCGCGGTTTACAAACCGCTCCTATGGACGGGAGTATCTGTAGGAGTGATTTGTAAACCGCGATTGAGGCATGCTGATAAAAACATGATTAAAATAAAAACTCGATAGGCTGTAAATTCTCTTTGGTCTTATCAAATCCCAGCCAAAGCGCCGCGTAACTCTGCTCGACGACAGGATGAACAAGATCAGGCGCAATCTCTGCCAATGGCCACAATACAAACGCATTTTTCAAAATTTCACCGCGCGGCAAGACTAATCCATGCTCATCGAGAATCAGGTCATCATATAGCAGCAAGTCTAAATCCAGGGTGCGAGAGGAAAACTTAGGCCCACTACGATCACGGCCATTGGCATCTTCGATATCACGCAAGATTTGATTACTGCCCTGTACCGACCTGTCGACTTCACAGGCAATAACCATGTTATAAAAGGCATCACCATCAAATCCAACTGCYTCACTCTCATAGACAGAAGACAGGGTTAAATYACCAAACGCCCGTTTCAACGCYGCTACGCCCGCGCGTGTATTYTCCTCGCGGTTAATRTTACTGCCCAGACTGAYGTAAATAGTCGCCATTATTTAATMANGYATTAACYCTGYTGGCCACGTTCAATAATAACACCCACTGATTTAGAGCCCGTCACCGCACCTAATTTCCTCAATTTTATMCGGCACCAGRGYACATYRAATTCAACCAAAATAACCTCTGCCAGCCGCTCTGCCAGTGTTTCAACCARCTGAAACTGACTCGCTTCRGTAAAAGCAATCAAACGCTTGGCCACCGCCTTGTAATTCAATGCATCSTCGATATTTTCAGTGGATGCRGGTTTMGTATTATCAGAAGCCATYTCRATMTCCAATGCGATAGTCTGYTTGACCTCCCGCTCCCAGTCATAWATTCCAATAATGGYGTCKATGCGTAAATCTTCAATAAAAACAATATCATGGGRCATATAAAAGGTCTCTAAACTGATACTAGAAAAGGGGTATTATACATGGCTATCAGTATTTCGAGTGGCGGTTATCGGCCATGAGCGGACTTTTATAAGAAAAAATCTTGTCCGCGAATAACGCAAAGAACGCAAAAAAAACCACAAATAAAATATTGTTTCTTTTGCTTTTTTCGCGTCTTTTGCGTTATTCGCGGACTAACCGTTTTTAATCTTTTAGATGTCCGCTAAGAGTAACCCGTCACACACATTAAAACTCAAAACGCACACCAACATGTGCCGCATCATCTACTTCATATTCAATATTAACCGCGCTTACACCGCTATTAACAAAAAGCATTTCGCTAATGTCTTTTATTTGATACTGACGACCAGCCGAGCCAGAAATAACGCCTATTTTTGGATTTTCAAGCTTAAAACCTCCGTCAGCATCAAGAATTGATAAAAACAAACCACTGGTCTGTATTAATCGCTCCTCACTTGGTTGCAATGTAATTTTTGGCACTAGTTACTCCTAAAAGACATAAAAACAAAACCAAACGCGAGTGCTATTGCCATGTACATGGTCATTTTTTCACTTGATTTCGCGACGATATCTTGACCTGCTAAACTTGTATTTCTGGCAAGCTCGGCAATGATTGCTTTATCTTCACTGTTGCTTTGCGCGGCTGCTGCTAATACTTGGCTATTATTTGCCATGCTCGCCTGCGATACTTGCGTCAGGTTGTCACTAAACACCCTGGTATTTTCTGTTAATTCCTCTAGCGCTTCGGCGCTAAAGTCAGTCACAGTATCAATTGCAAAGCCGCTGACATTACTTAACTCGCCAACAACGCGCGAGCCAAAATCATTGACTGAATCAATAGCAAAACGGCTATTGTCTTTGATTGCACCAATAGCGCTCACTGAAACGCTACCCATTTCATTGATGGTATTCTCGCCAAAATCAGCGCAGCATTCGGCCTTGCTGACAT
>NVWZ01000021.1 GCA_002746365.1 Thiotrichaceae bacterium
TTGACAGGCAATAAGCCTGGCTTCAAAAGCACGTCTTGATTCTGAACTGGTCGTAAAGCCAGAGGGCACAAGCAATTAATAGAGGTGCCCTTAAAACGCGAGACGATTCATTGACAAAGGTTCCATATAGAGGGACAAGTCTGTAGAATTTGCTTCTTTTAGACGTGTTGGAGTATTACCACCATGGGCAGAGCCTATCAAAACCGTAAAGAATCAATGGCGAAAACATCAGACGCCAAAGCCAAAGTATATAGTAAGTATGGCCGGGTAATTTATGTTTGCGCAAAAGAGGGCGGTACCGATCCCGAGGGTAATCTGACATTACGTGGTCTCATTGAGCGCGCCAAAAAAGACCAGGTACCCACACACGTCATAGAAAAAGCCATTAAAAAAGCCGAAGGCGGTGGTGGCGAAGATTTCTCGGTAGCACGTTATGAAGGTTACGGCCCGGGTGGTTGTATGGTGATAGTCGATTGCCTGTCAGACAACGATAACCGAACCTTCGGTGACGTGCGTCTGTGTTTCACAAAAACCAAAGCCAAAATCGGTACCGAAGGATCGGTTCTTCACATGTTCGATCATCTTGCTATTTTTGTATTTAAGAGTGACGATGAAGAAAAAGCACTCGATGCGTTAATGATGGCGGATGTTGATGTCAGTGATATCGAGTGTGAAGACGGTAAAATTACCGTATTTGCACCTGATAACGAATACTCAAAAGCGAAACATGCTCTAGCCGATGCATTCGAAGGCATTGAGTTTGAAGTCGATGAAATTCAGTTTATTCCAAAGAGCAGTGCACCAATAAGTGCGGATAGTATGGAGATGTTTGATAAATTTCTGGAGATGCTAAATGATTTGGATGATGTGCAGAATATTTATCACAATGTAGAGTAAAACGTTTCACCGTTATACCGGCATGTTTTTAGCCGGTATCTATTTGTTGGCATGCAAGTTTCGCTTAAGATTTTCTCGTAGAAGCACGGGAATAAAGCGCTTCTTCTAATCTCTCATCAACTAATCTCGCATCAACCGAGCACGAAAAGAACGCCCCTTTAATTTTCCGTCACTCAATTTTTTCAAAGCCACCCGTGTAACTTTTTTATCAACAGCGACATAAGCACGATTATCAAAAATATGAATTTTACCGACCTGTTTGCCGGTTATGCCGTTGTTACCTGTAAGGGCGCCAAGAATATCACCAGGTCGAACTTTTTGTTTTTTACCACCATCAATAAGAATCGTTGCCATACGAGCATCATCGGGTACTTCATCTAACAACTGGTGTGAAGGCAAGGTCTCGCCCTCAATCAGTCTGTCCAGGTAATCACCCAGTAAAGCCACCTTGTAACTTTCTTTATCACTAATCAAAGAACAGGCAATGCCTTTGTTTCCAGCCCGTCCTGTTCGTCCAATGCGATGTATATAAACTTCAGTATCACGAGCAATGTGATAATTAATAACAAGATCAATCGAATCGATATCAAGCCCACGCGATGCCACATCSGTCGCMACMAGAACMGARAYRCTYTTATTKGCAAAACGCACCAGTGTCTGGTCACGGTCACGTTGTTCTAAATCACCGTGCAGGGAAAGGACACTGAAACCGTAGTCTAAAAGCGTATCAGCAATCTCTTGCGTTTCTTTTTTTGTATTACAAAATACCACGCTGGATTCAGGATGATAGTGCAATAATAATAAACGCAAAGCAGTTAAGCGGTCTTCATTGTCGTGCACTTTATAAAAATGTTGCTCAATAGTCACCTCATCATGTGTTGATGAAACTTGCACCATAACGGGATCAACCATAATTCGATTAGCAATYGATTTTATCTGTTCAGGRAAAGTGGCACTAAATAACAACGTTTGACGTTGTGAAGGGGTTTGGTCGATGATGGCATCTATCGCCGATTGAAAGCCCATCTCTAACATACGATCCGCTTCATCAATAACCAAAATGCTCAACTGATCCAGTTTTAATGTTTGTTTGCGGAGGTGTTCTTCGATTCGACCAGGTGTGCCGACGATAATATGCGCACCATGTTCCAGCGATCCAACCTGTGGTCTAAAGGGCATACCCCCGCACAAAGTTAAAACCTTAATGTTATGGATAGTACGTGCTAGCCGTCGAATTTCCTTTGCTACCTGATCAGCGAGTTCACGAGTAGGGCAYAAYACCARYGMYTGYRSMSAAAAGCKTTTYRCYTCCAGYTTTKCYAGMARASYMAKCSCAAARGCSGYSGTTTTTCCYGAACCGGTWTYWSCSYGARCRAYRRCRTCKKTRYYAKWTAAAATKRSCGGCARGCTTWWSKMCTGMAYCGGTGTCATTGATGTATAACCGAGAGAGGTTAGATTATTTAATAACTCAGGATCGAGTTTTATGGACGAGAAAGGTGCTTGTGTCACAGTAATTTCACAGTAATTTGAATGAGATGATATTTTACCAAATTACACCGTCCAGTATTGAGATGCTTTTAAGTTCAGAATCCTGGTGTAATCTTCGTAGTTCATTTTATTAGGTTAGAGGTGCCCTRGAGWWRMYNAGYTWSMGAGTGCAGTGATTTTTATGTCAGGAGAAAATAGCATAATCCTGAAATAATAAAGGCGCCACAAATATTTAATACGAATCCTTCGCTGGCCATTTTTCTGGTTGTAAAGAAGCCGCTTGCATAAACAATACTATTAGGCGCAGTTGCTACCGGCATCATAAATGCACAACTGGCACTAATCGCTGCCGGTATCATTAATAATTTAGGGTCAATATTTGAACCCATAGCGGTTGCGGCTAATACGGGCATTAATAAAACGGTGCTAGCGGTATTGCTGGTGGTTTCCGTTAAAAAGGTTACACCTAAACAGATGGCAAAGATCATTAACCATATTGGCAAGGTTGAAAGTTCTGATAAGTTTTCGGCAAGGATGGTACTTAAACCRGATACRCCAAAGGCTTTTGCCAGGCAGATGCCGCCACCGAATAATATTAAGATGCCCCACGGGATGGTTGAGGCGGTTTCCCAGTCGAGTAGTTTTTCGTGTTTACGGTTCTTACTGGTATAACCTGCGGGGATGATGAACATTAAGATTACCGCAAGTAATGCAACCGATGCATCGTTTGCAGCTGGAATATCCAGCCAGTTGCTCCAGCCGCCGAAAGGTTCTTTTCTGGTTATCCATGCGGTGGCGGTTAGYGCGAAGACTAGCATCACGCGTTTTTCTATTGTGCTCCATCTGCCCACATCAGGCATATCGAAACCACCGGTGTAGCTTAATTTTCTGGTCAGCCATAACCAGACTACCGGAATCATGCAAACCACAACGGGGATACCCCAGCTCATCCATTCTGTGAAGCCAATATTTTTATTGAACTGTTGTTCGTAGACTTGCATGAAAACTAAATTCGGTGGCGTGCCTATGGGTGTGCCTATGCCACCTATGCTGGCAGCAAATGCGATACCTAAAAGTAGCGGTATGGGCAGGTGTTTGTCTTTTGCCTGATTAGCCACGGCTAAGGCAACAGGTAACAGCATTAATGTGGTGGCGGTGTTGGATATCCACATGCTTAAGGTTGCGGCGGTTACCATAAAGCCAAGCACTAAATGTTTGCTACTTTGATTACCAAACAAATTGACCATGAACAGGGCAAGTCTTAGGTGAGCGCCGCTACGTTCCATCGATTTTGAGAGGATGAATCCACCCAGTAATAAAAGGATAAGCGGGCTGCCATAGGACTGGCCAACTTGACTACTTGTCAGTACACCGGTTAGTTGGAATACCGTTAGCGGGATAAGCGAGGTAACCGGAATGGGGACAGGTTCGAAGATCCACCAGATTACGCATAGTATGGCAACAGCTGCGGTAATAGCGAGTGCTGGATTGTCAGGGCTAATGGTTAAAAAGTAGACGACTAATGCAAATATCGGGCCGGCAAATAAGGTAAGCGTTTTTGTGTTCATAAAGTACTAAAGCGGCCAGAGATTAATGCCTAACAAAGTGAATTGTATTGCCAGCAAAATACATAATGCGACTGTCATGGTATATAACGGGTTTAAGCTTAACTTGAACCCGGTTAACTTGAGTTGTTTTAAGCCGATAAATATTCCTGCTATGGTTAAGAAAAATCCACATTCATTAATGATGAGCAGGGTGAGTAGAGGAAGAGCGGTTATGCCTTCAGCATCTACTTCGCTGCCTCTGGTTACGATAAGTAACAAAAGTAGCCCTAAGGCAAGCGCGAGATAGGGGAAGTTGATTGTTTTCATTGATACTCGTTAGTTATTAAGAAAATTTTTACTGTTGATCTGGAAGACTATGGGCATTGTTTCATAAATTGCTTAAATGAACCAACCTTTTGCGTTATCGTCTATACATATTATATAGGGCTTGAGATAGCGAATAATAGGCGATTACTACTGTAGGTTATTTTTGTCATTCCCGAATGTTTGTATCGGGAATCCAGTGTATTTATAGTGGCTGGATCCCCGATAGAGTCATTCGGGGATGACAGGTAAAGGTATTTGGAGATGACCGGGTAATAATAAATGATGGTTGCATAGGAATAATTAAAACATGTCTGATGACCAGAATACTAAAAATAAAAACGAAAAAGATCAGGAAGCGCTGGATTATCACCAGTTTCCCATACCTGGCAAGCTAGAGATTTGTGCAACTAAACCACTCGTTACACAAAATGATCTGGCGTTGGCGTATTCACCTGGTGTGGCTGCCGCCTGTATTGAAATACACTCCAATCCCGCAAAGGCTGCGGATTACACTATTCGCTCAAACCTTGTCGGTGTGATTACCAATGGCAGTGCAGTCCTGGGTCTGGGTAATATCGGGCCGCTCGCATCTAAACCTGTGATGGAAGGTAAGGCGGTTTTATTTAAACGTTTTTCTAATATCGATGTGTTTGATATTGAAATTAATCAGCCCGATGTTGATAAGTTTGTTGATACGGTTGTTGCCCTGGAACCTACATTTGGTGGTATTAATCTGGAAGATATCAAAGCACCGGAATGTTTTGACATTGAGAAACGCCTGCGTGAACGCATGAAAATACCGGTGTTTCACGATGATCAACATGGTACCGCGATTATTGTTACGGCGGCCATTCTTAGCGGTTTAAAAGTTGTTGGTAAAAAGATAGATGAGATTCATCTGGTCACGTCAGGTGCCGGCGCGGCGGCTTTAGCTTGTTTAAATCAATTGGTAAGTGCGGGTCTGTTACGTGAAAATATTATTGTTACCGATATTTTAGGTGTGGCTTATAAAGGTCGTAAAGAAGAAATGGATGAATGGAAATCTGTTTATGCTGCTGACACCAAAGCCAGAACTTTAGCTGAAGCACTAGAGGGTGCTGATGTGTTTTTAGGTTTGTCTGCTCCCGATGTTCTAAAGCCAGACATGTTAAAAAATATGGCGAAAAAGCCTTTAATACTAGCATTAGCGAATCCAACGCCAGAGATTATGCCAGAGCTGGCAAAACAGGCGCGCCCCGATGCTTTGATCTGTACCGGTCGATCGGACTATCCCAACCAAGTTAATAATGTTTTATGTTTCCCGTTCATCTTCCGCGGTGCGCTGGATGTGGGAGCAACAACCATTAATGAAGAAATGAAACTGGCTTGCGTTAAAGCGTTATCAGAGCTGGTGCAAAAAGAAGCGTCTGACGACGTATTGCGTGCTTATGGGGGTAAGCCGGATAAATTTGGTGCGGAGTATCTTATTCCCAAACCGTTTGATCCACGTCTTGTTGTTGAGTTGTCTATGGCGGTTGCGGAAGCGGCGATGGTAACAGGTGTGGCAACACGGCCGATAAAAGACTTTTATGCTTATCGTGAAAAGTTGCAACATTTTGTTAATGCCTCAGGATTCTTTATGCGACCTATTATGGAGCGTGTTAAAGGCAGTAATAAAAAACTTGTTTATGCAGAAGGTGAAGAGTTTCGCGTTTTGCAAGCCGCACAACAAGTGGTTGATAACGAGATTGCGCGCCCGGTTCTTATCGGTAACCACGATGTGATAGCCGATAATATTGATAAGTTAGGTCTTCGAATTCGTGAACAGGTGGACATCGATATTATCGATCCACAACATAACCCTCTGTTCATGGAATATGCAGATTATTACCATAATCTGATGGGGAGAAAAGGGGTAACACCGGGTGGTGCAAAACATATTGTAAGAAATCGTCATACGATTTTATCGGCATTAATGATAAAACAAGGTCATGCTGATGCCATGATTGCAGGTGTGGTGGGTGGTTTTACTCGAAGTTTAACCAACATCATTAATGTAATTGGAAAAGCCGAAGGCATTGATCAGGCTTCGACCATCGTCGCGCATGTCTTACCGTCACAAACCGTTTTTATTTGTGACGCGCATGTAACGAAAAACCCATCTATATCTGAACTGGTTGAAACAACATTATTAGCTGCTGCAGAAGTTCGTTCTTTTGGTATCGAACCTAAGATTGCTTTAGTATCGCATTCAAATTTTGGTGCATCTGAAGACGAATCGGCTGAAAAAATGCGTAAAGCATTAAAGATTTTACATGAAGTAGAACCGGATTTAGAAGTAGAAGGTGAGATGCATGCCGATGCGGCTTTATCTGAAACAATAAGAAATCGTTTGTACCCACATTCAAAATTAAAAGGGGTGGCAAATTTGTTGGTTATGCCAAGCGCCGATGCCGCCAATATTTCGATGACGATGTTGAAAATGTTAGGGGGTGGTGTGACGATTGGTCCGATATTAATGGGCATGTCGAAATCGGCCCACATTGTTGCACAGGCGATTACGGTCCGGAACCTGGTTAATATGAGCGCTGTGGCAGTAGAACATTCCATGAGGTAAATACATGCCCGTCATTGCGAGCGCAGCGCGGCAATCCTTTATGGACGACTCAGCCACTTAACAAGTTTGCCACACAGCGCTCGCAATGATGGCAGGAAAAAAAGTCATTGATACGATAAACTCCCTTCTTTTTATTCTAAGATAATAACTATGGCAGTCCAGTGGTACCCCGGGCACATGAATAAAGCCCGCCGCATTATCAAAGAATCGATGCCTGATGTTGATCTGGTCATCGAGGTGATGGATGCACGCATTCCTTTTAGCAGTGAAAATCCGATGGTGGCGGAGTTACGTCAGCATCGTCCCTGCATCAAAATATTGAATAAAAGTGATTTGGCTGATCCGGCTACAACTAAGCTGTGGTTAAAACATCTAGAAAAAGAGCAGGGTGTTAAAGCACAGGCGTTGTCGGTACTGGATAAATCAAAAACTAAAAACCTGCCTGCGTTGTGTCGAAAATTATTACCTGGCCGTGGTTCTGCGGTTAAACCGATTCGTGTCATGATTATGGGTATACCCAATGTCGGAAAATCCACGCTGATAAATACATTGGCTGGCAAAACTTTAGCGAAGGTGGGTGACGAACCGGCGGTAACTAAAGTTGTGTCATCTACGCAGCAGCGAATTATTCTTGAAGGGGGTATTGCTCTGTCGGATACACCGGGAATATTGTGGCCCAAAATTGAAAATGGAAACAGCAGTTATCGTTTAGCGGTTACCGGCGCAATTAAAAATACCGCGATTGATTTTGAAGACATTGCTATGTTTGCTGCAGAGTATTTGGTATCAGCTTATCCTGAGCGTGTGGTTGAGCGTTATAAATTAAAAGCCTGTCCTGAAACAGACATAGGACTGCTTGAAGCTATTGGGAAAAAACGGGGTTGTTTGCGTGCGGGTGGCGTTATTGATTTGCAGCGTGTGTCTGAGATTTTAATTCACGAAATCAGAGCAGGTGACTTGGGGCCGTTGAGTTTTGAAACGCCGGATATGATTGAGCTTGAGACGACAGTTGATGAAGAATAGTTTTTTCTCTCTTCGTCTCAATTTCGTTTTCACGGAGGGCATGGGAACAAGAGTAAACTGTCATTCCCGAATGCTTTTGTCGGGAATCTAGAGGTGCAGGATTGACTGATAATGCTGGATCCCCGATAGAAGCATTCGGGGATGACTAGAGCAAGTTATTGCAATTATTTACTCTGGCTCTAGTGTAATGGAGTATAAGCATGAATCTTGGAGCAAAATGAATCGTAAATTTATTCATCGTAGACCGACATTATTTTGCTTAATTCATCGATTATTTGTTTAATTTCTGAGCCATTAAATTCTTCTAATGCTTCGATTTTGTCACCTTTTCTAGCCTCATTAATTATCTGATGCACCTGTGAGCAACCCTGTTCGCAGAGGCTTTCTATTTTTTCTTCAAGTTTTTCAGGCAAGTTGTGTGTCATAGGAGAGGGCTAGAAAGGCTTGTGCATCTGGCTTAAGTATTGGTGTGACCGCATTTCGATAAGTCGGCTACTGGTTCGGTGGAAGGCAAATTCTAACATATCTCCCAGATACAGTTTTTCTGGCTCTGCCRCCGCGCTAGTGATGAGCTTGACGCTTCTATCGTATAACTCATCAATCAARTAGATAAAGCGTCGCGCTTTGTCATCGCTGTATTCATCCAGTACAGGGAYATTGCTAACAATAACSGTACTGAATTGCTGTGCCAGTTCAATGTAATCCTGTGCSGCACGGGGTGAGGTGCAGATTACATCAAAATCAAACCAGACGATTTCTTCACTGCAACTTATAGTCTTRATTTCCCGGTTCAATATAGTCAATGTTTTATTTTCTATTACAGTCGTAATAGAAAGTTCCTGCATCCGAAGGTGTATCTGTGCRTGWGTTTGGTCAGTAATGGGGGTGTAATAAACATCACTTTGTTCGAGTARTGARATGCGATGATCAATACCGCCATCCAGGTTAAAAACTTCAGTATGTAACYGGATTAATTCGATAGCAGGCAGGAAGCGCTCACGTTGTAAWCCGTTGAGATACAAATCGTCAGGWACGCGATTGGATGTAGCGACYARRCAGAYCTGRTATTTGAACAGTGCATGAAGYAATTCGCTTAATATCATGGCATCGGTAATRTTGGTGACRATRAAYTCATCGATRCACARTAGTCGATATTTCATRGCCAGATCTTTGGCAATTTGYTGTAAGGGGTCTTTTCGTTTGTTTTTTTGCTTGCTTAATGCACCGAGTTGTTCATGGATGTTGAGCATGAAATGATGGAAATGAACGCGATATTTATCATTAATGTCGAGCTCTTCGTAAAACAGATTCATTAACCAGGTTTTACCACGACCGACACCGCCCCAGAAATATAAGCCCTTTATCGGTTGAGGTCGGTGACTTTTAAAAGGTGAGAGTTGTTTTAATGTTTCAACAAAGGCATTTTTTTTATTAGTGGTTAAGGCCAGACTGAGTGCTTCGAGTTTGATAATGGCCTGTTCTTGAGCCGCGTCATGAATTCGGTCGGGTTGTTGCAGGGCTTTTTTGTATGACTCGGTTAATGACATGGTTAAGTTTATTTATCGTGTTTAAAAGTGATTGTATATCAAAAGTGGCTATCTACCTTAAGAAGCCTGATAAAAACATCAAAAAGCACTTACCACAGAGACACAGAGAGCACACAGGTTTAATTATTCAAAAAACGTCGAGTTGTAAGCATGGTATATATAGCGCTTTTTCTCCGTGCCCTCTGTGCCTCTGTGGTAGATGTTTTTTTCATTGTCGGAAAGCCCTGATTTTGATAGAATAGCCACCCGAGCAGATGAAGTAAGCGACGCTACGATCGATTCTACGATTTTAATGTTCGGGTCACGCCCAACCTCATTCTCATATAATTTTTTTTCCTTATTCACAGTGACAGGGCCTGTTATTTATGACGCGATTTATTTTTGTTACCGGTGGTGTGGTTTCTTCATTAGGTAAAGGTCTCGCTTCTGCCGCGGTTGGTGCCATTCTCGAAAGCCGTGGTCTGAAAGTACGAATGATGAAGCTTGATCCCTACATTAATGTCGATCCGGGAACCATGAGCCCACTTCAACATGGCGAAGTATTTGTAACCGAAGATGGTGCTGAAACCGATTTGGATTTAGGTCACTACGAACGTTTCGTGAGCACGCTTACGGGTAAGAGTAGTAACTTCACTACCGGCAAAGTCTACGAGAGTGTCATTCGTAAAGAACGCCGCGGCGAGTATCTGGGTGGTACGGTTCAAGTTATTCCGCATATTACAGATGAAATTAAATCGCGAATTATTAAAGGCGCGGGCGATGCCGATATTGCGATGGTTGAAATTGGCGGTACCGTTGGTGATATTGAGTCTTTGCCCTTTATGGAAGCCATTCGACAATTAGGTGTCGAGCTAGGTCGAGAGCGTGTGATGTATATGCATCTGACATTGGTACCTTACATCAAGACAGCGGGAGAAGTAAAAACGAAACCCACACAGCACTCAGTCAAAGAATTACGTTCCATTGGTATTCAGCCGGATTTATTACTGTGCCGTTCTGAGCGACTGCTGGCAGACGAACAACGCAAAAAGATTGCGTTGTTCACCAATGTTCAATCCAAAGCGGTCATTTCTGCTATTGATCTGGATAATATATATAAATTACCGCAATGGATGCATGACCAGGGCGTGGATGACATTATCGTTGAACAYATGCAYCTGGAKCATGTTAAACCAACGGATTTGTCGGACTGGMAAAASGTSGTTGATATCATGGCGAACCCGGCTYATGAAGTGAGCATTGGCATGGTRGGTAAATATGTTGATCTGACCGARTCTTATAAATCGCTTAATGAATCTTTATCCCATGCCGGCGTGCATAATAATGCGCGCGTTAAAATCAGGTATATCGATTCAGTTGTTCTTGAAACCGGCAATATGTCATCATTAGAAGGTCTGGATGCTATTTTAGTACCGGGTGGATTTGGTGATCGCGGTATCGAAGGCAAAATAGCGGCGATTCAATATGCGCGCGAAAATAAGGTTCCTTATTTAGGTATTTGTTTGGGCATGCAACTAGCGGTTATCGAATTTGCTCGTCATGTCGCCGGTTTAAACGATGCACACAGCAGTGAGTTTAATAGTGAGACAACCCATCCCGTTATCGCATTAATTACTGAATGGCAAGATGAAGACGGTCGTATCGAACAACGCAGTGCCAATTCAGACTTGGGTGGTACCATGCGATTAGGTGGCCAGACTTGCCAGCTTTTAGAAAACACACTGGCGCGTGCCGCTTATGGCAGTGACACGATTATCGAACGCCATCGTCATCGTTACGAATTTAATAACCATTACCTGCAGCAGTTGACAGATGCAGGTTTGGTTATCGGGGGTAAATCCAGTGATGGCAACCTGATGGAAATGATCGAACTTCCTGGTGAGGGTGCACAGGCACATCCCTGGTTCCTCGGTTGTCAGTTCCACCCGGAATTTACCTCGACACCCAGAAAAGGCCATCCACTTTTTACCCATTATATAAAAGCCGCACTGGCACATAAAAATGCGGCTGTTGAAGTCGCCGAAGCCATGGTCTAGGCGCTGTCTCCTGAGCGATAGCGAAGGATCTTGCAAAGCTCTCTTATAATGTGACTAGCCAATATGCAGCGATAGCCTCAGAAATAGTACATAGAAATAGTAATCAAAAGAGTAATCAGGAAGTATACTAATGAAATTGTGTGATTTTGAAGTAGGTCTGGATAAGCCATTATTTTTGATAGCCGGTCCCTGTGTCATCGAAAGTGAGCAGATGGCAATGGAAACCTCTACCAGGTTAAAAGAGCTGACATCTAAATTGGGCATCCCGTTTATTTATAAATCGTCATTTGATAAAGCGAACCGTTCATCTGGCACCAGCTTTCGTGGTCCGGGCATAGCAGAAGGTCTGCGCATTTTGCAGAAAGTCAAAGATGAAGTCGGTGTACCGGTCTTAACCGATGTGCATGAAGACACGCCGATGGATGAAGTCGCTAGCGTTGTTGACGTTTTACAGACACCGGCTTTTTTATGCCGACAGACTAATTTCATATTAAAAGTAGCGGCGACAGGTAAACCCGTTAATATTAAAAAAGGCCAGTTTCTTGCTCCCGGTGATATGAAAAATGTCATCGATAAAGCCCGCTCTACTGGCAATGAAAATATTATGGCATGTGAGCGCGGTGTGTCATTCGGTTATAACAATCTGGTCTCTGATATGCGCTCACTGGCGATTATGCGTGAGAGCCATTGCCCGGTGGTATTTGACGGCACCCACTCTGTGCAATTGCCGGGTGGTCAGGGAACATCATCAGGCGGGCAGCGTGAACATATTCCCGTATTAGCTCGTGCGGCTGTGGCTGCGGGTATTTCCGGCTTGTTTATGGAAACCCATCCAGATCCAGCGAATGCACTGAGTGATGGGCCGAATGCCTGGCCATTGCAGAAAATGGAATCGTTGTTATCAGTATTGATGCAGATTGATGCTACGGTCAAAGAAGGCACGCTGCACGAATTAGAATTATAATTGTAGGTGTGCAAAATACATACTTTGGCACACCTACATAATAGAAAATACAAATATTATTTATCTTTATAAGGAACAACCATGTCCAATATTACAAAAATACATGCACGTGAAATCCTCGATTCACGCGGTAATCCAACACTAGAAGCTGAAGTCACACTGGAAAGTGGTGCATTCGGACGCGCTGCAGTGCCATCAGGTGCCTCAACAGGTGCTCGTGAAGCGCTGGAATTGCGTGATGGCGACAAATCACGATACTTCGGTAAAGGCGTGATCAATGCAGTTAATAATGTAAATACTGAAATCAGCGAGGCTTTACTTGGCATGGATGGACAGAATCAGTCCGCCCTGGATAACAAGATGATCGAGCTTGATGGCACGGCGACAAAAGAACGATTAGGTGCCAATGCTTTATTAGCGGTATCCCTTGCCGCTTCGCATGCTGCAGCAAATGAAAATAAAGAAGCCTTGTATGTTCATTTAGGCAATGGAACTTATACCATGCCGGTGCCGATGATGAATATCATCAATGGCGGTGAGCACGCTGATAACAGTGTCGATTTACAGGAATTTATGATCTTGCCTGTGGGCGCGCCAAGCTTCAAAGAAGCACTGCGCTATGGTGCAGAAGTCTTTCACACATTACGTTCGGTGCTTTCTGCAAAAGGCATGAATACCGCTGTCGGTGACGAGGGTGGTTTTGCACCGGATCTGTCGTCTAACGAAGAAGCCATCGAAGTGATTCTTGAAGCGATAGAAAAAGCCGGTTTTAAAGCCGGTGAAGATATCTACCTGGGACTGGATGCTGCTAGCTCTGAATTTTATAAGGACGGTGTTTATAATCTGGCATCTGAAGGCAAAAAATTCAGCTCTGAAGAATTTACAGACTATCTAACAGGCTGGGTAAACAAGTATCCGATTATTAGCATCGAAGATGGACTGGATGAAGGCGACTGGGAAGGTTGGGCATATATGACGAAGCAGCTGGGTGATAAAGTTCAGTTGGTTGGCGATGATTTGTTCGTGACCAATACCGCTATCCTGAAAGAAGGTATCGATAATAACATTGCGAACTCAATCCTGATTAAATTCAATCAGATTGGCACCCTGACAGAAACTCTAAATGCCATTAGTATGGCACATGATGCAGGCTACACATCGGTCATTTCACATCGCTCCGGTGAGACAGAAGACAGCACTATTGCCGACCTTTGTGTGGCGACCAATGCCGGTCAGATTAAAACCGGCTCGCTATCACGCTCAGATCGTATTGCAAAATATAATCAATTGTTGAGAATTGAAGAAGCATTGGGTGATAAAGCGGTTTATGCAGGTAAATCAGCGTTTAAACACTTGTCCTAAGCTTCTTCCTGGCATCAAAATCTTTAGTGAAAATAATTGCCCTCGTTCTGCTGATCTTGTTTATATGGTTGCAGTATAAAATCTGGTTGCAGGACGGCGGCATACCTGAAGTAATACAACTTCAGGAAGAAGTAGAAGAAGTGAAAATCGAAGTGCAAAAATTACGTGACCGTAACTTGTCACTGGATGCGGAAGTGAAAGATCTCAAAAAAGGACTGGATGCCATTGAAGAACGTGCTCGCAGTGAAATGGGTATGATCAAACAAGGTGAGATTTATTATCAGGTTATCGAACCTGAAAAAAATTGAGTAGTTAGACCGTTACCGTCTCGTTCCCATGCTCTAGCGTGGGAATGTACAGGCTAAATGTTGATAGGTCTCCTTATTAAACATTGAATGGTTGTATATAAAGGAGTTGGTTTTGTTGAAGAGGTATGACGATACCTTAACTCTATGCACTCCCACGCTAGAGCATGGGAACGAGAACATCTTATATGGTGACTAACAATAATATAAATCACACAATCTGGGCTATCATACCGGCTGCAGGTATTGGCAAACGGATGCAATCATCCTTGCCAAAGCAATATATTTCATTAAACGGACGCCCTGTTCTTGAACATACAATTAATTCACTGTTAGAAAATAAATACATTGCGGGTCTGATGATCGCTTTACATGCGGATGATAACTATTTCGCTAATCTAAATATTCAATCTGCTAAGCCAGTACTGCAAACAGTCGGTGGAAACGAACGTGCTGATTCAGTATTAAATGCGATTAATGCATTATTCGATAATGCAAAGTTTGATGCTGATAATGATTGGGTCATGGTACATGATGCCGTTCGCGCCTGTTTGCGACAGCAAGATATTGATAAGCTGGTGACAGATGTAGCGGAAAATCCAAATGGTGGGTTGTTAGCCTTGCCCGTTCGCGACACGATGAAACGGCAAAAGGCAGGCGGTGAAGAAGCTATAGTGGCTAAAACCGTTGATCGTGAGAACCTCTGGCACGCACTGACTCCACAGTATTTTCCGGCAAAAGTTCTTAAAGAAGCGCTAGAAAATGCGCTAGATAAAGGCTTAGATGTAACAGATGAATCTTCAGCGATGGAATTTGCCGGTTTTTCACCCGCATTAGTTCATGGCAACGAAGACAATATTAAGATTACACGACCTGATGATCTGCGATTGGCCGGTATGTACTTGAACAGTAGAGACAGTGAATAATTAGGAATGAATATGACAGAATCAGCACAAGTCCCGTTTCGTATTGGCCATGGTTATGATGTTCATCGCTTTGGTGACGGTGAATTTATTGTTTTGGGTGGGATTAAGATTGTGCATAATCATGGGTTTATTGCGCACTCCGATGGCGATGTATTAATACACTCGTTGTGTGATGCATTACTAGGTAGTATTGCTGCTGGCGACATTGGTTTTCATTTTCCTGATACTGATAAAAAATACGAAAATATTGATAGTGGTTTACTACTGGAACAGACAAATAAACTATTAAAAAAAGCGCGGTATTTTATTGGAAATATCGACATAACTATTATCGCGCAAACGCCAAAAATGTCTCCGCATATTCAAGCCATGCGCGAGCAACTGGTAAAGATTTTAAACCTGTCAAAATCACAAATTAACATCAAAGCAACAACCACTGAAAACCTGGGTTTTACAGGAAGGGAAGAAGGAATTGCTGTCCATAGTGTTGTAATGGTTTACAGAAAACAGCCTTAATTGATTAAAAATGCATTTATTACTGTATTTGTAGTAAAAAAATGTATTTTTTTTTAAAAAACTATTTACTTTTTTTCATTTAAGTTATAAAACATCACCACGGTTTTTATACAATTGCGGTTATATATAAAAACTTTGTTAATTTCAGGACAAAACGAATACAGATCACTGGTAAGAAGTAGACAAAAGTCTGATTATTATCACTGATCAAACGCTTAGAAAAACGAGTATTTATAAAGAAAAAAGTAAGTAAGAAAGATATTAAAAATAAACATTAATCATAAAAAGGGCAACATATAATGGTACCTTCTAAAAAGAAAGCAACTAAAAAGAAAACAGCAAAGAAAAAGGCCGCTAAAAGAGCGGTAAAAAAAGCAGCACCAGAAAAGAAAATTAAAGCAATCAGCAGTGCGTATACAAAAACTCAACTGTATGCACACATCTCAGAAGAAACAGGTTTAGCACGCAAAGATGTTGCTAAAGTTTTTGATTCATTAGGTGACGTAATCAACGGTCATATTAAGAGCCGCGGTGCCGGTGAATTTAAAGTGCCTGGTTTACTGAAAATTAAAGTTAACAAAAAGCCAGCAACAAAAGCGAGAAAGGGTGTACCTAATCCATTCCGTCCTGGCGAACTGATGGACGTGGCTGCTAAACCAGCACGTAAAGTGGTTAAAGTTTTACCATTAAAAGCACTTAAAGATATGGCTGCAAGCTAAAATAATTTAAGTGACATTAAAAAACCCTGTAAGACATTGTTTTACAGGGTTTTTTTACGTCCATGGATGGGCCGTTTTCCGCAAGGAGCCAGGGAAGGCGGTGCGGTTATGTGCAGGATGTGCGGTATTGCTCATAAAGTTTGTCATCCTCGAATGCTTTTGTCGGGGATCCAGTTGTTGTACAGTCTATGGATTTCCGACAGAAGCATTCGGGAATGACGATAATTAAATTTTGTATGACGATAGCCAAATCAGAATGACGGTATTTAAATTAAGCAGATGGTATTCAATTAAGCTAAATAGTGTTTCAATATCGCTTTGAAGGTATTTTATGTGTATGGATAACAATATCCATTTAAAACAATATTCTTATGAAAACAAAAAAATTACTCTATTTACATGGTTTTAATAGCTCGCCGGAATCACACAAAGCTCAGCTGATAACACAGTACTTACGTGAACAAAATTGCCTGGATTGTCTTATCTGTCCGCAGATACCGGTGGTACCGGTAGAAGCAAAAGACTTTCTCGAACAATTGGTCGAAGATGCTTTACAAGAACACGAATTAAGTTTTGTTGGTAGTTCGCTCGGTGGCTATTATGCCACTTATCTTGCAGAAAARTATTCTGGTACTGCGGTGCTTATCAATCCTTCAGTTAATCCCTATCTCACATTAAGTGCGTATCTGGGTGAGAATAAATTTTATTTTGAAGATGAKGTTTGGGAGTTTAACGAAGAACATATAGAGCAACTAAAAGATATGAATGTAGAAACTATCACACAGGCGGAACGTTATCTTGTCTTGTTGCAGACAGGTGATGAAACGCTGGATTATCGTGAAGCTGAGTTAACGTACAAAAACGCACAATGTATTATCGAGCAGGGTGGTGATCATGCTTTTACTAATCTTGAGCGTCACCTTGCAGGTATAATGCAATTCAGTAAAATACTGAAATAAACGTAATCAGGAATACCCTATGACCCTTGGCCCATTGATGGTTGATCTAGAAGGAACCTGCATCAACGAAACTGAAAAAGAATTATTGCTACGGGCTGAAGTCGGTGGCGTTATTCTATTTACGCGCAACTTTGAATCAGTTGAACAGATTACTGCATTAACAGAAGAGCTACATGCGTTAAAATCACCAGGGCTACTCATCGCAGTTGATCATGAAGGCGGGCGAGTACAGCGTTTTCACAAGGGTTTCAGTCGAATMCCCGCCGCCGYTACTTATGCAAAAGTGGCCAATAAYGATATCGAAAAAAGTCGACAACTCGCCGAAGATGCCGGTTGGTTAATGGCGGTCGAGTTACGTGCTTGCGGCATCGATTTTAGTTTCGCTCCGGTGCTGGATTTGGCGCATGGACTAAGTGGTGTCATTGGTGATCGAGCCTTTCATAATAAGCCGGCAACCGTAGCGACACTGGCTTACGCTTTTATGCATGGCATGAATAAAGCCGGCATGCAGGCAGTGGGTAAACATTTTCCCGGACATGGCGGTGTTATTGAAGATTCGCATATTGCCATGCCTGTGGATCACCGTGATCTCGATACCTTGCTGCAAAGCGATATATTACCTTTTGAGGCGATGATAAGTAATAAACTAGCAGCGATTATGCCTGCACATGTTATTTACGATAAGGTTGACGACAAACCCGCCGGTTATTCGAGCTATTGGATAGAAAATATACTTAGGCAGCGACTAGGCTTTCAGGGAGTGATATTCAGTGATGACCTTTCGATGGAAGCGGCAGGCATAGTTGGCGGTTTTGGTGAACGTGCAAACGCAGCTTTAAGCGCAGGTTGCGATATGGCTCTGGTTTGTAATCATTTTGATGGTGCAATGGAAGCAGCAGACTATATTAAAGGTTACAATAATCCGACTTCTCAGCTGCGTCTTATTCGTATGCATGGAGAGTACGAAATCAACTGGCAAACGTTAAAACAAGATGAGCATTGGCAACAGATTTCCCATAACATTGTGGCTTTAAATGTATCACCAGAACTGGAGATGGATATTTAAATTCAGTTAACAACTATTCCTATTTCCAGGCTTTACGTAGCAACAGAAAATCAAACAGGTAAATTATGAACAAGAAAAAGTTACTTATTGTTATGTCAAATTCAAATCCTGCCAATCCGGAAGAGTGTTATGCGCCGCTATTTCAGGCTACCGTCGCAGCAGCGCTTTCTCATGATGTGGAGGTGGTCTTTACCGGTGTGTCGGGGCAACTTGCCATTGCGGGTATTGCTGAGAAAGTTGAAATTAATCTGGAATCACATCGCACCATTTATGACATCATTAAAGAAGCACACGAAGCGGGCGTCTCTTTTAAAGCCTGTAACACGTCACTTGAAATGGCCGGTAAGGAATTAATTGATGAGTTGGAAGAAAAGGTGGGGGCTGCCTATGTTATTGGTGAAGCAATGGATGATAATACGCTGACATTTACCTATTAGGGTCACCTTTATTAACTGAGTTCTGCAAGTCATAGAATAGATAAGGAATCTTAAGTTGCCAAAACCAGAGTTACCAACCGGATCAACACAAATTTACAGTAAGTTGCAGATACTCGATGCACTCGATGTCCTTGCTAACAAACTAAACAAAAAACTAAAAAATGAGAATCCTGTGGTGCTTTGCGTTATGCAGGGTGGGTTACTTTTTTCCGGACATCTCATACCCAGGCTAACGTGTATGCTGGAAATCGATTATATACATGTGAGTCGATATCATAATAAAACATCTGGGGGTGAACTTAGCTGGAAAGCTTATCCGGTCACGCCACTTGAAGGTCGTGCAGTGTTGATATTGGATGACATACTGGATGAAGGTAAGACCTTACAGGCGATTATTCAATACTGCGAGCAACAGGGTGCAAAAAATATTGAGTCTGCGGTTTTACTCAAAAAAAACCATAAACGTTGTGTTGATTATGGCAGTGATGACGGCTTACTCACGGAAAATATTGCTCTGACAGTTGAGGATAAATATGTTTTTGGTTTCGGGATGGATTATAACGGATTGTATCGACAACTTGATTCGATATACGCATTAGCTAGTAAGGAATAAAAATGAAACTGGCAATTATTGGCGGAAGCCTGTTGAAAGGACTTAGTAATTTTATAACTATCGCTGAAGAAAAAATTAATACCCCGTTTGGTACACCTTCTGGGCACTTCGTTACCGGAATGATTGACGATATCGAAGTAATCTACATAAACCGCCACGGTTCTGAGCATCATATCGCACCCCATCAAATAAACTACAAAGCGAATATGTTTGTATTAAAAACATTAGAAGTAACCGATATTATCGCTATAACAGCGGTTGGTGGAATCACAGAAGCCATGTCACCGATGAAATGGGTTGTGCCTGATCAGATTATTGATTACACGCACGGTCGCCTGCAAACGTATAGTGATGTGAATGATACAAAAGTTAATCATATCGATTTTAGCTATCCATTCGACGATGCCCTAAGAAACAGAATCATCGCCGTTCTCAAAAATCAGGCCTGTGAACATGAAACGCAGGGAACCTATGGTGTGACACAGGGGCCTCGACTGGAAACCATCGCTGAAATAAAACGGTTGCATCATGATGGCTGCGATATCGTTGGTATGACTGCCATGCCTGAAGCATCACTGGCACGTGAGCTGGAGATGAATTATGCCACGCTATCTTTAGTGGTGAACTGGGCGGCAGGAAAAGGCAGTGGTGAATTAATTTCGATGGAAGAAATTACGCAACTTATTGCAGATGGAAGTGAGACATGTGAAATGATTATTAAGGCTGTGATTACTGCCGTTGAGTAAATGCAGCGATACTTTTAGATATGACTAAATTCAATTCATGTCATTTCGACCAGAGGGAGAGATATTATGCAGCGGCACTTAAGATCTCTCCCTCTGGCCGAGATGACATCATAGAATAAACAGAACAGCAGTCAGTTAATGGCTAAAGTTTAAGTATCATCTCACTCTCACGAAGATACGCCTTCCTGCCAAATAAAAATTGCAGACGAGAACCACCACATTGGCGCCATAACACGGCAGACCTTATTCCTGCCAGCAGTAGCGCTCTTATCTTATTTGCATTAATCTCATTATTTAAATATAGCTGTTCACCATTAACGATGATTCTGGGGCCGAGTGTGCTGATGCTGTCCTGGTAAAGTTGCCCTAATTTTGCAAACGTATTTTCGTGGTTGAGCGAGAAAAAATTAAATTGTGATTCAATTTTTTTAAGTTGATTATCAATTTGCTCAAGCATGGCGCTATTGTTTGTTAGTTTTCTTTCTAACATCAACAGTGAAATAACATATTTAGTGACATCGATATCTCTAGTAGAGCGATCATTAATGYTCTGGTGTAAAACTTTTACGCCATGCATTACACCGGCGACACTACCAAAAACATCGTCAACCGTTGTTGCATCAAAGCGAAACAAGGTTTCCAGGCTGGATTCGATATGGGCGCTATTMGTTATGCCTTTAGTCGCGATTTGTTTAACTAAGGAAGCCGCCTGATAGATGCCAGCGAGTGCTAATGTTTGATCGTATTTACTATGAGTCACTAAAATTTATCCTAAAGTTTTTCATTTTTCATTTTTTATCGGAGGGTATGCTGGAAATCGTCTGCAACGATTTCAGTACATTTTTTCTATAACACCGCCGCCTAAGCAAACTTCATTTTGATAAAACACGATAGACTGCCCCGGGGTGATCGCTCGTTGTGCTTCATCGAAGATAACAGTGTAACTATCTTTGCCGGATAATGTTATGTTGCAAAGCTGGTCGTTTTGTCGATAACGAATTTTTGCGGTTAATCTGGATTCTGCCGGTTCAGAATCGGCGATCCAGTTAATTTGTGCTGTCTCCAATGTCTGGTGAAACATGGCAGGGTGATTATGGCCCTGTGCTACATTTAGTACGTTATTTAATAGATCTTTACTGACCACGTACCAGGGGACTTCATCACTTTCTTTTAAACCGCCAATACCCAGACCTTTCCTCTGTCCGAGCGTGTAATACATCAGACCATTGTGCGTGCCGATGATGTCACCTTCGGTGCTTTGAATATCGCCAGGTTTGGCGGGCAAGAATTTTTCCAGGAACGTACTGAACCGGCGTTCACCGATAAAGCAGATTCCGGTACTGTCTTTTTTATCATGTGTAATCAGATTATTTTCTTTAGCCAGTTCACGTATGTGTGATTTATCGTATTCACCGATAGGAAACATGGCGTGGGAAAGTTGATGCTGGTTGAGTGCATGCAGA
The DNA here is from genome assembly GCA_002746365.1 of Thiotrichaceae bacterium. Taxonomy (GTDB): domain Bacteria; phylum Pseudomonadota; class Gammaproteobacteria; order SZUA-229; family SZUA-229. The sequence continues at coordinate 21,538 of NVWZ01000021.1, forward strand.
AAATAGCTCTGGTCTTTGTTGGTGTCAGTGCCACGTAATAACTGTGTTTTGTTATTTATGTCGCGGTTACGTACGTAGTGACCGGTGGCAATTTTTTCGGCACCCAGTAATTGTGCGTGCTCCAGAAACGCACGAAATTTAATCTCTTTGTTACACAGAATATCTGGATTGGGTGTGCGCCCAGCACGGTATTCATCAAGGAAATGCTGGAATACTCGGTCCCAGTATTCACTGGAAAAATTGATGGTGTGTAATGTAATGCCGAGTGTCTGACAAATAGCACTCGCATCTTTCAAATCGACTGCCGCCGCACAATAATCGTCGTCATCATCCTCTTCCCAGTTTTTCATGAACAGGCCTTCGACGTCATAACCCTGTTCTATTAGAAGCAAGGCTGCGACAGAAGAATCGACGCCCCCCGACATGCCGACGATAATTTTTTGCTTTATCATGCTTTAATTATCATGAGGCAACATCAATAAGGCAGTCGAGCGGGTAGCGTTTGCCAGTGAGGTAATCGTCGATACAGTCGATTACCATAGGGCTGCGTAACCTGTCAGATTGTTGTATGAGTTGCTCTCGTGTCATCCAGAGCGCGGCATCGATACCCGCGTCAAGGGCTTGTGATTCATCATGATTGTCGCAACTGCCACAGAAAGCGACTCTTAGATAACTTTCGCCATTTTTGGGATGTTTCCAAAGATAGATGCCGGTAACGGCTTCAGGASTAAATYGCCAGGCTGTYTCTTCCTGTGTTTCACGAATCACTGCATCGACRAGGYTTTCATCTGGATCAAGRTGCCCCGCAGGTTGATTGATAACTCGCTGACCCTCGATGGTTTCTTCAACCATTAGGAACTGATTRTYGCGTTCGATAATRGCGGCTACGGTTGCATGTGGCTTCCAGACCATTATTTTTTGAGATGACTATTGGTCGAGCGACGATTCAGTACAGTGTACCGCCAGAAGAGGTTAATCGCGGTGTAACCCAATAAGCTACTAATGGTAGCTAGTGAGAAGCAACCAACGAGAAACGGCTTCCAGCTGGACGACATTTCGTTGCGTAGCCAGTCAATGGTTAATTCGAAAGAGAAATCAATTGGTGGCTCACCAATTATCCAGGTGCCGACGAGGTAGGCAAAGTAAAACATGGGTGGAATGGTAAATGGATTGGTTAYCCAGACGAGTGCGACGGACAAAGGCAGATTGGTGCCGATTACAATGGCTGCGCCGGCGGCCAGTACCATTTGGAAAGGCACTGGCATCCAGGCAAAAAATAATCCCACGGCAAAGGCACCGGCGACCGATCGGCGGTTAAGATGCCATAAGTTGGGTGCATGTAACCACTCGCCAAATATTTGTAGCGATTTATTTTCTTTTATTGTTTGGGTTTTAGGCAAAAACCGTTGGAAAAACTTGCGTGGCATGGTTATAGTTGCTGTGAAGCTAGGTTACGTCGATGATTATTATTGATTGCTAATTATCGCTTACTATTAATGAAAAAAGATATTATAACGCNTTTTTTGCGTGGTTAATAAGTGTAAGCAGGCGCACATAGTGGTTATGTCAGCCAGTCATTAATTTGGAGACTTTTTAAAGGATTAAAAAGATGAATATAAAAGCAGGGATGTTTGTTTATGCGATGGCATTTTTGCTGGGCGTGCTTTTCGTTCAGCAGCAATCTGTTTTACCCGAACTCGCTGTGTTTTGGTTGGCGCTATTGTTTTTGTTATTGTTGTGTTACGTTATTAGAAGAAAGAATAAGCCTTTCTTTTTTATTGAAGAAATAACATTAATAATAACTTGTATTATATTGATAATAATAGGTATTATTTATTCGTCTTTTTATGGACATTGGCAACTATCACATCGTTTAGGCGAAAATTTCCTTGGTCAAAATATTGTATTAAATGGCACTATCTCAAGCTTGCCGGTAAGTGAAGCGCGGGTTCAGCGTTTTCAGTTTAGTGTTAATCAATATCGGCTATCAGGCAGCCAGGATTCATCTCAGTCAGTCGCACATTTTCCTGAAAAAATTCGTTTAAGTTGGTACTACGGTCATGCAGTGAAGGTGGGTGAGAGCTGGCAACTGGAGGTGCGTCTTAAGCCACCTCATGGATTTATGAATCCCGGTGGTTTCGATTACGAGGCGTGGCTGTTTCAACATGACATCGATGCGACCGGTTATGTTAGAAAATCAAATTTAAATAAGCGAGAAGCAAAAGCGTCGACAAGTATTGATACGTTCAGGCAAGTATTGGGGGAATGGATTAATGCAGGTAATTCGGATTCTTACGCACTCATAAAAGCGTTAGCTATTGGTGATAAATCGTCTATTTCCAACAAGCAATGGCGCGTACTGACCAATACGGGCACCAGTCACCTAATGGCCATTTCGGGATTGCATATCGGATTAGCGGCGTTGTTTGCTTATAGTTTGATACGCAGGCTGATTCCGGTCGCAATGATGCAGCGCGTACCAGCACAACATATTTCCCTAAGTTTTGGCTTAGTTGTGGCTGGTTTGTATGCGCTCATCGCCGGCTTGTCGATTCCGACACAACGCGCCATCATTATGTTATCTGTTTTAGTGCTGATGACATTAGTACGCAAAAATCATCGTCCGTTTGATGCATTGGGATTTGCTGTACTGGTTGTTTTGTTGTTTGATCCGCTTGCAGTCCTGTCAGTTGGATTCTGGTTTTCGTTTTCAGCAGTGGCCGTTATTTTTATTAGTTTGAGTTCTACTGCGGCAGAAATAAAGAAAAATCCTGAGCAATCGTCTATTCGATTCAAGGTGTTTAGGACTTTAAAGCAATGGGTACGTCTGCAACTGCTTATCAGTGTGTTTTTATTGCCGTTATCACTCTTTATGTTTCAGCAGGTGTCTTTAGTTTCGCCTTTGGCAAATTTATTATTGATTCCTTATGTCAGTTTTCTAGTTGTGCCTGTGGTGTTAATGGCCATTTTTAGTTCATTATTCTTTCAGTCGCTGTCAGATGGTTTATTTTATATCGCGGCTATATTGCTAGATATTATCTGGCCGATTCTTTCCACCCTGTCAAACCTGCCGCATGCCATATTGATTAAAGGCGATGTCAGTATCACGCAGTTGTTATTAGCAACCGTGTTTATGTTGCTAATTTATTTTTCTAAGCGATTTATCAGTGTGATTTTTATTACGAAAAAAAGAGATGCGCCAAAATTAATGGTTGGGTTATTTAGGGTTATGACGTGTGTAATGTTTGCACCATTGGCGTTTTCAAATTACATGTCAGTCAACACCGAACTGAATAAAGAGGAATTTAAATTAATCGTTTTAGACGTGGCTCAGGGATCGGCTGCTGTTATTCATACGCAAAATCATACTTTAGTATTTGATGCCGGTGCAAAATTTAGTGAACGGTTAGACGTGGGTAGCAATGTCGTTATTCCGTATCTACGTTTTCAGGGGATATCAACATTAGACCAATTAGTGATTAGTCATGGCGATGCCGATCACATCGGCGGCGCGCAAGCGATTATTGATGAATATCCAGACCTGCAGTTAGTCGGTCAAGACATTGACCCACTACAGGCTAAAAATAAACAAATTTGCCAGCAAGGGCAGGCATGGCAATGGGATGGCGTGCGTTTTGAGTTTTTGTCACCAAAAATGAATAAATCGCAATTTAATGACAAAAAGCGTAATAATCGTTCCTGTGTGTTGCAAGTCAGTTCACGCTTTGGTTCAGTATTATTAACCGGTGATATCGAGCGTAATTCCGAGCGTGTGTTGCTTGAACAATATTCAAATCGCCTGTCATCGGATGTGTTAGTGGTGCCGCACCATGGCAGTAATACCTCATCCAGCCTTGATTTTATACGTGCGGTTAATCCTAAAATATCATTAATATCAGCGGGATATAATAATCGATACAAGTTACCTGCAAGTAAGGTAGTGGCGCGTTATGATTCAGAAAATAAAAAAACATTAATCACTGCCAAAAGTGGTGCGATTGCCGTTGCTTTAACAGAAGCTAATTTATTGCACATTGAACAGTACCGAGATAAAAACGCTAAATATTGGCATCATTTTGCCGCACAACAAAGATTTGCAATCAACAGGCAACAAAGATAGGGTATGCCCCAGCTTCGCCAAACGGAGTTAATTTACCCATGGATAAATGCTGGTAAATTAGGATAAAACCTTAATGGTCTAAAATGATCTAAAACATAGATAATAGACCGAAAAGGATAAATTGAAAATCNAAAAATATTAAATCGGGAGTGACACNAATGTATACACGTTCTAAATGGCTGCTTGCRGCCAGTCTGGTCGTAACAGGCCTTTTATCAAGTGCTGCCTATGCAGCTGATCTGGTTAAACCTTTYGTTCTTGCTGATRRCGCATCGGGTGATGTTTCTTCAGTGGCAGCATCGGTTAAAGAAAAACTCAGCGGWGCTGGTTTTGAAGTAGTGGGTTCATAYTCGCCWTATGCMGGCGTTGAAAAYATTRTTTTYACCAATGATGAATTAAAATCTACWGCAACTAAATCTGARCGCGGTGGAYACRGCGCAGCRATGCGTGCTTCTGTGACTAAAACAGACGGTGGTATTCAGGTGACTTACACCAACCCRRTTTACTGGGCAAATGCATACCGTTTATCAAGCAACCTTGATGGTGTGAGTGCGAGTCTTAAATCTGCTCTTGGCATGCAAAAGCAATACGGYACCGGTGAGAAAGAGCTGACTGCTGACGACATGCGTGGTTACCACTACACTTTTATGATGGAATACTTTGACGATCCAAGTGATTTAGGGAGTCATGGTGATCATGCGGCGGCTGTAAAAGCGGTTGAAGCTAATCTTGCAGCGGGTAAAGCAGGCACGTCACAGGTATACAAAATTAGCATGGGTAAAGATACCGAAGGTAATGAGATGACTCTGTTTGGTGTTGCTTTAGGTGGTACAGGTGAAAAAGACTGCAGTGGTGATAAATACATCATGGATAAGATTGATAGAAGTGAAATTCGTCACTCGGCTCACCTTCCTTATGAAATACTGGTTTACGGCGATGAAGTAGAAGCACTGTTCGGTCGTTTCCGTATTGCGCTAAGTTGGCCACATCTGCCTATGATGGCAAGTGAAACAGGTGCGACCTTTATGAGCATTATGTGTGCGCCTGGTTCAATCAAGGATGCATTAACAGCGGTTGGTGGCGGTAGCTCAGACGATTACTAAGTCGAGTTACACTACTCAATAGTTGTAAAAAGCCCCGCTTATGCGGGGTTTTTTGTGGGCGGATGATGTAGAGCATTCTTGTTTGCTTAAAAGGTAAATTCTTTCAGGGGCTGTCATCACCGAATGTTTTTGTCGGTGATCCAGAGTTATCAGTATTTGAGACAGAATATAGGCGGCTTTAGTACTATTGAGAAGCGCATAAATCAAGTAAGATAGTGCGAAGTTTATATCTGTAAGACTGACTAGATAATTTATAGAGAGCTTTGCACGAAGCATCTTTTCCGTCATGGCAGCGTTAAAAATGGTCTTAAAATGCGGGGACACGTAGTGTCAAACTCTGTGTAAGCTGCGCTTTTTCGACAATTTTCGCCTTGCCCTGACGAAAAGTCTACATCGTGCAAAGCTCTCTTATAGCGATTTTATTCTATGGGTTATCAATTTTGAAGGTGACAAGTGTTTGAGTTAGTTAAATCTGGTGGTTGGTTAATGTTGCCAATCATATTGTGTTCAATTGTTTCAATTTCTATTATTGCTGAACGTTTCTGGAGCTTGCGTAGAGAGAAAGTCTTGCCTGAGCATCTGGTCGCTAATGTCTGGAATGCCATTAAAAAAGATAAACTTTCACGCACGGACATCGAAGCATTAAGCAAAGAGTCGGCATTAGGGCAAATATTAAGCGCAGGCTTATTAAATCGAAATGAGCCTCGTGAAAGAATTAAAGAATGTATCGAAGAGCGTGGCAGAGAAGTCGTTCACGACCTGGAGCGTTTTTTAAATACATTGGGCACCATCGCGACAATTTCACCTTTRTTAGGCTTACTGGGAACAGTCATCGGTATGATCAGTGTTTTTGCTGCCATTACCAAACATGGTGTGGGTGACCCTGCTGCACTCGCTGGCGGTATTTCAGAAGCCATGATTACGACTGCTGCCGGATTGAGCGTGGCAATTTTCACTTTAGTTTTTTATCGATATTTTCGTCGTAAGGTAGACGGTATTGTCGTTATAATGGAACGAGAAGCYATCAAAATGGTTGATGTTCTGCATCATAACCGCAAATCAAAATGAATCTGTCAAGATGAACCTACGACCCGGATATAAAGAAGAAAATGTCGAGGTAAACCTGACGCCATTAATCGATGTGGTGTTTTTGTTGTTGATATTTTTTATGGTATCCACCACCTTTGATCGCCATGCTAAATTAAAAGTATCWCTACCCGAGGCGTCTACAAAAGCAACGCAGCAACAGGATAATCCACTTGTTTTGTCTATTGATGCCAAGGGTAATTATTTTTTAAATGATCGCCAGATTGTCAATCAACAGTTGAATACTTTAAAGCAGGCTATATTAAAAACGATTCGTAGCACAAATTCGAATGTTGCAGATGTTGCTTTGGTATTGAGAGCTGATGCCAATACGCCTCACCAATCTGTGGTGAGAGCAATGGATGCAGCGTCTCAAATTGGTTTAACCCGATTATCAATTGCTACTGTAGAAGCGCAATAAAGCGGCAGTTTTATATGTTCGCATTAGTAATATAGGTCATAAAAAATATTGAAAACAAAATCAAAAAAAGATCATAAGGTTGACCTGGGTAGCGCCAGCAGTTTTCAACTCTATGGCCGATTGATATCGTATGCGTTGGTATATTGGAAAATATTTACGGTTGCATTTATCGGTATGGTGATTGTTGCGTCGTCCTCAACCGCGTTTACTGCTCTGATGAAACCAATGATGGATGGTAGTTTTGTCGAGCGCGATCCACAAACAATACTATGGATACCTCTGGCAATCATCGCAATATTTTCGATTAGAATACTAGGTGCGTTTGCTGCCAATTATGGTATGAGCATAATTGGGCGTAATGTCATACGTGAAATCCGAAGACAAATGTTCTCTCGTCTTCTTTCGTTACCGAAATCGTTTTATGATCAGGCGACCACCGGTGAGTTGTTGTCAAAATTTTCTTTCGATGTTGAGCAAGTTGCCAATGCAACAACAAAAGCTATCACCGTTCTTATTCGCGATACATTGACAGTGATTGGACTGGTAAGCTGGATGTTTTATCTCAATGTTAAGTTGGCCTTGGTCTTCATAACGGTTGCTCCTCTTGTAGCGGTTATCATTATTTTGGTTTCAAAACGTTTCCGACGCATCAGTAAAAATATTCAAAATAGTATGGGTAGCGTTTCTCGTGTTATTGAAGAGTCCATCAAGGGTCAGTTGGTCGTAAAAATATTTGGCGGCCGAGAATATGAAGAAAAACAATTTGCTGTTGTCAATAATATTAATTATAAACAAAATTTACGCATGCAGAAAACACAAGCGTTAAGCTCGCCTATCGTGCAATTTTTGGTGGCATGCGCACTTGCGTTAATTGTTTATATGGCGACACAAGATAACTCGAATGGTGAAATTACAGTCGGTACATTTGTCTCTTTTATTATTGCTATGTCTATGATGTTGCCGCCTGTTCGCTCGCTTACGTCAATTGTAAGTACCTTACAAAAAGGTATAGCTGCGGCAGAGRGTGTGTTTGGATTTATCGATCTTAAGCAAGAGCATGACCAGGGTACATACCATTCGGATACCGTAAAAGGCTTAATAAGCTTTGAGAAAATTAATTTCACCTATGAAGGTGAAGAAACCAGCGCACTTACAGATATAGACCTGACTATTGACGCGGGGCAGACGGTGGCTTTTGTTGGTCGTTCCGGTAGTGGGAAATCAACGTTATTAAATTTGATTCCACGCTTATACGAAACGCATAGCGGTAAAATTCTTCTCGATAATGTTAATGTCCAGGATTATAGTCTGGACAATTTACGTAACCACATCTCTTATGTCGGCCAGGATGTGGTGCTGTTTAACGACACGATAGAACACAATATTGCATACGGCAGCATGAAGTCATGTAGTCACGATGAGGTCGTTGAAGCAGCAAAAGCCGCTTATGCTTATGACTTTATCAAAGAATCCAGTGACGRATTCCAGACCATGGTGGGTGAGCGTGGGGTTATGTTATCGGGTGGGCAACGACAGCGTATAGCGATAGCGCGCGCATTATTAAACAATACCCCTGTTTTGATACTGGATGAGGCGACTTCGGCTCTGGACACTGAGTCAGAACGATATATTCAAAATTCACTTGAAAAACTAATGCAAAACCGTACCACATTAATTATCGCGCATCGTTTATCAACAATTGAAAATGCCGATGTAATCGTGGTGATGGATCAAGGTAAAATTGTAGAGAAAGGCACACACGATGAACTACTGGCACGCAATGGGTATTATTCTGCATTGCATCAAATGAATTTTGAAGAAGAGTGACTGCTGCCAATTCTGATGAAATCACTTGAACAATATTGGTATGAATCCAGCCCTGTTATCTGGTTATTATTACCGCTATCGGCATTGTACTGCTTGCTTGTTGGCATTCGTCGGCAACTTTATAAACTAAAAATAAAACAAAGTTTCTCTGTTGATGTACCTGTCATTGTGATTGGGAATATTGTCGCGGGAGGCAGTGGTAAAACGCCCTTGTTGATTTCACTTTGTGACTATGCGCGCAATAATGGTTTAGTGCCCGGTGTAGTAAGTCGGGGTTATGGTGGCAGCTTTACCGGACTCAAACAGGTTGATATAAATGATAAGGCAGCCTTAGTGGGTGACGAGCCATTAATGATTCATCAAAAGACAAAGGTACCGGTGGTTGTCGGTTCTGATCGAGTGGCGGCGATAAATCATCTGCTAGAACATAACCAATGTAACGTCATATTTTCTGATGATGGGTTGCAACATTACAGGATGAAAAGAGATTTTGAGATAGCTGTCATTGATTCCAGTCGACGTTTTGGTAATGGATTCTGCTTGCCTGCGGGCCCTCTACGTGAGCCTGAGTCTCGTTTAAACGATGTTGATATGGTGGTCTATAATACGACCGGATCACTTGAAGCGGAACAGCACTCTTATTCACTGCAATTTTCAATGGTTTCACCCTTAAAGGGCGGCGAGGCGAGGGCGCTTTCTCTGTTTGAGAATAAATCGGTACATGCCGTAGCGGGAATTGGCCATCCGCAACGATTTTTTAAACAACTGCGTGAGATGGGGGTCAGTGTAGTCGAGCATGCGTTCTCTGATCATCACCAATATCAAGCAGATGATTTTGCAGGTTGGCAGTCGGACTGTATTATAATGACAGAAAAAGATGCTATAAAATGTTCTGATTTGCTTTTAGCTGATGCATGGGTGGTCAATACAAGTGTTCAGTTGTCATCTGCACTTAAAGCGCAGTTTGATGTTATATTGCTGCCCGTGATGAGCCAGTTGAAAAGTGATGAAAAAGAAACTTAAATCTATTTTGGTGTGTCCTGTGTGCAAGGGGGTGCTAACATCAAAATCGAAATTATTTAACTCACAGCCTGATGAATTAATTTGTACAAATGATCAATTGGCGTTTCCAGTACGCAAGGGTGTGCCGGTACTATTAGTATCGGATGCGCGATTGATTGATGATTAACTTTTGCATTCAACTAAACTATTTACAATAAAATATACCAATGAGCGACAACTTTAAAATAATAATATTAGCCATTTTTGATAAAAATGATTTTCCTAATAAAGCTTTGGCAGACATTCATGGTAAACCCATGCTRCAGCATGTTTTTGAATGCGCAAAAACATCAGGCGCATCTGAAATAGTTATTGCAACGGATAGTCCTCGTATCGGTATGGCAGCAGAAGACTTTGGTGCAAAAGTTTGCATGATAGTCGATGATGATCTGAAAGGCGTGAGTCGATTGGCTGAAGTCGCCGATAAAATGACCTGGGGTGATGATGTGATTATCGTTAATTTTCCAGCGGATATACCGCTTATGCCGGGTAACGTTATTGATCAGGTTGCGGTAAATTTGACATCACAAACTGAAATTGACTGTGCAACTTTATATGCGCTCGTCTCGCGCGACGTTGCCGAAAGAGATGAAACCGTCAATATGGTGACTAACCATGATGACCAKGTCATGTATTTCAGTCACCAGCCCATTCCGCACCAGTTTTCTGATGAAAACAAAGTGACWGAATTTAAAAACCACCTYGAACTTAAYGCCTATCGTGCAGGTTTGTTACGAATATTTAGAAATTTACCTGAAAGTAATCTCGATCAGGCGGAAAATATTGAAGAATTAAAATTATTAAATAATGGCATAGCCATACATGCTGAAGAAGCTTGTGCAGCAGTTGGCCATCGCGTCATTACGGAAGATCATATCGCAAAAGTTAAGTTTTTAATTGACCCTGAACGATAATCGATAAAGTCATTTATTTTGGAAACCAGGATTTTGGAAAAAGCGATTTTGAAAACAGAGTATCAATTTTTTGCAACCTGTTCGAAAGGTGTTGAAGATTTAGTCCTTAAGGAACTTGAACAGCTAGGTATCAGTGATACCAAAGTTCATACGGGCGGGGTTGGTTTTACGTGCAGTGTGGAACTGGCGTATAAAACTTGTCTGTGGTCGCGTGTAGCAAGTCGCATTCTATTGCAATTAAAAGCCTTTGAAATTTCATCAGACGATGACCTTTACAAAGAAATAATCGATGTCGATTGGTCAGAGCATTTTAATGAAGAGCAGACTCTGGCAATTGATTGTTTTAGTTCACACAGCGTCGTTAACAATAGCCATTATGCAACTTTACGCGTTAAAGATGCCATTGTTGATCAGTTCATGCAGAACGCTTCTCAACGTCCTTCCATTGATAGAGATGACCCTGATATACGGATTAATGCTTACCTTAGCGACAAAGAATGTTTACTCTATCTTGATTTATCAGGTGATGCATTGCATAAACGTGGTTATCGAGAATTTGCCGGTAATGCACCCATCCGCGAAACGCTTGCCGCATCCATGTTATATCGAGCCAAGTGGCCTGACTATTATTCTAAGGGCTTGCCCTTTTATGATCCCATGTGTGGCAGTGGCACAATAGTTATAGAAGCGGCGATGATGGCGGCGAATATTGCACCGGGTTTATTACGTGAACAGTCCGGTCGAAAATTTGGTTTTTATGGCTGGAAGCAATTCGATTCACAAGCATGGCAAACAATCCTCGATGACGCAGAAGAAAAGAGAAAGCTGGGCTTACGTGAACTTCCTGTAATCTGTGGTAGTGATAATGATGAAAAATTAGTTGGTATTGCACGCAACAATATCAAGGATGCAGGCTTACCTTCATTTATAAAAATATCCCTGCAGGATGCAAGCAGTGATTTAAAACCTTATACGGAAGAGCAGGGTTTGATAGTAACGAATCCTCCCTATGGTAAGCGTATTGGGCAGGTGCAATTGTTACGAACTTTATATCATCGTTTTGGCCAACAGTTAAAAGCAAATTTTAATGGCTGGACTGCAGTCGTTATCACAACAGAACAGGAACTTGCGAGAAGTATTGCTATGCGTGCTTTTCGAAAAAATGCATTATTCAATGGCGCATTAAAGTCGACTCTGTATCAGTATAAAATTAATTCAGGTAACCATCCAGGGAATCCATCATTTTTATCTGAGTCACATTCAGAATCTGACAACGAGCCTGATTCTATAACGCGTGAGAATATCTGGACTAAGCGAGCAGAAACAAAGATCACTGAGGCAAGTGGTAAAGCATCTGAACATGCGCTGATGTTCGGCAATCGCCTAAAGAAAAATTATAAACACTTAAAAAAATGGGCGCGTAAAAATAATATTAGTTGCTATCGAGTTTATGATGCAGACATTCCGCAGTACGCCGTTGCTATCGATATTTATGATAAGTGGGTTCACGTTCAGGAATATCAGGCACCTAAAACGATTGATAAGAACAGGGCGTTTCAACGCATAAATGATGTTATCGATGTGGTCGCGGATATCCTGGAAACAAAACAGGAAAACGTTGTATTGAAAGTACGTAAAAAACAAGAAGGTTCAGCGCAATATCAGAAACAAGACGGTAAAGACTATACGATAACGGTGCTGGAAAATGATCTTAAGTTTATTATTAATATGTATGATTATATTGATACAGGTCTATTTCTTGATCATCGAAATACGCGACAACTTGTCAAGGCGCTCGCAAAAAATCGCAGCTTTTTAAATTTATTTGCGTACACAGGAAGTGTTTCTGTTTATGCGGCTGCAGGCGGTGCTAGAACAACGACTACTGTCGATATGTCTAATACATATCTGAACTGGGCAAAAGATAATTTTTCTTTAAATGGCTATACCAGCGAGAATCATCAGTTTATTCGTGAAGATTGCTTAAAATGGATGGAGCAGGCGATAGCGAAAAATAAAAAATATCAGCTAATTTTTATCGACCCACCTACCTTTTCAAATTCAAAGAAAATGGAAACCTCACTCGATATCAATCGTGATCACTCAGCGCTATTGAGTGGTTGCCTGGCACTGCTAACTGATGATGGCCAGATTATATTTTCAACCAATGCTAGAAAATTTAAACTGGAYWGTGATGTAAGYGAGGATTGTTTYATYAAGGAAATTACAWCAATCACAACCACGGAAGAYCAYARAAGGAAACCCTTRCATCGCAGYTGGTGTTTGGCAAAACAAGMRTCKGCRTTAGATTTTCCGAAGATGAGTTAAATCTCTTCTAAGAGAAAAAAWTAGTTGTGTTGGTTCTTNCCAATGTAGGTGTGAATTTATTCGCACGCAAGTACCAGAGTAAACGTTCATCATGTGAATAAATTATTCGGCATATCCCTATGCCTCAGATTTTAGCCCTTATATCCCTACCGCWGCAAGTGCRGGTTTGTTTCCTATTTCCAGCAATGTATTGATAAATTGATCTTCAAGATCAATGCGAGTAGCCAGYTCTTTGCCTAATTTTTCTAGRTAATGYGGCAGTTGTTTAACYGCATCATCATTAATATCTGTTGTATTGTCRTATAAATCATTGAATGCAACGGCTATTTGAGTTGTGTCATTTATGCGTGGCATAATCTTATCAGCAAGTTTAGTAATCTCATCACGACGTTCGTTGCCTTCTTCGATTCGACGGTAGATTTCAAAATGTCCGGTAGCCATGTAATCAACTAAATCCTGACAGAACTCCTCTAGTAATTCGAGAGTGTTGGCGTCATTGACGTCATCTTCAGAATTTTTTGCCAGATTATAGTATTGAGAAAGAACAGAATTACGTTCTTTAATAAGACGTTTTATTTCGCCACGCGTGCGAGCTCTGCGTTCATTGGGTGTGGTTGTATTTGAATCTGATGACATACTTTTCCCCTGAGAGTTGTATCTAAACAACGTTTTTGTTTTTTATTATTGTTCACTCATTGTACTAAAACAGAAAAGGAGTCGCAAACGTGTTTTAAACTATAAAACGCTTTTGATGAGAATAGTATTCACCTGTAAGAGCGAAAAATGGCACCATGACGATATTAGAATGAGATTTTTAGCTCAATTAATGCCATTATCTCCTGATTAAGTTTATTAAATAACCTATTGAATTTAATAGATAATTAACATTAAAAGGGGGCGCCAAATATAATTCGAAACACATCAACATCATTACCAAATCGTACGCCAACACCTAATTCAGGCTTTTTAAAAAATAAAAAATTGGGCATGTTACTAAATGTTATGCCTACCTCGTGTTCAACGCCAATTCGTATTGGGTTATTTGTTCGTTCTAATAAGACAAGATTATTTGGATAATAAAAATTGATGTAGTACAGGTTGCTATACAGTTGTCGCTGGTCGGGCGTAAATTCACTTGCTACACGATAATTTAGTCCTGTCTCTATTAAAGAATAGTCAGAATTTTCATTAGTGTTTTTGCTTTTTTCCCTGGCGTATAAAAAGCGGTTTCCCAAGGTTAATAAAGCCTTATTAACAGGGATATTGTACTTGCTCTTAATGCCAGCACCAGTAACCAGTACATTGGTGGAATTATTGAAATCCCTCGCAAAACCGTAATCAATAAAAGGGGAAACCGTCCAGTTAGGAGTGACAGGGTATTGATATTCAATTCCAGGTAAAAATGTCAACGTGGTAACATCATTGAGATCTGGGATATTATCGACTTCTAAACCCGCTATATTAATTACGCCTAATGTTAACGGTAGATTTAATACCCAACCTGCTTCGGTGTTTGTTTTTTGTTTGATTGTATGAGTTGTGGGTATTTGTACGACAAAAACATCTTGTCCTGATGTGCTGTAAAAACCCGTACCGAGATAGTGAGCAAAAGCAAAGTTAGTCAGGCCAAAAGACCCTTGTTCTTCTGCCATTAGTGTATTTTTTGTAAGCAAACAAAAAAGTATAAGCCATAACCCGAAAAGGTTTCGATGGTTTAAAATGTTCCCTGAGTGCACGTTAAATGTAAATGTATGGATGAGTTAGAGATTATTTAGTTTAACATAGCACCTGCCGATACTGACTTATTATTACTCGAGTGCTAATGTGACAAAACCGTATTCAGAATCCTGTGTTCAAAATAAAGACGTTATTCTTTCAGTGTTAGCGCCAATAGTGTCTTCTTGTTCGGATGTCCTCGAAATTGGCAGTGGCACCGGTCAACATGCCATTTATTTTGCTGAAAAATCACCCCATCTAATCTGGCACACAAGTGACTGTCATGTCTATCTTGCAGGCATTAATGCCTGGTTGTCTGAAGCCTGTTTAACGAATATAAAAGAACCATTTGAATTGGATGTGTCAAAATCTGAGTGGCCAGAGATGAAATTTGATGCGGTATTTACTGCGAATTCAGTTCATATTATGCATCAGGCTGACGTTGAAAATTTAATTCATTTTACTGCTGAAGTGTTAAAGAGAAATGGCAGTTTAATTATATATGGTCCATTTAATTATGCGGGCTCTTATACCAGTGAAAGCAATGCACGTTTTGATCAATGGTTAAAAGACCAGGACCCACTCAGTTGCATCAAACATTTTGAAGACATTGACCGACTGGCAATTAATAATGGTTTGAAGCTAGTTAAGGATTATTCGATGCCAGCCAATAATCGAATACTGCATTATATTAAGGATTAATATTATTACACTATAAAGTTCGCTTTCAATGTTATCTCGACTGTAGGGTGTGCCCTTAGGCACAGACTGTTCAAATCCTCTCTTTATGCTTGAGGTGACCGGGGCCGCAGTGAGTAAAAACAGTAATCGATGAGATGGGGCTAACTATTTTTTTGTTAATACTTTATTTTCGAATGCCATGTGATCCCAGCCATATTTCATAAATTGACGAATATTTTCGTGATTCTTTTTTTCTGGAAACCCTAAAACATCTTCGCGATAGTAATCGCCAAAACAATGCAATGTCTGCTGTTTAGTTAGATTGTGTAATTGAGCAAAAGCGAATATTTTACAGGAACCTTCATTTTCACCGGCATTATTAATAACACTGTCGGTGCCTGAGCCATTGGTAAAAATTGTGGGTGTATAGCTATAATGTTTCTGAATGGTAGAAATAACCTCGTCAAACTGGATATTTTCTGGTGAGGTCTTTAATTGGTTTATTAGCTTTTGTTCAGTGTTCATACTTGTCCAAGGGTCTAATAACGAGACGCTAGTATAAACTATAACTGTTGAATGTACTCTGTAATCCTTGCCAGAGCAGTGTTTAACCCTTTGTGAATGACTTCACAAGTATTGTATCCATGCCAACGATATCCGTTTAATTCTTGACCTTAAGGCGTAGACGTAATATGTTTGAAGGTCCCCACATTATTATATATAAATGGAAATGGGCAATTGAGAAAAAATCTTACAATTCTATTCCTTCTGTTTACAGCTTTAACTGTAAATACGAGGGTATTCGCTGAGCAGCTTCCTCAGCAGCTGCATTTTGTCATCAAAAAATTCGAAATATTGGGCGACAATCCAATATCAGCTAGCGAAACGAATGATGTGTTTCAGTATTACCTTGGTGACCATTATGGTCTTGAGGGAATACAGGCAGCGGCAACGGCTTATGAAGAAAAGTTGCGTAAAAGTGGTTACGCTTTTTATCGGGTCAATCTTGCACCGCAAAAACTTGAAGGTGGTGTAATCAAGCTTCAACTCATTCAGTTAAAGCTAGATAAGGTTACTGTCGAAGGCAATCAACATTTTAGTAAAGAAAACCTGATGCGGAATATTCCAACACTTAAGTCAGGCGAGTCGCCGAATACTCGTGTTCTTTCTCGCGCCATTAATATGGCTGATGCGCATCCGTCTAAATCGCTTAAATTACAATTTTCAGAAAATGAAGAAGGTGGCGCGATAAACGCAACATTAAAAGTTACCGATATCAAACCGAATTTTTTCTTTCTTTCATTAAACAACACAGGTAACGATGAAACCGGCAATCTTCGATTAACCGGTGGTTATCAATTTACTAACTTATTTGATCGTGACCATAATTTATCGTTGAGTTACACCACATCGCCGGATGATTTGTCCGCCGTTCAACAATACGGTGTTTCGTATACCATTCCTTATTATGATATTGGCAGTGAAATAAATATTTTCCTTGCCAGGTCAGATGTGGACTCAGGCGTAGTCGCGCAAAGTTTTTCAGTTAGCGGTGCCGGTACCATATTATTAGCCCATTATAAACATACCTTTTTACAAAAAGGTGCATACAAGCAACAACTGGACGTTGGGCTGGATCATAAATTATTTGAAAATGATATTGGCTTAGTCGGAATTCCAGGCGTTACAGTTGACGGTTCGGGTGATGTCTTAAGTCGCCCCATCAGTCTAGCGTATATTGGTTTTTGGCAGGGTGCAGGAAACAGTATCAATTTTAATGTTGCTGGTTACACCAATATATCAGGTGGTAGTGATAATACTGACGAAGATTATGAACAGATACGCAGAGGTTCGAGCGCAGACTGGACTTTGTTTCGTTATGGTTTTGGCTATGACCAATTAATTGCAGAAAACTGGTTCTTTCGTATGAATTTTCTTGGCCAGGAATCTAGTGAATTACTTATTCCTGGTGAGCAATTTGGTATTGGCGGCATTTATTCGGTCCGCGGGTTTGATGAGCGAGCGCTATTAGGTGATAGTGGTATACAAGCTAATTTTGAATTGTGGCTGCCAGGATTTAGCCAATACGATATACGACCTTTAGTGTTTTTTGATTATGGTCATGTTGAGCTAAATTCACCACTAAGTAGCGAAACACCATCGATTGATATTTCTTCAATCGGTGCCGGCTTACGTTGGTCGATTATTAATAAATTAAATGTGATTGTAGACGTGGCTTATGTGACGGGAGGGGCTGAGGAAACCAATCTTCCGGGTTCAGATGATGCAACAGAAGACGGTGATGTAAAAGCGCATATCGATGTGTTCTATCGGTTTTGACCATAATGTATAAAACTGAAAAATGTGAACTTGAACACTAAAATTAACATTTGAATGACATACTATATAAATGAGAGAGCTTTTAACGATGCGAAACAGGACTAAACTTTCTTTCTTTTTGTCATCCTCGAATGTTTGTATCGGGGGTCCAGCGCTTATAAAAACAATTGATTCTCGATAAAAGCACTCGGGAATGACAGAAGCTATATCGTGCAATGGTATGAATGACTATGAATAAAAAACAAATGACAAAATATGTGTTTTTACTCATAAGCCTGTTCTGCAGTATGTCCTGCTCGTTTTTAGTAAATGCAGAGGAAGTGGGGCTTGTGCAGTACACACGCGGTGCGGTTACCATGCAGGAATTGAATGGCAGTGGCGCGCGTTTAGTTGCAAAAAATGAAGTCGTACTTCGTGGTGAAATAATTAAAACCGGTCCACGTAGTTTTACTATTATTAAACTAAAAGACGGAACAAGAATGACCATTCGTCCGAACAGTTCCTTTTCTGTTGAGCAATTCAATCCTAAAAAAGATTCCACCGCCAGCGCAATATTAAGATTGTTTCGTGGTGGTTTGCGAACAATTACGGGTTACATTAGCAAGCAAAACCCTAATGGGTACAAGTTACGTACGAATGTGGCAACCATTGGTATTCGAGGAACGGAGTTTGATGTCCGATTATGTMWKGAMGATYNTNCWAAYNNGAAAATAATAAATTAAAAAAATCACGTGATGAACATATCGATAAAACCATTGCCCGTGCCGTCTTTGTACGGGGTGACTTATCAGCAAAACTTGCAGAAGGCGCCACTCGAACTTTAAAAGCTGGTTCAGCCATTTTTGAAGGTGATACCTTAATCACAAAAACCAGTTCGTATGCCATTTTGATTTTTAGAGATAAAAGCCGAATAAGTTTGCAAGCTAATACGGTTTTTCGTGTTGATGAAATGAAGTTTTCAGAAAAGAGTGCTGAAAAAACCACAGCATTATTCAGTCTGTTGCGTGGTGGCTTGCGTGCTGTAACCGGTTTGATTGGTAAGTTTCATCCGAAAAAATACAGTATGCGTACCCGAGTCGCAACGATTGGTATTCGAGGTACAGGTTACGATTTGATGTGTACCGGTGAATGTGCGGTGATTGATCCAAAAATAAAAATACAGGTAACTCATTTAGATGGTGCGAATGGACTCTACGCACACGCATGGCATAAAACAATTGATTTTGGTGATCAGGTATTAACCGAAAATCAAGCTGCGTTTAAATTAAACAAAACGTCGAAAGCTCAAGTACTGCCATCTATTCCAAAATTTTTCCTTGAAAATAAAGTGCCCAAACCTGATACTTTTAAGGTGGATGAATCACTTTTATTTAGTAAAACTGATGCGGAAGACGCACCTCCAGGTTTATATGTGAGCGTGACAGAAGGTGAGGTTAATGTTAAAGCAAGGGGTGAGGACATTACACTTCACCCCGGTGAATCTGCCTACGCAGATGTGTTAGGGCGGCAGATTAAATTATTACCTAAGATTCCAGAGTTTCAGAAGTTCGATGCCTATCCATTGCCTAATGTAGCTAACCCTGCATCGATTAGCTTGAATGTAAATTCATTGGGTCTGACTGAATCGGATATGGTGTGTGAGATTAAATAAGTTAATAAAAATGAATAAATAGAACGTCGCTGTCATTTCGACTGACGGGAGAAATCTTAAAGGTCGCAGTACAAGATTTCTCCCGTCGGTCGAGATGACAGATGAACGGTGAGATAACGTATGTATAGTGAATGACGGCAATAAATTTTAATAGTGTGACGAACGGCACATTAATACACTTGATAACCGTTGAATGGCAGTGATATGGTTTAGAAAGTGCTTTTTACATCGTAAGTGTAAAAAGCAAAATGTAACAAAATTATGCGAATAACTAAAAAACTCAATTTGTTAGCTTGCAGTATCTGTCTCATTTTTTCAGTAGTAAATGAGACGCAGGCCAATCCAGGCGGCGCATCTGTGGTGCGCGGCACAGTGACGTTCAGCCAACCTACAAGTAATACACTTAATATTACTAATACGCCCGGTGCTATTATTAACTGGCAGCAATTCGGTATCAGCCAAGGTGAGATTACACGTTTCATACAACAGAGTTCGAACAGCGCGGTGCTTAATCGCATTATCGGACAAGACCCTTCAAAAATTCTCGGTCAATTAAATTCAAACGGAAAAGTTTTTCTGGTTAATCCAAATGGCATAATATTTGGCAAAAATTCAATCGTCAATACAGCGGGTTTAATCGCGTCTACTTTAAATATTTCTAACCAAGATTTTATCAATGGCAGAATGCATTTTGCTGATTTACAAAATGCAGCAGAAATTTTGAACCAGGGCTTCATCTCTGCCAGCAACGGCGGTGAAATTATTTTTGTTGCACCTAAGATTACCAATGAAGGAACCATTAAGGTTGATCAAGGCAATATCGTTTTAGCCGCAGGCCAAAGCGTTACCATCAACTCATTAAATTACGACAATATTGAATTTGAAGTGCAGGCACCGGATAACGCTGTCGTAAATTTGGGTTCGATGATTTCAGACGGCGGTTCAATTGGTGTGTTTGCCGGCAGTATTGTTAATAAAGGAACAGTGAGTGCGAATGCGGTAACCGTTGACGATGCCGGTAATATTGTTTTTATCGCACAAAAAGATACGGTTATTGAGGACGGCATCGTTACCGCTACCAGTGCTACTGGTAAAGGTGGCAACATCAAACTGCTGGGTGATCGTGTTGGTTTGTCTGGTGATACGGTAGTCGATGCATCGGGTAATACGGGTGGCGGTGAAATTTTAGTTGGCGGTGACCAGCAGGGATTGAATCCCGATGTTAAAAATTCTCAAACAACGTTATTAGCTGAAACGGCCAGCATTCGTGCTGATGCGATAGCGCAGGGGGATGGCGGACGAATTATTATGTTCGCAGAAAATGATATTTATGTACACGGTGAAGTCAGTGCCAGAGGGGGTGCCGTAAGTGGTGATGGTGGGTTTATTGAAACCTCGGGTAAGCAGTATCTGGATATCACCAATACTCCCGATGTATCTGCAGTCAATGGCGAAGGTGGAACATGGTTAATTGACCCAGCCAATATTACTATTCAAGCAGCGGGGGTAAATACCAATATAAATGTGCAAAATTTAGGTGCGACGACTATCCGTACTTCTACTGCTGATAATGCAATTCTTACTACAGGTAGTATTGAATCGGCTCTAAATGGCGGTATCAATGTCATTGTTGCTACAGGTGCTGGTGGAACGCAGCAAGGCGATATAACGGTTAATGACACAATAACTAAAACTGGTGGTGCAGATGTTGGTCTGACTTTAAGTGCGCATAACGACATCAATATTAATGCCGACATAACTTCAACTTCCGGTGTATTGAATATCATCCTAGATTCAGATTCTGATGCTGCTGGCGGCGGTGTAGCAACACTATCATCGGCCACATTGGATACCAATGGTGGCACGGTGACGGTTGATGGTTCAACACTCAATCTTAACGGTGGCACGATTGTAAACAGTACTCTGGTAGCCGACATTACCAATGGCGGCAGTCTTGCCATGACGGCAAACAGTGTATTCGATACCGTTACTTTAGATATGGATTTCACCATAAACAATGGATTAACCCTGACTGCYAATAACAGCTTAAGCRTTGCATCGGGRCGTACGCTTACCCTCAACTCCAGCGGATCAAGCACCACGTTACTAGCGGGATCGGCCAGCTTTACGCTGAGTGGCCCGGGCGCGATTGAGATGTCGAGTGGCATCAATAATCGAATATTTAATGCCACGTCTGGTACCTTAACCATTGACTCGAACATGGTTATAACGGGTCAGGGCAGCATTGGCACTAGCAATGGAACGAATACCGCGGTCATAAATAACGGCAGCATCATTAATACTGTTGGTACCCTGACGATGAATGCGGACTCATGGACCAACAATGGACTGATACAGACTGACGGTGCAACGTTATCATTACRAGAAAGTGCGACGAGTTGGACCAACAGCGCATCGGGCACCATCCGCGCAGATAATGGCGGTACGATTACGATACCCAGTGGTGATGACTGGACCAATGCGGGTGCTTTTTTAATCAACACCGGTTCAACCCTTAACATGGGCGGTAACTTTGGTCTTGCTGAAGCATTAAGCATTGTTAATGATGGCACGGGCACCATCAACTTGACGACCGGTAATTTGAATCTTGGTGGTGGTACGTTCGAGACGATAGCATCAACCGGCGCGATGAACATTGCGGGCATTACGATTATCAACGGAACGATAGCCGATGGCAATGGCATCGGTCTGGTCATGACCAGTAGCAGTACCTTCACGGATATTATCCTGGATATGGATTTCACCATAAACAATGGATTAACCCTGACTGCAAATAACAGCTTAAGCGTTGCATCGGGGCGTACGCTTACCCTCAACTCCAGCGGATCAAGCACCACGTTACTAGCGGGATCGGCCAGCTTTACGCTGAGTGGCCCGGGCGCGATTGAGATGTCGAGTGGCATCAATAATCGAATATTTAATGCCACGTCTGGCACCTTAACCATTGACTCGAACATGGTTATAACGGGTCAGGGCAGTATTGGTCAAACTAATGGCACGAATACCACGGTCATAAATAACGGTAGTATTATTAATAATGTTGGCAATATGACGATTAATCCGGACATATGGATTAATAATGCTCAGGTTCTTGTGACTAACGGTGCTACATTTACATTATCACCAACCACTCTCTTCAATGACGGATTATTGACTGTTGATTCGGGTTCCACCATTACAACAACAAATACTAGCTTCACAAATAATTTATCTGGAACAGTGCAAGGTGGTGGTAACTTTAATGTTGGCACGGCAACATTTATCAATGATGGAACAGTAAGACCCGGTGGTTTAAATGCCATCGACATTCTCATGATTACCGGTAACTACACACAAGGCGTTACGGGTTTACTTGATATCGAACTTGAAGGTGTAAGTGCGGGAACCGGTTCAGGTTTCCATGATCAGTTACGTGTTACAGGTAATGTATTGCTAGCGGGTGATTTAACGGTAACTGAAATTAATGCATTCAATGCTGCCACCTTTGACACATTCCGAATTATTGATGCAACAGGTGGTTCTGTTGCAGGTACTTTCGGTACCGTTTCTTTGCCCGTTTCTTTTCCGAATATTTCACCACTGACTATTGGAGCTAGTTTTGTAGATTTAGTTAAGGAATTTTTGGCTACGATTACCTGGGACGGTGGTGGCGATGGTGCTGACTGGTTTGACCCACTTAACTGGGATTCGAATTTAACACCAGTCTTTTCTGATAATGTATTAATCGACATTCTTGCCAGTGTGGATTTCAATGGTACGGCCAGTATAAGCAGTATCTTTACCGATCAGTCGTTCACGCTTTCTGGTGGTACCTTAGATATCGGTACAAACGGTCAATTCAATGGTGATCTAACACTTAACGCGGGTACATTGACTGGTGCTGGTGTGATAACTGTCAATGGTAACTTCAACTGGTCAGGAGGAAGTCTGGCCGGAGCCGGATTATTTACCACCACCGCATCATCGATATCCAACCTGAGTGGAGGTGCAGTAAAAG
>NVWZ01000022.1 GCA_002746365.1 Thiotrichaceae bacterium
TTAGGAATGGAGTCCCGTGGAAATTCGACGTCAATAACCGCGCCGATAATCTCTACTACGTTTCCGGTACTCATGATTGTTATCCTCGTAAATACTTATGTATTAATAATTTAAATTCTTTAAATAATCTCTGTCATTGCGAGGCAGGGAGCAATCTCCTCTTAATGCGACACGTCTAATGGCGATTGCCGCGCTTCGCTCGCAATGACGGCGGCTCGCTAAGAGACCGCTGACGCACCTGCAACAATCTCAGAAATTTCCTGAGTGATTGAAGCCTGACGTGCTTTGTTATAAATTGTTTGTAATTCTTTAATAATGTCCGATGCGTTATCAGTCGCACTTTTCATCGAGATCATGCGGGCAGACATCTCACAGGCTATATTTTCTACTACGCCTCTGTAAACCTGCGATTCAATGAAGCGCATCATCAATGCATCAATGATTGGTTTAGTCTCTGGCTCGTAAATATAGTCCCAGTGATGATCCAGCTCTTTATCAACTTCACCCGTCGCAGGGATTAGCTGCTGGACAACTGGCGTCTGTGTCATGGTGTTTTCAAACTCATTACTGACCAGAAACAGGCGATCAATCTTGCCTTCGTCATAAGCATCCAACATGACTTTAACGGTTCCGATCAACTGTTCATGTGAAGGCTGATCACCTAAGTCTGCCGCTTTTGAAATAATGTCACCCTTAAAACGTGAAAAGAAGGTCGCTGCTTTTTTACCGATAGCACAGATATCGATCTGCACGCCTTTATCGTGCCAGTCAGACATCTCACCCACAGCTGCTTTAAACAGGTTGGTGTTTAAACCGCCACATAGACCCCGGTCAGTTGAAACCACGATGTAACCGACACGTTTAACTTCTTCACGATCCTGCAGGTAAGGGTGTTTGTATTCACAATGTGCCTGCACAAGGTGGCTTAACACATCACGCATTTTTTCTGCGTAGGGGCGTGAAGCACGCATACGTTGCTGTGCTTTACGCATCTTACTGGCTGCGACCATCTCCATTGCTTTGGTGATCTTCTGTGTATTTTGTACACTTTTGATCTTGGTGCGTATTTCTTTTGCGCCTGCCATAGTTCTTCTCTAAGTATTCTTCATCATTAAATTCAAAAACTTTTCGCCGCGAAGGGCGCAAAGTACGCGAAAAAGCTTTTTAAAGTTTTGCGTCTTTTGCGTTCTTTGCGGCTAACAGCTTTTAGTTTTTTTCTTAATAAACACCATTCGCTTTAAAATCTTCTAGTGCAGCCATCATTGACGCCTTGATGTCGTCGTTGAAATCACCGGACTCATTAATCTGCGCAACCAGGTCAGCCTGGTTACTCTTCATGTGTGCAAGCATAGCTGTTTCATAATCAACTACTTTTTTCACATCTGTATCGTTCAGGAAGCCTTCATTCGCTGCTAATAATGAGAATGCCATCTCAGCAACAGATAATGGAGAATACTGCGCCTGTTTCATCAACTCAGTCACACGTTCGCCCAGCTCTAACTGTGCTCGGGTTGCATCATCAAGATCCGAAGCAAATTGTGCAAAAGCAGCCAGCTCACGATATTGAGCAAGGGCTAAACGAATACCCCCGCCTAATTTCTTAATGATGGTTGTCTGCGCAGCACCACCAACACGTGATACCGAAAGACCCGCATTAATCGCAGGACGGATACCGGCGTTGAACAAATCAGACTCAAGGAAAATCTGACCATCGGTAATCGAAATTACGTTGGTGGGTACGAAAGCCGAAACGTCACCGTCTTGTGTCTCAATGATTGGTAACGCGGTCAAAGAACCGGTTTTGCCTTTCACTTCACCGTTAGTAAATTCTTCTACGTATTCAACATTGACGCGTGATGCACGCTCTAATAAACGTGAGTGCAAATAGAACACGTCTCCGGGGTACGCTTCACGACCTGGCGGGCGACGTAACAATAATGAAACCTGACGATACGCCCAGGCCTGCTTGGTTAAGTCATCATAAACAATTAATGCATCCTGGCCACGGTCACGGAAATATTCACCCATGGTACAACCAGAATAAGGTGCGATATATTGCATCGCCGCTGATTCGGACGCGCTAGCGGCAACGATAATGGTGTGCTCCATCGCACCATGCTCTTCCAGTTTACGAACGATGTTCGCTACCGWMGATGCYTTCTGRCCAATCGCWACRTAGATACATTTAAYRCCGGTGTYTKTCTGATTGATGATGGYATCAATCGCAACMGCGGTYTTRCCSGTCTGGCGATCACCAATAATYAACTCRCGCTGACCWCGGCCWACRGGMACCATGGCGTCAATCGCTTTCAGACCGGTTTGTACTGGCTGATCAACGGACTTACGTTCAATCACGCCCGGTGCAATTTTTTCAATCGGAGCGGTTAACTCCGTTTTGATTGGGCCTTTACCGTCGATAGGCACACCCAGTGCATCCACAACACGACCTAACATCGCTTCGCCGATGGGCACTTCTAAAATACGACCGGTACATTTAGCGGTATCGCCTTCTAGCAGGTGACCGTAGCTACCTAACACGACCGCGCCGACTGAATCGCGCTCAAGGTTAAGTGCCATAGCAAAGGTATCGCCTGGCAGTTCGATCATCTCGCCCTGCATTGCATCGGCCAGACCGTGGATACGAATAATACCGTCCATTAAGCTGACGATAGTACCTTCGGTACGGGCTTCGACTTTCTCATCGAAGTTCTCGATTCGTGATTTAATCAGTTCACTGATTTCTGATGGATTGAGTTGCATTGTATTGCCTCTTATCGTGCCAATGAAAGCGCTAGCGAATCCAGCTGCGATTTCATCGACGCGTCTATAATAGTGTCACCAGCTTTGATGATTACGCCACCAATCAACGATTCATCCACCGTTGTGGTTAGCGTGACATCACAGCCAAGTTTATTCTTTAATGTATTGATCAATTCGTCTGTCTGCTCGGCAGTTAATTCAAAAGCAGAAACCACTTCGGCTTCGATTTTGTTGTCGGCTTTAGCACGCGCGACTTCAAACTGCTCCAGCACATCACGCATCAAAGCCAGACGGCCATTTTCTGCCATTAGTTTGACCATGTTCTGCTGCTGCTGGTTTAAATTGTCACCCATGACCTGAATCACCAGCTCACCTTTCTGCTGTTTACTCAGATCAGGATTGCTTAACATCTCTGCTACCTGCGCATCGTTAACGACGTTAGCCAAATTAGCTAACGCGTCGTTCCATGAATCCAGATTTTTACTGTCTTCTTTCTGGTTCTGGCTTGCAAGATCATATACCGCTTTAGCATAAGGACGTGCTGCTGTTGTGGAATCTGCCATTACGTATCTCCGATTACCTGGCCTTTAAAGCTGCGCAGCCAGTTCATTAAGTGAACTTGCATGTGCGTCTTTATCCACTTCACGTTTCAGTACTTTTTCAGCACCGGAAATAGCTAAAACCACCACTTCCTGACGAAGGTGTTCACGTGCGCGATTGATTTCCTGTTCGATCTCAGCATCGGCACCCGCTTTTATACGGTCAGCTTCTGTACGAGCATCACCTTTAGCTTCATCGACGATTTCGTTAGCACGTTTTTGTGCCTGACTGATGATGTCTGATGCCTGACCTTTTGCGTCTTTAAGATGCTCCGTCGCTCTCTTTTCAGCCAGTTCCTGCTCGTGTTGGCCACGTTCAGCTGCTGCAAGACCGTCAGCGATTTTCTTCTGACGCTCAGTTAACGCATTAACCAGTGGCGGCCACACATAGGCGTAACAGAACCATATGAAAATCGCAAAGGTTATCGATTGGCCAAACAGCGTTAGATTAATATTCATCCGCTTTTACCTTTTGATAATTATCTTAAGTTACGCTACAGCGAAGATAATGTAGAAAGCCACACCAACCGCGATCATTGGRACCGCATCAGTCAGACCCATCATAAGGAAGAACTGGCCACGTAATAATGGAATAAGTTCTGGTTGACGYGCKGCACCTTCAAGGAAACGGCCRCCTAATACACCAATACCAATCGCTGCACCCAATGCGCCTAAGCCCATCATGATTGCACCCGCTATGTAAAGCATTGCACTTACTTCAGTCATTGTTTTCTCCTAATAGAAATTTAATTCGTTAATAATGTAAAAATTYAGTTCAGCTTATGCCTMAAGACTATTRCCTAGTGTTCATCAGGCACCTGGTACGCWAGATCCATRTAAACGATGGTCAGCGTCATGAAGATATAAGCCTGTARAGTAATAATCAGAATATGGAAAATCGCCCARCCTAATTGCAGGAAGCCRCCAAATATMCCKAGTGCCCAACCGCCGCCGTACATGATAGCGATCAGGATAAATATCATTTCACCGGCAAACATGTTGCCGTATAAACGCAGTGACAATGATAAGGGTTTAGCAATCAGGGCAACAAATTCCAGCATGAAGTTAACTGGAATTAATATAATTTTCATTAGTATGTTATTCGCACTAAAGGGATGCATGGTCAACTCAGCAGCAAAGCCCTTAACGCCCTTGATTTTGATGCTGTAGTACATCGTCAGCATAAAGACCGTCAACGCCATACCGAAGGTTGCATTGGGATCTGTCGATGGTACCACTTTGAAAAAGACGTCATGTGGGTCCATACCGAAGAAGGTTGAACCAATCCAGGCAGCTGTACCGGGCAGCCAGTCAACCGGGATCAAATCCATAAAGTTAATTAGAAAGACCCAGACAAAGATGGTTAGCGCCATCGGTGCGACAATGGCATTACGTCCATTGAACGCACTTTTTACGCTGCCATCAATAAATTCRATGATCATYTCGATGAAATTTTGYAGACCGGTTGGTGTATCTACGGTGGCATTTTTAGCGGCACGACGAAATACCCAGAGAAARAGYACACCTAAAAYAATTGACCAGAACATGGTGTCAACATTGATTGACATGAAACCCATGGCACTTGCTKCTTCTGCGGTCTTAGCTAAACCCCATGTTCCGTCTGCCTGTTGACCGTAGGTCA
Source organism: Thiotrichaceae bacterium (assembly GCA_002746365.1). Lineage (GTDB taxonomy): Bacteria > Pseudomonadota > Gammaproteobacteria > SZUA-229 > SZUA-229. Next base: position 5,002 of record NVWZ01000022.1, read on the forward strand.
TGTTYTGCAGATGGTGCTTAATGTATTGTCCTGCGGTTAAGGCTTGGTCAGCCATTTTTCTCTCTCTGCTCTTTAGTTTTCTGGTTTATCGTGCCGGCACCATTGCCTGCATCACTTATCACACTCACCAATGCCGGYGTCATGTGTATTACAAAATASGTGATYAATAAAGCCAGCGCACTGACCGGCCTAATCAATACAAACGCACAGATGAATAATGCGCCYGTTAATAAAATCTTATAAATCTCACCCGTGTAGGCAGAAGTAATCATCGTTACTGCTGCGCTGTCGGGGCTGACGCGAAAAACCTTGTATGCAAACCAGGCACTGGCGACGGTAGCTATCATGCCACCCGTAAGTGCGGAATAGGCCTTAACCCCATCAAAGATGAGCCAAAGCGCCGATAAAATGATCGTCAGTATCAATTGCGACCAGATAAATGTAACAGCCTGCTGCTTCGATTGCAGGTGTTGCTGGTTCAAGTTGGGCCGATCATATTGCATAGTTTTTTGCGCACTTTCAGCCAACCCTGGCATTGTTTTTAACAAATAAACGCCAAGACAGGGGTGGAATGCGCGCGAATTATATAAGAGAGTGTTGTTTCAGGTCAAGGAATCAATCTTGGCATAAGTAAATTCTATTACATCAAAGCCTAATATACTTATCGAAACCCAAGCTTGATTATTTAAATACACGACATATTTTCTCGCCAAAGACGCAGAGAAAAGCAAATATCGTATCCTTTTTTCTCTGCGACCTTGGCGACAGTGTCAACCCAACAGAATAATATCAAAGCAGCTAAAGCTTTGCACTAAATTGCATAGTTTTTACTAGCGGAATGAGACAATAAAAGATTGGCTTACTTGATTCGCTCGAAGGTCATGGTCGCAATAATCTCACCATTGGCAGCACCGATGCCATCGACAAAATCATGGTCAGCAGGATCCATACGATTCAATAAAGCAATGGGCTGCTTAGGCTGGGTATCCGCATTTGAAAGCGAAAAGCCTTCACCGTCTTCCGTACCCGCATCATAAGCTTTGAGCTGCACCACGACGGTTTGCTTAAACTCGCCGGTTGCGTTATCAAATAATGACAAATCACGCACCCCAATAAACCAGTCCGGACTCGGCGCAATCATAGAAACCAGCGTAACTAATGGAAAGGTTTCATTTATATCAAATGTTAGCTTAGCCATTCCCGACGCACTTACATTACCCGATGTCGCCAGCGTAAATTCTGCTTTGCCGTCATCTTTAGCGGCTTCTACCTCAGCGGCCAAAGCACTCTGCGAACCGGTTTCAGCCATACTTTCGATGCCCGCACTGGCGTTTTGTCCCGGCATCCAGAATATGACCTGATTATTATGCGTGCTACCGATTAACGCGGTGAAATGAGCGCCCGCAGGGAAATTCGTTGGGAAGTTAGCTGTCGTCCATGTGGTTGTTAATGTGAGCTCATAGCTGGCATCTGCCGTGTCGTCGCGATCGGCGCTAGAGCTATCGTCGTCGCTACAGGCGGACAGCGTTACAACCGCCACACTGAGCAAAAAAGCTTTCAATATTTGGGTCTTGCGCTGAACAATCATGATGGAATCTACCCGTCGTATTTTATGTGGCTATGTATTTATGTCCGACACATAAGCTACCAAAATAGTTCATCACGCTGCAAATTAAGCTTCCCCTCCTATTGAGACAGACCCTTAAGCTTCTATCTTACTAAGTATGCCATCGAGCACATCCAGGCTGGAATAAGCAATTTCCAATGTGCCTTTGCCCTTACTTTTTTGTTTAACATGAACGGGCACACCCAGGCGCTCGGTTAAACGCTCTTCTAATCTGGCAATATCGGGATCTTTGCGCGTGGTTTTTGGCTTTTTAGTCGGCGCAGAAATTTTACGAATCAAGGCTTCTGTCTCTCGCACAGACAGCCCTTTTCTTGCCACATCTTTCGCGACACGACTTTGTTCCAGGCCATCAATGGCGAGCAACGCACGCGCATGCCCCATTTCGATATCACGTATAGCCAATAATATTTTTACATCCGGATTTAAATCCTGAAGACGCAACAAATTACTGACGGAAGCCCGCGAACGCGCCACACTATCGGCCACTTGTTGATGAGTCATGTCGAACTCATCGATCAGACGTTTTAATGCGGTGGATTCTTCCAATGGATTCAGGTTTTCTCGCTGTATATTTTCGATCAGCGAAACCGCGGCCGCAGTCTGGTCATCAAAGGTCTTTATCACCACAGGAATTTTAGACAATCCGGCTTTTTGTGAAGCACGCCAGCGACGCTCACCGGCAACGATCTCATACCGCTTCTGACCATTAGAGCTGGCTTTCTGTCGAACCACGATGGGCTGAATAACACCCTGTGTCGCGATGGAATCTGCCAGTTCCTGCAGGGATTCCTCGTCGAAGTGCTCACGCGGCTGCCAGGGGCCTCGCTCAATTAAATCCACATCTATTTGACGCAGTTCATCATCATTGCCCGGTTTCATCATGGCTTCAACATCACTGTTTCCCAGCAATGCGCTTAACCCACGTCCTAAACCTTTTTTCTTTGCCACCATAATTCTTAACTCTAAATATTTCGATATTTCCTGTCATTCCCGAATGTTTTTATCGGGAACCCAGAGCTTTTAAAAGATTTCTGGATCCCCGATAAAAACATTCGAGGATGACAGAGAGTAAACCTTTTCCTTATGCAGGTGCCGCGGCTTTAGCTCGCGACTCCCGTCGTAACATTTCACCCGCCAAAGCCAGGTAGGCCAATGCGCCACGTGATGTTTTGTCATATAACAGTGCTGGCAAACCGTGGCTTGGTGCTTCCGCTAGTCGCACATTGCGCGGCACGATGGTGCGGTAGACCCGGTCACCAAAATGTTCGATTAATTGTGCTGACACGTCATTTGCCAGCGTGTTTCGGGTATCGAACATGGTACGTAATAAACCTTCGACCTTCAGATCAGGGTTCACCGTCGAACGTACCTGATTGATGGTGTCCATCAACGCGGTTAGCCCTTCTAATGCGTAATACTCACATTGCATCGGAATGATTACACCATCGGATGCAACCAACGCATTCAATGTCAGCATATTTAATGCCGGCGGGCAGTCAATCAATATATAGTCGTATTCATCTTTGATCGGTGCAATACTGTTTTTAAAACGCTGCTCGGCATTATCAGCACGCATCAGATCCACTTCGGCGGCCGTCATATCCGCATTGGAGGGCAATAAATCAATGCCGACATTTTCGATGTGTATCACTGCTTTATGAATTTCCAGACCATCAAGCAACACATCACAAAAAGTCTTGTCGAGTGCATTTTTATCAACACCCACACCCATTGTGGCGTTACCCTGTGGATCCAGATCGATCAGTAAAACTTTACGCCTGGTTGCCGCCAGCGATGCAGCGAGATTCACGCTAGTCGTGGTTTTACCAACGCCGCCTTTTTGATTGGCTAATGCGAGTACTTTTGACATCTATTCGTGTTTTATTCTTAGTTAGGGGCTTGTCCGAGTATATTTATGTAGGAACCGATTTTCTTCAGGCTTCCAAAATAGGACTTCTTTTGATTTCCAGCAACTGCCGCTCTGCATCAAGGCCATAAACATCCAGGCTATAGGAGTCGACCAGCTGATACTGCTCACTCTTAATCTGCCTGTCTAGCTTGCCCTGCATCACCAAAATACGGGTGTCATCATCTTGCAGGTGCGCCGTGGTCTTTAAAATATCATCGGTGGCGGCATAAGCGCGCGCAGTAATCACGTTGAAGTATATCCTATGTCCTTCTTCCATGGGCTGAAAATCTTCCACTCGCTGATGGATAACTTCAACATTATCCAGCTTTAAATCGATTTTCGCCTGCACCAAAAAACGCGTTTTTTTACCGTTGCTATCAATCAATACAAATTTCTTATCCGGTGAGGTAATAGCAAAAGGGATGCCTGGCAAACCCGCCCCACTGCCCACGTCCAGTATTAATGAACCTTCAATATAAGGCTGCACAACAAGGCTATCCAGCAAATGTTTGCTGACCATTTCTTCAACATCACGAATCGCTGTCAGATTAAAGGTTTTATTCCAGCGCGCGATTAGCTGGATGTAATGCACCAGCTTTTGCTGCATTTCGACGGAGTAATGCAAGCCCATTTGTTTGAGGCCAAATTCGAGTTGTTGGCGGAGTGGTTCTTTCATCTGTAAATATGATTGATAATTTAAAAGCGCGAGTTTACCGCTTTTACGAATGCATGGATTTTTTAAGATGCACCATCAGTAAAGAAATKGCTGCGGGTGTCACACCGGGAATTCGACCTGCCTGACCAATGGTTTCAGGGCGATGGTCGGTGAGTTTTTGCTGTACTTCATTGGACAAACCGCGCACGGTTGCATAATCAATTACATTCGGAATAGTGGTTARTTGATGCCTTTTTGTCTTTGCAATTTCATCGAGCTGWCGRTCCAGATAACCCGAGTACTTTGCCTGAACTTCCACCTGTTCAGCTACACTTTGTGTCACGCCCACGCCTTCTCCAATTATCTCGGTCAGTGCTGCATAATCAATTTCGGGTCGGCGTAATAAATCAGCTGCTTTATAATTTCTTGATAATGGTTTTATCTTGCCATCAACAGCCAGTTTTTTAGCGAATGCTTTAGCAAAAGGTGATTCTGGTGGAATATTCATTTCAGCTAAACGTTGCTGCTCTTTTTYTATCGCTTCGCGCTTATCTGAAAACTGCTGCCAATGTTCATCGTTAACCAGGCCCATTTCACGAGCCACTTCGGTTAATCGCAAATCGGCATTGTCTTCACGTAATATCAAACGATATTCTGCACGCGAGGTAAACATGCGATACGGTTCTTGCGTACCTAAGGTAACAAGGTCATCAACTAGCACACCGATGTATGCTTGATCACGCGTTGGTGTCCATGCTTCTTTTTGCTGAACTTGACGGGCTGCATTTATTGCTGCTAGCAGACCTTGCGCACCCGCCTCCTCATATCCGGTTGTGCCGTTTATCTGGCCGGCAAAAAACAGACCATTGATAAATTTGGTTTCGAAAGAGGCCTTTAAATCACGCGGATCAAAAAAGTCATACTCGATGGCATAACCGGGGCGGGTTATATGTGCTTTTTCAAACCCCTTCATCGAACGCACAAATTCAAACTGCATATCAAATGGCAGGCTAGTAGATATGCCGTTGGGATAAACTTCGTGTGTGGTTAAACCTTCGGGTTCGATAAATATTTGATGCGAGSTTTTATCCGCAAAGCGCACCACTTTATCYTCTATCGAYGGRCAATAACGCGGCCCGATACCTTCGATRACACCGCTATACATAGGCGAACGATGCAGCCCTTCGCGAATAATGTCATGCGTTTTTTCATTGGTATGCGTGATGTGGCAACTGATTTGTCGTGGGTGATCTTCTGCTTTGCCGGTATAGGAGAATACGGGCACGGGTGTATCACCTGGCTGTTCAGCCAGATCAGAATAATCGATGGTTCGACTATCAATTCTTGGTGGGGTACCGGTTTTTAAGCGCTCCACTCGAAACGGTAAATCCCGTAGCCGTTCTGCCAGAGCGATAGACGGAGGATCACCGGCGCGACCGCCAGAAAAATTCTTTTCACCAATATGGATGAGACCACCTAAAAAAGTGCCCACTGTCAGCACCACGGTTTTGGCCTTAAATTTAAGCCCCATCTGCGTAACCACACCGGTTACACACTCTTCTCCGTCGATTGTCTCAACGATTAAATCATCAACTGCTTGCTGAAATAATGAGAGATTAGCCTGGTTTTCCAGCTTTTCACGAATCGCCGCTTTATAGAGTACGCGATCAGCTTGCGCACGCGTTGCCCGTACCGCTGGTCCCTTACGACTATTTAAAGTACGAAATTGAATACCGCCGAGATCGGCTGCTTTTGCCATGATGCCGCCCATGGCATCAATCTCTTTTACCAGATGCCCTTTACCGATGCCACCAATGGCCGGATTACAGCTCATCTGCCCCAGGGTTTCGATGTTATGCGTTAGCAACAGCGTTTTCACACCCATACGCGCAGCCGCCAATGCGGCTTCGGTGCCCGCATGGCCACCACCGATAACGATTACATCAAAAGAGTCTGCATAAAACATGGTGGCAAATTATAAACTAAATCAGGTGTTTAACCATAGTCCTCTTGTACTATCTGTCGATCTGCTTTTGACTCTTATGGTACGGTCAAAAGCTTTAAATGGGATTATCCGCGAATAACGCAAATGACGCGAAAAAAGCAAAAGAAACAATATTTTATTTGCAGTTTTTTTTTGCGTCATTTGCGTTATTCGCGGACAAGATTTTTTCTTTTAAAAGTCCGCTCATGACCGATAGTAAACGTCACAGCTGCCTTACCGGGCTCCTTGCGCAATACCGCCCATTCATGGACATAAAAAAGCCCGCATAAAGCTAATTATGCGGGCCTTTGTGTGAAACTTGGTTTTATGTCTTACTGATCGCGTGCTTCTCGCATTTCTTCTTTAACGGCAAGAATCATTTCGAAATCTGCATCAGACAGGGTTGAAAATGGAACCTGATCGTCCTGAGCAACGGAGTCTCCAATAAAGAGAAAGCTGCTACCTGCAAAAAATGTGACAAAAGCAAAAATACTAAATAACCAGCTCTTATTGTTGTTTAAACTCATGATATTCCTACGAAATTATTAGTAGTAAGGTGCTATTTGGTAACATTTTGCTTTTATTCTTGGCCCAACTGTCAATAAAATGACACTCGGTTATAACTATATATAGCAAAGATTTTTTAAAAGTTAATCATTTATTACAATATTGGTTATTATTCATTCAATCATTTGGCTAAAAATAAAAATTCCATCAAAGCTTCCTCTATAACCCTTTAAAATTATTAAATTAATTCCATCCTTATCTGCAATAAATTGTCGGACTATTGCTCTTTTATTCTCACCCACACGGGTCATAAACTGAACCTATATTAGAATATTAGAATATTTTATGGTTGCTATAAAAATGCTGATTAGCCAAAACCAGGTGGTTGGAGTACAGTGAACCGTTGATCTTATTAAACTGATAATTATCAATCTATTACCTACGCGTTACCAGGAAAAACGTATGCCTCAACCCGTGCACAACCCAACCTCGAAAGCCACCGATGAAAATAGCCGTATCGAGACTAAAAACACCACCTGTTATATGTGTGCCTGCCGCTGCGGCATTCGCGTAACGTTACGTGACGGAGAAGTCCGTTACATTCAGGGCAACCCCGAACACCCGTTAAATAAAGGCGTTATCTGCGCCAAAGGGGCGTCTGGTATTATGAAGCAGTACTCCCCTGCTCGTTTGACTAAGCCTTTGATGCGTAAGCCAAAAAGTGATCGTGGTGACAATGATTTTGTCGAGATTTCCTGGGAAAAGGCGTTTTCTATCATGGAAGAACGGCTGGCTCATATTCGCGCCACCGACCCTAAAAAATTCGCCCTGTTTACGGGTCGTGATCAGATGCAGGCGCTGACTGGTCTGTTTGCCAAACAGTTCGGCACCCCCAATTACGCTGCACACGGTGGTTTATGCTCGGTCAATATGGCGGCCGGTATGATCTACACCATCGGTGGCTCGTTCTGGGAGTTTGGTGGACCGGATCTGGAACGCTCCAAATTGTTCATTATGATTGGAACCGCTGAAGACCATCATTCTAATCCAATGAAAATGGCATTGGCTAAGTTCAAACGTAATGGCGGCAAGTTCATCGCTATTAATCCTGTACGCAGTGGTTACGCGGGTATTGCTGATGAGTGGATACCGATTAAACCCGGTACAGATGGTGCATTATTTTTATCCATTATTAATAAAATTATTAAGCATGGTCTATTTGATCGCGATTTTCTGATTAATTACACCAACTCAGCCGAACTGGTTAATATGGATGAAGCCTCTGACCAACATGGCATGTTTGTGCGTTATGAAGCCCCTAAAGAAGAAGTCTGTTTTGATCAGCAGAATAAGCTGTGGTGGGATCGCGACCTGAATAAACCCATTTCGATGCACACCGAAGGCTCGGACCCTTATTTACTGGGTGAGTTTAAACTGGATGATGGCACGCCCGTCAAACCGGCTTTCCAGTTGCTGGTCGATCGTGTCAAAGATTACACGCCTGAGTGGGCAGAAAAAATTACCGGTATTCCCGCTGAGACCATCAAACGTCTCGCCTATGAGATGGGCATTACTGCTCGTGATGAAAAGATTGAGCTGCCAATCTCATGGACCGATACCTGGGGCAAGGAGCACGACCATATCACGGGCAACCCGGTGTCTTTCCATGCCATGCGTGGCCTGGCGGCGCATTCCAATGGTTTTCAGACCATCCGCGCCATGTCGATATTAATGAGCATCCTCGGCACGATTGATCGCCCCGGTGGATTCCGCCATAAAGCACCGTTCCCGCGTCCCATCCCGCCTTGCGCTAAATCCGCTACCAGTTGGGATGATGTCCAGCCCAATACGCCTCTGAATGGTATGCCTTTAGGCTGGCCAGCGGATCCTAATGACCTGTTTGTCGATGAAAAAGGCCAACCGATCCGACTGGACAAAGCCTTTTCATGGGAGCACCCGTTATCCGTACACGGTCTGATGCAAAACGCCATTACCAATGCCTGGCGCGGGGATCCGTATAGTATCGACACCATGATGATTTTTATGTCGAATATGGCATGGAATTCGACCATGAACACCACCAGTGTCCGCGATATGCTAAATGACAAAGACGAGAAGGGCGAATACAAGATTCCTTTCCTCATCGTTTGCGATGCGTTCCAATCTGAAATGGTTTCATTTGCTGACCTGGTATTACCGGATACGACTTATCTCGAGCGCCATGATGTGATGTCGATGTTAGACCGGCCGATCTCTGAGTTTGAGGGGCCCGCGGATTCGGTGCGCATTCCCGTGGTCGAACCCACTGGAGAATGTAAACCGTTTCAGGAAGTATTAATCGAATTAGGCGCACGTTTAAAATTACCTGTCTTTGTTAACGAGCAGGGCAAGCGCAAATATCGTGACTACCCGGATTTCATCATCAACTATGAAACCGCACCAGGTTCTGGTATTGGATTTTTAGCTGGCTGGCGCGGAAAGGGCGGTGAAAAATTTATGAAAGGGGAGCCCAACCCAAATCAATGGGAGATGTACGAAAAAAATAACTGCGTTTATCAACACGAACTCCCTAAATCTTATCAGTACATGCGTAACTGGAATCAGGGTTATCTGGAATGGGCAAAACGCCATAGCCTGACACGTTACGCCGAACCCATTAACATTCATATATACAGTGAAGTATTACAGAAGTTTCGTCTCGCCGCGCAGGGGAAATCGGATGGTAAACAACCACCGGAACATCTACGTAAACGCATCAATACGCATTTTGATCCACTGCCTTTTTATTCCGACACACTGGAAGCACAACAAACTGATCTGCGTCAGTATCCTTTGAACGCAATAACGCAACGCCCGATGGCGATGTATCATTCCTGGGATTCGCAGAACGCCTGGTTACGTCAGATTCACACGCATAATTATTTAAACGTGAATACTAAAACCGCTGAGGCCGCTGGTATTAAAGACGGCCAATGGATGTGGGTAGAGTCCATGCACGGCAAAGTGCGCTGTATGTGCCGCCATTCAGAAGCGGTTGAACCCGGCACGGTATGGACATGGAACGCCATCGGAAAAGCCAAAGGTGCATGGGGCCTGAAGAAAGATGCCAACGAATCACAGAAGGGCTTTTTACTAAACCATCTGATTAGTGAAGAACTACCACCAGGTGCAGAAGGTGATCATTTGTCTAACTCTGATCCGGTTACCGGGCAGGCTGGCTGGTACGATGTACGCGTCAAAATTTATCCGACGGAAGAGGGTGAAGCAGAAGAAACCTTCCCGCAATTTAAGGCTGGTGCAAAAACGCCGGGTACAACAACGGTCAATAAGTTTATGAGTGGTCGCTGGTTAAAGTATTTTGCCGGCACCAGGGTAAATAAATAATGCTATATAAATCATCAAAAATAATCGTAATAGCACTCGCAATGACGATACTTATAAATAGGAAAGGCGCATGACTCAACTCGCTTTAGTTATCGATTTAAACGTCTGCGTTGGTTGTCACGCCTGCGTCACCAGCTGCAAAGAATGGAACACATCAGGCACCGCTGGTTTTATGTCGGACTACAACCCGTACGAAAAAGATCCAACGGGTACGTTTTTTAACCGCGTACAAACATTTGAAATCGGCGAATACCCCAATACTGAAACCGTCCATTTCCCTAAAAGTTGTTTACACTGTGAAGAACCGCCATGCGTACCGGTCTGCCCAACCGGCGCCAGCTACAAACGCGAAGAAGATGGCATTGTTTTAGTGGACTATGATAAATGTATCGGCTGTAAATATTGTTCCTGGGCCTGTCCTTATGGCGCGCGCGAACTCGATGAAAATTTAAAGGTAATGAAAAAATGTACCTTATGTGTTGATCGCATTTATGATGAAACCTTACCGGAGGCCGAACGTAAACCGGCCTGTGTTTTAGCTTGTCCAACCAGYGCCCGTTTATTCGGTGATGTGAATGATCCMGACTCAAWCGTGTCCGAACAAATTCGCGATAACGGTGGTTATCAGTTAATGCCGGAGTGGGGCACTAAGCCCGCAAACCACTATCTGCCCCGACGCAAAACCAATATTACGATTCACCACGACGAACTTACCCGTGTGGATAATCCACTTAACAAAGAACGTCAGTTACCAATGCCGGGTGATGATGAACAGACGCTCGACGATATTACCAGCTGGTAGAGAGAAAAATTATGCATCCTGCTTTTTCAGTTATTTTTTTAACCACCTTAATTGGTGTTGGACAGGGCTTGTTTTTAGCACTGTTTACCGGTCAGCTATATTCCGTTATTAAAGTTTTACCGGTACAGGACTCACCCGGTTTTTATGGTTACGGTAGCCTGCTTGCTCTGGTCTTTCTAACCGCCGGTCTGGTCGCATCGTTCTTTCATCTTGGTCATCCTGAACGCGCATGGCGCTCTGCCGCAAAATGGAAAACCTCATGGCTATCACGCGAAGTTATCGTATTACCTGCTTTTATGGGCACGACTTTTCTCTACGCAATGATACACATTAACAACTGGAACCCGGTATTGTTTTCATTAAGTGAAGACTTTATCGTTGATCTCTCTTTGATGGTTGGTGCATTAAATACGGTACTGGCATTTGCATTATTTATCTGCACCGCCATGATCTATGCGTGTATAAAATTTTTACAGGAATGGGCGACACCGCTTACCGTTGTCAACTATACCTTGCTCGGCATGGCGTCCGGCTTTGCGCTAAGTACCGCGTTCGCCTCCTATGTTGAATCCGACCTCATCCGTTTTTATGGCAGCTGGGCAATTATTTTAACGGTAACCGCATCGATTACACGCATCGCTTCATTAATACGAAATAAAAACATTAAATACAAATCAAACTTGAGCACGGCTATCGGTATACGTCACACCAAAATCAAACAAAAAGCTCAGGGTTCGATGGGCGGCTCATTTAACACACGCGAATATTTTCATGGTGCAAAACCCGCCTTTTTCAAAAGCATTAAATGGGTTTTTCTAGCGTTGGTATTTGTTGTTCCCGTTGTTTTAATTTCTGCCGCACTAACTACAAATATGTTTATACTWTTTGCCATGGCCTTCATCGTACAGTATGCAGGGCTCATTGCTGAACGCTGGTTCTTTTTTGCACAGGCGAACCATCCGCAGAATCTTTATTACCAGACTATTTGATTATTATAACGACTGTCCCTCTAATACCATGCAAAGCAAGTGGAAAGCCTTATGGAACTTAAGAAATGGTGTTACGTGTTACCCGAGAGATGAATTGAAACATGTTTCCGTRACACGCCGTAAACACCTCTAAGAAGTAACGACAAAAATAGTTATTCAAAAACTACCGTACGATTTTCATAGACGAGCAAATCGTGATGCACATGATGTCGTACAGCACGCGCAAGTACTATCTTTTCCAAATCACGCCCGATTCGCACCATGTCATCAACAGAATTTTTATGACTAACATGCACCACATCCTGTTCGATGATAGGCCCGGCATCTAACTCTGCTGTAACATAGTGACTGGTCGCACCGATGATTTTTACACCACGTTCATAAGCACTGTGGTAGGGCTTTCCGCCAGGGAAGGCGGGAAGAAAGGAGTGGTGTATATTAATTATTTTTTGTGGATAAGCACTAACAAAACTATCACTCACTATCTGCATGTACCTTGCAAGCACAATAAAATCTATCTTGTGTTGTTCTAATAATGCTTTTTGTTTTTCTTCCTGTTGTTGCTTATTATCTTTATTAATCGGTATACAGTGAAACTCGATGCCTAATCTTTCAGCAGCATGTTGGAGGTCGATGTGATTACTAATGATAACGGGAATATCTATGTTTAATTCACCGCATTCATARCGTGCCAGCAAATCATAAAAACAATGCGACATTTTCGATACGAATAAAGCCATGCGCAACTTTGTATCTGAAAAATGCAGTTGCGACGTCATCTGGTAACGCGAACCAACCAATGTCTCAAAATATTCGCCTATTTTATCGCGCTGAATGGCGAAATTTTCCAGCTGCCATTCGATTCGCATAAAAAATATGCCTTGCTCACCATCGACATGCTGATCAAGATATAAAATATTTCCGCCATTGTTATGAATAAAATCAGTAATTGCGACAACAATGCCTGGCTTGTCCCGGCAGTGGATTAGTAAGATAGCGGCGTTTTTGGTTAATTCTGTCATTTAAATTATGTTTTCGTAATTTACGAACTAAAGGTGTATAAAATATATCTATCAAGCGAATAACTAATCATACTCAATCATATGAAACTTGTCATAAAAAAACTATTCTCTATCCTTTTCTTTAGCTATGCAGGTCTTGTTGCTATCGGCATTGCCTTTAGTGATCAGCTTATCTTTTTTCCACAAGCGCCATCTTATAATTTATCTCAACAATACATCAGTGTTAATTCAGTTGATGCTACGGATAAGACGCGCACTAATAAGATAATCCTTAATCATATAAAAAATCCGTTGTCTAAATACACCATACTTTATAGTCATGGCAATGCCGTTGATCTGGGCGGTTTACAATACCTAAAGAATAATTTTTACAATCATGGCTATTCTATTGTTATCTATGACTACAGTGGTTATGGCCATAGTACGGGTAAGCCGAGCGAACAACAGGYTTATAATGATGTTCAAGCTGTTTATGACTACTTAATTAGCCAGAAAAACATTAACGCTGATCAGATTATTTCATATGGCCACTCTCTGGGTTCAGCCATCGCAACGGATTTAGCCGCTAAAAATTCTGTCGCTGCCTTAATTTTAGAAAGCCCTTTTACAACCGCTTTCAGAGTAAAAACTGTCTACCCGATTGTGCCTTTTGATAAATTTGAAACTATCAAAAAAATTCGAGGCCTTCATGCACCTGTTTTTATCTTACATAGTAAAGACGATAATGTTGTTCCTTTCTGGCATGGCGAAGCATTATATGAAGCGGCAAACACGCCTAAAAAGTTTTTAGCCTTTAAGTCAGAAGGGCATGCTGGAATTACTCATTCAGCCGAATTTTGGCCCGCGTTAGACGCCTTTATATCTACATTGTAGACTCAAATAAAATCCCGTTTATTGCTAGCACGGTTTATAAAACCTTGTCGTCTTAGTATTTACTTCAAATCAAAAGGATCGTCAGATATCAATAAACCTACATAAGGTGCGTAAGTCAAAACCGCACCAAGCATAATACCAATACTATTAAGCGTATCGGTTAGTTGTATTAATAATGCCTCATTAGAAGGATCTTGTTTTAGCGCTTCTAAAGCAACAATAACAGGTTGTACCTTGTCATCTTTAATGTATTTTTTGATTAGCTCAATTGATGTATCAATTTTTTCCGGGTCTATATTATTTTTAAAATCAGTCATTTTTATTTTCTATAATTCAGTCATTGTATATTAATGTTTTATATATATATTGGTAAATAACATTGCTTTTATTTACCAATACAAAAGTCTGAAAAAATTCTACCCAATAAATCATCGCTACTAAATTCGCCCGTTATTGATGATAGTGATTCTTGTGCTATTCGAAGTTCTTCAGCTAATAGCTCACCTGCTTTTAGATGATGTAAATTTTCATGAGCAACGTCTAAATGTTTTTCAGCAATATTGATGGCATCAAGGTGCCGTCGGCGTGCAATAAACTGGCCTTCATTTTTTTGTTGATAGCCCATGCACTGTTTCAGGTGCTGTTTAAGAATGTCTATACCATCGCCTGTTTTTGCAGAAAGATATATTTTTGTTTTATTATCTTCGGTAATTTTTGCAGTCTGTTTGTTTTTATCTATTTTATTATAAACAGCGGTTACACCAATGTTTTTTGGTATGGCATCTAACAATATTTCGTCGGTATTTTTTTCTTCATCATTGACATCGATAACAAACAATACACGATCGGCTTTATCGATCATTTGTTTGGCTCGTTTTACGCCTTCCTGTTCTACGATATCATCACTCTCACGCAGGCCTGCGGTATCTATTATATGTAGAGGCAATCCGTCAATCTGTATGTGTTCGCGTAAGATATCACGGGTGGTTCCGGCTATCTCCGTTACGATTGCTGAATCTTGTCCGGCTAATTGATTTAATAAACTGGATTTGCCGGCATTGGGTTTGCCGGCAATGACAACCGTCATGCCTTCTTTAAGTAAGCGTCCTTGTTGTGCTGACTTTTTTACTTCCTGTAATTTATTTGTGACTTGCGTTAATTGTTCAGCGATGGCTGTATCAGCTAAAAAATCAATTTCTTCTTCTGGAAAATCCAGTGCTGACTCCACATGAATTCTAAGTTGTATTAAAGATTCAACAAGCTGATGAATCACCGCTGAAAACTCGCCTTGCATAGAACGCATTGCAGCGCGTGCGGCCTGTTCGCTATCGGCTGCAATTAAATCAGCAATGGCTTCAGCCTGCGCTAAATCTATTTTATCGTTTAAAAAAGCCCGTTCGGTAAATTCACCGGCACGCGCCGGACGAATATCATTTTGTAAAATTTCTTTTAGTAAAAGATCTAAAACAACGGGGCCGCCATGTGCGTGAAATTCAACAATGTCTTCACCGGTAAATGAAAACGGTTTTTTAAAAAATAATGTGAGTCCGCTATCTATAATAGTTTTGGTTTTATCTGTGAAAGAACCGTAATGTGCGTAGCGAGGTGAGGGGCATAAGCCTGAAATTTTTTCAGCAATCTCGGGTGCTTTGGGCCCCGATACGCGAATAATACCAACACCACCTTGACCCGAAGGTGTTGCAATGGCGGCGATGGTATCTTTAGTCATGTCGGTAAAATATAAACTACTTTACTCTACTTAACTATTTTCTATACGTTTGGTAATAACATATTGTTGAGCAATCGATAAAATATTATTCACTACCCAATACAGCACCAAACCAGAAGGGAAGAATGCAAACATTATGGTAAAGGCAAAAGGC
This sequence comes from Thiotrichaceae bacterium, assembly GCA_002746365.1. Lineage (GTDB taxonomy): Bacteria > Pseudomonadota > Gammaproteobacteria > SZUA-229 > SZUA-229. The sequence continues at coordinate 20,637 of NVWZ01000022.1, forward strand.
ATTATTTGAAATATTTTCTGTTGAATGGGATCAATCGGTGCAGGATTTAACTTTTGCTGGATGTACATTGATATACCCATTAGCACGGGTAATACAAAGTAGGGGTCTTTATCCGTTAGGTTGGTTAACCATAAAATAAAAGGTGCATGGCGCATTTCTACGCTTTCCAGCAAKACCCAGTAAAGTGARATGAAGACCGGCATCTGTACAAGTATTGGAAAACATCCWCCCATGGGATTGATTTTTTCTCGTTTATACATATCCATCATCGCCTTACTCATTGCCTGGCGATCATCTCCGAACTGTTCCTTCATCTTTTGAATACGCGGTGCAACCTTGCGCATTTTTGCCATTGATTTATAACCCATCTCTGACAGTTTATAAAATACAGCTTTAACCGTGATGGTCAAAAAGATAATCGCCCAGCCCCAGTTACCAAACAGCCCGTGAAAAGCATCAAGTAACCAGAATAGTGGTTTTGCAAATATCGTTAAGATTCCATAATCAACCGTTAGATCTAAACCGGTTGCGATTTCTTCAAGTCTATACTGAAGCTTTGGGCCGACAACAAAACGTGAGCTAATCTCACCGGTTTGACCCGCTTCAATACTTACTGATGATGTACGTGTACCTAATGTGTAATGATCTTTATTACGATTGTAGCGACTAAAATATAAATTATCTTTGCTTGATTCTGGAACCCATGCGGCAAGAAAGTAGTGCTGGATCATTGCCAACCAACCACCTTTTAATTGTGCATTGTAGTTTTCTTCAGCAATGTCGTCAAAGTCATATTTTTCATATTTTATTTCTTCGTTGTATACAATGCCGCCTGTGTAAGTATGAATAAAAAAATTACCGTTCACATCTACTGGGCGTGATCGTGTAAGTTGCATGTAATCACTGCCATTCCAGCTTTGTTCGCCAGCAGTAATCGTGTAATTCACATCTATTACATAATTATCTCTCTTAAATGTTAAAACTTTTTTAACACTAACGCCGTTATCATTTTCCCAGTAGAGCGGAACTTCAATAACATCTTTTCCTTCTGCTAGACGATATTCATTTTTCTCGAAGCGGTAAATCGTATTATGYGAGGGCGCCGTTCCTTCATTWGCTGAAACCAGCCCCGACTGTGCGACAAAATAATTAACACTCGCATCCGTTAAYAATACTAATTTTTCTTCGGGTTTATCCGCTGTTACTGCATAATCTCGCAATAAAACATGACGAATATCACCGCCTTTAGTATCAATTTCTATTTCTAAAACATCCGTTACAACCGTTATACGGTCGCTTACACTTGTTACTTCTTTGGCCACAGGTGAAACAGGCTGATTACCTGGTTCAGATGTGTCGGCTTGTGGAATACCTTCAACCGAAGGACTGCTGTTATCGCTATATTGTTCTGTTTCTGCTACGGGAACAGGCTGTGGACCATAGTCCATTTGCCATTGTGCCCAKATCATATAAACGATGAAAAACAGGGTGAAATATAAAAGTACGCGATGATTGCCCATGATATTTATTTTTTGTTTGTTATTTTGTCTTTAAATTATTCTTTAAAGAAAAGGATGACGGTACCGGATCGTGTCCGCCGTGGTGCCAGGGGTGGCAACTAAAAAGTCGTTTTACTGATAAAACCAAACCACGAAAAAAACCAAACCGTTGGAATGCTTCGATAGCATATTCAGAACAAGTCGGACTATAACGACAGCTCGGCACCAGATAAGGGCTAATAACATACTGATAAGCACGTATAATTAAGGTAATTATTTTTACACTAATTTTGCGCATTTTTTATTCAGTTGTTGCCAGTGTTTTTCCAGGGAATGAAATAGYTGTTYATTACTTGCCGATACACATTGTGCWCCCGCTAATACGATAAAATCGGTACTAATTTGGTTCTGCCCTAATTGTAAGTGCCGAAAACTTTCTCGAGAAATTCGTTTCAATCGATTCCTCGCTACCGCCAGTTTTACTCTTTTTTTAGTAAAAGCCATGCCCAATCGCGCATGTAATAAGCTATTTGAACGAGCTAAAACAATAAAATATTGGTCGGAGGAGCGAACAGCTTTATCAAAAACTTGTTTATAATCAGAAGCTTTTAATAATTTGGCATGTTTAGGTAAACATGCCTGAGACATGACTTTTATGACCTTTTTAAGTATTAACTGAATTATTACTAACGTTATAGAGCAGAGTAACTTAACGCTGAAACTCAGCGCTACCCTGTATTAACAATTAATATTAAACCGTTAAACTATGACGGCCTTTAGCACGACGGGATTTTAATACTCTACGACCACCGACCGTACGACTACGAGCACGAAAGCCATGTGTTCTGGCACGTTTTAAACAGCTTGGTTGAAATGTTCTTTTCATTACTTAAATACCTGTAAAAATATAGCTAATTTGTAGGTGGCTATATCAATGATTTAGCGAACCGCGCATTTTACGTATTGCGGCACCATTAGTCAAAAATAATTCGACTTATTTTATCTATTTTATTATTGCTTACTTTTTGACCGGTTTTGCTTGATGAGCTGTCAACGCTGGTCAAATTTACAGAAACTTTTCATCTTCTCTTGTGGATAAGTCGGATTAACCGGTATACAATCAATCTCCCTATTTTTCCTGAATCATTATTCTAAATCAGTGGTGATTCTCCATTATGTGAGAGGTTTATCTGCGTGAGCAAAACAATGTGGTCCAATTGCTTACTCCGTTTAGAACAGGAACTCTCCGATCAGCAACTCAACACCTGGATTCGCCCATTACAAATTATTGAAGAAAATAATCGTATCCATTTGTTGGCGCCTAACCGTTTTGTTCAGGACTGGGTTAAACAAAACTTTCAGGACAAAATTCAGACCATTTTATCGGATTTGGATCCGCAAAAATCGACACAACTCAGTATCGATATTGGAAGCCAGAGTAAACCCTCTGATGCACCGACTGTAGTGAGTGCTCCGCCAAAAATTGAATCGTTTATGGCGACAAATAAACCAACCGCCAAGCATTCTGCGGTTGAGCATAATTTAAACCCTTCATTCACYTTTGATAACTTTGTTGAAGGAAAATCCAATCAATTGGCAAAAGCCGCGTCCATTCAAGTAGCAGAAAACCCTGGGAGCGCATATAACCCTTTGTTTTTCTACGGAGGCGTCGGTCTAGGTAAAACCCATCTAATGCACGCAGTGGGCAATATGATATTGCAGCACAAACCGGATGCGCGCATAACTTATCTCCATTCAGAACGATTCGTCGGTCATATGGTAAAAGCTTTACAACATAATGCAATGGACGCATTCAAACAACACTACCGCTCACTGGATGCCATTTTGGTTGATGACATACAATTTTTTGCCGGTAAAGAACGTTCYCAGGAAGAATTTTTTCACACTTTCAACGCCTTRTTAGAAGGCGGTAGTCAGATTATCCTRAGYTGCGATCGTTATCCTAAAGAAGTCGAGGGCCTGGAAGAACGGTTACGTTCACGGTTTGGCTGGGGCTTACCGGTCTGTATCGAACCGCCTGAATTAGAAACACGGGTGGCAATTCTACAAAAAAAGGCGGAAGAAGCACATATTGAATTACCTAGCGAAGTGGCTTTTTTTATTGCTAAACGCATTCGTTCTAACATCCGTGAACTCGAGGGTGCCTTTAGACGTGTTATGGCCACCGCTAATTTCACCGGAAGTAGCATTACTCTCGAATTTGCTAAAGAAGCATTACGAGATTTAATTTCTTTACAAGAACGTACTATTACTATTGATAATATTCAAAAAACGGTTGCTGAATATTACAAAATACGTACCTCTGATTTACATTCTAATAGACGAAGCCGTTCTATTACTCGTCCACGTCAACTAGCTATGGCATTATCAAAAGAACTCACTAACCACAGTTTACCTGAAATAGGGGCCGCATTTGGTGGACGAGACCATACCACGGTATTACATGGTTGCAGAAAAATTGCAGAACTAAGAGAATCAGACAATAAAATCAATGAAGACTATAAAAATATGATTAGAGTCCTAAGTAATTAAAACTTAGTCATTAAAGCTAAATAACGTAACCAGGGAAAATTATTCTCGATTTAATAATAGTTTATCCACAGCTTATTAAAGACTAAAAACAAAAAATTAATAAACTGTGAATAAAATGTGGGATAGCTATTAAGAACTTGTAAACAAAAGTACGCTAAAAAGTTATCCACATTTCATTGACAGTTAAAACTCAGCTAATAAGCTAGTTATAAGAACAAAAACTACTATATAACACATTGAAATTATTACATTAATCAGACTTATCCACAGATAAAAGTGATACATAATAATAACAATAATATATAAATAAAAAACTAATAATATATATAGGTAAGACGATGAAATTCCAAATTGACAAGGAAACCCTGCTAAACCCCCTTCAGCAGATCATCGGTGCAGTGGAAAAAAGACAAACCATGCCTGCACTTTCAAATGTTTTAATTAGAACAACGGAAAATTCATTAACCCTTACCGCTACCGATCTGGAAATAGAGCTGGTTAGTCAAATTGATATCATTATCGATGAACCCGGGGATATAACGGTGCCTGCTAGAAAATTACTCGATATATGCAAATCGTTATCGAATGATGCAAATATAAAGTTTACCGTTAACGATAATAAAGCGCTTATTCAATCCGGTCGCAGTCGATTTACATTAGCTACTCTCCCAGCAAACGATTTTCCTGCACTGGATACCATTAACAGTATTTATGAATTTGAAATTAAACAGAACACACTGCGAGATTTAATTGATAAAACCGCTTTTGCTATGGCACAACAAGACGTGCGTTATTATTTGAATGGTTTAATGTTGGAAGTCAGTTCTAATATTTTACGCGCTGTGGCTACTGATGGACATCGATTAGCCTATTGTGAAAAACAAACAAACGCCGATATTGCAGATATTAAACAAGTTATTTTGCCAAGAAAAGGGGTTTTGGAACTGGTTCGTTTATTAAATAATTCTGACGATAGTGTAAAGATTATTTTTGGTAGCAATCATCTACAGGTTGAATTTAATGGATTACGCTTAACCTCTAAATTAATCGATGGACGTTTCCCGGATTACAACCGTGTTATGCCTGCAGATGGTGGTAATGTGATGACTGCAGATCGTGATCAATTACGCCAATCATTAATGCGTACCTCCATTTTATCAAATGAAAAGTATCGTGGTATACGACTTATTTTAGAAAAAAATCTAATTAAGTTGCAGGCTCAAAATCCAGATCAGGAAGAGGCTGATGTCGAACAAGAAGTTAATTACTCGGGTGATGATATCGAAATTGGTTTTAATGTTAACTATATGCTTGATGTTTTGAATGTAACTAGTTCAGACACAGTTAAAGCGGAATTACGCGATTCTAATAGTAGTTTCTTACTCACTTACCCAGACCAGGACGATTGCAAATATGTGATCATGCCAATGCGACTGTAGACTGTTAAACATGCGTTTAACGCAGTTACAAATTAAAAACTTTCGTAATTTGGAAAGTGCTAAATTAACCCCGGTTCAAGGGGTTAATTTAATTACAGGGGATAATGCTTCAGGTAAAACCAGTTTGCTTGAAGCTATTTACTATCTTAGTCATATACGCTCATTTCGCACACGTTACACTACTGACCTTATTCAACGTGAAACACCCTATCTGCAACTTGTTGCAAATATTGAAACGGTTGAACAACAGATTATTCCGTTAGGCATTCGTCGTAGTCGAAATAAATCTGAAGTACGTGTCAATAAAGAACCGGTAAAGAGGGTATCTGATATTGCAGCTCAATTTCCTGTTTTAGCTATTCATCCTGACAGTTATAAATTGATTACAGGAAGTCCCTCACAACGCAGACAATATTTGGATTGGGGAGTGTTCCACGTGGAACATGGATTTTTTCAATCCTGGCAGCGTTTTAAAAAAGCGCTATTACAACGTAATGCTGCTCTTAAATCTAAACAAAAATTCGATATTTGTCAGTTATGGAATAAAGAAATATGTAACACAGCGGACTATATTGATCAGCTTCGCAGTCAATATTTTTTAAAATTAAGCCCTTATTTTAAACAACTTACAGATATTTTTTTTCTTAATGATAAAGTAACTATTGAATATAAACGAGGATGGCCCATTGATAAAAGTTTAGTTGAATTACTTGAGCTAAATATTCAAAAGGAAAGGATGAAGGGATTTACCTACTACGGCCCTCATCGAGCTGAAATAACAATCAAAGTAAATGGTCAGTCAGCACAAACTTGTATTTCACGTGGACAGCAGAAAACATTGGTAGCTTTGATGCGGCTTGCTCAAGCCATGCAATTTACCGAGGCGACGAATAAACCCTGTGTTTTGCTCTATGATGATTTAGCTGCTGAGTTAGACGCAAATCACCGAAAATTGATTTTAACTGAATTGTCTAAAATGAATATTCAGTTATTTTTAACTGCCATAGAAAATGAACAAATTGATCTATCTGCCTGGCATGAAAAGAAAATGTTCCACGTGGAACATGGGGTTTTGACGGTGAAGGAATAAGGTAAGTATTGTCAGTAAAGCATGTGAAAAAAACGCCAGACAGAGCCATCTAAGACAAAGACCTGATATAATGCGGGAGTTCAAATAAGTGGTTGAAAACATGAGCACAACGGATACCTACGATTCCTCAAGTATTAAAGTTTTAAAAGGTCTAGAGGCGGTTAGAAAACGCCCTGGCATGTACATTGGTGACACCGATGATGGCACCGGCTTACACCATATGGTCTTTGAAGTTGTCGATAACTCCATCGATGAAGCGCTTGCAGGACACTGTAGCGAGATCAATGTAAAAATTTATTCGGATAATTCTGTCTCCGTTTCAGATAATGGACGGGGTATTCCAACTGAAATACATGAAGAAGAAGGCATATCAGCGGCAGAGGTTATTCTCACGGTATTACACGCCGGGGGTAAATTTGACGATAACTCCTATAAAGTTTCGGGTGGCCTGCATGGTGTCGGTATTTCAGTCGTTAATGCTTTATCTGCAAAGCTTGAATTAACGATCTACCGTGGTGGCAGTATTCACACTCAAGAATACGCAATGGGTGATTCTGTTGAGCCGTTAGCGGTAACAGGTGAAAGCGAAAAGACAGGAACCTTAGTCCGTTTTTGGCCCAGTGATAGCATTTTTAATAATATCGAATTTCATTATGATATTTTAAGTAAACGTCTAAGAGAACTGTCTTTTCTTAATTCAGGCGTACGAATTGTCTTATCAGATGAGCGCTCAGATAAAGAAGATGTATTTGAATACGAGGGTGGTATTGAATCGTTTGTTGAACACYTGAATAAAAACAAGACGCCATTGCATCCTTCWGTYATTTATTTTRTGGAAGAAAAGGACAGTGTGGTGGTTGAAGTMGCCATGCAGTGGAATGATTCCTACCAGGAAARYATWTWYCCATTTACCAATAATATCCCRCAAAGAGAYGGRGGRTCGCATATTGCYGGYTTTCGTGGTGCATTAACGCGTAGTYTRAATAATTATGTCGATCAATCCAGCGCCGCGAAAAAAGCTAAAGTATCGGTTGCGGGTGATGATGCTCGTGAAGGTTTAACAGCGGTTGTTTCCGTTAAAGTGCCTGATCCAAAGTTTTCTTCTCAAACAAAAGACAAACTGGTATCTTCAGAAGTAAAAGGCATTGTTGAGTCATTAGTTTCTGAAAAATTACAGGAATTTTTATTAGAAAACCCTGCTGATGCCCGTGCTATTACCGAAAAGATAATTGAYGCCGCCCGCGCCAGAGAAGCGGCTAGAAAAGCGCGTGAAATGACGCGTCGTAAGGGTGCTTTAGATATTGCCGGATTGCCGGGTAAATTAGCCGACTGTCAGGAGAAAGATCCTTCTCTTTGTGAAATATACCTGGTGGAAGGTGACTCTGCGGGTGGTTCTGCAAAGCAAGGGCGTGATCGTCGAACCCAGGCAATTCTACCRYWTARANGRWAAAATTTTGAATGTAGAAAAAGCCCGCTTTGATAAAATGATAAGTTCAGCTGAAGTAGGTACACTGATTACTGCTCTTGGTTGTGGTATCGGAAAAGAAGAATACAATCCTGATAAATTACGTTATCACCGCATTATTATCATGACTGACGCGGATGTTGATGGTTCGCACATCCGTACCTTGTTATTAACTTTCTTCTATCGTCAGATGAAAGAACTAGTTGAACGCGGACATATCTATATTGCGCAACCGCCGTTGTATAAAGTCAAAAAAGGCAAACAGGAACGATACGTTAAAGACGATGATGAACTCAATGCTTACCTGTTGCAGCAAGCTTTAACGGGAGCCAAACTCTTTGTTGCTAAAGATTCACCGGCTATTACAGATACCGCACTAGAAGATATTGCACGAAGTCATTTAGTGGCTAAAAATATTATTAAACGTTTATCACGACGTATAGATTCAAATATTTTACAACAAATGATCAATATTCAAGGCGTGGATAAAGACAATTACAATAATAATGAACAGCTTCAACAATATTCTGATAAGTTATTGAATTTATTAGAAAAATATAAATTATCCGGTRTCTCATATCGTTCAGAAATAACAAAAGATGAAGAAAATAATTTATCAATTACACTGATTAAACAGTTACACGGTTTAGATCATGAATATGTGCTAAATAACAGTTTTTTCAATTCAACTGATTATCAACACCTCTCAGCATTAGGCAGTAAGCTCGATGCTTTAATATCTGATGATGCTTATATCGAACGTGGCGAAAAACAAAGTCCGGTGGAAGATTTTGATCAGGTAATGGACTGGTTATTTAGCGAAGCCAGAAAAGGTCAAAATATTCAGCGTTATAAAGGTTTGGGTGAAATGAATCCTGATCAGTTATGGGATACCACGATGAACCCTGAAACTCGTCGTATGTTACAGGTAAGAATTGAAGATGCTGTATCCGCTGACGAAGTCTTCACCATGTTAATGGGCGACCAGGTAGAACCTCGTCGTGAATTCATTGAAGCAAACGCCCTCGCGGCAACCAATATCGATACCTAAAAACAGTTTAATTTCTTGATTTCTATTCTCGGACAAACGCCTAGATGAAATATAACGACCTTCGTGATTTCATAAAACAATTAGAAAAGAAAGGCTTACTCAAACGTATTAGCGTTGAAGTTGACCCTTATCTTGAAATCACCGAAATCTGTGATCGTACTCTGAAACAACAGGGCCCCGCATTATTATTTGAAAATGTAAAAGACTCATCTGTGCCCGTGTTGGCTAATTTATTTGGTACAACACAACGTGTTGCTATGGGCATGGGTGAAGATTCAATAGAAGCATTAAGAGAAGTCGGTAAATTGCTCGCATTTCTAAAAGAACCTGATCCACCCAAAGGATTAAAAGACGCCTGGGAAAAGATGCCTATTTTTAAAAAGGTATTAAACATGGCGCCGAAAGAAATTAAAAAAGCACCTTGTCAGGAAATCGTATTTGAAAAAGACGAGGTTGATTTAAATAATATTCCTATACAAACCTGTTGGCCGGGTGATATTGCGCCTTTGATTACCTGGGGATTAGTGATAACCAAAGGACCCGAAAAAGAACGCCAAAATTTAGGTATTTATCGACAGCAGGTTTTAGCAAAAAACAAAGTTATAATGCGTTGGTTAGCACAACGTGGCGGCGCTTTAGATTTTAAAGAGTGGCAGGTTAAAAATCCAGGTGAGCCTTTTCCAATCGCGGTTGCTTTGGGTGCAGATCCAGCAACAATTTTAGCTGCGGTCACGCCGGTACCCGATTCATTGTCTGAATATGGTTTTGCGGGTTTATTACGTGGCAGTAAAACAGAAGTGGTTAGATGCGAACTGAGTGATTTGCAAGTACCGGCATCAGCGGAATATATTCTAGAAGGATTTATATACCCTGATGATTATGCAGAAGAGGGCCCTTATGGTGATCATACGGGTTACTACAATGAAACAGAAAGGTTTCCTGTTTTTACCATTGAGCGATTAACGCATCGTAAAAATCCTATTTATCATAGCACCTATACCGGCCGACCACCGGATGAACCGGCTATTTTAGGTGTCGCGCTAAATGAAGTTTTTATTCCTATATTGCAAAAGCAGTTTCCTGAAATTGTAGATTTTTATTTACCGCCAGAAGGATGTTCATATCGTGTTGCTGTTGTTAGTATGAAAAAACAATATCCCGGTCATGCAAAACGCGTGATGATGGGAGTGTGGTCTTTTCTTCGACAGTTTATGTATACCAAGTTTGTCATAGTAGTTGATGAAGATGTTAATACGCGTGATTGGCAGGATGTTATTTGGGCGATGAGCACTCGCGTCGATCCAGTACGTGATTTTACGATGATTGAAAATACACCGATTGATTATCTTGATTTTGCATCACCGGTTTCTGGTCTTGGTTCTAAAGTTGGCATTGATGCGACAAATAAATTACCGGGAGAAACAGATAGAGAATGGGGTACACCCATCGAAATGGATGAAAAAGTTAAAACACGAATCGATGACCTTTGGAATGATCTCGGAATTGACTAATAAAAAGGTAGAAAAAATTGAAATAAACCCGGTCGCATATCAGTTGTAGAAAAACGTAATGAGGCTAAATGTAAATCATGTGGTGTTGTCGAAAACTTAAACGAATTAGATTAGAATTTAATAGGGTTATTTAAAATTAAGCCAGTTGTTCCCAGGCATTATTTTTATCCATCCAGCGCAGACTTAAAAGATACCAGATGCTGATTGGTATCATGAATGCTATCCAGCTCCAGTCGTCGATTAAAAATAAGGTTGATACAATGTCATTGTCTACGAATTTGACTAGTGGCAGGCAATAGAGTGTAAATAAAATACTGGCCCAGATTAAAATAATGGCGTGTTTACGTTTACGAAGATTGGAAAAAGCCAGTAAAACCCATATTGGCATTTTAGGTGATGAGGTCGTTTCTTCAGTCATAGTTAATACTCCTTAAAAAATGGGATCATGTCATTAAATCGTCAAGTTGGTCGTCCATGTGCATTTCGGTTAATTCAGAAAAACTACCTATCCATTTTCCGTCGATAATAATTTGAGGGACCGTTCGAGCGCCATTGGTTATCTGAGAAAACTCGCGTAATCCAGCCTGATCTTGATCGACTCGAACTTCATTGTATTCGATGCCCCATTTTTTTAATAAACCTTTCGTTTTGTCACAGATAGGACAAATGCCAGTGCTATATACTGTTACGCGTGCCAATGGATAAATACCTTATAAATGGTTGTTTTCTTTTCATATAAAAATAAGCGAAAATGACTGACTGAGCTAATATATCATCAAGCTAGACATTAACCCGAGCCATTTTACATGAGTTTTAAGATCCGTGTGCCCGCCAGTGGGCATGAATTTACTGTTGAAGAAAATGAAACCATTTTAGATGCCGCTTTAAGACAAGGTATCGGCTTGCCGTATGGTTGCCGTAATGGTGCCTGTGGGAAATGTTCGGGCAAAGTCATTTCGGGTGAAACTGAATATGACATACACGCTCTACGAGCGATGGCTAAAAAAGAACAAGAAGAAGGAAAGACCCTGTTTTGTCAAGCACGTGCTGTTAGCAACCTGGATATAGAGGTTAGGGAAATTACAAATAATAGCGATATAGAAATTAAAATTTTGCCCTGTCGAGTAGAAAAGCTGGAGCGATTGACTCATGATGTAATGAAACTGCAGTTAAAGCTGCCTGAAACAGAAAGACTGCAGTATATGGCAGGGCAGTACATAGAATTTCTGTTAAAAGACGGCAAAAGACGCGCATTCTCTATTGCAAATGCACCGCATAATGATGAATATATTGAGCTGCATATTCGACACGTACCCGATGGGCATTTTGGTGATTATGTTTTTGACGGCTTGAAAGAAAAAACCCTGATGCGCATAGAAGGGCCTTTAGGTAGTTATTTTTTACGTGAAGAGAGTCAAAGACCCATTATATTGATGGGTGGTGGTACCGGTTTTGCGCCGTTAAAAGGTATGTTGGAGCACGCCTTTCATATCAAATTAAATCGGCCTATCCATCTTTTCTGTGGTGCTCGTACAAAGCGTGACTTATATATGGATGAACAGGTGCAACAATGGCTGACAGTTAATCTTAATTTAARATACAGTCCCGTATTATCGGAACCAGAAGTTGACGATAATTGGCCAGGTGAGACCGGGCTTGTTCATGAAAGCGTAGTAAAACATTACCCTGATTTGTCTGGTTATGATGTTTATTTAAGTGGCCCGCCGCAGATGGTGAAGGCGGGCATGGATTTGTTTTATGAAAAAGGCTTACCTGAAACACACATTTATTCAGATTCTTTTGAATATTCAGCGGATGCTTTGAAAGCTATGGGTATTATAAAACCCTATACAGAATAGTTTAAAGAGAGCTTTGCTTCAACTAACAATAAAACAACTATTAAAAAATTTACCTCAACAGGGACGGGTGGAATGGTTAGGTGTTCGTGCTGAAAAAAGAAAAGACCTGACTATTATAGAAACGGTCAACGTATTAAAGAAAGGTCTTGAAGGAGACCATTATGCGGGACGTAGTGGAAAAAGAAGCGTGACTTTAATACAACAGGAACACATAATCTCTATTGCATCGTTATTGCATAAAAAAACAATCAATCCGGCAGCGCTGCGTCGCAATATTGTTATTAGTGGTATAAATTTATTGGCACTTAAAGAACGAGAATTTAAAATTGGCTCAGCCATTTTAAAAATGACAGGCCTATGTCATCCCTGTTCAAGAATGGAAGAAGTATTAGGTGACGGGGGATACAATGCAGTAAGAGGACATGGTGGAATTAATGCCTGTGTTATTCGTCCTGGAATAATTARCRWRRRWRWWWRWKKTGWAKTTAWAWMRTMRAGWAWSYCCWTTMKTTATNRKKYTMATACMKYTAAATATAACAATTTATTTTTTAACWATTTTCAACTGTGGCGTTTCGYGTTCGAAATCGTGGATGTTTTTATTTAATATTTCTACGCCGTAATCGCCAGCTATAAGGTGCAGTCCCTGTCGGTAATATTCCTGAGCCGCTAYCGGYTCAATCATATGTTCTTCTAATAGGCGCGCTAATTTTAAATAAGTTTCTGGCATGGGGTTAATGGCAATACTGGCTTCCAGATAGTTTTTAGCTTTTCCCCAAAGAGAAAGAGAAGTACAAATTTTACCTAGAGCTAATAATAAATAGGCATTATGTTGATGATCACGTAACCAGCTTTCAACCATTTCCAGTTGYTTGTTATCAATCATTACATCTAGYTCTGAGTAAAGAGTGATGGTACTTTCCACCCAGTTTTTATTTAAGTAGAGWCGTAATACATTTTCAGCTTCACCKGYGGCTTCAGAAATAAYCAGTTGACGWGCATAATGCTCGACKACATCWGGCAAGGCTTTAAGATGAKGAGGCGTGTCTTGCCAAAGTGTWATCAATGGTTGGCTGCCCGTRTTTTTATTAACYGAAGACTTTGATAAATTTGATAGTTGACCATTACAAACACTTATTTCAAAACATAGAAAACTTTCTGCTGACAAATTTCCGTGCTTTTTAAGTGAGGGAAGAATGCTTTTTAAATTGTCCCAGTCCATGAGGTGTTTATAAGTATTAGCTARTAGCGTTAAAACGTAGGTATGGTTTTCAGTGTTTTTATTCAACTGCGTAAGCGTTGCTAATGCCTGTTCGTTTTGATCATGCGCGAGTTGTAGTTCAGCCTGGGTTAGACTGATTGCTATATCGGCATTAGGCGCGACTAAATGTGCTTTTCTTAAATATTCATCTCGACGATCATGTGCGCCAAGTTGTTGCGCAGCTCTTGCCGCCGATAGATAAACCAGCAAAGGGTTTTCACTGTGCTGAACGTGCTGTAACAATAATTTTTCAGCTTGCTCGAATCGGCCTTCTGCGTAATCAATTAAGCCCTGAGATAAGGAAAGCCGAGCTTTTTCTTCGCGTCGTTTTTTACGCTTGCTGCCAAAGTAAACAAAAACGTTTTTAATTAAGTGAAAAACTTTAACCAGAGCTGAAAGAATAAACAGGGTGCAGAGAATGGCGGCACCAAAAACAATTAGATTCGTTTCGAATTGAAATTCAGCAAAACCAAAATGAATAAAACCAAGATCGTTTTGTTTGTACATGCTGAAGCCGACAATGGTCATTGCTGCAATTAGCAATATATAAAATAGTCGGTTCATAGTAATCACCAGATAATTTTTGTTTATATTTAATCTATAGACTATCGCATTTATAATGAAAATTACAGTTTATTTTATGTATTGTTTTAATAAAAAACAGTGGGGTTGCTTAGGTTAAACCACTGTTTAAAGCAAAAAAAGTGGCTTCATCCGTTGCGTTTTCAGCAGCAATGATATGTTTAAAACCATGTTGTCTGGCTAAGGTAACGGATCGTGGAGAAGGCACAATGAGAGGGGTATTGATTAACAGAGCAGGGTTTTCCACTAGAGCAATGAGATTTTCCAGACCCTCACTGCTACTGACAGTGACGGCATCCAGTGTTTTTATCTGTTGTAATGTTAAAGGGGTAAGAGAGGGGATTTGACGATAATAGGTTTCCACGTAACGTACCTGAGCGTTGCGCCTTATTAAGGTATCGCCAAGATGTGCGCGTCCCCCATTGCCACGAAAAATTAAAATACGTTGCCCCTGTATTTTTGGCATCTGAAATGCGTCGGTGTGCAATAAAGATTCGGAGTTATATTCAGGCGCTTCGATATCGACATTTATATGATGATGCGCTAATGCCTGYGTGGTTTTTTTYCCGATGGAAGCGATGSTTAGRTGTTCGGGTAAAACAGGAAAATAAATYTGGCTTYGTTCCACAGCGGTTGGGCTGATAAATATCGCCATAGTAAAACTTTGTAATCGCTCACGTAATTGCATAAGTTGTCCAATTTCAAGGTCGGACGGTGGCTGAATACTAATCACAGGATAATGTATAACCTTACCGCCAGCCTGCTCAATAATTTGGCGTAGATGGACTTCTCGACCCAGTGGTCGAGTGATGAGTATGGTTTTATTTAAAAGTGAGTTTGCCTGGTTCATTTACATGAAAGTTTTAAATGGAACGACAATATTGTAACAGTGAAAATGTGTTAATAAGAATTTTCGCGATATTATTTTTGTGACTTTAGTTTTTTACGGATAGTGGGCAGGTGCCGACGGCTAACTTCCAGTAAATCATCGACGTCATTAAAACTAATACAGGCGTGACTATCATCATTTTTAGTGAGCCCCTGTAACATATTTTGAGCAACCAGCGCATTTCGATGTATACGAATGAATTTATTTGTAAATTCCTGTTCCAGCATTTTTAGCGATTCTTCGATTAAAAAYTCTYGTTCGGCGGTRCGCAAAGTGACATATTTCTGGTCGGCTTTAAAATAWATTATCTCATCGACAGGAATTAAMTCTAGWGCGCCACGAGTTTTCACACAAATTTTTTGACGGCAATCACTGCTTTCATCACTGCGTAAGTGACTGAGCTGAGCTTTATTCATGCGTTTGGCGGCATCTAAAGCCGCTTCCAAACGACTTTGTTTTATGGGTTTAAGCAGGTAATCAATAGCATGCGTTTCAAAAGCATTTAATGCGTGGTCACTGTATGCCGTGGTGAAAATGATGGCAGGTGGTTTATCAAGGCGGTTAATATAACGGGCGGCTTCAATGCCGTCCATGCCCGGCATGCGGATATCCATTAATACCACATCAGGTTGTGTCGCYTGAGTTTTACGCAGGGCRTCTTCRCCGGTTTCAGCCTCGCCAATRATTTGRTATCCATTATTTGTCGACAGCATCTTACGCARGCGTTGTCGTGCGAGTTGTTCATCATCAACGATTAAAACATTCATAAATAACATCCAAAAAGGATTAAGCCAAAGGGATTAATAGTGCAACGGTATAGCTATCTTTGGTGTCATTTATTATGAACTTGCCGGCTTTGCCATAGACAAGTATCAGGCGTTGCCTGATATTATCCTGAGCCATCTGGTTACCCTTTTTAAAGCTGGTTAAGCGTTTTTCAGAGGCGAGCGGRTTGCTAATGGATAATTTAAGTTTGTTATCTATTTGTAGAGCAGAAATGTGAATTTTTCCACCTTTTTCGAGAGGTTCAATGCCATGATATATGGCATTTTCARCAAGCGGTTGAATACTGAGTGATGGTACCTCGGTTTGTAGTAGTTTTTCGTCGATTTCCCAGCTTATTTGCAGTCGGTCACCCAGTCGCAGCGATTCAATAGCCAGATAACTTTTGGTTAATTTAATTTCATCGGCCAGTGGAGTCATGGTTTTTTCACTTAGGCTGGCACGAAACAGGTCTGACAGGTCTTCGATAGCGGTTTCAGCCCGTTCCGGAGAAATGCTAACCAGGCTGGCAATGGTATTCATGCTGTTAAATAAAAAGTGTGGGCGGATACGTGCTTGTAATGCCTGAATTTCTGCCCGGCTCTGAGCCGCAAGGTTAGCGCGCCATTGATGCTGAATAAAAAAATACCGCAGAATAAGAAAATAAATGACGGCGCTGATGGTCATGACGCGAATCAAAAACAGCGTATCTCCGGCACCGTCATTAAAGAGGGTGAAAAATAACAGTCCCGTCTGGCTGATGAGCAAAGAGACCAGCAAGCTGACGCCCATCATTAGACAGAATGCGAGCACAAAACAGACGCTTTGTTTTTGTTTATGCAGCCATTTTCTCAGCCAGCACAATATCGCTGAATTGAGCAAAGCGATCCATAACATTAATAAAGATGAAAGCGCGAGATAATCCCAAAACTGCGAGCTGTTGGCAGCCGCAATCATGGCAAATACCATAGCAAGTAGCTCAGTAAGCAATACCACGACAAATATCGTTCGTACATCACAAAAATTGGGCAGCACACTGTCACGCAGAGAGCCATCACTATTGGGGATATTTTTTACAATACTTTCAGTCATTTACATTAAATAGACGAGAGTGAGAGGAAAGCAAGTCAGAGCCGCTATGAATGAGGGTTAAATACGGGAAAAATAACAACAGCGTTTGATATACTGCGCCTAATGCTAAAAATTAAACCTACATTTCAGTGAAAACAACCATTATGACTGACAAAAAACAACAGACTGGGAATACTAAAAATGCTTCATGGGGCGGGCGGTTCAGCGAGCAGACCGATGCCTTTGTTGAAGCGTTTACGGCTTCGGTTCAGTTTGACCAGCGTATGTATAAACAGGACATAGCCGGTTCGCGCGCGCATGCCAAAATGTTGAACAAGATAAAGGTGCTAAGTGATAACGATCTTGCAGCAATATTAGGCGGCCTGGATATCGTCGAACAGGAAATCAGTAACGGTGATTTTAACTGGTCAATTGCGCTTGAAGATGTCCAYATGAATATYGAAGCACGTTTGACGGAACTGGTYGGCGATGCYGGTAAGCGGTTACATACYGGRCGCTCAAGAAATGATCAGGTGGCGACGGAYATTCGRYTGTATTTGCGCGAACAAATTGATTTCATTAATAATGAAATCGCCAGATTGCTAGACGGAATATTGCTTGTAGCGGAACGAGAAGCCAGCAGTATTATGCCAGGGTTTACTCATTTACAGGTGGCTCAGCCGGTAACTTTTGGTCATCATGTGATGGCCTGGCACGAAATGCTGARACGTGATGCTTCGCGTTTTGCTGATTGTCAGCAACGCATGAATATGTCGCCATTGGGTGCGGCTGCGCTGGCAGGAACCAGTTACCCGATTGATAGAGAATTTACCGCCCGTGAACTAGGGTTTACTGCGCCCACACAGAACTCTTTAGATTCAGTCAGCGATCGAGATTTTGCCATCGAATTTTGTGCGGCGGCAGCAATCTTGCTGGTGCATATGTCTCGCATGTCCGAAGAGTTGGTTATCTGGTCGTCTGCRCAGTTTGATTTTATCGAGTTGCCGGATCGTTTCTGCACCGGTTCATCGATTATGCCGCAGAAGAAAAATCCGGATGTGCCAGAGCTGGTGAGAGGTAAAACCGGTCGCATTAATGGCAACCTTATTAGTCTGCTAACTTTGATGAAATCACAACCGTTGGCATATAACAAAGATAATCAGGAAGATAAAGAACCGCTATTTGATACCGTGGATACCGTTCTCGGTTGTTTACGTGCCTTTGCCGACATGGTGCCAGCGATAATTTGTAAACACGATAATATGTATAAGGCGGCAAAACAGGGTTTCTCTACGGCAACCGATCTCGCGGATTATCTGGTTCGTCAAAATCTCCCATTTCGTGATGCACATGAAGTGGTGGGTAAGGCGGTTGCCATGGGTATAAAAGAAGGCAAAGATCTCAGTGAATTAACCCTGGAAGAATTGCAGCAATTTTCAGATAAAATTAAAGCCGACGTATTTGAGGTTTTAACACTTGAAGGCTCGGTTGCATCGCGCAACCATATTGGAGGCACCGCGCCTGAACAGGTTCGGAAAGCCATCACTTTTGCCAGAAAATTATAGCTGGGCACAAGCTATTAATAGAGATGCCCAGTCATTGATTTGGGTTAAGGTGCCGATAATAAATCACCGATTGAATATCGAAATACATTATAAACGCATTACCCTAATCTGTGTTTCTAAGTAGATATTTGAATTGCATCTCTCGCGGAGGCGCAGAGGATGGTAGGGGTTTGGGTATTATTTTAATTCAGCAGCTAAAATGCTGATAACTTGATTAGTGGATTCACGTAAATCATTAATGAGCTGACCAGGTATATCCGTTGATCCTTTGCGACTAATTATTTCGATTGCTCCTGCGCTCTCAGCCAGTCCAAAGGCACCGATACTGCCACATGAACTTTTCATTTTATGTGTGACAGAAAATAAGGTGTCGACATTGTTATTTTTTATCGCGGATTCAATTTCGGCTAACTGTGCGGGTAAACTTTGCAGGCACATCGAAATAATTTCGTTAAACGACTCGCCCATTAATTCTTTCATTTCAGTGAATGCAGCCGCATCCATAGCAGTTTGTGACATATTTAATCCTTAATTATTGTGCACACGAGAGTGTGAGTCGCCAACGATGACGGCTTCAGGCACATTGGTTTTTAGCGTTGAAACAATTTGTCCATAGACACCCGGTACCGCTTTAAATGAAACCCACAGTGTATTGAGTTTCATATCGACGTTAGCAAATAAAACTTCATTGCTGAATTGTTTGAGCGCAAATTCAATATTAGCTAGCGTGTCTTTAATGTATTGTTCAGGTTTGGTTTTAAGCTTGGGAATTATCATCAACAGGTCACTGACCGGCCCACCATTTTCATCGCGAGTGGGCGCGAGCTTATATAAAGGCTCGGCGGGCTCCAGGCTAATGCTCAGTTTTAATTCAAATTTATCCATAGGCTTAAACACTATTATTAATGAAAAATAGTAATACCACTGACTTAGATAGTAGCCAATCAGTGAGCTAAAGGCGAACTTATTTTTAAAACCTTTCTAAATTAAAGGTGGCTTAAAGCACGTCAGTTAGCCAATGACGGATATGATTAATTTCCTCTTCGCAGACCGAATGCCCCATATCGTATTCATGCCACTGTACTTCAATGTTCAGTGCGTCCAGTTTTTCCATGCTCTGTTTTCCATGTTCATAGCTGACGACCTCATCCTGTCGACCGTGTGCCATGAAGATCGGTACTTCAGTAATATTTTCATCGACCTCATCCGCCAATGAATCTAGCAGCGGCATATAAGTTGATAGCGCCATAATGCCTGCCAGTGGTTTCGGGTAGCGACAGCCACAATGTAACGCGATGGCGCCGCCCTGTGAGAAACCGGCAAGCACAATTCGACTGGAATCGATGCCCAGAGAGACCTGTTCATCACATAACTCTTTTAAAATGGCCGATGATTCTTTAATACCGGCCTCATCCTCTTGATCAACAATTGATGTGCTGCTGACGTCATACCAGCCTGGCATGGGGTAACCCTGATTGATGGTAATCGGTCGAATCGGTGCATTGGGGAAAATAAACCGGATGGCATAGTCAGAGGAAAGTTGTAATTGCTCAACGATAGGTACAAAGTCATTACCGTCTGCCCCTAAACCATGTAACCAGATTACGGCGCAATTGGGATCATCTTGTGTTTCAATAATAATGGCGTCGAGTTCAGACATGTAAAAATACCTAAATGTAAGGGTTTCGTTGTTAAGCGAATATTGCAATAATAATCGATTAAGAACAATGGTTGAATTAAATAGAATGAGAAGATTTTATATATTGCCGGTAGTCATGTTGCTCTTTATGTTGAATGCCTGTGGCATGCAGGGTGATTTGTATTTGCCTGAAGCAGTTAAGGAAGCTTTGATTAAGTCGTGAACCGACATCTTGCTGTTTAAACTGTCCTGATTCCGCGTTGTGGAACTTCGCAATAGCCCTGCTATTACGCGCATTCCACGCCTTGAACCAGAACAGTTTAAACAACAATCTGTTCGGCCCAGACTTAATCAGAGCTTCCCTAACAAAACTGAGAACAAGAAATAGAAGTAGAATTTGGGCACCATAAACGGGGCCAGTCATATAAATTTGAAAGTGGTTTATAAAGTATAACGATGGATTATTTTAATTATAAAGAAGGTCGCCTGTGGGTCGAAGGTGTTGATATTAGTGCCCATGTCGAAAGTTGGGGTACACCCTGTTATGTCTATTCGCGGGCAACCATTGAGCGCCACTGGCAGGCGTTCGATACGGCGCTGGGCGAGCAAGCACACCTGGTTTGTTATGCGGTCAAAGCCAATTCGAATCTTGCGGTATTAAATATACTGGCAAAACTGGGCTCGGGTTTCGATATTGTTTCCTTGGGTGAACTGGAGCGCGTATTACGTGCCGGTGGTGAGGCAGGCAAAATTGTTTTTTCCGGAGTGGGTAAAACCGCAGAAGAAATGGCGCGTGGATTAGAGGTTGGAATCCGCTGCTTTAATGTCGAATCACGTGCGGAGTTACAGCTTCTTGAACAGGTTGCGGCAGAGAAAGGCRTGCAGGCACCGGTTTCAATTCGCGTTAATCCCGATGTTGATGCCCAAACGCAYCCCTATATTTCGACCGGTTTAAAAGATAATAAATTTGGCATYGCTATTGATGAAGCGTTTGCGGTRTATCAAACCATYGCCGAGTCARRYTCCCTTAAAGTAGAGGGYATGGATTGCCAYATTGGTTCTCAATTAACKGATATTGCACCCTTTGTCGATGCGYTGGATCGCATGTTAGTGCTGGTTGATCGCCTGGCTGMAAGCGGTATTTTGCTGCRTCACCTGGATTTGGGCGGGGGCTTAGGTATCCGTTATCAGGATGAAACACCGCCTTTACCWGARCAGCAAATGCAGGCTCTRTTGCAACGACTWGCYGGGCGTGATTTCGAAATTTTGATTGAACCRGGCCGTGCCATTGTYGGTAATGCCGGTGTCTTGCTTACCCGTGTGCAGTATCTAAAGCACAATACAGAGAAAAAYTTCGCCATCGTTGATGCCGCAATGAATGATTTGATGCGYCCGGCTTTATATCARGCATGGCAAGCTATTGAACCGGTAGAGCAAGACACGCAGGCAATACAAAAGCGTTATGAYGTGGTYGGCCCYATTTGTGAAACCGGTGATTTYTTGGGTAAAGACAGAGATCTGGCGATTGAGCAGGGTGATTTGCTGGCGGTACGTTCCTCCGGTGCTTATGGCTTTTCGATGAGTTCGACCTATAACTCACGCCCGCGTTGTGCCGAGGTGATGGTCGATGGCGACAAGAGTTTTCTGGTTCGTCGTCGTGAGACGGTTGAAGAGCTCTACCGAGGTGAGTCGATCCTGCCGGATTAATGCCTCATGCAACGCATTCCCGAAGCTGATTTAATGGATGATGGCGCACAGGCGAAAGCCTATGCCGAGGCTGACTTCAGTGAGCCTCATGA
>NVWZ01000053.1 GCA_002746365.1 Thiotrichaceae bacterium
GGCACCGCCTGGCAACCGCCGGCGCCGAGCTTCGCGGCGTGGCCGATCAGCGCGGCATCGAGCGCATCGGACAGGACAAGCCAGCGGCGCGGTGCCAGCTGCGCGTGCACGCGATCGAGCAGTTCGTAGGGGTCATCCTCGGCGCTACAGTCGACCACGACCAGATCCACGCCGCCAGGTGGCAGGGGCTCGGCTTCATCGGGATTGTCGATCGTGTGCAGCGACACGCGCGCTGTGGCGCCGTTGGGCAACCATTCCGGGCAATGCCATCGCACCGGCTGCGGTACGTCCTGCGATTCCATGCGCCGCGCGAGGATGCGGCACATCATTTCGTTTCTGGCGATCAGGTAGGTCGTCATCGAAGTACTAATGAGCATCTCGTCGACATCGTCGCGCAGCATGTTGCGCTGGCGGGATGCCTGGTATGCGGTGGTCGGCTCATTTCAAGGTAGCAACGACCACCTGCGGCCGCCTCATGCTTTTGGATGAGGGCAGGCCGGCGAAAGGCGGAAACTGGACGATCCGAGGGCGCGCGCGCCCGGTGCGGGCAACCGATGCTCAGGCTGCCTCGCAGGCGTGCTGCGCGCTCAGGGATGACATCGGGATATGGGTCGGCCGGGCCGGCGTCGGGCCGGGCCAGTTCAACGATGCGCCGCGCTGGAGCGCGACGTACACGGCCTCGCCCTTGTTGCGCACATGCAGGCGCTGATAGAGCGTGCAGGCGTGGGTCTTCGCCGTGGCCACCGAGATATTGAGCAGGCGGCTGACCGTCTTGATCGGATAGCCACGCGCCAGCAGGGCCAGCACTTCGTACTGGCGCTCGGTGATGTTGAGCAGGTGCGCGCCCGCTGTCGGCGTTTCAGTCGGCACCGCGTGGGTGTCCGCGTGCGCGGGTGCTGCGGCGTCGGCGCCGTGCAGCGGCACCACAACTGGCGTGGCGACGAGCCTCGACAACTCCACGGGCAAGGCGTCCGCGAGCGATTCGTGGATACGATGGGCAGGTGCATGCGACGGGAAACACTCGCCGCCGGCCAGCACGAGCCGGATCGCGGCTTCCAGCGCCTCGGAAGAACAGGTCTTGGCCAGCAGACCGCGCACCTTTTCGGGCAAGCCGCCTTCCGGCATCGGCGCCAGCAGGTGATCGGCCAGCACCAGCACGCGCAGCGGTTGCAGACGCAGACACAACTCAGCCAGTATCGGCCAGCCCGCGCCACTGTCGGCGGGCATCCCGATAATCAGCAGATCGGCATGATGCACCCACGGCTCGGGGGCGTGCAGCGTGGTGGGGTCGAGGTCGACGAGATCGCCGGGGACGTGCGCCTGAGACAAAAGGTGGTGCAGTCCGAGACGCAACAAGGGGTGTGGCTCGAACAAGAGGATGGTGGCCATGACTGCTCACTTCTTCTTGGCGCGCCGCGGGAAGCGTTCGCTTCTGCAACGCGCTGATTGGAGGCGCTCCACTTGTAGCGTGGCTGCACTTCCATACGATCGGGTATAGCCTCCTGAGCCTACAGCAGCTTCCCGTCCTGGCCCGCCGCCGTCAAACCGGCCCTCCCTTGGAGGATGCCTGACCGCCCCGTTTGCGCATGTAGCGCATTAGATCCTTCTGAATACTGATTCAAACTAAATCTAATTCTGATGTTCAGCATAGGAAGGGCACTGAGTGAATGCAAGGTGATGGTGCGGCGCAGCGGGTTTCTCCGTAGGAGGACGCAGGGAGCCATTGCAGGATCTGTTGCGACGATCTGCGCACATAGCAATGGGCGTGTGAATCTCCGCTGTGCGGCGCACAAGAGCCCGCCTGCGACGACGGCAAGTGACGCTGCGGTAACGCCCGGATTCAAACCGGAGGCCCATAATGGCGGCCTCGATTAACGGACACGGTTCGCACACCACGCGTTGCGCTGCTCCGACTCAATAACTACAGGGGGCCCCTTGGCCGCTACCGAAAATACTGGCTCGCAATCACAGCCACAATCGCAATCGCCTGCCGACCTCACGGCCCTGCCCGACAACCCGGACCTGGTACCGGGCATGCCATATCGCCACTACAAGGGTGGCGCCTATCTCGTGACCGGGGTTGGCCGTTTCGAAGCCGACATGACACCGGTCGTGGTGTACGAATCCATGCGTGACCGCTCGCTGCTCTGGGTACGACACGCCGACGTGTTCACCGAGCCCGTCTCGACCGCGACGGGCGACGTCGCCAGATTCGCGCCGCACTGGGCACCGGCCTTGTCGTGTCTGGACTTCCTGCCACGCAAGACGGTCCTTCAGGTACTGGCCTTGTACGATGCGCCGTACCGCAAATACCATGACCGGCGACACGTGCTGGAGATGTTCGAGCAAGCCCACGCACTCGGCATCGCACTCAATCCTGCGCAAGCGCTCGCCGTCCTGTTTCATGACGCCGTGTACGTCCCGGGCTTCGAGCACAACGAAGCGGCCTCGGCGGCCTTGCTCGACACCATGGTCGAGGACGTGAATGCCGACGTGATTCACCTTGCAAGGCAGATCATTCTCGATACCCGCACGCATGAAGCAAGCGTGCCCGACGCCGCAACGGTCCTGGATCTCGACCTCCTTCGTCTGGCCGCCGACGATGATGTCTTCGACGCGCATGGGCTAGCCGTATTCGATGAAAACCGCGGCTTGCTGGCGAGCAGGGTCCAACTTTCCGGCGAGGCGTTGTATCACGCATTCATGGTTCGCCGCGCGGCATTCCTCGGGTCACTGGCGCAACGGCCGAAACTGTTTTTGACGACGGCATTCGCCGAATTCGAAGGTCCGGCTCGTCGCAATATCGCAAGAGTTCTTGCAAACGTCGGGCAAGCGAAAGCCAACTGATTCAGGGTTGCGAAGACCATCTCCGGACCTGCCCCGGAGATGTGTCGGAAATATGACTGTCATCTAAATCGCACCAAAGTCGCCCCAAATGACAGATGTCATGCAAACGTCCGGCCATCTGCTAACCTGAATCTCCAGAAGCCGGTTTCGTGCAGCCTGAAGAAGGACCAATAATCATGGGCAGACACATCGCGGCGCTGGCGCTGCTATTCGCCGCGGTCAGTGCATTTGCCGGAGATGTCACTGGGGCTGGTTCCACATTCGTCTACCCGCTGATGGCGAAATGGGCGGCCACGTATTACGCCAGGACAGGCCGGCAGATCGATTACCAACCCATCGGCTCAGGCAACGGCATCCGGCAGATCAAGGCGGCCAGCATCACGTTCGGCACCACGGACATGCCTCTCAAACCCGAAGAGCTCGAGCGCGCAGGACTGGTCCAGTTTCCCATCGCGGTAGGCGGCGTCGTGCCGGTGATCAACCTGCAGGGCATTGGCGCGGGGCAGATCCACATGACGGGCGCGCTGCTGGCCGATATCTATCGCGGCAAGRTYGCCAACTGGAACGATGCGGCCATTGCGTCGGCCAATCCCGGCGTGCAGTTTCCCGACCTGAAGATCACGGTGGTCCATCGCRGCGACGGCTCGGGCACCACGTTCAACTGGACYGACTACCTTTCCAAGGTSAGCCCCGAATGGAAGGCGGCAGTCGGGGCAGGCACCACGGTGCGTTGGCCCRTCGGGATGAACGCRAGCGGCAATGAGGGCGTATCGCTCTATATCCACAATATTCGCGGCGCGATCGGCTATGTGGAACTGACCTACGCGCTGCAGAAGAGCCTGCCCTATGCSTTGGTCCAGAACCGCGATGGTCTCTACGTGAAGCCTTCGCGCGAATCGTTCAGCGCCGCGGTGACGGCCGTGGAATGGAACCCGCGGCTCGACTTCTATCAGGTGCTGACCAATGCGCCGGGYCCGAAYGCGTGGCCGATCACGGGCACGGTCTTCGTGCTGATGCAGCGTTCCGCCGCGCACCCGTCGAATACGAAGGATGCGCTGGCGTTCTTTCAGTGGGCGCTTGCCGAAGGGCAATCCGATGCGTCGGCCGAGCACTACGTGGCACTGCCGCCGGAACTGGTGAAGCAGGTGATCGCGTACTGGGCGGAGACCTTCAAGTAGCGTCGATCAGAACGCGTACGCGGCGCACAGATTTACGACGTTGGTCTCGCGGCCGCGACGGCCATGCCATGCCGTGCCGATCAACGCGAGGAATCCAGCGCCTCGCCGTTCTTCTGCACGTCCTGCGCCTTCAGGTAGCTCTCGATCAGCAGCTGATACGCGGGGAAGATCTTCGTGTAGATCTCGGCCCACTGCTGGGCATCGTCACGGTTCCAGGTGCGCTGCAGCTCGGACGCCACCGCGGCGGTATCCATCGGCACCACGCCTGCCTGCACGACGCGGGCCAGCGTGATTTCCTGCGCCATCTTCGAGTACGTGCCCGAGGCATCGACCACGGCAAAGACCTTGTAGCCGTCGGCAACCGCGCTGATGGACGGGAACGCCATGCACACGCTGGTGATGGTGCCGGCGATGATCAGCGTCTTCTTGCCGGTGGCCTTCACGGCGGCGACGAACTCGGGGTTGTCCCACGCATTGATCTCGCCCTTGCGCGCAACGTACTTCGCGTGCGGCGCGTTCTCGTGGATCTCGGGGATCAGCGGGCCGTTGGGGCCTTGCGGCACCGAAGCCGTGGTAATCACGGGCAGCTTGCTCAGCGTGGCCATTTTCGCCAGCGCGGCGGCACGTTGGCGCAGCTCGGGCATCGGCATGTCGCCGACGGTCTGGAACAGGCCACTCTGGTGGTCGATCAGCAGCATGGCCGTATCAGCCGGATCGATCACGGGACGGGCGCCGTTGAAGTTGGCGGGTTGGGTCATGGTGAAGCTCCTTCTTCATAAGGTGGTGGCACGCCACCGTAAGGGGAGAGGGCCCGCCGCCGGGACGATGGCGGGTCGATGACGACAGCTTAGTTTTGGAACACTGCTGGCGGTAGATTGCTAAGTTGCACATCAGAGTCCTATCTCATGAACAATGGTGCCCAGGACACTGGTCCGCCTGCTTCGCCTGGTCCGCCTGATGCCGGGATCGAATATCTGGCCCAGCGCTTCGGCGCAATGCAGGAGGCGTAGACCCGGCATCGCGCCGGACAACTTGCCCGGGCCAGTACACGCGGACGTGTATCGACACCAGCGAGGGCGGTGAAACCACCTATGGCAAAGGCACCGTGCAACAGGTACTCGACTTAAACCGGCACGCACCGCGTAATAGCGCCACGCTAGGACAACTTAAATTCACCATGGCCCAGTTCTTCCGCATCAATGGTGATAGCACTCAGAATCGCGGCGTCATCCCTGACATTAAATTCCCCACCGCCGAAAGCAGCTCCGAACTGGGTGAAAGCGCATTAGATAACGCGCTACCATGGGCTCGCATTAAAGCCGCTAACTATAAATCTTACGGCCTTATCCGCGATGACTTATCGACCATCCGCGCGCTCCACCAGGCTCGTACTGAGGCCGATAAGGGCTTTCAATACCTGCGGGCCCAGGCTGAAGTACGCAAAAAAATACTCGCAAAAACCTCGGTCACACTGCTTAAAGCG
>NVWZ01000023.1 GCA_002746365.1 Thiotrichaceae bacterium
ACTTTTTGGGGCTGCAGCCAAAAAGTAACTCGCCCGCGGTGCGAGTACCGCTAAGCTAAAGTAAATAAAAGAAATAAAATGTACGAGACACCCATCCCAGTAGCTGGGAACTTAAAACCTAAACAATAGTAAGCAAACAAAAGAATCGCGGATTACAATCCGCTCCTACAATAGAGTGGAGCAACAAGAAAGTCAGGGCAAAATATTAGACCTGCTCACGTGAATAAATTATTCGACATAGCCCTATGCCTCACGCCTGCAAAATCAAACAGCTGCCCTAAGTCGAACCCCAAACCCAAGCAACAACAAAACACACAGACCAACAATCAACCCATCACCCCACAATACAAAAGGCGTGGCCCCTTTCATCGGCTGCACGGCATAATTTAAAACACCCCGTTCAAACTGTGGCAGCTGCTTAATCACCTCACCATGCGGGCCAATGAAAGACGTAATTCCTGTATTAGTCGAACGAATCATATAACGCCCTGTCTCTAATGCTCGCATTCGGGCAATGGCATGATGTTGATGTGGCTCATGCGAATCTTCAAACCAGGCATCATTACTAACGTTGACCAGTATTTTCGCTTCCGGTAAATCTTTAATGACATCACGTGAAAAAGCTTCTTCAAAACAGATCGACAGACCCAATGGAACACCTGCTGCAACCAGTAGCTTTTGATCATCGCCACCAGAAGCGATATCCGACATCGGTATTTTTACAAATTGATTAAAAAACTTGATTAAAAAGCGCAGTGGAATATATTCACCCAATGGAACCAGATGACGCTTATGATAAACACCACCATTTACGCTAAGCACACTATTCAATATTTGGCTGTTTTCGTTCTTTACGAAAATACCGAGTAATAAATCAGCATCGCGTTGTTTCATATCTTTACTCAACTGATTGACATACGGCACCACACGATGCCAATAATCTGGAATGGCTGTTTCTGGCCAGATGAATAAATCCACATCGTGCTTTTGCGCCAAAGTCATTTCGCGGTACATATCCATTGTTGGTTGCTTTAGGTGCCGTTTCCACTTATCTTTTTGCGGTATATTTCCCTGTATCATGCTGACATTAATCGGTTCGCCGTCTTGTTCCGTCCAGTCAATTGTTTTTAATAAACCGCCAACGACAAATAATAAGATAACCGGAACCATTATCCCTGCACTACTTTTTAAATTCAAATGACTGAAATTTTTAATCAATAAAACTAACGCACCAGCGCATACTGCAACCAACCCACCCACACCGTGGTTACCTATAACGGGAGCAAAACCTGATAGAGGAAGATCAATCTGAGTATATCCTAACTGCATCCAGGCAAACCCGGTCATTACATAACCTTGCAACCACTCAAATACCACCCAGCTCGCTGGATAAAATATCATCAAACGTAAAACAGGTTTATCGGGTAAAAAGCGATTAACAATATAAGCTGCTAAGCCAATATAGATGCTTAAATAACTACATAGTAAAAATATAAGTARCACAGARAATATRACRGGGGCATCACCATGGGTATRCAGGCTATGGTATATCCAGCTTACACCTGARCACTGYAGACCCAAACTGAATAACCAGGCGCTAAATGCGGCTTGTTTAGCGGGTAARCTATCCCAAAGATAAAATGCAACCGCAAGGGTAACAAAYACCAACCAACTTAAATCAAAAGGTGCAAATGCCAGYGTCGTTAAACCACCAAAAATAAAACYWGGYAATGCCCAASTTAAATTATTTTTCATTTACAGATGTCGGCACTTCATCAGTTRTTACATTTTCATTTTCCGATACTAAACTAACCTGCATATTATTAATRCGACGTGAATTAGCACTAATGATTTTAAAATGGAAATTTCCAATCGTGRCTTCTTCTCCCCGTTCAGGAAGATGACCTAACTCAAAYGTAACCAGACCTGCWATGGTTTCAAATTTTTCGTGTTTAAGAGATGAGTCGAAATACTGATTAAATTCATCAAGAGGGGTTAAACCGCGGACTGTATAGCGCTGAAATCCACTACGACGTATATTGGTGACATCAGCTGCATCATGTTCATCATCAATCTCACCCACAATTTGTTCCAATACATCTTCAATGGTGACCAGACCGGCAACACCACTGTATTCATCAATAACCATTGCCATGTGATTTCTACTTTCACGAAAATCTTTTAATAACACGTTCAATCGTTTACTTTCAGGAACAAAAACCGCCGGGCGTAAGATATCTTTTAATTCAAATGAACGACGGCTCTCAGTGTCGCTATAGTGAGTGAGATCTTTTGCCAACAAAATACCAACCACCTCATCAAGGCTTTCATCGACAACGGGAAAACGAGAATGTCCCGAATTGGCCACAATTGCCAACATATCCTCGACACCCAAATCCTCCTGCACAACAACAAGGTGAGAACGCGGCACCATAATATCGCGTACACGCATTTCAGAAACCTGGAACACGCCTTCTATCATCATTAGCGCATCTAGATTAATAACACCTTTACGTTGTGCTTCTCGAATATTTTGCAAGAGCGCGGTGCGTTCGTCTTTTTCCTTAAAGAATTTATTGAACCATGCGGAAAACATGTTCACTTTAGCGTTTTTTTTGTTCATKTGATTTATTTATTATTTTGTTGATAAGGATTGGCGATACCCAATTTATTTAATATTTTAATTTCAAGCTGTTCCATWTCCACAGCAGACTGATCTTCGATATGATCGTAACCTTGAAGATGCAACATRCCATGCACTAYCATGTGAGCCCAATGYGCGTCATTTTTTTTTGCTTGCTGMCTGGCTTCACYRTTAATRACAGACGCACACAATGCAATATCSCCTAACAGGCACATATCAACTTCTTCCGGTAAYTGCATAGGAAAAGACAACACATTAGTTGGTTTATCTTTATCGCGGTATTGCTTATTAAGTTGTTGCATTTCRTCAGATGTGGTTATCTGAATACTTGCAATAGCAGGAATGGWGTCTAGATAGGCMGCAGAAGCCCACGACTGAAGCAAYGYTTTTTCAGGCACACCCGGAGGAACATCATCAGCAGACTCAAGACYGTTTGAGTCTGCTGATGATGATAARTTTTCRGATATGTTTATTTCAATCGTTACATTCATAGTACATTTAAATTATATGATGAGAGYTTTTCACGTTGTAGATTTTTCGTGAAAAGTTCTCWTGATAACTATCTGTTATCATCGTCTTCATAAGCAGTAACAATYTTTTTAACCAGCGGATGTCTRACWATATCWCCATTTTGRAAMTGCGTGATAYYAATACCCTCAATACCTGATARTATTTTTAAGGCATGACGCAGACCGGATGTTTTTTCACGTGGYAARTCGACYTGAGTAATATCRCCAGTRATGACCGTTTTWGAACCAAARCCAATACGTGTYAAAAACATTTTCATCTGATCGATTGTGGTRTTTTGYGCTTCATCAAGAATAATAAATGAATCRTTCAATGTGCGACCACGCATGTATGCAAGTGGYGCAATYTCGATTAYATTGCGCTCAATATATTTTGCGACTTTTTGCTGGCCTAACATTTCGAATAATGCGTCGTACATTGGCCTTAAGTATGGATCGATCTTTTGCGCTAGATCACCAGGTAGAAAACCGAGTCGTTCGCCCGCTTCAACAGCAGGACGAACAAGTATCAAGCGATCAACCAGATCATTCTCAAGCGCATCAACCGCACTGGCTACAGCAAGATAGGTTTTACCGGTACCCGCAGGGCCGACACCTATGGTTAAATCACTGGTTTTAATCTGATCAAGATATTGTTGCTGACTTTTTCCGCGACCACTGATTTTTCCACGTCGGTTTTGAACGGCATGGTTATCTTCAAATTCTGTTGACATTAATTTAGTCGAATCCTTATTCACATTATCATTCAAATACAACTGCACCACCTCAGAAGACAATGTTTCATGCCCGGCTACATTGTAAAGTATTTGCAAGGTGTTTTTTACCGTTTTCAAATAGCGACCATCGCCCGTTATTTCAAATTGATTGCTGCGACAATTAATTTTGACATGATAAAAATTTTCTATCTGAGTTAAATGCTGATTAACCGGACCACACACATTGACCAGTCGCTCATTATCAATCGGCAACAGTTCAAATTGAATCGTTACTGCATTTGCAGCTGCTTGCTTGTCAGTATTCGGCATTAAAGCTTAAGATCCCTGAAAAGTACAGGAAGATGGTTATATCGCAGCACGATTATTCTCCCTATTTTCATCACTTAAATTGCTATTAAAATACATTTTCTTTTCACCTAACCGTTCGACTTTTGACAAGCCAATCAGTTCACCCTGAAGTGAATTGGTGCGTGCTTCAGTCACTGTGACATCAACAAATCGACCAATCAAATTTTTGTCGCCTGCAAAATTAATCACACGATTATTTTCTGTTCTGCCTGAAATTTGTAATTCACTTTTTCTTGAAACATTCTCAACCAACACGGACTGAATGCTACCAACCATTTGTTTACTTATAACGGAAGCATTGGAAGTTATTATATTTTGCAAAATAGTCAGGCGATGTTTTTTAATTAGATCGGTTGTATTATCCAATAGTGAAGCGGCCGGTGTACCTGGGCGTGCGCTATAGATAAAACTATATGAATGATCAAAACCCACTTCTTCAATCAGTTTCATCGTATCAGCAAAATCTTCATCCGTTTCACCGGGGAAACCAATAATAAAATCAGAAGAAATAGAAATATCTGGACGTACAATTTTCAGACGACGAATAATTTCTTTGTAGTCTTTGGCCGTATGACCGCGTTTCATCGCAGTCAGAATTTTGTCTGAACCACTCTGCACGGGAAGATGTAAAAAACTGACCAACTCTGGCACCTGCGCATACACTTCAACTAATYCATCATTGAACTCCATCGGGTGTGATGTCGWAAAGCGAATTCGTTCAATGCCATCGATTGCTGCAACATAATGAATCAGTAATGCTAAATCAGCAACGGTTTCATCTTTACCATCACTGCTATCCATGGCGCCACGATAGGCATTAACATTTTGCCCAAGTAGATTTACCTCACGGACGCCTTGCTGTGCTAATCCTGCCACTTCGGCAAGCACATCATCAAATGGACGACTCACTTCTTCGCCTCGAGTGTATGGCACAACACAAAAGCTACAGTACTTACTACAGCCTTCCATAATCGAAACAAACGCCATGGGGCCATTCGCCTTAGGCTCAGGCATACAATCAAATTTTTCTATTTCAGGAAAACTGATATCAACAATTTTTTTATGYGTCTCACTGCTTGCGGAAATCATTTCAGGCAAACGGTGTATTGTCTGTGGACCAAAAACCACATCAACATAAGGCGCGCGTTTTTGTATTTCAGCCCCTTCCTGGCTGGCGACACAACCACCGACACCAATCACTAAATCCGGCTTAGCTTTTTTCCAGTTTTTCCAACGACCCAGTTGAGAAAATACTTTTTCCTGCGCTTTTTCTCGAATCGAGCAGGTATTCAGCAAAAGCACATCGGCTTCTTCTGGATCGGAGGTCAGTTCGAGATTGTGTGAGTCAGCGAGAACATCAGATATTCGAGAAGAGTCATATTCATTCATCTGACATCCGTATGTTTTGATGAATAATTTACGCGTGGGCGTAGTCGGCGGTTTGGCTGGCATTCGTACCTGGTTGTGTGAAATTGTTTAGTCTCAATTATACGTGTCGGATGAAGCAATATCTATATTAAATAACAGCACTAAAACACAGGCGCATCGTGAAATTAAAAGGCATAAATAACAATGGGTTACCGAACCATCTTCCAGCATGAATAAATTCGCACTGACATTTGGAGCATTACTCAACCGTAACCGATTTTGCCAGATTTCGCGGCTGATCCACATCGGTRCCTTTACGCACCGCAACAAAATACGAAAACAACTGCAATGGTACCGCAAACAGCACCGGCGCCAGCTCGGCTTCGACCGCCGGAATTTTCATTATRTGACAWTTRTCTCCYARATCMGCCACATCCATACGTTCATCTGCAAACAAATAGACTTCACCGCCACGAGCAAGAATTTCCATGATATTGGATTTTATTTTGCCTTCATAACCATCCATTGAAGCGATCGCAATGGTGGGTAAATCCTGATCAATCAATGCAATCGGCCCGTGTTTTAACTCACCGGCTGGATAAGCATCAGCATGGATGTATGAAATTTCTTTTAGTTTTAGGGCACCTTCCAGCGCAATGGGAAA
This sequence comes from Thiotrichaceae bacterium, assembly GCA_002746365.1. GTDB lineage: Bacteria > Pseudomonadota > Gammaproteobacteria > SZUA-229 > SZUA-229. The sequence goes on from NVWZ01000023.1 coordinate 6,268, forward strand.
TAACGCACCACGACCAATAAAAATGGCATTGCCTAAATCGGTAAATGCTTCAGCCCATTCATCTATTGCATCTTTTTTCTGCAAGATGCTTTCGATTAAAACCGGTAATGATTGTGCTTGTTGAAATAACACGGTCGCTTCGCCATCAGATAAACCATGGCGTTTACCCAGTGCTACAACCAGCATCAACAAAGCAATAAGCTGAGTAGTAAAGGCTTTGGTCGAGGCAACACCAATTTCAGGCCCCGCACGTGTCATCAATTTAAGCGCACTTTCACGTACCAACGAGCTTTCCGGGACGTTACAGATAGATAAGGTTAAATCAGTGACTTCTTTAATGGCGCGTAATGCGGCCAGTGTATCGGCTGTTTCACCGGACTGTGAAATGGTAACGACTAAGGTATCGTCCATTAATACCGTTTTTCGGTAGCGATATTCACTCGCCACTTCTACCCGACAGGGCAAACCTGCTATCGCTTCAATCCAGTAACGTGCGACCAGACCAGCATGATAACTGGTTCCACAGGCAATAATCTGAATCGCTTTAACCTTGTCAAATACCTTATCTGCGCCTACACCAAAAGCGGTATCTAACAATTTTCCATCAACAAACCGACCTTCGAGAATATCGACCAGTGCCGAAGGCTGCTCATGTATCTCTTTCAACATGAAATGACGGTATTCACCTTTGGCTGTTGCATCTGCACTTAAAGATGATTCTTTAATCTCACGTTCAACTATTTCGCCTGCTTCATTATAGATAACAAGTTTATGGGCTCGGATATCAGCGATATCACCTTCTTCAAGATAGATAAACTGGCGTGTAACCGGAAGCAATGCCGCCGCATCAGAAGCGATAAAATATTCGCCAAAGCCGACACCAATTACTAACGGGCTGCCACGGCGTGTGGCAATTAGACGATTGGTTTCACTATTAGACATCACGCCCAATGCATACGCGCCTTCAAAATCGGCAACGGCAGAACGCACTGATTTGAGTAAATCTCCATTTTGTTTCAAGTAATGCTCTATCTGGTGAACCGCTACTTCGGTATCGGTTTCCGAAGTAAAATCAAATCCAGCACGGCTTTGTTGTTCGCGTAACTTACTGTGATTTTCAATAATGCCATTATGTACGATAACCACAGATTTATTACACACATGTGGGTGCGCATTTTGCTCACTGGGTTCACCGTGTGTCGCCCATCGAGTATGCGCCACACCCATAACACCCCGAATATCGTTGTTATCCAATGCATCAGATAATTCTTTAACCTTACCAACACGACGTACCCGGCTAATACAGTTATTTTTATCCAGTACAGCGATACCCGCAGAATCATAGCCACGGTATTCAAGGCGTCGAAGTCCTTCCAGTAAAATGGGTGTTACATTACGTTCGGCAACCGCGCCGACAATTCCACACATAATTAATCCTTATATAAATAATTGAATGCTGCACGATTATTCTCGCACAAAAAAAGATAGTAAAATTATAGAAGTTTACACGCAGATTGCCATGCAATCGACTGGGAGAAGCCAGATTATGTTCACTGTGGAGATATGCGCATCAGGCGGGTATCCGAAAAACAGGTGGCTACACGTTTTTGCCGTTCAAACCAGCGCCTTTTACTGACGAAGTTGATTGATTTGCGTGTGCGTGCTCATTGCATGGCAGCTGAGTACCTTTTGCTATGTTATTTTTGGCCTGTTGCTTCTGCACCCAAAATAATAATTAGGAGCATAGAAGTAAATATTACTGTTTGTTTGATGAGCCTAATGTTCGAGTCGAGTGACGGCGCTTATCATTGCGCCGTCACTCTCGAACAACCTATTACGTGCAGCAACTTATTACGTACTGCTACTTGTAAGCGTTGAGTTCAGTTCGATTAAACTGGAACAACATTGTTGGCACAGGGTCCCTTCTGACCTTGACCCACATCAAATTCTACTACTTGCCCTTCATTCAGTGTTGTGTAGTCATCGCCACTCTTAATTTCAGAATGATGTACAAAAAGATCTTTTCCTCCATCTTCTGGAGTGATAAAACCAAAACCTTTACCTGCATCAAACCACTTTACTGTACCTTTACTCATTGTATTTTTCCTACTCTTATTTAAAATTAAATTTATACTTCACTTTTCCACGCATAACAGCATGTTAGACATACTGCTTAAATTTCGCACCAGCCCAGCGTGTATAATAACATGTCCACACTCAGACATTTGCGACCCATTTTTTCTTTATATTTCAACCTTTCAAGCCTGGTTTCTCACATTGTCGTATATCAGCCGCCAGACTTTTCTTCTGGTATTCATCTTGCTCCTTTTTCCATTACTTATTCCGTGAATTTAGTTTCACACAAAAAAGACGCTTAACATTAAGCGTCTTTTTTATTTTCAGTTTACATAGCTCGTTTTAAATATTGTTTTAAGTGTTGTTTAAAATGGAATGTCATCATCGAAGCCATCATCAACCATCGCTGGTGCAGGTTGTGCCGCCTGTTTTGCCGAAGCGGGCTGCGCTGGCGCAGATTGTTGTGCGGACTGTGCTGGCGCAAATCCACCCTCTCCACCACGGCTATCTAACATTTGCATGGTACCGCCAATATCTACAACAACTTCAGTTGTGTAACGATCCTGCCCATCCTGACCCTGCCATTTTCTAGTTTGTAGCTTACCTTCGATATAGACTTTTGAGCCTTTTTTCAGGTACTGTCCGACAATTTCTGCCAGCTTACCGAAGAACACGACACGATGCCATTCAGTTTTCTCTTTTTTCTCACCGCTGCTCTTATCGTTCCACGATTCTGATGTTGCCAGTGTGATATTTGCAACTGCATTACCATTCGGCATATATTTAACTTCAGGGTCTTTGCCCAGGTTGCCGAGTAGGATTACTTTATTTACGCCACGTTGTGCCATTAGTTTCTCACCTTATTTATATTGATCATCGTATTATGTTTAGTTTTGCTTTAATTACGCCGCCATTTTATGCATTTGTCTGCGTCCAGAAAGTGCTTAATTTGAGCCCGCTAACGATAGCAACTTTTCTTCGTCAAGGATACGTTTTTTAACTTTTAAATAAGCGACTTGTCCGGATTCTATTTCATCATCGATGAGGGTGACTTCGACTACGCCTTCAACCGCTAACAGTTGCTCAATACTAACATTTTGAACTTTCAAAAGATAAGTACTTAAATAACCTGGTTTTTTCATAGTCAGAGCAATCAATAACCAGAGCACTAATGCCGCCAACACGGTGAGATGCACACCCTGGAAACCCCAGGTTTGATGTGCGTAACCACCAATCACACCGCCTGCAAATGCACCCAGAAACTGGCTGCTGGAATAGACCCCCATAGCCGTACCCTTTTGTGTTGCCGGCGCGACTTTAGTAATGAGCGATGGTAGCGATGCTTCCAGAAGATTAAAGCCCGTAAAAAAGAGTGTTAGTGCCAATAGGGTCATCCACAGTGACCCACTCTGCAGGAAGAGTAAGGTGGCGATGATTAAAGCAACRATCGCCCCATTGAACACGGCTTTCATTGCCTGTTTACGTTCAGCAATAATGATAAACGGAACCATGATAATCAGTGACACAACGAAAACCGGGAGATAGACCTGCCAATGGTCATCCAATACGATACCCAGAGTATTCACCAGCTCAAGAGGCAGCACCAAAAACAGACACATCAGGACAAAATGYAAAATAAGRATACCGACGTCCAGACGTAACAGCTGGGTATTTTTTAATACGCTAAGAACSGATTCMSGCTCTACYTCRGCATCTCTGTGRAAGTGGCTATTTTTTGGCTCAGGCACAAAAAAGAACAAAATRGCAATACCRACCAGAGCGAGTACAGCCGTGCTGTAGAAGATACCACTAATGCCAATAGCATCATTCACCACWGGSCCTAAAACCATGGARATAGCAAACGAGGCACCKATRCTAATGCCGATAASTGCCATCATCTTGGYTCGATGTTCTTCACGCGAYAAATCRGCCGCCAGCGCCATAAGYGCGGCGGCAATCGCCCCKGCYCCCTGGATAGCTCGCCCRACGATGATACCTTCGATGCTGGTCGCACTGCCGGCWATCAACGAACCGGCAGCAAAGATTARCAAACCGATAAAAATCACTGGCTTACGACCTATTCGATCTGACCACATACCAAAGGGAATCTGCAATGCTGCCTGAGTCAGGCCGTAAATCCCCAGSGCAAGCCCCATCARKARAGGCGTTGCACCGGGTAACTCGTCCGCATACAAGGCAAATACCGGCAGTATCATAAACAGACCCAGCATACGAAATGCATAGATCATCGCCAATGAAACGGCGGCACGCCTCTCCTGTGAAGCGAGACTATTAGACAGGTTGGAAGATGACATCAAAAATAAACAGGTGAATAGACGTTACTGGCTATTGCCGAAAATGATAAAAGTTGGCATTCTAGCAGATTGCTTAATTCACACTGAATCTTTTATGGATACCATCCAAATCCGTGGGGCTCGCACCCACAATCTTAAAAATATTGACCTCGATATACCGCGCGACAAATTAATTGTTATCACCGGGCTATCTGGCTCAGGCAAGTCATCGCTGGCATTTGATACCATTTTTGCTGAAGGTCAACGTCGTTATGTACAATCGCTGTCTACTTATGCCCGCCAGTTTCTGTCGATGATGGAAAAGCCGGACGTAGACACTATCGAAGGTCTGTCGCCCGCTATTTCCATCGAGCAGAAGACGACCTCACATAATCCACGCTCGACGGTCGGCACCATTACCGAAATTTACGATTATCTGCGATTACTCTTTGCTCGTGCTGGCACCCCACGCTGCCCCGAGCACGATACCGAATTACAGGCACAAACCATCAGCCAGATGGTGGATCAGGTACTGGCGCTACCGGAAGGCAGTAAACTAATGTTACTGGCACCCGTCATTCGTGACCGTAAAGGCGAACACCTAAATCTTTTTAGTGATTTCAAACAGCAGGGATTTATCCGTGTACGCATCGACGGTATGGTTTACGAGCTGGACCATGTGCCCGAACTCGATGCCAAAAAGAAACACACCATCGAAGTCGTGGTTGATCGTTTCAAAGTGAGAGACGACATCAAAACCCGCCTCGCCGAATCGTTTGAAACAGCACTATTGCAGGCAAATGATATCGCCACCATTGCCTGGATGGATAATGACGATGAAACTGATCTGGTTTTTTCGGCTAAATTCGCCTGTGCTCACTGTGGCTATAATTTACAGGAACTAGAACCACGTTTATTTTCTTTTAATAATCCCGCAGGTGCATGCCCGGAATGCGAAGGCCTCGGTCACAATAATTTTTTCGATCCAGCTCGGGTTATCAGTGAATACCTGAGCCTGGCTGGCGGTGCGATACGTGGCTGGGATCGTCGAAATGCTTATTACTTCAGTATTATTCAATCACTCGCCAGTCACTACGATTTTGTCGTCGACATCCCTTTTCAAGAACTGCCGAAAAAAATTCAAAAAATATTAATGTATGGCAGTGGTAAAGAAAAAATCATTTTCAATTACCCCGGTCATGCTGGTCGACGCGGCAAACAACGCACCCATGTTTTTGAAGGCGTACTGCATACCATGGAGCGGCGCTACCGTGAAACTGAATCCAATTTAGTACGTGAAGAACTGGCCAAATATATGTCTGTTCAACCCTGCCCGGAATGCAAAGGCACGCGTTTAAATGAAGGGGCACGGCATGTATTCATTCAGCAAAAAACACTGGCAGAACTCACGGCGATGCCAATCGAACAGTCATTTGATTTTTTTGATTCACTGAAACTAAAAGGTCATCGTGGAAAAATCGCTGAAAAAATTAATCGCGAAATATCTTCACGTTTAAATTTTCTGGTGAATGTCGGCCTTGAATACCTGACTCTGGACAGAAGCTCCGATACATTATCTGGTGGCGAAGCTCAACGCATAAGACTAGCCAGCCAGATTGGTGCGGGCCTGGTAGGTGTAATGTATATCCTTGATGAACCTTCTATCGGTTTGCACCAACGAGATAATGACCGTCTAATCACGACACTTAACCATCTTCGTGACATTGGCAATACTGTCATCGTGGTCGAACACGATGAAGACGCCATTATGTGTGCTGATTACGTCATCGATATTGGTCCTGGAGCTGGGGTTCACGGTGGTGAGATTATTGCACAAGGCACACCTCAAGAAGTCATGAATAATAAAAACTCCCTGACCGGGCAGTATCTTTCTGGCATCAAGAAAATCGAAATACCCAAACAGCGCACTCAAGCTACGGGTAAAATATTCAGCATTAAAGGTGCCAGTGGTAACAATTTAAACCATGTCGATGTAGAAATCCCTGTCGGTTTATTTACCTGTATTACCGGCGTGTCGGGTTCTGGAAAATCAACGCTGATTAACGATACCCTGTACCCCATTCTTGCCAAAGCGATCAACAATAACAATTCACTAACCGCATCACCGCACCTCTCATTTGATGGCATCGAACACTTTGATAAAGTCGTTGATATTGACCAGTCCCCTATTGGTCGAACACCACGCTCTAATCCTGCTACCTATACCGGTCTATTCACACCAATACGTGAACTATTTTCAGCCACACAAGAATCTCGCTCTCGTGGTTACAAACCGGGTCGCTTCAGTTTTAATGTTAAAGGCGGTCGTTGTGAAGCCTGTCAGGGAGACGGTGTAATTAAAGTTGAAATGCATTTTCTGCCTGATGTTTACGTTGAATGTGATGTCTGTAAATCGCAACGTTACAATCGTGAAACGCTGGAAATCAAATACAAAGGTAAAAACATTCATCAAATACTAAAAATGACGATAGAAGATGCATTTATCTTTTTCGAAGCCATTCCTGTACTCAAGCGAAAGCTACAAACTTTGATGGATGTTGGGCTGGGGTATATAACGTTAGGACAACGTGCCACCACTCTCTCAGGGGGTGAAGCTCAGCGCATCAAACTATCAAAAGAATTATCAAAACGGGATACTGGGCAAACCGCCTATATTTTAGACGAGCCCACTACTGGTTTACATTTTTATGACGTTCAGCAGTTACTCGATGTATTACTGCGCCTCCGCGACCACGGAAATACCATCATCGTCATCGAACACAATCTCGACATCATTAAAGTTGCAGACTGGATTATCGATCTCGGACCTGAAGGTGGCTACAAAGGCGGCGAGATTATTGCTACCGGCACACCTGAAGAAGTGGCAAAAATTACAGGCTCTTTCACCGGCAAATATATCAAGCGCATTTTAAACCCGAAACATCGTAAAGCAAGTTAGGCTATGTCTTTTATCAAAAAACTGATAGGTAGTTTACTGAGCATTGTCTGCGCCATAGGCTGCTCAGCCAATGATGAACAGGAAAGAAAAGAGTTAATCAAGTGGTTAGATCATCACATCGCTCAGCTTAGTCAGCAGATAGAAAGTGATATTGATAATGAAAAAAAAGGGTTTTACCTGCATCCGGGTAAAACCGAATATACAAGCAGAGGCTATATCGAATACGAGCTGGCTGAAAAAACCGACAAACGTATGGAAATATCTGAACGCAGCTTATTAACCTTAGATGACATTAAAAGTACTGACGGTTACAAACAAGTCGCACTACTGAGCGATAAACTTAATATTCAATTAGACATCAAAGAATTTAACGTTGATGGTGACGAAGTTGAAGACAGCGGTGAACTGGATGAGTATGTCGATGATGAAGAGCGATATTTTGTTATTCGGATTTCGGGATGGCTACCTGAGCTAGATCCCCGATAAAAACATTCGGGGATGACAGATTAGTTAATCTGCTGCTTTTTTAAATTTTGTTTCTGGTTTTTTCTTTTGACTGACTTCCCTCTTCGTTTGCTTAATTAGAACTCATTGCCTAAGTAAGAAAAAAATTTAAAAACACAGAACACAGACGAAAAAAAACCAACTTAAAGCTGGTTTTTTTATGACAGTAGTAACTTACTATCTAATCTTCTTCAACCGCAACGGCATCTTCCGGACGATCAACAAGCTCAATATAAGCCATAGGCGCAGCATCACCCGAACGGAAACCACACTTAAGGATACGGGTATAACCACCAGGACGATCTTTATATCGTGGCGCAAGCTCACTGAATAATTTACCCACCATTTCTTTATCACGTAACTTAGAAAAAGCTGARCGRCGGTTAGCAACCGAATCRCTCTTAGCTARYGTGATTAGTGGCTCAGCAACACGACGTAATTCTTTTGCTTTCGGCAAAGTTGTTTTGATGATTTCGTGATCGAACAGAGAGTTAGCCATATTGCTAAACATGGCTTTACGATGACTACTGTTTCGATTTAGTTTGCGGCCTGCTTTACTGTGACGCATGATTTATAACCCTTAAAATATTCGATAATCTCTTTGACGTTGCCAAATAACTGGCAACGTTTAAATTAAACTGCTGCAGCTTCTTCTTTTTCGCGAATTGAAGCGGGTGGCCAATTTTCTAACTGAATACCCAGTGACAGCCCGTGCGATGCAAGAACGTCTTTGATTTCAGTTAAAGACTTTTTACCCAGATTTGGTGTTCTTAATAATTCAACTTCTGTACGCTGAATCAAGTCACCGATGTAATAAATATTTTCTGCTTTTAAACAATTTGCAGAACGTACTGTTAACTCTAACTCGTCAACAGGCCGTAATAAAATTGGATCGATATCTGCTTCTTCGTCTTCAGCTACTTCATCTTCCATGCTCTGCAGGTTAACGAATGATGAAAGCTGAGCTTGCAATATCGTTGCAGCGGTACGAATCGCTTCTTCAGGATCAACCGTACCATTAGTCTGTAGATCAATGATTAATTTATCCAGATTGGTACTCTGTGCTACACGTGCATTTTCAACATTGTATGAAACACGACGAATTGGACTAAAAGATGCGTCTAATTGCAGCGTGCCAATGGTTGCTGTCTCAGCATCAATGTTACGCGCATTAGAAGGCTGGTAACCCCGGCCTTTAACAACCTTCATAGTAATGTTTAATTTACCGTCACTATTTATGTTTGCAATAACATGATCAGGATTCATAACTTCAACATCATGGCCTGTTTCGATATCACCTGCAGTAACTACACCCGCGCCTGATTTGCTGATAGTAATAGTCTGCTCATCATTKSYRTKMAKMWTYAATGCSACACCTTTAAGGTTTAGCAAGATTTCTAAAACATCTTCCTGTACGCCTTCAATTGTGCTGTATTCATGTACTACACCTTCGATTTGCGCTTCTATAATGGCACTACCTTCAATTGAAGATAATAAAATTCTACGTAATGCATTACCTAGTGTATGACCAAAACCACGCTCAAGCGGCTCTAATGCAACCTTTGCATGGGTATCGTTATATGACTGTACATTAATTGTACGCGGTGTAAGAAGTTCATCTRTCGCTGACATGTGTTTATGCTCCGCTACTTGGAATAAAGTTCGACGATTAGCTGTTCGTTGATTTCTGCTGATAAATCAGCACGCTCAGGAACATTTTTATACACAGCTTCCAGCTTGGAATCATCAAGTGCAATCCACTCAACAATACCATTTGCTTTAGCCATATTCATAGAATCGGCAATACGTGTCTGTTTTTTCGCTTTTTCACGAATACTAATAACATCGTTGGCTTTTACCTGATAAGAAGGAATATTTACAACAATGTTATTTACTAAAATAGATTTATGATTAACCATTTGTCTTGCTTCGGCACGCGTCGAACCAAAACCAGAACGGTACACAACGTTATCAAGACGACGCTCTAAAAGTTGCAGCAAGTTCTCACCTGTCGAGCCTTTTATACGAGCCGCTTCTTTGTAGTAGTTGCGGAATTGCTTTTCTAACACGCCATAAATACGACGTACTTTTTGTTTTTCACGTAATTGAAGCGCGTAGTCAGATAAACGAGTGCGACGTGCGCCGTGTTGACCAGGCACCTGATCAAGTTTACATTTACTGTCTAGCGGACGTAATGAAGATTTAAGTTCTAAATCAACGCCTTCACGACGACTGAGTTTACATTTTGGTCCAGTATATTTAGCCATAGGATTTTCTCAGTTCTACCTTAAACGCGACGTCGTTTTGGAGGACGACAGCCGTTATGAGGAATAGGTGTTACATCTTGGATATTAGTAATTTTGAAACCAGCATTGTTTAAAGAGCGAATGGCTGAATCACGTCCAGGACCCGGGCCACGAACCAATACTTCCAGACTTTTCATGCCAAAATCTTTTGCACGTGTACCGGCACGCTCAGCAGCAATCTGTGCTGCGAAAGGTGTACTCTTACGAGAACCACGGAATCCTGAGCCACCTGAAGTCGCCCAGGACAGTGTATTACCCTGACGGTCTGTGATTGTGATGATCGTGTTGTTAAAGGTTGCATATACGTGTGCAACACCATCAACGACAGTGCGTTTTATTTTTTTCTTTGTTTCTGGCTTCGCCATATTAATACTCTTTTATTAATACTTATTTAATAGGATTATCGATTATATTGTGCTTTATCGTGTCACTAATATCTCTAGTGACTACTTAGTCACGTCTATCTAGTTATGGGTCTACGTGGACCTTTACGTGTACGCGCATTTGTTTTTGTGCGTTGACCCCGTAGCGGCAAGCCACGACGATGACGGATACCACGGTAACAACCCAGATCCATCAAACGTTTAATACTCATTGATACTTCACGACGTAAATCACCCTCTACTGAGTATTTACCAACTTCAGTACGCAGCGATTCCAGCTCTTCTTCGGTAAGAGAACTGATTTTTGCATCTTCAGCAATACCTGTAGATGCACAAATTTTTTGTGCACGTGTTTGACCAACACCGTAGATGTGTCTTAAGCCAATAACAGTGTGCTTATTGGGTGGAATATTTATACCTGCAATACGAGCCATTATGGTTTCCGTCTATTCGCGACAAAGCGCGTAATTTTACTAAAAAGTTTAACCTAATTCAATAGGGTATATTCAAGGAACACACTAATAAGTGTGATTAGCCCTGACGTTGCTTATGGCGAGGATCAGTACAAATGACACGTACGACACCGCTGCGCTTAACGATTTTACAGTTGCGACACATTTTTTTTACAGATGCACGTACTTTCATTTTATTAATCCTGCTTTATTCAACTAATCTAAATTATTGTTTCTAGCTATATCAATACTAGCTATCGTTTAGAGCCATCAAGATTGGCTTTTTTCATAATACCTTCATACTGGTGCGACATCATATGCGATTGTAGCTGCGCCATTACATCCATTACGACTATTACAATAATCAGCAATGATGTGCCGCCAAAGTAAAACGGAACATTCCAGTATAAAATCAAAAACTCTGGCAATAGACACACTGCGGTTATGTATAACGCTCCGACAAATGTTAATCGTGTCATTACCTTGTCAATGTACTTTGCAGTCTGCTCACCAGGGCGTATACCCGGTACAAACGCACCACCTTTTTTCAAGTTATCTGCTGTATCACGTGCATTAAATTGCAATGCGGTGTAGAAGAAGCAGAAAAATATAATAGCGATGGCAAATAATATTATATAAATCGGTTGTCCCGGTGATATCTTCGCTGCGATATCCGACAGCCATTCCATACCTTCAGTCTGGCCGGTCCAGCTCGCCATGGTAGCAGGGAACAGGATAATACTGGAAGCAAAGATAGGTGGAATAACACCTGCCATATTAAGCTTCAATGGTAAATGACTGCTCTGCGCCTGATACAAGCGACGTCCCTGCTGCTTCTTCGCGTAATTTACCGTTATTCGTCGCTGCCCTCTTTCTATGAAGACAACAAATGCGGTTACCGCAACCGCTAATATAAATAAAACTATGGCGGCTAGGGTATGCAGTTCACCTGTTCTTACCAATTCCAATGTGCCGCCGACCGCTGAAGGTAACCCAGCAACGATTCCAGCAAAAATGATGATCGAGATACCATTACCGATACCACGCTCTGTAACCTGCTCGCCTAACCACATCAAAAACATAGTACCTGTTACTAATGTAACGGCTGCGGTGAAAACAAAGCTCATGCCTGGATTCATCACAAGTTGCGCACCACTCACGTTTTGCCCCTGCAACGCTACCGATATACCGATAGACTGGAAGGTTGCTAACACGAGTGTAAAGTAACGTGTATACATCGCAATTTTACGACGACCCGGCTCACCTTCTTTTTTCAACTGTTCCAGTGTAGGTACGGTCGCAGCCAATAACTGCATGATAATCGAGGCAGAAATATACGGCATAATACCTAGCGCAAAAAGCGACATACGACTTAGTGCACCACCTGAGAACATGTTAAACACGCCCAGAATACTGCCTTTTTGCTGTTCAAATAATATTGACAGTACAGTCGGGTCTATTCCCGGTACTGGAATAAATGTCCCGATACGAAAAACAATCAAAGCACCAATGACAAACAAGATGCGTTGCTTTAGTTCCGAAAATTTACCCTTATTTGCCATTCAATTCGCTGCCGTTATACCGTTTACACTAAACCCAGGTCGTCGCTAGTACTTATGCGACGTCTTCGATTTTTCCACCCGCCGCTTCAATCGCTTTACGCGCACCGGGTGTCACTTTAATACCTTTTAATTGCACTGCTTTTTTAATCTCGCCAGAATCAATCACTTTTGCTTTCTGTGTGATAGCCGGTACGATGTTTGCCTTAATTAATGCGGCTATATCAATAACGTCTGCGTCAATATTAACTAACTCACCCAAACGAATTTCAGCACTTAATTTTGCGGAACGTGAGGCAAAACCTACTTTAGGTAAGCGACGCTGCAAAGGCATCTGACCACCTTCGAAACCTACTTTTGTAAAACCACCTGAACGAGATTTTTGACCTTTGTGACCACGGCCACAAGTTTTACCCGTGCCCGATCCAATACCGCGACCAACACGTTTGCAATTCTTTTTACTACCTGCGGCCGGTTGAAGCGTATTTAAATGCATTGCGCCGTTAGACATTATTTCAACTCCTCAACATTAACCATGTAATAAATTTTATTAATCATGCCACGATTTTCAGGTGTGTCCTTAACTGTAACCGTGTGATTAGTACGCAATAAACCTAAACCACGTGCGCAAGCTTTATGTGCTTTTAAGCGTCCAATCGTGCTTTTAGTAAGCGTAACTTTTAATTCTTTGTTAGCCATGTCTGTATTTACCTATCTATACTTCTTGCTGTAGTAATAGTTTAGTTAACCTATGATCTCTTCGATTTTCTTACCGCGTTTAGCAGCAACATATTCAGGAGATGACATAGAAGAAAGACCATTAATTGTTGCACGAACTACATTAACTGGATTACGTGTTCCGTTAATCTTAGCTAATACGTTCTTCACACCGACGGCTTCGAAAACCGCACGCATCGCACCACCAGCAATAATGCCTGTACCATCAGAAGCAGGTTGCATATATACGTTAGCCGCTCCATGAATACCGGTTATAGCATGCTGCAAGGTATCGCCTTTAAGTGGAACAGGCTTCATATTTTTGCGTGCTTTATCCATTGCTTTTTGAATAGCAAGAGGGACTTCTTTCGCTTTACCGTAACCGAAACCAATCGTTCCCTTACCGTCACCCACAACTGTAAGTGCAGTAAAACCAAATTGACGACCGCCTTTAACTACTTTTGCTACACGGTTAACAGCAACTAACTTTTCGATGAAGTCATCTTGTTTATTTGCTGAATGATCTGCTTGTGCCATGCTTAAACCCTTTGTTTATTTATCGTTACTATAATCTACTTAGATCAACGATGATTAAAACTCTAATCCACCTTCACGCGCTGCTTCAGCTAATGCTTTAACGCGACCATGGTAGCGGAAACCTGAACGATCAAATGCGACAGACGTAATGCCTGCAGATTTTGATTTTTCAGCAATTGCTTTACCTACAAGTGATGCAGCATCAGTATTACCTGTGTATTTTGCATCACTCGCTATATCTTTTTGTACAGTAGATGCAGATGCAACGACCGTACCGCCATCAGGAGTAATCACTTGCGCATAGATATGGCGCGGTGTCCGGTGAATCGTTAAACGATGCGCACCTAGCTCACTAATTTTTGCTCGTGTTCTTTTAGCACGACGCATTCTGTTTGCTTTTTTAGATATCATGTTATTACTCTATATTTACTTAGCATCTCGTAATAGTTCATATTACTGTTGCTTAATTATTTCTTCTTAACTATTTCTTTTTGGCTTCTTTACGTATCACACGTTCGTCAGAATATCTCACACCTTTGCCTTTATAAGGTTCTGGCGGACGGTACGCTCTAATTTCTGCACAAACCTGACCTACTTTTTGCTTGTCCGCGCCTTTAACATTAATTTCTGTCTGGCTAGGCGTTTCAATGGTTATGCCTTCAGGAATCGTATACTTAACTGGATGTGAGAAACCTAATGACAAATCAAGTACATTACCTTGCATCTGCGCTCTATAACCTACACCGACAAGTTGTAACTGACGAGTAAAACCATCAGTAACACCGACCACCATGTTATTAACTAATGAACGCATGGTTCCAGTCATTGCCATGCTACCTTTCGAATCATCATTAGGTGCAAATGTAAGTACGCCATCTTCATGTTTTACACTAACTGCTTTGTGCAAATCGATTGAAAGATTACCTTGTTTACCTTTTACAGATACTGTTTGACCACTAACACTAACTTCAGCGCCAGCTACAATTTCTACAGGTTTTTTTGCAATACGTGACATTGTTTTACTCTGTTATGTAATAAGTTTTTCTGCTTCCTAGGAAACAGTACAAAGAATCTCGCCRCCGCGRCCTGAAGAACGTGCTTCACGGTCAGTCATCACACCYKYWGAGGTAGASAYGATRGCMAYACCTAAACCAYYYAWKAYTTTTGGCAWYTCATSTTTKTTYTTATARATRCGWARVCCAGGRCGACTWAYKCGYTYAAKBYYMTCGATWACTKKWYKRCCTTCGWAGTAYTTTAAWGYMACKKYTAAWRYWGGCTTWACRKMMYCAKMAMYWGMRAARYCTGTKAYAWAACCTTCWTCYWKWARMACKKYYGCAATYGCMAYKYKYAMTTTAGAYGAAGGCATAGTTACATCAACYTTAGCTGCTGATTGCGCGTTACGTACGCGAGTTAGCATATCTGCTATAGGATCTGTCATCATAATGAAATACCTCTACCAACTAGCCTTAACTAGACCAGGAATGTCGCCGCGCATTGCAGCTTCACGTAATTTGTTTCTACATAAGCCGAACTTACGRAATACACCATGTGGACGACCGGTTATACGGCAACGATTACGACCACGTGAACGACTAGAATCTCTAGGCAATGTTTGCAGCTGTCGCTGAGCTTCCATCTTCTCATCAAAACTTGCGTTTTGATCGACAAGAACAGCTTTAAACGTCGCACGCTTTTCAACGTATTGTTTCACCAGGCGAGTACGTTTGTGCTCGCGAGCAATCATAGATTTCTTTGCCATATTATTTACTACCCTGCTTATTTTCGCCTTTAAAAGGGAAATTAAATTCTTTTAGCAATGCAAGACCACTTTCGTTATCGCGCGCTGTTGTTGTAATACATATATCCATACCGCGGATCTTGTCGATTTTATCGTACTCGATCTCCGGGAAAATGATTTGTTCTTTAACACCCATGTTGTAGTTACCACGACCATCAAATGACTTAGGACTTAAACCACGAAAATCACGAATACGAGGTACAGAGATACTGACCAAACGATCAAGAAATTCATACATTCTTTCGCTACGCAAAGTCACTTTACAACCAATAGGGTAACCGTCACGAACTTTAAAAGAAGCAACAGACTTACGCGCTAGTGTCGTTACTGGTTTTTGACCCGCGATTTTTTGCATATCAGCCAGTGCATGTTCTAATATTTTTTTATCACCAATCGCATCGCCTAAACCCATATTGATTGTGATTTTTGTAATACGAGGCACATCCATAACATTCTTGTATGCACCTGTAGCCATTAAGTTTTTAATGACTGTATCGCGGTAATATTCTTGTAATCTTGACATTATTCTCTACCTTAAACGTCTACGACTTCGCCGTTAGACTTGAAGTAACGTACTTTACGACCGTCTTCCAGAGTTTTAAAACCAACACGATCGCCTTTATTGGTCATAGGATTAAACAGCATCACATTAGAAATATTCATCGGCATTTCTTTTTCAACAATACCGCCTTCAACGCCTGCCATAGGGTTGGCTTTGGTATGTTTCTTAGCCATGTTTATCGTTTCAACAAGAATACTGTCATCATCCACAGTCAACACTGTGCCTTGACGACCTTTGTCCTTGCCTGAAATCACGATGATTTGATCACCTTTTTTAATACGTTTCATTATCTTCTAAACCTGTGCTTCTAATATGGTTACAGTACTTCTGGTGCAAGTGAAACAATTTTCATGAATTTTTCATTACGTAATTCACGAGTAACCGGGCCAAAGATACGTGTACCTACTGGCTGTAAGTTTGCATTCAATATAACGGCAGCATTAGTATCAAAGCGGATTGATGAACCATCAGAGCGACGAATACCTTTTCTGGTACGTACCACTACAGCGTTATAAACCTCACCTTTTTTTACTTTACCGCGAGGAATAGCATCTTTGATGCTGACTTTAATCACATCACCAACTCGTGCATAACGACGATGAGATCCACCAAGAACTTTGATGCACATCATGCTACGTGCGCCACTGTTGTCGGCAGAATTTAAAATTGTTTGCATTTGAATCATGTTTTTATTCCTACGCGCTTTTGAATATTATTTCTGAGCGTTATCACTAACTGTTATATCGCTGCAGCTTTCTCAACAACTTTTACAAGTTTCCAGGACTTTGTCTTGGACATGGGACGACAAGCTTCAATCAATATCGTATCGCCTTCATTACATTCGTTTGCTTCATCGTGTACACGAATTTTTGTTGAACGTTTAATAAACTTTCCATATATAGGATGCTTAATTCGACGCTCGATTGTCACTGTTGCTGATTTGTCACCTGCATTGCTGGTAACAACACCTTGCAATGTTGGCTTGTTTGTTTCGATTGCTTCAGACATTATGAATTACCTTTTTCAGCAGTACGACTCATCTGAGTCAGTACTGTTTTGATACGTGCGATGTCATGACGAACGATGCTAAAACGATGAATCTTAGGTGCATTACCTGAACCCATTTGCATACGTAAGTTAAATTGTTCACGACGTAAATTAACCAGTTCAACATTTAAGTCTTTTACAGACATATTTCTATATTCTTGAGCAGAAGCCATTACATCACCGCACGGATTACAAAAGTTGTTTTAATAGGAAGCTTGTTTGCCGCTAAACGAAAAGCTTCACGTGCCAATTCTTCAGACACACCTTCCATTTCATATAAAACGGTACCTGGCTGAACTTTTGAACACCAGTAATCTACATTACCCTTTCCTTTGCCCATACGAACTTCAAGTGGTTTGCTTGAAATTGGAACATCAGGAAAGATACGAATCCAGATTTTACCGTTACGCTTCACTTTACGTGTCATAGCACGACGTGCTGCTTCGATCTGACGAGCAGATACACGACCACGTTCAGTCGCCTTTAAACCATATTCACCAAAACTGACTTTATTGCCATTTTGCGCAAGACCACGGTTCTTGCCTTTGAACATTTTGCGAAATTTAGTACGCTTAGGTTGTAACACTTTATTTTCCTCTAATTATGACGATGGCTTATTTACTTGCGCCAGCGCCCGCTTTAGTTGCGTCTTTTGTTTCTTGTTCTTTATAAAGATCAAAAACTTCACCTTTATAAATCCAAACTTTAATACCCAGAATACCGTAGGTAGTTAATGCTTCGTGTGTACCGTAGTCGATATCTGCACGCAGTGTGTGCAATGGAACACGACCTTCAGAATACATTTCACTTCGAGCAATTTCAGCGCCATTTAAACGACCACCGATTTTAATTTTGATACCTTGTGCGCCCATACGCATAGTGTTTTGAATCGAACGTTTCATTGCCCGTCTAAACATTACACGACGTTCTAACTGTTGAGCGATGCTTTCTGCAACTAATTTAGCGTCAAGCTCTGGCTTACGAATTTCTTCAATGTTTACTTTCACACTGTTGACATGCAGGCCAATTATTTTTGATACTTCTTTACGCAACACTTCTATATCTGCGCCTTTCTTACCAATAACAACACCAGGGCGAGCTGTGTGTATGGTGATATTAGCTGAGCCGGTTGGGCGCTCAATCTGTATACGACTTACGTTTGCATTCGCTAATTTCTTACGCAAATATTCACGTACCTGTATGTCTGCATTTAAAAGATTTGGAAAATCTTTTTTTGATGCATACCATTTCGCATTCCAATCTGCTGAAATACCTAGGCGCATACCTACTGGATGTACTTTTTGACCCATTCTCTTATCTCTCTGAATTAACGATCAGACACACAAACCGTAATATGGCTTGTACGTTTTAAAATTCTATTTGCACGACCTTTCGCGCGTGGCTGTATGCGTTTCATTGTTGGACCTTCGTCAACAAATACTTTTGCAACAGTCAACTCATCGATATCTGCACCTTCATTATGTTCAGCATTTGCAATGGCTGACTCCAGTACTTTTTTCATCAAATCAGAAGATTTGGTTACACCAAAATTCAATGCATCTAATGCTTTATCAACCGGTAAACCACGAATCTGATCAGCAATAAGACGACACTTCTGTGGYGAGATGCGCGCGTATCTATGTTTTGCAATAACTTCCACGATGATTACCTTTATTTAACTTTTTTGTTTGCAACATGGCCTCTATAAGTACGGGTCAATGCAAAYTCACCCAACTTATGTCCAACCATATTTTCATTAACCAAAACCGGAATGTGYTGYCTGCCGTTATGGACTGCAATCGTTAAACCCACCATTTCAGGAAATACGGTAGAACGACGTGACCAGGTTTTAATTGGTTTGCGATCATTAGTTTCAGCYGCTTTGTTCACCTTAGTGAGCAAATGATGGTCGATAAATGGACCTTTTTTTAATGAACGTGGCACTTAACTATCCTCAATTATTTATTTATGCAGYATTACTTATGCTGAACKACTTATCAGTACTATTTRYTTCTGCGACGAAGAATCATATTGTCGGTACGTTTATTACYACGGGTTCTGTAACCTTTAGTTGGCGTACCCCATGGCGATACCGGATGGCGACCACCAGAAGTACGACCTTCACCACCACCATGCGGATGATCAACCGGGTTCATTACAACACCACGAACGGTTGGACGAACACCACGCCAGCGAGTTGCACCCGCTTTACCCAGTGAACGAAGTGAATGTTCTGAGTTACCCACTTCACCGATAGTCGCGCGACAATCAGTATGAATTTTTCGCATCTCACCAGAGCGTAAACGTAAAGTCGCATAGACTCCTTCACGAGCTAGTAACTGAGCGGCAGTACCGGCGCTACGTGCAATCTGCGCACCTTTTCCAGGTTTCATTTCAATACAATGAATTTGTGTACCCACTGGAATGTTTGCGATAGGCAATGTATTACCGGCACGAATTGGCGCATCAGGACCAGATTGCAGGGTGTCGCCTGCTTTCACATCTTTAGGTGCAATAATGTATGACTTAACACCATCTTTATAAACTAATAAGGCGATGTTAGCGGTGCGGTTTGGATCATACTCGATACGTTCCACACGGGCAGTGATACTGTCTTTGTTACGCTTAAAATCGATAAGACGGTAACGCTGCTTGTGACCACCACCAATATGGCGAACACTGATTCGACCTGCATTATTACGACCACCAGACTTGCTCTTGCTTTCTGTTAACGCACGYACWGGYGCACCTTTATGCAAATCTTTATTTACTACCTTAACGACAAATCGGCGYCCAGGTGAGGTTGGTTTAGTTTTTACTATTGCCATGACTAATCTCTACCTTAGTTCGCGCCAGCGAAATCTATATCGTTATCTGCCATCAAGGTGACATAAGCTTTTCGTGTATCAGAACGCTTACCTAAGCGACCACCAAAACGTTTGGTCTTACCCTTWAYATTTAATATACGAACTTTTTCTACCTTAACTTTAAACATGCCTTCAACCGCTTGCTTAACTTCTGTTTTCGTTGCTGTAGACARCACTTTAAATACRTGTTGATTTTGYTCRTCTGCYAGCAARCTRCCTTTTTCAGAGACATGCGGAGAWACTARAATTTGATGCATACGTTCYTGATTCATGATTAAGYCACCTCGCCTTTACCAGACTCATCGCTCTGGCCAAGATTRTCTTCAATWGCGCGAATCGCACCTACYGTTACCACAACGTGATCATAACGAAGCAAATTAACGGGATTCATACCTGCAACATCACATATTTCAACATGATAAAGATTGCGAGCAGACAGATATAATTTTTCATCACCTGTTTCAGTGATAATCAATGTTTTACTGACACCCAAATCAGCCAGCTTCGCAGTCATTTGCTTAGTYTTAGGYGCATCAACAGTGATATCTTCAACAATCAATAAACGYTGTTGACGATTTAATTCWGAAAGAATAGAGCGRATACCCGTTCTATACATTTTTTTATTTAATTTTTGCGTGTAGTCACGYGGACGAGCAGCAAACGTTGCACCACCACTGCGCCATAATGGTCCACGACTAGTACCCGCACGAGCACGACCAGAACCTTTTTGATTCCATGGTTTAGCKCCACCRCCACGYACATCAGAGCGATTTTTCTGYGCAACSGTACCTGCACGACCTGCCGCTCTATAAGCTGTTACCAACTGATGTATCAGGCTTTCTTTGTAYTCAAGACCAAASACTTCATCTGATACTGCGATTGTCTCTTTACTATTATGTAATTGAAGATCCACGATATTAATCTCTTATATTTCTATTTTTTTACTTACTATACTTTAACAGCTGGCTTAACGATGACATTGCCGCCTTTAGAACCAGGAACGGAACCTTTAACAAGCAATAGGCCACGCTCAGTATCAACACGTACTAATTCAAGTGACTGGATGGTGCGTTGCACGTTACCCATGTGACCTGACATCTTTTTACCTTTAATAACGCGGCCTGGTGTTTGACACATACCAATCGAACCGTTTGAACGGTGAGAAATCGAGTTACCGTGTGTCGCGTCCTGCATGGTGAAGTGATGACGYTTAATACCACCYTGAAAACCTTTACCRATMGTGGTGCCTGTKACATCGACTTTTTGGCCCACTTCAAACATCTCGATGGAAATCTCCCCACCCACAGCGAACTCAGCAACCTGCTCAGTCTCTGCATCTGTCTCTACACGAAATTCCCATACTCCACGACCTGCTTCAACACCGGCTTTAGCGAAATGACCTGCCATCGGCTTGGTAACACGTGACGCTTTTCTTGAACCCGTTGTCACCTGTATCGCGTGGTAACCATCTGTTTCATCAGTTTTAATCTGGGAAATACGGTTAGACGCAATCTCAATAACACTAACGGGGACAGAATGTCCGTCCTCAGTAAAGACGCGTGTCATACCCGCTTTTCTTCCAACTACACCAATCGTCATGTCAAATCCTGCTAATTATGTATATTACTAGCTATATAAATAAACTGGCCAACTCAACCCCCACTACGGAAATTTAAGTAAAACCCGTTGCTTAACCACGAATATTCATGGCTAAAATAATTTGTTTTTTTATATTGAGTCATCGTTCAGCTCGGTAGCTTTTACTCGCTATCCAATCGAACCCTTACTCAATCTCTGTTTTCGCAGTTTCCTTATTTGCTTCAAGGACTTGCGATAGTAAGAAACTTTGCGCCGCAACTTTTAATAGAAACACCMRTGACRCTTCTATTAGCCAGGCAGCAAAGCCGGCTATTATAACAGCTTTTTTTCTAAGTCATAGGGGAAAACTGATTTAATTCAGCCTTTCCCTTAATTAACTTAATTTCTTCTAAAACTAGACTTAGTTAAGCTTGATTTGTACGTCTACACCAGCAGACAGGTCTAACTTCATCAAAGCATCAACCGTTTTRTCTGTTGGATCAATGATATCCATCATGCGCNTATGCGTRCGAATTTCGTACTGATCGCGRGCATTTTTATTCACGTGYGGCGAAAYAAGAATGGTAACGCGTTCTATTTTCGTTGGCAGTGGAATAGGCCCCTTAACGTGAGCACCAGTACGCTTAGCCGTTTCAACTATCTCACTGGCTGATTTATCAATCAAGTGATGGTCGAAAGCTTTTAAACGAATTCTTATGTGTTGATTAGCCATAAATTTTCTCTTTACTTTAAATTAACTATAACGACTCAGATTACTGCTGAGCCGTTTGTTATTATTCAATTGTTATTACTCAATAATTTTAGATACAACGCCCGCACCCACGGTACGACCACCTTCACGAATCGCAAAACGCAATCCTTCTTCCATCGCAATCGGGTTAATCAGGGTAACAACCATCTTAACGTTATCACCTGGCATCACCATTTCTGTGCCTTCGGGTAAATCACAGGCACCGGTTACGTCTGTTGTTCGGAAGTAGAACTGAGGACGGTAGTTGTTGAAGAATGGTGTGTGACGACCGCCTTCATCTTTACTCAGTACGTAAATCTCACACTCAAACTTGCTGTGCGGCTTAACTGAACCCGGCTTACAACATACCTGGCCCCGTTCTACGTCTTCACGCTTCAGACCACGCAGTAATAAACCCACGTTATCGCCTGCTTCGCCTCTGTCCAGTAATTTACGGAACATTTCAACACCCGTACAGGTGGTGGTTTGTGTATCGCGTATACCGACAATTTCAATTTCTTCGCCGACGTTAACYACRCCYCGTTCGATMCGWCCGGTTACAACSGTWCCCCGACCTGAGATRGAGAACACATCCTCWACYGGCATCAGAAACGGCTGATCGATGGCACGYTYYGGCATSGGGATGTAATCATCCATCGCCTGYACCARTTTCAGGAYTGAAGGSACRCCGATMTCGCTGGTATCRCCTTCCAGYGCTTTTAGYGCTGAACCAATAATGATGGGGGTGTCGTCACCCGGGAATTCGTAGGCATCTAAYARCTCACGAATTTCCATTTCAACTAATTCTARYAATTCTTCRTCATCAACCATGTCTGCCTTGTTCATGTAAACCAGAACGTAAGGCACRCCMACCTGGCGTGATAACAGRATATGCTCACGGGTTTGWGGCATYGGGCCRTCTGCYGCTGARCAGACTAAGATAGCGCCGTCCATTTGYGCYGCWCCGGTAATCATGTTCTTCACATAATCCGCGTGYCCAGGACAGTCAACRTGCGCRTAGTGACGGTTTKCACTTTCGTATTCTACGTGTGACGTCGCWATGGTAATACCRCGTGCRCGTTCTTCCGGYGCGTTATCAATCTGATCRAAGGCTTTRACTTCACCACCTTGTGCTTCCGCCATTACTTTCGTCAGCGCCGCTGTTAATGTGGTTTTACCGTGGTCTACGTGRCCAATTGTGCCTACGTTTACGTGTGGCTTGGTTCTTTCAAACTTTTCCTTAGACATGTCTTTCGTCTCCCCCGGAGGTATTAATTTCTATCTATTTAAATAACGTTATAAAACAATTTCTTGCAACTAATTTCTTACAACTACTGCGACCAGGCGCAGCAAAACTGGAGCTCATAACCGGATTTGAACCGGTGACCTCTTCCTTACCAAGGAAGTACTCTACCGACTGAGCTATATGAGCCAAAACCCTTTTAACATCGCCTGACCAATCAGAGATGACCTATCAATCTAGCCCACCAAATCTGGAGCGGGTGATGGGAATCGAACCCACGTATTCAGCTTGGAAGGCTGAAGTTCTACCATTGAACTACACCCGCAGATACCTATTTGCGAGCGACCTCATAAAACATAAATGAGGAATACTCCAAACTTTTGATGGAGGGTGAGGATTACTACAGACATCCTGTCCCCCACCCTTCGGGCCGCCACAAAAAACGCGGCGTTCAAAATTGTTCCAGACAATTTTGTTGAACCTCTTATCGGCTCAAATCTCCCCCCAATTCGGGAGAACCTACTCGCTACAAGATTCAACTGACTCTTAATAGCTCCACAATTCTATTTTTATGGTGGAGGGGGGAGGATTTGAACCTCCGAAGGTAGAACCAGCAGATTTACAATCTGCCCCCTTTGACCACTCGGGAACCCCTCCAAAAATCAAGCCGCACATTTTGCTTGAATATGACATAACTGTCAACCGTAACACACTGATACGGTGAATATTTTTTAGCGCTGCAAAGCCAGCCTAAAACACGCAATTATTAGCGACTCTGCGCACTCAACTAACGGACAGATTGACCATCAGAAAAAAGCGAAAAACACAATAAAACCAATCGCAGAATAAAAACGCCCACAGCCTTTTTTACATCTTTTAAGGCTGTGGGCATATGTATGGAGCCGGTGACAGGAGTTGAACCCACGACATCCTCATTACAAGTGAGGCGCTCTACCAACTGAGCTACACCGGCACGGGGCGCAATTGTAGGGAATCAGGTCGCTGAAAGCAATATAATTAAGACTAAATAGTGGTTTTTTTTTAAAAATAATTCGTTTGACGCGAAATCTCACGTCAGAACAATTTATTTCAATCTAAATCCAGCAATGAAACACCCTTTGCAAGGCCCACTCAAACCTTAGGTGATCGCCACCAAAAAATTCACATAGCACCGACTTTAACCCCCACAATCACGAGCCAAATGTGTAATTTTTTCTTTTTGCGCTGATTTCATGTATTTCTCAACAACAGAATCGGGTGTTTTTTTATTCGCCTGTAGCTGATAATCCAACCAATATAGCGTGATTTTTTTATAAACAGGCTCAACCTGCACGTTGAAGCCCATATTTTTTATTTTTTTCGTCAAGCCATAAGCGCCCTTTTTATTTCTAAAATACCCCAAAGACAAACCATTCACTTTTTCGCCCTCTCTAATCACATAAAAATCTTTTATTTTTTTAGCTTTAAGGCGCTTACCAACCTCTATCGCTTTATTACGACTTTTTTCCGGTTTAATATAAACCCAATAAACTGTCGATTTATTCTCCTCTCGACTGCGAAAATGGGTTGCAGTGACATAAGGTTTAATTTCTTGAGCCAATCCACTCAATCTATCCAGCGCACGAAAAGGCCCCATTGTGAAGCAGCGACCAGTGGTATTTTCGGCTAGCATTAAATCCTGGTTAATTGCAGGCACCTCTTTCACTTCAGCTACTTTTTTACTTATATTTTTACCTGTATTAATGCCTACCGGGTTTGATAATTTTTGCTTAGATGCTGAATCTAAACGTTTCTGCTGTTTTTCCTCAGCCACACTGGTTGCAAGCTGCACTGGCTTAACGGGTTCAACTTTTTGCTTCACCGTTTTTTCGTTTACAGCCTGCGACTGTATCTCACTCAACAATACAATTCGCTCCACATTTTGCAGTGACTCAATGTCAGCATACGAATCGGCTGGAGATCGACTTACCTGCCATCCGACATAAGCAAGATTCAAAAACAATACAAATAAAAACAACCAACGCATTTTAGTGATCCATTTACTCTTGGTTATGTTGCATAATGTGATACAAACCTTGCATGACCAAATCCGGCTTATGCAACATTACAGGCATATCAGGGTAATCCAGTATTATATTTGCAAACCCACCCGTTAGAATAATACGCATAGGATCATCCATTTTGGTTTTTGCAAACTGGCATAAATCTCGCAACCCTGCCTGCAACAGTTTATGCAAACCCTGATTGACAGCATCACTGGTATTGTCTGGAACACTATGACTATGAAACGACATACTGCAGGTTGATTTTACRTTTACAGTATCAGCAAGCAAGGCCGCATGCATGGTATTAAATGAAGGCAAAATATAACCACCGAGATGCTGACCATTTTTGTTAACCAAATCCACTGTAATAGCGGTMCCCGCACTGATGACACAAACCGAAAAACCGGGACTATCCAGATGGCCCGCCACCACAGCGGCCCACCTGTCTGCGCCATGCTGCTCAGGATTTTCATAAACATTTATAATCGTCTTAAATTGCTTTTGCGTTTTTAGATAATCGACTTTTAGTTGCCACTGCTGCATAACCCAATCGCTTAATGCTTGCGACATTTTTTCACCCGCGACACAAACGGCATAGACACGTAATGGTTTTTCTGACGATGTTTTCTTTAGCGTAGAAAACAGCTTATCAAAAGCTTCTAGTAATTCTCCTGATGCATAAGACACAACACCCCGTGCAACAATTTTTTCATTATCCCACGAAGCCCACTTTATTCGACTGTTTCCGATATCCACTGTCAGTATCACGACGAAACCGCTCCACATCTAGGAGCTTGTCCGAGAATAGAGAACCTACTGCGGAAAAGCCCTTTTGGCCAGATTTTCCGATTAAATTCGTTAAATATGCCCAATATTCCCCTCCTTTAATCGAAAAATCTGACTCAAAATGGCTTCCCCTCGCTACGGCTTCTATTCTCGGACAAGCTCCTGGCCCGCACACTCACTTCAGCACTATTAAATACCCGCAACTCACCTTCAACTAACACTAATAATTCTGCCCGTTCATTGATACCTTGTGCGACACCCGATAATGATACTTTATTATCCAGAATAATCTCGACATTTTTGCCTTTACAATAATCATACCGAGAACTAAATAATTCAAAATTGTTTGCAATAAACTGATTCAAATCCTGACAGATAGAAACAATATTTACCAACAATGCAGAAGCCACTTCCTGTCGCTCAGGTTTTAATGCGCTTTGCTGTAAGGCAAATTGCTCACAGCAATCAGTTAACGCCAAAACTTCTTCCGTTTCAAATGCTGACATATCGTAGTTCAAACCAATGCCTATCACCACTGCAATATTTGCCTCTTTCGCATAACGGGTATCAGTCATTGATTTTCGGATTGGCCTGGTCTCGATCAATACGCCAGCGATTTTCTTATTCTGGACATACACATCATTAGGCCACTTTATTTGCACCTGCTGCAAACCAAGATGCTCTAGCGTTTGAGCAATAGCTATCGCAACGGATAATGACAGTAGAGGTATCGGCTGATTTGAATAATCAAAGGCCCAGATAACACTCATCGCTATATTAGAATGCGACTTAACCAGCCAATTTTTCCCTCGCCGCCCCTTACCTGACGTTTGCTCCTCGGCAAAACAGACAAAGGGCAATGGCCTGCCTGCCTTTTGCTGCATCAGGCACCAATTATTTGTTGAATCGATTGAGTCATGCACGACCACATCCAGATTAATGCGATTTTGCCGAGCAACCACCCTCTTAAAAATACTATCCTGCAAACCTTCCATCATCGATTACTCAATTACAGCCTATTTAACCAACATACAGAGAGCCTTGCACGATGTAGATTTTTCGTCAGGGCAAGGCAAAAATTGTCGAAAAAGCGCAGCTTACGCAAAGTAAGTGAGCATTTTGAGACCGTTTTTAACACTGCCATGACGGAAAAGATGCTTCGTGAAAAGCTCTCATACAATATATAACGCCAGAACTGCCTTTATATCACAGCGCAACAGCAAACGAATGAAAGCCATTCATAATAGGGCAGTCACAATGGTATTAACTGGATAAAACTTCTTAAACATTTCAAATAAATGGTTGTTTTTTGCTCACTTATTAAATAATTTCTATAACTTATCGAATCACAATAAACCAACTTATCCTATTGTATTTAATAAACATATGTCAGAACATCAACAAAGTTGTGACATTATTACAACAATTTATGTCATTTTTCTGACAAAATAATCTCAATATTTTTTACACTATGCTATAGTCCTTTCATCGTTTGATATGGCTGCATTCTTAGCAGCCCGTCATTTCACCAGACGATTCAATTGCTCTAAAACTTTACCTTTATTAATCAAAGACAACGATGGGACAAACCCAGCGGTCTTGATGCATATTGCTGCAAGTTGGAGAGCATTAATGATTTCATCTCGTCACCCCTCTACACGCATTACCTATACCCTCGCAATCATTTTGATGGCATTTCAATTATCGGCATGCGAATTCGAAGATATACTCTCTGCGATCGCGCCAGATGTTGGCTCAGGCGATAAAAAAGATACCGATGTGAATAATATAGCTAAATTTAGCGGAATTGATACAGGCAGCGTCATCGAAGATTTTGATCCGGATAACGACAACTTATTAGAAGTGGGTGGCAAACTAAACGTTACCGATAACGACGAAGGCGAATCATTATTTATTGCAAAAGCGGTCTCCGGAAACTTTGGCGTACTCGACATCGACACAAGCGGCAACTGGAACTATGCCGCTGACAATCAACAACAGGAAATTCAAAACCTGGCTGGCAATGCCACACTGTCAGATTCACTCGCCGTTAACAGCATCGACGGCACAGAACACTCTGTTGAAATCACCATCATCGGGGTGACAGATTCAGACTTCCCTGCCATTATTAGTGGTAATGATAACGGAAACGTAACTGAAGATTTTGACCCCGATAATAACAACTTACTTGAGAGCAACGGCAAACTAAACATCGTGGATAGTGACGAAGGTGAAGCTGAGTTCATTGTCACCACTTATAACGGAATTTATGGTGGGCTAAGCATGGATGTTGCAGGTAACTGGAACTACGCTGCTGCTAACAATCAAGCTTCAATTCAAAATTTGGATACCGGTACATGGTTAATTGACAGCCTGACGATTAGCAGTTTAGATGGCACAACCCATACCATTACCATTACCATTAATGGTGCGGACGAACCTAACACCCCTGCCATTATTAGCGGCACTGATACGGGAAATGTAACAGAAGATATTGACCCTGATAATGATAACTTACTTGAGACTAATGGCAATTTAAATATTTCAGATATCGATTCGGGCGAATCGGCATTCATCTCAACTTCATACAGCGGTACCTATGGCAGCCTGACTATCAATAGCGCTGGAAACTGGAGCTACGCCGCCAATAATACTCAAAATGTGATTCAAAACTTAAACGCTGGCAATACATTGACCGATAAYTTGRTTGTTWATAGCGTCGATGGCACGCCCCATACCGTTTCGATTACTATCGCAGGGGCAAATGAAATTATCGCCTTATCAGATATTCAAATATCCTGGACCGCGCCATCAGAGCGTGAAGACAACACCTCATTATTATTATCAGAAATCGTCGGTTACAAGATTTATTACGGCACCGCGCAGGGACAGTATTCTAATAATATTACTGTCAATGATGGCACGGCAGTGAACTACACTTTCCAAAATTTCAACACAGAYACCTATTACTTTGTAGTAACCACAATWGAYAGTGAYGGCCTTGAAAGTCARTACTCAACGGAAGTACARGTTTCRATATAAACAAGGTTGTTTTTATTTCAAGCAGCATCTCCATGAAAAAATCTTCATGGAAAAACGCGCGAGTCTCAATCGAGAAAGCCATTAACCACTTAGCCAAATCTCGCCCATTGACCGCTTTCTTATTTCAAACAATCAGTTAAGGCATCCATCAATATCTGTCAAGTATATGACAGGTCAAATGTCAATACCCCAACAAAGTTGTCATTTTTTCAACAAAACTCTACACATAATATTAGAAAACAGTAAAATACTGTTCTTCGCCTGGCAGAGCACTGCTTCTAAACGCTCGCAATACCCCACCGATTCTAAATGCTCAAAAAATAATAATAATTCCGTATTTAGTTTCATTCAGTTTGAATTTATCCCTCACTGCTTGTTACGTGCATCCGTAGGTTAAACAGCGTCTATGAACTTCTCCCAATCACGAAAAAAACATTTTTTTACAATACTGTTCACACTATTTTTAACTGTACAAATTACCGCCTGTGGCACCGATGAAAATTTCTCGGCTGAGCAAGAAGACACCATTACTACGACAGAGGTCGACACTGGCATTAATGAAAACAGCCCTGCTGACATAAGTGGCGTGGATAGCGGTAGCGTTACCGAAGATTTAGACCCCGACAACGACAACCTTTTAGAAGTCGGTGGCAAGCTTACAGTCGTTGATAGTGACGTAGAAGAATCAACTTTTATAGCAATAACTTCGACAGGTGACTACGGCTCATTGACTATCAACAGCACGGGAACCTGGCACTACTCAGTCGAAAATAACTTATCTGTCGTTCAGAACCTCTCAACCGGCTCATCATTGATCGACCCGTTCTCCATTAGTAGTGCTGATGGAACACCTCACCAGATCATCATTACTATTATAGGCGTAAATGAAGCCAACCAGCCCGCACTTATCAGTGGTGTAGACAGCGGCACCATCACCGAAGATGCTACAACATCTAGCTCAGGTAATACTTTGTATATAAGCGGAGTATTAAGTATCACTGACAATGATATTGATGAGAATATCTTTTTTGCTGAGTCAAAAAACACAAACTTCGGTAGTTTTATATTATATAGATCAGGCTTCTGGGTATATTCAGCTAATAATAATTTAGCAGCCATTCAGAATCTGGAAAGCGGCGAAACGTTAACCGACAGTATTGGCATCAATAGCATTGATGGAACTGTGCATACCATTACCATTACCATTAATGGCGTTGATGAGCCCAATATCCCAGCGATCATATCAGGTGTAGACACCGGCACCATCACCGAAGATACTGCGGTTAGCACAAGTAATACTTTGGTTATCAGCGGAACATTAAGTATCACTGACAATGATATTGATGAAAATATCTTTTTTGCTGAGTCAAAAAACACAAACTTCGGCAGTTTTATATTATATGAATCAGGCTTCTGGAGATATTCAGCTAACAATAGTTTAGCAGTCATACAGAGCCTGGAAAGCGGCGAAACGTTAACCGACAGTATCGGCATCAATAGTATTGATGGAACCGCGCATACCATCCTTATTACAATCAATGGCGTTGATGAGTCCAATATCCCTGCGATCATATCAGGTGTAGACACCGGCACAGTAACAGAAGATATCGATTCTGATAATGACGGCCTATTAGAAGTTAGTGGCAAACTAAATATCACTGATGCTGACTCAGGTGAAGCCGTTTTTAAAACAGCAGCTATTTCAGGTAGTTTGGGCAATCTATTTATAGATGCATCTGGCAACTGGAGTTACGCAGCAAATAATAATCAAACAATAATACAAAATCTGACGACTGGCCAAACGTTAACAGACAGTATTGGTATCAATAGCATTGATGGAACCGCGCATACCATCCTTATTACAATCAATGGCGTTGATGAGCCCAATATCCCAGCGATCATATCAGGTGTAGACACTGGCGCTGTCACCGAAGACTTCGATCCTGATAATGACGGCCTGTTAGAAGTTAGTGGCAAACTAAATATCACTGATGCTAATTCAGGTGAAGCCATTTTTAAAACAGCGGGTATTGCAGGTAGTTTGGGCAATCTATTTATAGACGCATCTGGCAACTGGAGTTACGCAGCAAATAATAATCAAAATAGTATTCAAAATCTTAGCAATGGCGATAATTTAATTGATATATTTACCATCAGCAGTGTTGATAACACAACGCATACTATCTTAATCACCATTAACGGTGTCAATGAAACAAATACATCTGCCGAYATCACATTGAGCTGGACCAYACCGACTGAGAGAGAAGACAACACACCACTCGCAATAATTGAAATATCAGCTTATAAAATTTATTACGGTACAACTTCTGGGCAATACAACAACARCATCACTATTAATAACAACCAGGCAACTAGCACCCTTTTCGAAAACTTTGCTACAGGCACCTACTATTTTGCTATAACCACTATTGATACTGATGGTCGAGAAAGYCAACAGTCTAGCGAAGTACAAAAAACAATTTAATACAAAATTGYAGTCGCTTGATAAGTAGCAAGCATTGTTTTACTGTCTGCATCCATGCGTACACTTYTTCTCACATTTCTGTTTTTCCTTGGTCTGGCATTCGTCATTTCGCCAGCGCTGGCGTTTGAAAATGATTTTGAGATTAATGACATTAATCTTAATCAAGAGAACTTTATTGATATAAAGGCGCACCGCTTTCGTAAGTCACTCGAATATCAGTGGTTTGATAGCACCACGGCATGGCGTATTACTGCCGCTAGTCTGAGTTCAAACCTTTTATTTTTGCAGAATGAGTTGAAGCTGCAACATGAACTATCCGACTATATTAATGTGCGGCTCGAAATTGAGCATGAAGCATTTTATRCGGACACAGAACGTGCCTTGCCGACCATCGACSTTGAATTTTATCCATGGGCAGGCGATTTTGGTTTTTCGTTAATYAGCACAGCGGCCTATGAAAAACGAGAAATGGATTTGGGCGTGGCGTTGATTTGGGGGCGGCGACCCTGGAATTACACCCGCTTTGAATACCTCGATGTTGACTCGCTCTATAACGAGAAAAAYGAAAGCGATAACRCCTTTTACAGTAAAGARCCCACAGCAATGAAGCTTGAAGGKSMMWAYYRGWTKNGGCGRWSAWWAWRARMTWCKSYWTMCMGKSRSKMKYRWCAARSYSMYRGWSCKYMKSGACGCAGACAATAGTGCTATTTTTAAACGCGAAGCCAGTGATTATTTTTTGTTGCTCGACTATCAGCCCGAGCCTGACTCGGTAATAGGCATCACTATCAGCGGTTTTACCCTGGATAAGTCCAATTTACAAACAGCACAAAGCCAGCAACAGGCGACCGAATACATTTCTGCCGATGTTTACTGGGTAAAGGGCATGGGGAAAAAATACGAACTTCGTTTCGGCACGCAGTACGACCACATTAGCAACGATATTCGAGATTTTATCACCGCCAGCAACGAACTTGATTACTCCTTGAAAACATTACAGGTATACGGCACGGCCTATCATCGGTTTAATGAACACATGGCCTGGGATTTTGGATTGTATGCCGGGCATGTCGAAGAAAAACAAAACTTCCTGCAAGACAATAGTCGAGACACATTAAATAATGGTATAGAGGCAGCTTTCCGTATGGGTTTTGAGTATTCATCGTCCGACGGTCGCAACACGTTACAGCTAAACATTAGTTTGAATGTTGATGATCCGATTAAAGACCCTGGTGATGGCGGCGGAATCAGTTTTCAGTCCGTATTTTGATAATGCGACAGTTACAATTATTGTTTTGAAGGCTTAAGGGCTTTGCCCGCAGCTTCTCTTCTATTATTCAATGAGAATAATATATCAGCAAAATTACCTTTTCAGCGTTAGAATAGTCCGCTGATTATTCTTACATAATAAAAAACAAATTCATGTCAGCCGAAGACGAAAAGATTGCGCCAACAAACTTTATCCGTAACATCATTCAGGATGATTTAGATTCAGCCAAACACCAGGCGATACAAACTCGCTTTCCGCCCGAGCCCAACGGCTACCTGCATATTGGTCACGCTAAATCGATCTGCCTAAATTTTGGTATCGCGGAAGACTTCGCGGGTAAATGCAACTTGCGTTTCGATGACACCAATCCGGAAAAAGAAGACATCGAATACGTCAACGCAATTATCGACGATGTTAAATGGCTTAAATTTGACTGGGACAAACTGCAATATTCATCCGATTATTTTCAGCCGTTATACGATTACGCCATCGAGCTGATTAAACAGGGCAAAGCCTATGTTGATTCACTGAGCGCAGAAGAGATTCGTGAGTACCGTGGCACACTGACCGAACCCGGTAAAGCCAGCCCCGACCGAAATCGCAGCATCGAAGAAAACCTTGATTTGTTTGCTCGCATGCGTGCCGGTGAATTTGAAGATGGCAAATATCTACTACGCGCTAAAATTGATATGGCATCACCAAATATCAATATGCGCGACCCGGCTTTGTATCGCATCAAAAAAGCCCATCATCAACGCACCGGTGATGATTGGCCCATTTACCCAATGTACGATTACACCCATTGTATATCGGATGCAATCGAAGAGATTACTCACTCTTTATGCACGCTGGAATTCGAAGACCACCGCCCACTTTACGACTGGGTACTGGATGAAGTTAAAACACCGGCACACCCTCGGCAGATCGAATTTGCCCGCTTACAGCTAAAATACACCATCACCAGCAAACGGAAGCTTAATCAGCTGGTAATCGACAACCACGTTGATGGCTGGGATGACCCACGCATGCCAACCATTTCCGGTTTGCGACGACGCGGTTATACACCTGAATCCATTCGCGATTTTTGTAACCGCATTGGTGTCACTAAAAAAGACAGCTTTATCGAAGTAGCCGTGCTGGAAAACAGCATCCGAGAAGATTTAAATGAACGCGCGGTGCGTGTCATGGGCGTTCTGCGGCCACTAAAAGTCACTATCAAAAATTATCCGGACGGACAAGTGGAAGAGCTGACTGCAAAAAATCACCCTCAGAAAGAAGAGATGGGTACCCGCAGCATCAACTTTTCTAAAGTCATCTACATCGAACGCGACGATTTCATGGAAGATGCACCGAAAAAATTCTTCCGTTTATCAGTCGGACGCGAAGTAAGGTTACGATATGCCTATTACATCACCTGCACCGATTTTGTAAAAGATGATAACGGTGAAGTGATTGAATTAATTTGCAGCTACGATCCAGAAACAAAAGGTGGTTCGTCTCCTGATGGCCGAAAAGTAAAAGGCACCATCCATTGGGTATCAGCAGAACATGCCATTGATGCACAGGTGAATCTTTATGACCGCCTGTTCACCCACCCCAATCCAGCATCAACAGAAGATTTCAGTGAACACTTAAACCCTGAATCATTAACGGTTCTAGAAAATTGCAAACTGGAACCGGCGCTGGCAGACGCCAGGATTGATACGCATTATCAATTTGAGCGCACTGGCTACTTTATAAAGGACAGCAAGGCAGATAATTTAATGTTCAACCGCACGGTCACACTGCGTGATACCTGGGCGAAGCTTGATAAACAAAATCAATAAGCGCGGTTTATTGTTTTTTGAACTGGCATCGGGTTAAACCTCTGGCATCGCGGAACAAGATTCCGCTCCTACGTTTTCTATCCATGTAGGAGCATAATCTTGTTCCGCGATTTCTCACAGAGGAATCAATAACTGAAAAATCAGTAATCGTTTTTATATCAGCATCAGAATTTCCCTACAAAACTATCCTTATTTGCCTGACACACAAATAAACCGTTTATGGTTATAGTGTCTACTACTAATGTCTACTACAGCGTCAAAATGACTCAACGACTATGGACTGAAAGTCCATAGGTTGCTTCAGAACGATTAAAATCGTTATTGACTAATAAAGGTTACAGTCTTTTCAAAACCAGTGACATTATATATATCGCTGTCATCCTGAACGCTAGTGAAGGATCTTAAATGCCAGTGTATAAGATCCTTCACTAGCGTTCAGGATGACAGACCTTTACTAAAGGGCACCTCTATTAATTGCTTGTGCCCTCTGGCTTTACGACCCGTCCAGAATCAAGGCGTGCTTTTGAAGCTAGGCTTATTGCCTGTCAAAAAAGTGCAACGCAGAGTCTGGACGGGTCGTAAAGCCCCGTAGGGCGCGGCCTGAAGCGTGCATCTGCTGCGTTGCAAGCCTTGAGAATGGAATAACCATT
>NVWZ01000006.1 GCA_002746365.1 Thiotrichaceae bacterium
TTGAGAATGGAATAACCATTCTGCTGCGGCTCACGCCTTGCAGCTACACGCTTCAGGTCACGCAGAGGACATAAGCAATTAATAGAGGTGCCCTTAAGTGAGTGGTTAATGAAAGCTATAAGTAATTAATTAAGGACTATAAATATAATGAATAAAAAAATCGTAATATGTGCCGATGGTACATGGAACAAACCTGAAGAAGATTTAAATAAAGATTTCCCAACCAATGTATTACGTTTATCGCGCGCGATAAAACCTTTTGGTAAAAATAATGTACCGCAGCAAGTTTTTTATGACTGGGGTATTGGTTCTTACCATAACTTATTTGTTGCGGGCACGACTGGCAGTGGTCTCAATAAAAACATCATGGATGATTACCGGTATCTCGTTCAAAACTACTCACCCGGCGATGAAATATATTTATTTGGTTTCAGTCGCGGCTCTTATACAGTAAGGGCATTAACCGGATTAATTAACAACTGTGGTATCTTAAAACGCCCTGATGCGGCCTTAATACAAAAGGCCTTTAAACATTACAAAAAAAGCAGTCAGGCTTATTCACCGTCAGGTGAAAAATCCATCGAATTTCGTAAGCAACACTCTCATCAATCACGGCAGATTAAATTTATCGGTGTATGGGATACCGTCGGTGCCATGGGCATTCCCATTTCATTTCTCGGTTTATTCGATGATAAAGATGAGTTTTATGATACAAAAATTGGTCGCAATGTCCGTATTGCGAGGCATGCCTTAGCCATTGACGAACATCGTGAAGACTTTAAACCAACACTTTGGCAACCAAACGATTACATGGATCTAAAACAGGTTTGGTTTACGGGAGCACATAGCAATATAGGCGGCAGTTACAAACCCGACAAAGACGGCACTCAGCTCTCAGACATTGCCTTATCCTGGATGTGTAACGAAGCAGCAAAAGCCGGGTTAATAATCGAGCCTCATTTAAAGAAAAGCACTACGCATAACCCGATGGCAACGTTGCATAATTCGAGAAGAAGCTTTTTCAGGGTTAAGAAAAAACATTATCGAGACATAGACCATAAGAAAGGCGCCATTTTAATCCACGAGTCGGTTAAACAACGCTGGGATGATGATTCTAAATACAGACCTGCTAATTTAAAAGATTATATAAACACACATAACTGGCCCAATAAGCTTGTTAAATAATTCTGCCTGTTTTATTTAGACAACAAAAAAGCCCACGCTATAAAAGCATGGGCTTTTTATTTTTATATTTACTTGTTGCTAAAAGCTTAGCTACGAGCGATACGGCGTCTAACACCAATACCAACTAAACCCATTGCTAACAGAGCTAATACGCCTGGCTCAGGCACGCTTTGCGCTTCACCGTAAAGGTCAAGACCAAGAGCTGTATTACCGATTATATTAGTGAACGCAGTACTATCTTCCGCACCATTCGTATTAACCCAGTTATTGCCCCATAAGAACAATATATCATCAGTAATTAAGTTTGGTCCACCATCAGCCAGGTTATTATTGAAATCTACAGTCGCAAAATAAAAGGTGCCCATTGTAGAGTAACCACTACCTGCAGCACTAAGTGTATAGTCAATTGATAACAAATCAGTGACACCGCCAACAAATGTCTCTGTACCAGCTGAGCCACCTGTAACATTAAATGTCCAACTATCATTACCCAGACCAAAATCACCCACAGCAAACATTGAACCAGAAGCACTGGCAAGGTTATCCATATCCAGTGTTAAAACACCAGAAAGGCTCGCTTTAATACCATTAGCGTAATAACCCGAGTTACCCATTTGATTAGTACCCGCATGAAGCCAGCTACCAGAAAAACCCGGTGCATTGCCCGGGCCAATATCATAAGTGATTGGCACTGCTTGCGCGGTGAGTGGAGCAGCAGCCAGCACGAAAGCTACACAGATTGATTTAAATTGCGTATTCATTTTTGATATTCTCCGTTTGTATGCATTCATATAGTATTACCAGAATACAATGCAAATCTTGCGCCAAGTTATGTAACTTATTATTTAGTATAGTAATAATCAGTTTATTTATTAATTTATTTTAGAATACGCATAAAATTCAGGCAGCTATCGCTTGAAACTGTAAACTTTTTTGACATTAAGCATACCTATCAGTATCACCACTTCGAGAATTAAAGTTATTTYCTTWTAATACAATARYTTAGWTGAAWAYRYTCACTGTAAAGTGTGGTGACATAACGCCAAATCATGAARCAGRATTGATAATTACAGCAATATAACGATGACACTTTAACCAACAACAATACGAATCACATCACCATTAAATTCTATTTTATCGCCAGCAACGATTTTTTTACGTTTACGCGTCTCTACTTCATCGTTAACCCGAACATCACCTGATTCGATAGCTAACTTGGCAACGCCGCCACTGGGTACCATACCTTCAAATTTCAGTATTTTATATAGCTCAACCGGCTCTTTATTAATCGAAACATGACGCATAATTAGTATTCCTCTTCCTGCTGTAAAGCCCATAAATGGGCATACAGTCCTTTTTGRCTGAGCAATTGCTGGTGCGAACCTTGTTCTACCACCCTGCCTTTATCCAGTACGATTATGTTGTCGGCGTCAATAATGGTTGATAAACGATGCGCGATAACTAAGGTCGTGTGTTTCTCAGCGACTTCTTTTAGCGATTCCAGAATTAATTGCTCGGAATGCGAATCCAACGATGAAGTGGCTTCATCAAATACCAGAATACGTGGATTCTTTAAAATGACGCGTGCAATAGCCACGCGTTGTTTTTCACCACCGGAAAGTTTTAAGCCACGCTCGCCGACAACCGTATCGTAGCCCTCAGGCAAGCTGCTGATGAAGTCATGAATATTGGCATGTTTCGCTGCCTGTATAATGGCCTCCTTACTCGCATCCAATCTGGCGTATCGAATATTATGCTCGATGCTATGATTAAACAAAACCGTATCTTGCGGAACAATGCCGATATTCTTACGCAGACTATTTTGCGTGACGTCACTAATGTTCTGATGATCGATTGATATACTGCCAGACCCGACATCGTAAAAACGAAATAATAATCGTGCCAGTGTCGATTTTCCGGCACCGGACGGCCCCACTACCGCCACTTTATGACCATGCGGAATGGTGAAACTCACGTCACTCAATATTGTTCTATTTTTATTGTAATCGAAACTAACATTATCAAAGCGAATGGCAGCATCACTTACTTCTAAATCATTCGCGTCATTGATGTCTTTAACTTCTTGCTTTGTATCGAGCAATTTGAGCATCATATCCATGTCTACAAGCGAATATTTTAATGCACGATAAATAATGCCCAGAAAATTTAATGGAATAAATAACTGCAGCATCATAGCATTAACCAACACCAGATCACCCAGCGTCATGCTACCGTCTACCACACCCTGTGCAGCAAAGATCATCATCAAGGTCACACCAATAGCAATAAAAACGCCCTGACCAAAGTTAAGTAAAGACATAGAAGTCTGGCTTTTAACGGCTGCGCTCTCCCATTTTTCCAGCGTTTCGTCGAACTGTTTCACTTCATACGCTTCATTGGTAAAGTATTTAACTGTCTCATAATTAAGCATGCCATCGACAGCAAAACCATTTGCTTTTGATTCCAGCGCATTCATCTCGTGGCGATAATGCATACGCCAGTTAGTCACTAATAATGTGAAGGTGATATAAAATGCAACGGTGACAAAAGTGATGATGGCGAATTGAGGTTCATATTTACCTAATAAAATAATGGCGACAAATGTAAATTCTGCTGCCGTCGGAAAAATATTAAAAACCAGATAATTTAATATTGAACTCAGGCTATTGGTGCCRCGCTCCAGGTCACTGGTTACTCCGCCGGTTTTTCGGTCTAAATGATAAGACAGTGAAAGCGAAAAAAGATGTTTAAGTACGCGTGAAGAAATTCCTCGCATCGCATGATAGCGAACTCGAGAAAAAATCGCATCGCGCATTTCATTAAATAAACTTGCCGTCAATCGTAATGCGCCGTAGGCAAGCAGSAAGACTAATGGYARTGCYAAYGTCGCMTYTTCCARTAAYAACTTACTATCCAGRCYATCTACAATTTCTTTTAATARCAGCGGCATRCCGACAATGGCAATTTTGGAGARTATCAAAMAGCTCAGCGACAGRATCACRCGRCCTTTAAAATCCCAGATATAGGGAAGTARTCGTTTAATATTGGCWAAATCCTTACGATTACCMTGGGGYTNNNTTGTTGKCSKWMKWRGNCNNATTTCTTTGAAGTTATACTGYGTTATAGGTTAAAGTTCGGGGCATGATTATATCGAAAAAACTCACRTCTATTACATGCTTATTTTTGTGCCTAATCCTGCCCGCCTGYGACAGCACCRAAACCAGTAAAAAAGACRGTAAACGAKCAACACAARCTYTCCACCATGTCGAGGTCATCACCGTCGAAAATAGCGCTGTTTCGCTAACACAAACGGTTTCGGGAACATTGGAAGCAGTGACAAAAATACGTTTATATAATGAAGAAAGCGCCCGCCTCACAAAATTACCSTACCATGARGGTGATCRTGTAAAAAAAGGCAGCCTGCTTATYCAGCTGGAYAATGCACTATTAAAAATTGATGTTGCTAAAGCCACTGCATCTAAAGAGCAGGCCAAGCTGGATCTCTCACGCCTTAAAAAGTTACTGCCTAAAAAGATTGCAACAGAAGAAGATGTCGCCAAAGCGCAAACCGTGCTAGATCTTGCTATTGCAGAAGAAAAATATGAAAAAACTCGCTTGCAACGCACGCAGATTAAAGCCCCTATCGATGGCATAATTACCAAACGTCTGTACGAACCGGGTGATATGCTCGCGCCACAGTCACACATTCTCAGTCTTATCGACCCGACCTCTCTTCGCCTCAAAGCCAGTCTGGCTGAGCGCTGGTTACCTTTAGTCACAAAAGGGCAAGCCGTTACCTTGCAGATAGATGCATTGGGTGATAAAGCCGTACCGGCAAGAATAAACCGCATCCATCCAACCATTAATGCCAGAACACATAAAGGTATTATCGAAATATTACTCGATCCCGCTCCACCGTCGGCAGCCGTCGGACAATTTGCCCGTGCTCAAGTAAAACTCAGTGCAACCAATCGACTCATCCTGCCCGCCCATACCATTCACTATGAACCTGAAGGCGCGTATGTATTTCGCATTATCAAGGATGAGAATGATGTAAACATTGCTGAAAAAGTAAATTTTACTCAGGGGCAGCAGTTTGGTTCAGTGGTCGAAGTTTTATCAGGACTTAATCCGGGCGATCTAATCGTCAGTCGAGGACACCTGGGATTGCGTAATAAAAAGAAAGTGTCAATCGATAGAGCGTCCACACCAGCAGATTCACCCGTGCCCGCAGTGACAGACTCAAAATGAAACAACGTTTTCGTACTGGCGGTCTAGCTGCCTGGTCTATCCGCCACCCGATTGGCATCACCATGTTGACATTAACCGTCATCCTGCTCGGCTCATTTTCATTTGAAAAACTGGGCATAAATTTATTGCCGCACATTATCGCGCCAGAAATCCGTGTTCGTATTACCGATCCCGGCGTGCCTGCCAGTATCATGGAAGATCGGGTTACCCGGCAACTGGAAGAACAACTGGCTATTACCGAGGATGCTATCGCCGTTGATTCACAGACAAGTGAAGGTCGCAGTGCGATTGGACTAAACTTTCCTTTTGGTGTTGATATCGATAATGCGTTACGTGACGCCAGTATCCGTCTTGATCGTGCCAAACGTTTTTTACCGGACAATGATCAAGCCCCCGTCATTTATAAACGCGACCCTGCACAAATTCCGATAATGGAACTAGTCGTTAGTTCGAACAAATTAAACTCTGTTGAGTTGCGCAGCTGGGCGGATTATATTTTTTCTAAATGGTTTTTAAATCTACCCGGTGTCGCCGCTGTTGAAGTGGGTGGTGGTCTTCAAAGAGAAATACTGATTATCCCTGATCAGGAAAAGCTGGCAAATGTCGGTCTAACATTACAGAATTTTGCCAGCCAGATTAAACAGCAAAATATCGATTCTCCCGGCGGGCGTATGATCGCCACTCGACAGGAGATTACCACCCGTTCGGCCGGTCGTTTCCATTCGCTAGAAGAGTTAAGACAATTACCACTCAAAACAAATAATGTCATTGATGAAGAA
This sequence comes from Thiotrichaceae bacterium, assembly GCA_002746365.1. Classification (GTDB taxonomy): domain Bacteria; phylum Pseudomonadota; class Gammaproteobacteria; order SZUA-229; family SZUA-229. The sequence continues at coordinate 6,216 of NVWZ01000006.1, forward strand.
GATGAGAGCAATCCCGGTCATATTCGTGTCGATGATGTTGCACAAGTTATCGACAAACATAAGGATGAACGTTTACGCATACGTTTAAACAAAGTTCCCGGCGTCAAACTTTCCATTCAAAAACAGCCTCAGGCTAATACCATTGCAGTGGTTAATGAGATAAAACATCGTCTGGCAAATTTAAAACAACAAAATGCCATTCCTGAAAGTATCGAACTTGCCATCGTCGATGATCAGTCCACTTTTATCCGACATGCCATCAACAACGCATCGATTGCTGCTGGCAGTGGCGCACTGCTTGCTATGTTCGTTATCTACCTGTTTCTCGGTAGCTTAAAACGCACGCTCATAATCGGCAGCGCGATACCAATCGGTATCATGGTAACTTTCATTATTATGGAGTTTATGGGGCTAACGCTTAACATTATGACTCTGGGCGGACTCGCTCTGGGCATGGGCCTACTAATTGACAGCACCATTGTTATGTTAGAAAACATCACACGGCATCAAGCTGAAGGCAATACATCCGAGCAAGATGCCATTGACGCAGCAAGTGAAGTTAACAGCCCTATTGTCGCTTCTACCAGCACTAATCTTAGCGCCTTACTGCCCTTTCTATTTATCAGTGGTATGACCGGATTACTGTTTCAAGAACTGATTATAACCATTACCTCCGCCATGCTCGCCTCTTTGTTGGTCGCCATCACGTTGGTGCCCGCACTGGGTTCTCGCGTCAAATACACACACCCTAAAAACAGTATTATCAATAAGTTAATAGAATACATTAAAGTAAAATATAATGATAATTCAGAGCGTTTTTTAAGTCGCCCTATTTTCACTCTGCTATCATTTAGCCTACTACTGACATTGGCGGTTTATCAGATCAATACCACCAGGCAGATAGGCCTACCAAGTGTTGATGAAGGCAAAGTTTTATTTTTCATCAACGGTGACCCCGGCATGCAACTGGATGAAATGGACAGTGCTGTTGATAGAATCGAAGACCTTCTTCTGGATCAAAAGGAAGTGCTAACCACGTTCACCACGGCGGGTGGATTTGTTTTTGGCCGCTCGGAATTCGAGAACAGCAATCGTAGCTCAATTAAAGTTCAACTCGATAAGTCCATCTTTCAAAAATTGGATAGTAACCAGTGGGCAAAACAGATAAAGAAAAAGATCGACGACATGAACCTGACTGGCTTCAGGGTCAGTTTTCACATTGCCGGTGTGCGCGGCTTGCATCTCGCACGCGGCAGTGACGATGTCAGTATTCACATCCGCGGGGATGATCTTAGAACATTAAGAAAACTGGGCGAACAGGCTGTGACACTGTTGGAATCAGTTGATGGTATTCGTAACCTCACACACTCTTATGAGGAAGTTAAAGAAGAACTCAAAATCCGTATTGATCGTCAACGTGCCGCTAATTTTGGGATAGATGCTGTCATGATAGGCGAAGCGTTAAAAATTGCACTCGATGGCAAAATTATTAGTAACTATATCGAAGGTGACAAAGACTTTGATATTCGCATGCGGCTGCCACGCAAAGATAGCTACAATCCGAACGTACTGCAAAACCTGATGATCGACTACAAATTCAATAACGCAGTCCGTCTGGGTGACATTGCCACCATTTCGCGCGAGTCAACGCCCAGTCGCATTATCAGAAGCCATCAGCAACGTATCGTCGAAAYYKATGMMTMTTMYAAMGSTGATGCCAATCAAAAGAAAGTGCTTAAAGAAGTGATGACGATACTGTCTGACCTCCCTTTACCAGACGGTTACACGCTCTACGATAACGAGACCAATAAAACCTTAGAAGAAGGTCAGCAGTCTGGTTTAATCGTATTATTTATAGCTATTTTTCTGGTATTCGTGGTCATGGCTATTCAATACGAATCGTTACTAAACCCGTTAATTATCATGTTGGCCATTCCATTTTCTGCCATTGGCGTCGCTGTGGGTTTATTGATTAACCCTGAAGTGAGTTTATCGATGCAAGTTTGGCTGGGGCTCATCATGTTAACCGGCATTGTTGTTAACAATGCCATCGTATTAGTTGAACAGATAGAGATCGAACGTGAAAAAACCGGAGCACTCATGGCATCAATTAAAAAAGCCACCGCTCTGCGTTTACGCCCAATTTTAATGACCACATTAACCACTGTCTTTGGCATGATGCCTTTAGCCATCGGATTGGGTGAAGGTTCTGAAATGTTGCAGCCGTTAGCGTTTGTTATCGTCTGGGGATTAAGCTTTTCACTGTTTGTTAGCCTGATACTGGTACCCAGCCTTTATTCCYTGTTTCATAAACAATAATCAAACTATAGGGCACCACCTATTTCAGGGTAATCGACATTCAATTTTCAAAATTAACGAACYTTCTACCTCTATTTCAGCCAAAGAATTTGAATAGARATTATGCTAGTATTCATGCAATAGTATTGCAGTAATCATATTCAACTACAATGAGCCATCAGACGAGAGAAAATTATGTCACAAACTCAATTCAATACCCAATTAACCGATCAGATCAATGTCTCTGATGAAGCAGTCAAACAATTACTTGCCCTCACTGAAAGCGAAGAGGATGTAAACGGTGTACGAATCTTTGTATCGGGTGGCGGCTGTGGCGGTATGACATACGGCATGACTTTCGTCGATCAACCAACTGAGTTCGATGCGACACTCGACAAAGATGGCCTGAAGGTTCATGTCGATGCTGTTGCGTTAAGTTTTTTAGAAGGCGTAGAGATTGATTATCAAACAGAAGGCGCCAATGCCAGCTTCGTCTTTAAGAACGTGTTTGCCAATTCCACTAGTGGTGGCTCATGCGGCGGTTGTGGTTCAAGCGGCGGCGGTGGTTGCGGTTAGTTTATAAACTTAAGGAGCCTCTGATTAATTCTGAATGAAGTAGATTGTACATAGAAACATTCATATTCAAGGCATGAGACGCACGTAATAGCTGGCTATTGCGAAGTTTCATCACGCGGAAGATGGATGCTTCTATGTGCAAGATACGATTTCACGAATTGATCAGAGGTTCCTTGACTTTACGGTTAAAATTGTAATACGGGGCAAGTCATACATTGTGTGATTTGCCCTTTTTAATTTCTGACAGCCAATTATGTCACTCAAGCCTAATAAACGTTTATTATTGATTGCCCATCACAATAGCTATCGCATCGCACCCTATATAAAGGCAGCATTGAAGCTGGGCCTGGATGTTACCATCGCTTCACAAGGGCAACATTCACTGGTGACAGAAGTCGCGAAGGGTCTACATATCGACTTTGATAATCTGAATTCAGCATTAGATGCCATTCGAAAAGAACACGCAATCCGTCCTTTTTCTGGAATACTTGGTAGCGATGACCAGACGGTACGTCTATCTGCCACAGCTGCAGAAGAACTCAATCTACCCCATAACCCACCYCAGGCAGCGCACTTTTCACAGCGAAARGATCTRGCACGAGCRCAACTGTCATTRGCCAACTGTCCGGTACCYATTCAYTACCTGCTTGATTTAAGTCTGCCATTAAAARAACAGATSACCCATCTACCCTGGCCCTGTGTATTAAAACCACTAAACATGTCAGCCAGTCGMGGKGTGATTCGGGYWGATAATGAAGCAGCGTTTATGCTYGCRTGTGWCCGCCTGAAATCAATCGTGGCAACGGCAAGCGGTGAGTTCGAACAAAAACATATTCTAATCGAAGACTATATTGACGGWATCGARATAGCTTATGAAGGTTTTCTACACGAAGGCAAACTGAACACACTAACCATCTTCGACAAACCTGATCCACTAATTGGTCCTTATTTTCAGGAAACAATCTACGTCACACCATCATCACTGGCGCAAAAATTACAAGACACGATCAAAGATGTTATTCAAACTGCCTGTCAGGCTTATGGACTGACAACCGGCGCCGTCCATGCAGAGTGTCGCATTGATGCTAACCACGACATCTGGATACTGGAAATTGCTTCACGCACCATAGGTGGCGATTGCGCGCGCATGTTGGACAGTGAAACGTTTAGTGTTGAAGAACTCGCTATCTCACTTGCCATCAATCACCCTGCCGAAATTAATATGCCTGAACAAGCTCGCGGTGTGATGATGATACCAATAAAAGAAAAAGGTCTATTAAAACGTGTTGAAGGTTTACTGGAAGCGAACAGAGTCGAATACATCGATAAAGTCGATATTATTATTAATGCCGGCCATGAACTGGTGCCACTACCAGAAGGCAATCAATATCTGGGTTATATTTTTGCCAGCGCTAAAACACCTGAACAGGTAACGCTAGCCATTCGTGAAGCATACGCAAAACTTAAATTTGTCACTGCGCCGATATTTAAAATCGTATAAATGATAGTGGACTATAACTTTTAGTGGGCTTAAAAGATGATTAATTTTCCGCGAATACACGCGAATAAAAATACCTGATTATTTGTTTATCTTGTTTTTGCGTGGGAGTGTATAGAGTAATGGATAAACTCACTCTTCAATAATACGACATGACGTTTTGTAATGTTGGAATCAACTACACTGATAAAATAGGTATACTGTCCTCGGAGCCAACACAGGTGGAATATTATGTATATTTTCTTAGTTGTTAGGTGGCCAGTGAAAACATTATTGTTATGTATCGTTTTTGCGGTTTTTAATATGGGTACTGCCTATGCTATTGAGTCTGCAGAACAAACACCTGAAGAACAGTGGTTTTATGATGACGATGAACTGGATATTGATGATGTTAATGAGGGTGAATTAACTTTTGTGCTGCCCGTTAATGATAAAAATATTTTACATTCCGGGTCGGTGCTGGTTATCACTGAGAAAAGCCTGAAGACTGGCTGGGTCGATTTGCAGCAGTGTTACCGAGATCTTGATTCAATCGATAAAACGGAAATAGTTTATCGTTATAAAAATATAAAACAGTTACAAATTATTTCTTCGGGCAACATCGGTAACGCCAAAGTCGATGGACAAGCCATCCAGTTGGAAGATATCGGTTCATCGGCGCATATATGTGTACAGGCAAAAGTGCAAATACTTGAAAAAATCGAACAGGATACTTTCACTTTAAGCAATGGCCCTTACTACAGGAGGTTCCTCGATGGCTTTTACCCTTACCACGTAACGTTAAGCATCAGCTACCCTGTGAACAAGCTTAAATATTCGCATATTTCACCCGCGCCTCAGCCTCTGTTCGATGTCATCCAACAGCCGGGCAAGTTACTTGTGGATACATGGTTTGAAGGCGCTTTACTGATTAACATTACGTTTTCGAGTACATATATAAATCAAAAAAATGATCCAATTGAAAAGTCTTACTTCTTACCACCACCGCCAGCTTGAAAACCTGCTGGAGCCTGACCATGATCGCCTTCACCGAAAAAGAATCCCACCATGTGTTTTTCGATTAACTCGATATTTTTCGTATCAGCCGTATTTAAACCATTCTCGTTAATAATAGTGGTCAATCTTTCCAGCCATTGTTTCCAACCTTCTTGAGACACATTTTCAAATATACGTTGACCCAGATCACCTGGATGCGGGGGTGAATCCATCGCTTCGGCTTCTATTTTTAAAACCACACATTGGACAGTATTTGACATTATTAACCTCTAGATATTCTATTCGTATTTTTTTAAAAGTATGCCTTCGTCGCCACAACAACTAGCAGCACATTGTTTAATTTGATGTAATTCTTCGGCTGTACTATTTAGATAGACTTCAACCGGTTGATTTTCCGTTGCACAATCACAACCCTTGTCATTATACACGTAAACTGTATTTAACCCTGCGCGTTTTGCTTCCACTTCAGCATCGAACAGCATATGCTCGGGTGTCGCAGGTACATGGCTGAGTTTATATGCTGGAAAAAATCGGGTGATATGCCAGGGACTATCCGCACCTAAATTATCGCGAATCCAGCAGGCAATCTCATAGTGCTCTTGCGGATCATCATTTTTACCCGGAATGATATTAGTACGAGTTTCAACGTGTATACCCAGATCGTGCGCTTTTTTAATGGAAGATAAAACCTGATCAACCGTTGCTGTGCGGCAAATGTCTTTGTAAAAGTCGTCACGCATACTCTTGATGTCTGAACACAACACATCAATCTTTCCTACTATTAAATCCAGCGCTTCATCAGTAACAAAGCTATTCGACACATAGACTGTATATAAACCGGCTTTATGCGCTAACTCACAGACATCCAGTACATACTCCAGCCATACCGCTGGTTCAGAGTAAGTAAATGCAATACCCTGTACGCCAGCATTTAAGGCTGAATCGACTAATTTTTGTGGCGAAACCCAGACTTCAGTGGATTGCCCTTTTGCCAATCCAYCAAGCGCTTCAACACCCCAGGAAATTTCCAGGTTGTGGCAGCCGCCACAACGGAAGCTACAGCCGTAACTGCCGACTGACATAACTTTGGTGCCTGGTCGATAATGTTTTACCGGTTTATCTTCGATCGCACCAATATCAATTGCAGACAGGATGCCATACGATAAATTATAGAGTGTGCCGTCACGATTAACATGTGCTTGACAGAAACCACGCTGACCATGGCCAATCTTGCAACGCCATAGACACAGATTACAACGGGTTGTGCCGTTCTCTAGTTTTTCTTGCAGACGTGTTTCAACGAGTTGATATTGCTCTGGCATAAATGCATTCCGCCTTTTGATTAGAGATTGATTGTATCAGCGTAGCGGGCGACTAACACCCCCTCCTTAAAGGGGATATATAGCCTATCCCCTTGCCTTTCAACACAGTCAAGGTTGGCATTATTATCGTAATCGAAGGCTTCAACAAGGCCATACGAACGGCCATCAATCGCACACTGATAAGTATGACCAAATACGGCTGTTGCGCAAATGAAATCATAAGCGTGCTGTGCTGACCATTGTGTATCCACAACAAAATCTTTTTTTATGGGGTACGAATAGTAGCGACTTAATTTTGCGTCTTGCTCAATAACAGACAATTTATTTGACGAACAATCAGCTAATAAATCCAGCATAAGACCCGCCCCGGCTTCAGCTAATTGCTGATTAATTTCAACATAACTTGCGCCGTCATCGGGCATCACTTTTTTTTGATTACAAATATCACCGGCATCAAAATCATAAACCACCTTATGCCAGCTCACTCCTATTGTTGCAGCCGCTTTCATCTGCCAGAAAACAGGTTCTGGTCCACGGTAGTCTGGTAGTAACGATGGGTGTAAGTTATAACATCCTTGTGTTGGCAGGTTGACGATTTGAGTGGGCAATCTTTTGCCATAACAGGACATCAATATAATATCAATTGAAAGACGCTTACATTGTTGAACAATTGTATCTATTGATTGTGACAGATCGACAACCTGAACACTTTCCTGATTGGCTAACAGTGATAATGATTCGTTTTCTAACGCAATAACTTTACCGTCTAATAGAATTGGATTAAAGATCCCTACTGCTGAAACTTGATAATGAGAAACTAACAGTTTTTTAAAGGGTATTAGTGACAATGCACCTGATGAACCGATATATAAAATATTCATATCAAAGACATCACCTTTTATCTACGTCACGCTGAACGCCAATAAATAATCTTGCCATAAGATTTTTACTAACGTTCAGAGGTATCCTGAGGCTTATCCGAGAATAGAAGCCGTAGCGAAAATTACAGAGTAATAATCTGGTCAGGCATATTTCCAGACAACGCACTATATAGATTAGGGAAACAACCAATCACTGCACCATCAACAAGTTTACCGTCGATCTCTCGTTCATAAGCACACTGATCACAGGCCATTAATAACATGCCTTTGTCCGCAGCGAGTTTCGCTAAACGCTCGCCAATAGGATTTCCTTCCTGCAATACGTAAGCATTATCTTCGAAGAAAAACATACCAACAACTTCAACACCGTGCGCATCATCTTCAAGTTGTGGAAGAATCATTTTGCCAAGTTTGTATGAAACTGAATGACCTTGAGTAGAAAATATGTATGCGACTTTCATTTTTATTACCTTTATTTATTTAGTGGTATGTAGTTATGTGCTTCATAATTAAAGCATGTATATGATATATTAATCTAGTAAAAAATATCCATAGCTTTATTGACGAAAAAAATACCCGCTAAAAAAGCAGGCATTTTTATATAGAGCATTTCGGTAGAAATCAAAGTTACAAATTGATAACTTCCAGTCCTAGATCACCTACTTCTTCATGCGTCGCAGCACTGGTAATAACAACAATGCTTGCTTCACTTTTCTTAAGATAGGTTTCTGTTACTCGTTTCAGATCATCTATGCTCACTGCAAGTACACGTTGACGGAATAACTGCAACTTTTCACGAGTACGGCCATGCAAACCATCATGGAAAGCTGCTCTTGCTTCGCCTGCAGGTGAACCCGGTTTATCCATACTACCTATGACACCGAGGATGGCTTCTTCCAGTTGACGGTATTCGTGTTCATTGTTCAGCACCCAGTCGATGGCTTTATCAAAGTCATCCAGCGTTTCACTCAACCTTGGATCACGATACGAATAAAACTTAAAGGCTGCTATGTTAGCATCCTGCGTTGCACCGCCACCGTAGGCACCTCCCTGTTCACGAATGGCAGTATGAAGATAACCGTTTCTCATAAAACCACCTAAAACAGATAATGCAGCTGCATCAGCATGCTCCATTGTTACTGTAGAATAGGCTTTCGCACAGAAGTTTACCTGTGTGTTTGCCACCCACATCTGTTTCGTTATTTGATTAATTTCAGGAAGTGTAAATGAATTATCTCCCACTGAATCTGTCTGTTGCCAGATTGATTCAAATTCACTGATACTTTGATCAACTTTATCTGCTTCAAGCGTGAGCATATAAGATTTAGCTGATGCTTTTATTTTTTCATGAATTGACGCAAACAACTGAAGTGTTTGTTTTATGGATGCTGTATCGGCATGAGAGTCATCAAGCGCTTTAAGTGATTTAATACCGGCAAGCCCGCCAAATTGGTGCGACAGTAATGCGGCGGGGCTCAAACCACTAGCTGCTGCCGTCATCGCAAGTGAATGCCCACTACCGGTAACACTGCGTTCACGACGCGTTCGCATTTGTGTTATTAACTCTTTTACGCGCTCATCTTCATCAAACCGAACCTGATTTAAAGTTTCTAGCATTAATTCTGCTAATTTTTTATTGTTTCTAATTAGCGCTTTTCCGCTAAAAAAATAATAAGCACGTGTTTTTTGTGCATCATCAGTAAAAGCTCTAAGACTATGAGATGAATGAATGCCACCACTTACACTTGATTGCCACTCCTGCATTTGTAAGTAATCTTTATCGCCACATCCCAATTCTGTCAGGCACGATGAAAAATACGGTAATAGCTGTAGCTCTTCGTCTGTTAATGCGGGTAACTCGCAGATAATTTCATGATAGACAAGGCCATTTGTTCCTTGCTTATAGATAGTCGAATCCACACCAGAAATTTTTTGTTGTATCGCTTCCGGAATTTTTATTTCAGCAGGTACATCTTCTAAATCGACTTTCGGTAATAAACCGGGATCATCTTCCTGCATCTGACGATCAGCCAATACTTTAGCCCTAGAAACAATGGCTTCTTTATCGTCTTCACTTAGTGCCGATTTAATAGCAGCAAGATGTGTTTTCTCTGCCAGCTCTTTGCGTTGACTCAGATTTTCATCAGGGCGAAGTGTTAGTCGCACACGATGCTGATTTTCAAGTAATAACTCACGCACCAGGTTTTTAATAAATTCAGGATTTTTAATATCTTCACGCAATGATTCAATAACAGGGTCAAGATTAAGCAATGAGGATGGATCACTTCGATGTATAGCTGCAGTTAAACCATTCAGTATTAATTGCAAACCAAACGGATAACTGTCACCGCCGACTTCACGCTGACTTAATTCAAGTTGATGTAATACGGCTTCCAGTTTTTCATGRGCTACACCATTTTCARCRACATCATTTAAAACATCTAAAACYAGTTTTTCAAAAGCMTTKGCATTTTCTACTTTACTGCCTTCAATGCCACATAAAAAACACATYTCATAATTAGAATCTTCCAAACCACAYAAGGGYGATGGYGCAGCACCCARATCTGTTTTTTCYAAAGCCTGTCGTAATGGCGAYGAACTATTATCAAAYAAAACYTGCGAYAACAAGTTAGCCTTCATCATTTCATCCAGTGACGTACAAGGACCTAACAACCAGCTTAATACATGATGGGTTTTATCATCTGTTGTTTCATCACCCACCAGATCATAAGCGTATGCTTCTTCTACMACTAATGGYGCAAGGTAACGTTTTTCCGGTTTAACCGAAATATTGACATCYAATTTTTCAAATTCACATAATGCCTGATCTTCAAACTTTTGCTGATGCTCAAAAACSGGGATATCACCGAASGTCATAAAYACCGCATTGCTCGGATGATAATGTGTTTTATGAAAGTCTTTTAACTGTTGATAAGTTAAATCAGGGATATCCTGGGGCTCACCACCACTGTTATAGTGATAAGTTGACGTTGGGTAGAGATACTTGCTGACTTCCTGCCACAACACACTGACGGGAGAGCTCATAGCGCCTTTCATTTCATTGAAAACAACGCCTTTATATTCCAGTTCACTGTCTGCATTATCGGCTTCTTTAAACTCGATACGATGACCTTCCTGTAAAAAATCCAGCTCATCAAGTCGAGTAAAAAACACCGCATCCAGATACACGTCTAAAAGATTATTAAAATCTTTTTTATTTTGACTGGCAAAAGGATACGCTGTCCAGTCACTGCTGGTAAACGCATTCATAAAGGTATTAAGTGAGCGACGAATCATCATGAAGAACGGGTCACGAACAGGGTATTTTTTACTGCCGCACAATGCCGTGTGTTCGAGAATGTGTGCCACGCCTGTTGAGTCCATCGGCACGGTACGGAAACCAACTAAAAACACATTTTCAGTGTTTTCTGCATCCATGTGATAGTGCAAAGCACCTGTTTTTTTATGTCGGAATTCCTGCAAAGTTAAATTGAGTGATTCAATACGTTCGCTACGCATCCACTCAAAAGCAGGATGAAAATTTAGTGGCGCAGCTTGTGTAGACGGCGTTGTTTGATTTTCTGACGACATAACAGATGACATATAATTTAATACTCTTATTTATTTTTTAACAAATTTAAACACAGATTCGGTTAAAGCCGTTAAACCACGATTTTTTAACCCTGTTTCTATTTCAATTACATCTTTAGCAATCAGTTTATCGATTGTGTAATTTTCAGAGTAAAGATCCATTACCTCTTCGTCGGTAACAGAAAATGGCGGGCCATCCATCTCAGCAGGATCAAAATTTAAAGTAACCAACAATGTGCGTGTTCCGGATTGTTGTAATGATGTGATTTTGTTAACGTAGTCGGCGCGCATATCCACTGGTAATGCGACCAATGATGCACGATCGAATATATCTGTCACCCCTTCCAGCGCATTATCTTCTAATGCAAAAAAATCACCTTGAAAGATTTCAATTTTGGAAAAGCGTGCATCATCACTAATATATAGGCCCGTGCCTTCTTTCTCTACGTGGCGGTAACTCAGAGCATTTTCTTCGAAGAAATGACTGACCGCACGATCGCTACACTCAACACCCAATACTTCATAACCATTTTGTGCGAGCCAGAGCAGGTCTTTACTCTTACCACACAGAGGAACAAAAACTTTAAGCTTTTCTCTTTGTTCTATGGCAGGACCTTTATCACCATAGAAATAGGCCAGATAGGGATTAATTTTATCTTGATGGAACCCTATCTTGTCGTTATTCCAACGATCTAACCAAAAATCAATTTTCATGATAATCAATACAGCCTTGACGGAGCACTAGCTATCGCCTGGTTTCCATACACCAAATGCATCTTCAGGCGGTTTCATATCTTGTTCTACCTGATCAAGCACTTGTTCCATAAAATGACTAAAGTCACCAATCATGCCTTTTTTATCCAGCCCTGGCTGATCCTGCTGGGCCAACACATAACCCGTGATAGCCGTTAGATACTGCATAAAATATAAATCGTTATCAGCCGCCGGGTCGTTTTTCATAACGACATTTTTAACATCTGAAATCATTTCAGATGATAGTTGAATACCACCACTCATCGTATTTTTTTCCTAAAATAATTAATTGTTTAACAATGGTGCTAGTCTAAGCTATTTCAAGCTTAGCGAACAGAAAAAGCATGTATAAAATTTGTGTATATGTCCCTGAAATTTCTGTGGAAAAAGTTAAATCTGCACTCTTTAAGGCTGGRGCSGGCCGAATCGGAAATTATGAYTCATGCTGCTGGCWRRCMGASGGSAYTGGGCAATTTCGACCTTTAGATGGCAGTAACCCTGCGATTGGCTCTTTAGGAGAAATTGAGCAGGTTAAGGAGCTCAAGATTGAACTAGTTTGTACAGATGAGCTTGTTCAAAATGCTATTCAAGCTATGAAGGAGGCGCATCCTTATGAACAACCAGCGTTTGATGTTTGGGAGTTGGCAGAGTTTTAGTCTGAAAGGCTGGATCCCCGATAGAAACATTCGGGGATGACAACAAAATAACCGGTATCAAATTAAAGTACCGTTTTTGACTTATACCTCTCCACATCAGGCAAGCCATTTTGGGTGTGCCGTTATCATGGGCCTTCTGGCCTGGCTGTCTGAGCGTCTTTTGCGAGATTCACACCTACAGCTAAAAACAAACGGTAATACTAGCGAATCCACCCTCTCTCACTGGCATCAAGAAAATTTATCATCATCCGAACATTCTCATCCCGCTGAGCCATTTCTTCTACTTTACCCAATGCTACTTTGAGTGAGCAAGTTGACTTAATTAACAACTTAAACGTATCTTGCAACGCCCGAATGGTTTCAGGTGAGTAACTTCGACGTTTAAGCCCTTCTTTATTTATGCCTACGGCACGTGCACGATTACCTGCGACGATAAAAAAGGGTAAAACATCTCGGTCTATTGCGGTAGAAAACCCACTGAACGCATGTGCACCGATTCTAGTGAATTGATGCACCGTGGTGTAACCACCAAGAATGACATAATCATCTACGATTACATGGCCCGCTAGTGCAGTTGCATTTGCCAGAATGACATGGTTACCAATGATGCAATCGTGAGCGACATGACTGCTTGCCATAAATAAATTATCATTACCAATGCGTGTTACGTTACCACCACCCGGCGTTCCACGATGCAAGGTTACATATTCACGTATGGTATTTCTGTCACCGACGATGAGCTCTGTCGGCTCATCATTAAATTTCAGATCCTGAGGCTTTTCTCCTACGGAGGAAAATTGAAATATTCGATTGTCTTTGCCGATTTTTGTCGGACCATTGATGACCACATGTGATGCAATGGTAGTGCCTGAGTCTATTTCAACATTGGCACCAATAACGGTAAAAGGGCCAACACTAACGTCTTCAGCAATGTTTGCAGAGGGGTCAATAATTGCTTGCGGGTGAATCATACTGCTTACGCTTCTTTCGGCGAAGCCGCACACAGAAGACTGGCGGCTGTACATAATTCACCGTCAACGCTTGCTTCACAAGAAAATTTCCAGATAACTTTAGAACGACGTTCAATTTTTGCTTTAAGCATCAACTGATCACCCGGTACAACCTGACGTTTAAATCTGACGCCATCAATACCAACCAGCATGTATAAAATTTCATCGCTGGGCTCTTCACTCATGGTTCGAAAACCTAACAAACCCGTTACCTGCGCCAGTGCTTCAATAATTAAAACACCTGGCATAATTGCCTGATCAGGAAAATGGCCCGTAAAATGAGGTTCATTTACAGTTACATTTTTAATCGCTGTTAAAGTTTCACCAGGTACACAATCGATAACACGATCCACCAGTAAAAAAGGGTAACGGTGCGGTAAAAAACGTCTAATTTCTTCAATATACATTTCGCTCAAAACTGAACTCCTGTGTGCAAAAGGTAAACTTATAATTTAATATTTTTAACGCTGAATAAACAGCTTATTTGCCGGATGTTTTTTCGAGCCTGGTTATACGCTTAAACATTTCATCAAGGCGTTTAAATCGCATAACATTTTTTTTCCAGTTTTGGTTTGTATCAACCAGAACACTTGATGAATAGGTACCGGGCTCTTTCAACGAAGACGACACGAAAGTTCTTCCTGTGATAATAACATTATCAGTAATTTCAATATTATCCCGAATTCCAACACCACCACCAATGATACAATTTTTACCTATTTTCGAAGAGCCTGCTATCCCTGTACATGCAGAAACGGCAGTATGTTTGCCTATCTCAACATTGTGAGCAATTTGAACCAGGTTATCCAGTTTCACATCATCATGAATAATAGTATCCAGTAATGCACCGCGATCAATCGTGGTGTTCGCACCAATTTCTACGTTATCWCCGATTATAACAGAGCCTAACTGAGGCACTTTTATATAGACATCACCATCAGCAACATAACCAAATCCGTCTGTCCCTATCACTGCGCCTGAATAAATAATACAATTCTTGCCGATTTTTATATCATGCCCGATTGTTACATTAGGATAGATAAGTGTGTTATCACCTATCTCGACATTACTTTCGATTACCGAGCATGCACCAATTTGCACATTCTCCCCAAGATTAGTGCCCGACTTGATGACTGCATTGTGGTCAATTGCCACTGATGCCGGGATGTTTGCACCACTAGCAATGACCGCAGTATTAGATACGCCCTTATCAGCAATAATTACCGAATTTAATAAGTGTGCTGCTTTCGCAAAAGCGAGCCTCGGATTATCCGACACCAAAGCTGATGAGTTACATTGTTTCAGCCATTCTTCTTTGAGAATAACCGCCGATGCTTTTGTCGTTTTTAAACCAGGTAAGTACCTGGCGTTATAGACAAACGCAAGATACCCATTGCCCGCCTGATTGATATCCGCAACATTCTCAATATTGCAATCGTCGCCGACCAGTCGACAATCAATTTGATTTGCGATGTCTGATAGTTTCATTGTCATAGCTTCATTGATACAACAGAAAGTGGTGACTTAGTTATTTCTTTTTAAAGGCAGCCTTCATTTTATCAAGCACCTTATCAGTAATATCAAGTTTATCATCCGCGTATGCGACACCTTCACTCAGAACTAGTGAATATTTACCTTTTTTGGAAATGTCATCAATGATGCCTCTAACCTGTTGCTGCAGCACAGCCAGCTCCTGGTTTCGAACAGTCGCTACCTCTTGTTGTAGCATGGCTTCTTTTTGTTTCAAGCCTTGTATCTTTATGATGATTTCTTTTTTCAATTCATTTAACTTATCTTCGGTCATTACCAATTCATTACGTTTGTAGTTTCCCTGCATTTTGGTAATTTCTTTTTCTAAGCTCTGCAGTGCATCACGTTGTGGACCAAAACGTTCTAACATTGAAGTATTCACAGCATCAACTTGTGGTGCTTCAGATAAAATTCGCTCTACACTAACAACGCCAATTTTCAAATCTTCAGCAGCAACGTTGGTTGTGATGAAACCCGCTATTAATAAAACACTTAAAACTAACTTTTTCACTTTAATTTTCTCCTAAAAAGATGAACCAATACTAAACTGGAAGGCACGTAAATCATCATCAGGCTTGTCATTTATTGTTTCAGCATAACTAAAACGCAATGGGCCGATGGGTGAAATCCAAACCAGTGATATACCGATTGAACTTCGCAATTGATCTGATTGAAAACCGACCTTTTCTGAATCAAATGTTGCCACATCATCTAAAAATACATTACCTATATCAAGGAACGCACTCAAACGAACTGAGCTAGGTGGCTTTTCAAGAAAGGGTATAGGAAATATGTAATCAGCGCCAGCTGTTAAACGCATATTACCACCGATAACTGCACCAGTACGTACTAATTTCCCAGTAACAGGGTCTAACTGAAGGTCACGTGGACCTAATGAATTTGAGTCGTAACCACGAACGGTTCTGATACCACCCGCAAAATACCGTTCGAAAAATGGCAATCCCTCGGTCTTGCCATAACCGTTACCGTAAGCCAGATTGGAGCGTAATAACAATGTCGTTGCACTTGTCACACTGATAAAAGTATTAGTGGTATAACTGACCTTATAATATTCGAGGTCACTTCCCGGCGCAGTCAAATTAATTCCAACGGTGTGTTGTGAGCCACGTGTAGCAAAAACGGTTCGGTTCCGCGTATCATGCGAGAAACTGGTGCTTAAGGAAATACTATTATAGATAGTTTGACCATCATTGGTTGCTAAAAACTCTGTTACGGCTCGAGAGGGATTAATCGATGACGGAATAATTTTAATATGACTTAAACCATAACCGAAACGTATAGTATTGAATTCTGACAAAGGCACGCCATAACTAATACTTAAATCACCTGAATTGGTCTGGAAATTATTAACCTGCTCTTCAGCTGCATTTCTGTCTCTGAATGAAACACTAATCGTCCTACTAATACCATCAAGTGTATAGTAAGGATCGGTATATGCCGCACTATATATCGTATTCGCACGGTCGGTATTTACATTTAAAGATAATCGATTACCGGTACCAAATAAATTTTCCTGTGTTAAGCCGACATTAAAAATCAAACCTTGAGTCTGAGAAAAACCCGCGCCTATATTAAAACTACCGGCTAGTTTTTCTTCAACTTTAACATTTAGATCGACCTGATTTTCAGCGCCTGGGACAGGTGTCATTTCAATATCAACGACTTCAACAAAAGGCAGTCGCTGAATACGTGTTTTAGAACGCTCCAGTAGATTGCTTGCCAATATCGAACCTTCCATTAAACGCATCTCACGCCGATAGACCTTATCTAGCGTACCATCATTTCCGTAAATATTGATACGACGCACATATACTTTTTCACCAGGAATAGAATGATAGGTTAACGCAACTTCTTTTTTCTCATCATCAATAACCGGTGTAATCTTTACCTTAGAAAAAGCATAACCGATTCGACCCATTAAACTTTCCAGGCGTTTTTTACTCGACGTCATCAAACTTCTGGAAAAGAACATACCCGGTTGAGTAAGAATTTGAGATTCCATCGATTGACGATTAACCACTAACTCACCCGTCAAGTCGGAAGATGATATTTTGTATCGCTCACCTTCCGAAACATTAATAGTGATATAAATATCCTGTTTATCGGGCGTTAATGAAACTTGTGTCGATTCAATCTTAAATTTGATATAACCTCGATCGAGATAATAAGATCTAATTTTTTCCAGATCACCGTTTAATTTTGGCTTGGAATAATCATCAGCTGAAGAAAGCACTGCCCATGCAGATGGCACGCCTGATTCCAGTTCATCTAGTAATTTTTCATCACTATACACATCGTTACCTACGATATTGATGTGTTTGATTAAKGCRACCTGRCCTTCTGATATRTTAATTTTAATATCAACACGGTTCTGATCTAGATCAGTGACTTCTGTWTCGATTTTTACGCCATATTTTCCCTGACTGAAATAAACTCGCTCAAGCTCAAGTGTTAATTGTTCAAGTAGTGATCGATTATATATTTGCCCACGTGTCACACCKATATCAACAAGTGCRCTTTTTAATGCGTCRTCRTCGATATCTGAATTRCCTGAAAATTCCACATCAGATATAGAGGGTCGYTCRATAACACSGACAACCAACGTATCSCCATCACGAAAAAGTTTTATATTGGMAAARAAACCTGTTTTATATAACTCGCTAATGGCAAAAGTAACCTGATTATCATCGATGGGATCRCCMGCRACAATCGGCAAGTAGTTCAATAAMGTACCATCAGGTAATCTTTTCAGACCTTCAATTTTTATATCTTCAACAATGAAAGCATCAGCATGCACWGAAAACACACTAAAACTATTCAGCAGAATAAACACGAGRAAAAYACGAATAAGTGACATRCAGCTATAAACCTGACTACTAAATTAAACGTTGTATATCATTAAAAATAGCGACACTCATCAACAGGAAAAGTAACACAATACCAACTTGTTGCCCCCTGAGTTCAAACCCTTCGGAAACCGGTGAACCTTTTATTATCTCAATAAAATAATAAAGTAAGTGACCGCCATCCAACATAGGAATAGGCAGTAAATTTAGCACACCCAGACTGACAGAGATGACCGCCAGAAACGAAAAAAATGAAACTAAACCAATACTTGCTGTGATACCCGCATAGGTCGCAATGGTTATGGGACCAGAAATATTAGATAATGATGCTTCGCCAGCAACCATCTTCCATAAAACACGTAATGTTAATGACGACATATCCCAGGTCTTAATCACCGCTTTACTCATTGATTCGGTCACCGAATACTCGACACGCGTAATGAGTTGCTGTCTAACTTCTTCTGGAATATGCTGATAAGCACCGATATAACCTTGTTCGCCATCTTTAATTTTCCGACTGTTTGGAATAATGGTAAGGGGCATCTCAACACCTTCACGTAAAACAATAAAATTCATTACCCTATTGGGTTTTGCACGAATCATATCGACTAGAGTCATCCAACGATCCACTTCTATACCATCGACAGAAACAACTAAATCGCCCTCTTTTAAACCCGCACTTTCTGCTGCACCTTCTGCGATCACACCCGCAATCTCAGCTTTTAATTGCGGTCGCCAATTTGTAAAACCGATGTATTGAAAAATATCACCTTCGTTTTCGAGTAAGCGCATATCACCCAGAGCTAATTGTCGCGTGTATTCAACGCCATCTGTTGCTAACACACGTATCTGCAGGTTTCCGCCATCCAGTCCTTGATTAAGAATTTCCAGTCTAAAATCATTCCACGATGGCACAGCAGTATTACCAACTTGCAATACTTCATCCTTAACTTCAAAACCAGCTTGTGCTGCAATGCTGTCTTTTACCGTTTCACCGAKGTAAGGACGTTCAACCGTTGCGCCCAACATGAAGACAACCCAGTATAAAAAGATAGCCAGTATAAAATTAAAAGCGGGGCCAGCAAAAACGATAGCGATACGTTTGCTGAGACTGGCATTATTAAACGCACGTTTTTTATCTGATTCCGATACCGAACCTTCACGCTCGTCCAACATCTTGACATAACCACCTAATGGAATGGCGGCAATAACATATTCTATTTCATCGCCTTCTGCTGTCGTTCTTCGCCAGGTATAAAGTGCCTTACCAAACCCCACCGAAAAYCGAAGCACTTTTACGCCSGCTTTACGCGCTACCCAATAGTGCCCAAATTCGTGAAAGGTCACCAATACGCCTATAGCGACGATGAAAAAAAACAGGTTATRTAAAATACTCATGCTTTGCTCTTTATGACTGCATTTCAGAGATGCAGTTTTTTGTTATTATTCTAGCCTGTGCATCGGCTTCTAATATATTGTCTAGCGTACTGACATCTTCAACAATGTTCGATTGTTTTAATGTCTGCTCGATTAATTTGGCTATATCGGTAAAACCTATGCGATTATCCAAAAAAGCTTCAACGGCTATCTCATTGGCAGCATTCAATACGATGGTCGCAGAGCCACCCATTTTTATCGCTTCATAACATAATCGTAAACAGGGAAAACGCTCTAAATCCGGTTCTTCAAAGTCTAACTTTGCGACATCAAAAATATTMAGTGGTTCAACRCCMGATTCAATTCTTTCYGGCCATGCCAGYGCATGAGCAATRGGCGTSCGCATATCGGGGTTACCCAGYTGCGCCARTACKGAACCATCATTGTAYGTCACCATWGAGTGAATAACACTCTGCGGGTGAACCACGACATCTATATTCTCGATATCCAGATCAAATAGCCAATAAGCTTCAATCAACTCCAGGCCTTTATTCATCAAGGTTGCAGAATCAACGGATATCTTCTTACCCATATCCCAGTTTGGATGATTAACTGCCTGTTCCGGCGTAACATCATGCAACTGATCCGCGTCGAGGGTTCTAAAAGGCCCGCCACTCGCGGTTAGCCAAACTCGCTCTATTCCTGCTCGTACCTGCTGGTTAGTCATTTTAACGGATGAATGATGCTCCGTAAGACAATCTGGCAAACTTTGAAAAATAGCATTGTGTTCACTATCGACAGGCAGTAAGACGGCATCATTCTCGCGCGCCGTATCCATAAATAATTTACCGGACATAACCAGCGCTTCTTTATTTGCTAGCAGTATGCGTTTCCCTGCTTTAGCTGCAGCTAATGACGGAATCAGTCCCGCCGCACCCACTATCGCCGCTACCACACAATCCACTTCATCGTCAGCCACTACCTGAAGCAGACCGGGTTCACCGCTTAAAACACGGGTTATCATTCCTTTTGTTTGTAGTCGCTGACTCAATACTGCAGCAGCTGACTCATCGTTCATAACCGCAAATCGAGGCTGCCACTGTTCACATAATTGCTCTAATGCATCGATATTGGTATTTGCTGTTAAGGCATACACTTTATATCTATCTTCATGTCGTGCAATAACATCAAGCGTGCTGTTACCAATACTACCGGTGGCACCTAACAGTGTTATCAATTCTGCAGTCTGTGTCATAGCAAATTATTCACAATATATCTTTGTATACCCACCAGTTAAAACCAATCAGAAATACCGGCATAGCAGCCAGTACACTATCAATTCGATCCAGCATTCCACCGTGACCGGGCAGGATATTGCCACTGTCTTTTAAACCGGCTTCCCGTTTCAAAAAGCTCATGTACAAATCACCACTGACGGATATAAAAGTAACGATGACTGACAGCATCACCAATAATATGGCCTTGTCGGTATCTAATTCAAAATAGTAACTGGCAATTAAGGTATAAATAGAGGTTGCGACCACTCCACCTAACAAACCTTCTTTAGTTTTACCCGGGCTAATGTGCGGTGCGAGTTTATTCTTACCAAATTTTTTGCCTGCAAAGTAGGCTCCAATATCCGCCACCCAGACCAGTGCTAAAGCGTAGAACAACCAGGCTGGGCCTTGCCAATCAAAACCTATTTGCAAAGAATGAATTTTTTGCATGGCAAGCGCCGCCGCAGGCAAGATTACAAAAGCAATAAATAATTTATCCAGTTTTAAACGAGCATCAGGACTTTTAGGTTTGGCGATTTTTAAATAGAAAGAAATACTAAACCACCACAACACTGCAATATAAATTGACCAAAGAGCATAACTGCTAGCAAACTCATGAATAGCCCAGGACACCAACATGACGACGACAGCAAAACAGCATCGTAATACCTTATCATTTACACCCGATAAGCCAGCCCATTCATAACCCGAAACTAGAACCACGAACAAAATGAAATAGAAAAAAACAGTTGTCGGCTGAAAGAATATTATCCAGAAGACAAAAGCCGCTAGAGGAATCGCTGTTAAGATACGTTGATATAACATCGCTAATATTTCTTATGAAGTTTGTTCGTTTAACACTTGTTGTCCGGTCTTACCAAAACGTCGTTGCCTGCCAGTAAACCAGCTCAACGCTTCGTTCAGATCCTCATCAGAAAAATCAGGCCATAACGTATCGACAAAATACAGTTCTGAATACGCTAGTTGCCAAATTAAAAAATTACTGATTCGGCGTTCCCCTCCAGTACGAATAAACAAGTCGGGTACTGGCTCATCGGACAACGACATATACGAATTAAATATTTCTTCCGTAATATCCTGTATTTTATTTTTCTGCATATCTTGATTAAGCAATTGGCAAGCGTTAACCACATCCCAGCGACCGCCATAATTTGCTGCAATATTAAAATGTAGACCGGTATTGTTTTTGGTTAAATCTTCCGACTGGTTAATACTGTTTTGTAACTTTTCTGAAAAGCGATTACGATCGCCAATAAATTTAACGCGAACATTTTTTTTGTGTAACTTTTTAACTTCTGCAGTARTCSTAACAATAAACAATGACATCAAGTTACTAACTTCTGACTTCGGTCTATTCCAGTTTTCACTGCTAAAAGCAAAAATAGTCAATGCTTTTATATTTTTTTCGGCACAATTCTCGACTATTTTTCGCGTTGCGCCGACACCGGCTTTATGCCCTGCAGCTCGTGGTAGATGTCGTTTATTCGCCCAGCGTCCATTACCATCCATGACAACAGCAATGTGCCTTGGCAATATTATATTCGAACTGTCCGTTGATTCACTCACTGATATGCAACAGCTATTTTATATTTCCATTAACTCTTTTTCTTTTACCGCTATGACTTCATCAACACTCGCGACATATTTATTTGTGTGCTTTTGCACCGTGTCTTCTGCCTGATGACTTTCATCTTCTGAAACATCTTTAGCTTTCAATAAATCTTTAAAATCATTGTTTGCATCACGTCGAATATTTCTTATTGCAATYTTTGCATTTTCACCATCGTTTTTTACCACCTTCACCAGTTCTTTACGACGTTCTTCAGTTAAMGGTGGCATAGGGATACGTATYAGGTTACCGGCCGTCGATGGATTTAAACCCAGRCCTGAGTTCATGATAGCTTTTTCGACAACAGCAACCATTTGCTTCTCCCAKGGAGCAACGGCAAGTGTTCTGGAATCTTCAACTGTGACATTAGCAACCTGGTTAATTGCTGTATCAGTACCATAGTAATCAACCATTATCTGATCGAGTAAACTAGGGTGTGCACGTCCGGTTCGAATTTTCACTAATTCTGATTTTAATGCGTCAACACTTTTACCCATTCGTGTTTCTGCATCGGCAATAATCTCTTCAATCATTTACTCGTCCCCCTTAAAAACAGTGGTTCCTATCGATTTATCTTTCATCGCTGCGGGTAAAGAACCCACGTCATTTAAATTAAATATTCGAAGTGGCAAATTGTTATCGCGACATAATACGATTGCAGTCGCATCCATAACTTGCAAATTTTTCTTCAGCACTTCATTAAAAGTTAGTGATTCATAACGAACAGCATCAGCATTTTTAGCTGGATCAGAATCATACACACCGTCAACTTTTGTCGCTTYAAGAACACTGTCGGCTTCGATTTCAATTGCACGCAAACAGCCRGCTGTATCAGTGGTAAAGAAAGGGTTACCTATACCCGCTGCAAAGATAACCACGCGCCCTTTTTCAAGATGCCTAATCGCTCTACGTTGCACGTATTCTTCGCACATGCGGTTGATTTTAATGGCTGACATCACTCGACAGCTCATACCCTGTTTTTCTAACGCATCTTGCATGGCTAGACTATTCATCACCGTCGCCAACATACCCATATGGTCGCCGGTCACACGATCGATGCCTGATTCAACCAGTCCCGCGCCACGGAAAATGTTTCCACCACCGATAACTAATGCAACCTCAATACCCATGTTAACAACTTCGGTTACCTCAGAGGCAACACGCTTTAACATCTCCGCATCAATGCCGTAATCCAGATCACCCATCAGGGCTTCGCCACTTAGCTTTAATAAAACGCGTTTATATATTGCAGACATTAAATCACTCGCTTTTAATTATTTTTTATTCCCACTATTCAAACTTTAAGAACAGTAGTTCGAATTCAGGGAGTCTCTGAACAAGTCCGGGTTGTGTAGATTGCCGGTTACACGACTTATTCAACGTTCCCTTAGCTTAACGTACACAAAAAACCGGGGGATGTCCCCCGGCTTTTTGCACCTTTTATATACCTCGTCCTCTGTATATAAAAGTATGTGTCGTATTCTTAACAAATAGGTCAAAACACGGCTTAACACTCATTTACACTCTTTCCTTTTATTAACGACTTCGATAGTTACTCTCTTAACCGTTAATCTGAGCCATTACTTCATCAGCAAAGTTCTCACTCTTCTTCTCGATACCCTCGCCCACTTCATATCGGACAAATGCATTAACTTTTGCGCCGGCATCAGAAAGTAATGTTTCAACGGTTTTATCTGGATCTTTAACAAAAGACTGGCCAAGTAATGTGATCTCAGCAAGGTACTTGCGAATACGACCTGCCAGCATTTTTTCTACGATGTCAGCAGGCTTTCCACTCTCTAATGCCTGAGCTCGTAGAATATTTTTTTCTTTTTCCAACACATCTGCCGGTACATTTTTTTCACTGACACACATTGGGTTACTAGCTGCAATGTGCATAGCAACGTCTTTGATTAACTCATCGTTAGCCTGGCTTTTGTCATTCATTTCCATCTCTACCAGCACACCCATACGAGCACCGTGCAGATAACGGCCAAACGAACCATTTTCAGACTTCAACAACTCAAATCGGCGAACTTGAATATTCTCACCGATCTTTGCAATTTTTGATTTTCGAGCTTCTTCAACAGTCACTGAGTCACCATTTAGTGTTGCATCAGATAAAGCTGCCACATCAGCAGGCTGTGTAGACAATGCCGTTTGTGCAATAGCCGTCACGAATGACAAGAAGTCATCTCCACCAGAAACGAAGTCTGTTTCACAGTTAACTTCAACCACTGCCGCAGACTTTTTATCATCACTGATCGCAATAACAACCCGACCTTCTGCTGCAACACGACTCGCTTTTTTATCAGCCTTAGCCATACCCGCTTTACGCATGTTTTCAATTGCTAGTTCAACATCACCGTCCGTTTCTTGAAGCGCTTTTTTACATTCCATCATGCCTGAACCAGTACGTTCACGCAGTTCTTTAACCATTGAAGCTGTAATCTGCATCACAGTAACCTCTTAATAAATAATTTCTATCAAATAATTCGTTTAAACCCTAAGAATTTCTCAGGTTCATCTGTAACTTACTCTGCTGCTGCCGCCTTCTTTTTAGGCGCTGCTTTTTTCTTTACAGCCGCTTTTTTCTTTACTGTCTTTTTCTTCGCTACTGCTTTCTTTTTTACAGCTTCTTTTTTCTTTGGTGCCGCGGCAGTCGATCCTTCTTCAGCTTTTTCTTCTGCAGGTGCCTCTTCTACTGGTGCTTCTACGACTGGAGATTCTGCTACAGGTGTTGCTTCTGCTTTTACCTCTTCCTTCGCTTCAACAGCGGGTTCTGGCTTACGTTTTGCGGCTGCTTTTTTAGGTGCAGCAGGTTTTGAAGCTTTTTTGGCCGCCGGTTCATCGCGTTGAATAACTGCAGAGGCACGCCCTTCAATTACGGCATCAGCAATACCCTGTGCATATAATTGAATGGCTTTAATCGCGTCATCATTACCAGGAATAACATAATCAACACCATCGGGTGAATTATTAGAATCCACGATGCCAAATACTGGAATACCTAAGGTATTTGCTTCTTTAATAGCGATGTCTTCATGACCCACATCGACAACAAATACCGCACTTGGTAGACCTTTCATGTCTTTAATTCCGCCCAGTACTTTTTCTTTCTTTTCCATCTCGCGAGTCAGCATAAGCTGCTCTTTTTTATTTAAACGCTCAAAACCACCGTTTTCTGACATTTCTTCTAATTCTTTCAGACGTGAAACGGACTGACGAATGGTTTTATAGTTGGTTAACATGCCACCTAACCAACGGTGACTAACGTATGGCATACCACAACGTTGCGCTTCTTCTGAAACGATTTTACGTGCTGCACGTTTAGTACCGACAAATAAAATACTGCCACGGTTGGCGGCAATTTTGCCGAGTGCATTCACTGCTTCGATGTATAGAGGCAGAGTCTTTTCTAGATTGATGATATGAATTTTGTTTCGTGATCCAAAAATGTACTCAGACATTTGTGGGTTCCAGAAACGGGTTTGATGACCAAAATGCACACCTGCTTCAAGCATCAGGCGCATAGATACGTTAGACATTAGTATTTCTCCAAGTTGGGGTTAGGCCTCCATATACCCCACGTAACAACCAATTAAGTCCATACATTATGTATGTTTAATGACTTAAATTAGCACCCAATTACATGTGTCGGTATATGTGCGTATTTAAATAAGATATAGTTAGCCCTGTTGACGAATCTAGAGGCCTGAATTGACGTAAAATGTCTGCTTCAGCACCCCTTTTAAACGACCATCAATGGGTAAAAATATCGCTCGTTTTCACTAAGTTTTCTTAGTGCGGGCGCTTTATACCATATACAGATTAAATTAACAATTAAATTTAACGAAAAATTTTTTACACATTCTCCTAAGACACTGATTATAAAGAATATAATAACATGGCTATATTAATTAAAGATGCACAGGCAATCGAAAAAATGCGGATAGCAGGCCGCCTCGCTGGTGAGGTTTTACAGATGATTCGCCCGCATGTAAAAGCCGGCACGACCACCGACCAACTGGACAAAATTTGCCATGATTACATCGTTGATGTGCAACAGGCAATACCTGCCCCATTAAATTACCACGGTTTTCCAAAATCCATCTGCACTTCGGTTAATCACCAGATTTGCCACGGCATTCCCAGCGATAAGAAGCTAAAGAAAGGCGATATTATCAATATCGACATCACCGTTATCAAGGATGAGTACCATGGCGATACCAGCAAGATGTTTTATGTCGGCGAACCGCCTGTACGCGGAAAACGCGTGAGTGAGGTTGCACATGAATGCATGAAGTTAGGYATCGATCGGGTWAAACCMGGCATTCACCTTGGCGACATTGGCCATGTTATTCAAAAAYAYGCTGAATCMAACCATTYTTCRGTGGTCAGAGAGTATTGTGGCCACGGTATCGGCAAAGGCTTTCACGAAGACCCACAAGTTTTACATTACGGTAAAGCAGATACGGGCGTTATTTTAGAGCCCGGAATGATTTTTACTATAGAACCCATGATTAATGCCGGCAAACGCCACGTTAAATTACTCAATGATAACTGGACCGTGGTAACCAAAGATCACAGCCTGTCAGCACAATGGGAGCACACTATACTGGTCACACCGGATGGTCATGAAGTTTTAACACAATGTGAAGGTGATGAAATTTAATGTCTGACATCAATATCAACCATGTTTTAACAGCATCAGACGACGCTGTAAGCAACATACTAAATTTTGAAGCCTTAGCGCAACAACTCCATTGTGCACCCGATACCAGTGAAGCGTTAGTCAACCCCAGAATTACTAAACTGTTAAAAGATGCTGTCACCACGATTGACGATGGCCTGAAAGAAATTTATCAATCGGGCTGYGATGTCAAYACCATCGTTTATGGTCGGGCTAGCCTTATCGACCAATTAATCGAGGTCATCTACCAATATCTTTTTAAAGACATCGATCAGGAAATCGCACTTATTGCTGTTGGTGGTTAYGGTCGCGGTGAGCTGCACCCAAAATCAGATATTGACCTCCTGCTTTTATTGGCTGAAGAAGAAAATCAAAACACAAAAGATTTACTCGAAAAAATATTGATGCTGTTATGGGATATTCGACTCGAAATTGGCCATAGTGTTCGCACACTCGATGAGTGTGTAGAAGAGTCAACCAAGGACATCACTGTTGCTACCAATATGATGGAAGCCCGCTTGCTCGCTGGCAGTAAAAATTTATTTACTAAAATGAATGAGAAAACCAGCACCGATCATATCTGGAGTTCCAAATCATTCTTCCAGGCAAAATTGGACGAGCAAATTCAACGCAACGGTAAATACAATGATACCGCTTACAACCTTGAACCCAACATAAAAGAAAGTCGTGGTGGCCTACGTGACATTCAGATGATTGGCTGGGTAGCCAAACGACATTTCAATGCAAACAGCTTGCATGATCTGGTGAGAGAAGGCTTTTTACTAGARGATGAATTAACGACATTACTYGAAGGRCARCATTTACTTWGGCGTATTCGTTGTAGYCTGCACTACCTTTCTGGAAGACGTGAAGATCGTTTATTATTCGATTRYCAACGTGACCTCGCAATCGAGTTTGGCTTTAAAGATAAAACAGAAAACTCAAAAAATGAAGCCATCGAACAGTTCATGCAACAGTACTATCGCACCGTAATCGAACTGGAACGTTTAAATGAAATGTTACTGCAACATTTTAGAGAAGCCATTATCTACCACAATGAAAACACAGAAGCCGAAATAATTAATAACAGTTTTCAGGTCAGAAACGGTTATATTGAAACSACTAATGTGACTGTRTTTAAAGAYAAYCCTTGCGCCATACTGCAAATGTTTGTGATATTGCAAGACTAYNCCTGAAATACAAGGCGTAAGAGCTGAGACCATTCGYGAAGTAMGACAGTATAAAGATTTAATTGATGACAARGTCAGGCAGTCTCRGCARGCGCAACAATTGTTTATCAAAATCATGTCTCATTCCAGAGGTGTGACACACGAACTCAGACGAATGAATCGTTATGGCGTACTAGCAGCTTACATCCCCGCATTCGACTCCATTGTCGGCAGAATGCAATATGATCTGTTTCATGCATACACTGTTGATCAACACATACTATTTGTCATAAGAAATATGCGTCGGTTATCTGTACCTGAATTTTGCGGTGAATTTCCACTGGCCAGTGGCGTTTTCCAACACTTGCCCAAACCAGAACTATTATATCTATCTGGTCTATTTCACGATATTGCCAAGGGTAGACCGGGCGACCACTCCGATGTCGGTGCCGTAGATGCAAAAGACTTTTGCATCTTACATGGACTATCTGAAGACAATAGTGAACTCGTTAGCTGGTTAGTAAAAAGCCATTTAATTATGTCATTTACTGCGCAACGCAAAGACATCAGTGACCCTGACATCATCAGCGAATTTGCACGACATGTCAAAACCATCGAACATCTGGATTATTTATACCTGTTAACCATCTGTGATATTCGCGCAACTAATCCAAAACAATGGAATAACTGGAAAGATAAACTACTCGCCGAGTTATACAATAAAACGGCATCACTGTTAAACAAAGGCCTCGACTCTGAGAATATCGATCAACACAGTGACAAAGAAATAAACATTCTGAAAATTCAGACCGACAGCTTACGTCAGCTAGAAAAACAGGGTATAAATTCACACCAGGCAAACAGATTATGGAACACTCTGAACGAAGAGTATTTTCAGGGTCACACACCCGGTGAAATTGTTTGGCAAACCTCACTTATTCATGCCTCTCGAAAAAATAAAAAATTGGGCAAGCCTTTAATTCAAACACGTGTTGCCCCCTCCGGAGACAATATCGAACTATTTGTTTACATGAAAAGTCGTACACGTATTTTTTATGACATTGTTACCGTTTTAAGAAACAGTGAAGTCGATATCGCTAACGCGCAAATCATTAACACTTCAGATGATTATGCGTTAGAAACGTTTCGATTAATTCCAGTAAACATCGACCCATCGGAAATATCATTTGCAGCAGATGAAATCAATAATCGCCTACAGGAAAGATTACTTAGTGAAAACACAAAAAATAGTGACTCCATCCCTAACCTTGCTAACGCTGCTGGAAAAAATAAATACTTTTCATCGCCTACCATCATCACATTTAATAACCTTGATGAAGACAATTCCACTCGAATAAAAATTGAAACCATCAACCGTTCCGGTATTTTAGAAAGCATTGCAAAAGTTTTAATAAACAATAAAATTAATCTATTGAACGCACGCATCGTAACTGCTGGTGAAAAAGCAATCGATTATTTTATTGTTAACTCAAACGATAACGCTGCACTTTCAGATGAACAAATAAACACCCTAAAACAACAACTAAAAGACGCACTCTAAATAAAAACATGACAGCCACATTAGATTTAGCCAAACAACTTATCAGCATCCCTTCCATCACACCCGATGACAAGGGTTGTCAAAAAATAATTGCACAGCGATTAGAAGCCATTGGTTTCAACATCAAAAACTTACGCTACGGTGAAGTTGATAACTTATGGGCGCGACTGGGTACACAATCTCCACTTTTTGTTTTTGCTGGACACACTGACGTTGTCCCCACCGGGCCGGTTGAACAGTGGAGCAGTGACCCGTTTACACCTACCATTCGCAATGATGTAATGACAGCGCGCGGTACAGCCGATATGAAAAGCAGTATTGCAGCCATGGTCTGTGCCTGTGAAAATTTTTTCAAAGACAAATCATCGATTAATGGATCAGTCGCATTTTTAATTACCAGTGATGAAGAAGGCCCGGCTACAGATGGAACGGTAAAAGTGATTGAATACCTGGAGAATAAAAATGAAAAAATTGACTGGTGTCTGGTCGGTGAACCATCAAGCACCAACACATTAGGCGATGTGATTAAAAACGGACGCCGCGGCTCCCTATCCGGTGATTTGACCATACATGGTACACAAGGTCACATCGCGTACCCTCACCTGGCTGACAACCCAATACATCTTTTTTCTGGCGCGCTACAGGATTTATCTGCTGAAGTTTGGGATAACGGTAATGACCACTTTCCGCCAACTAGTTTTCAAATTTCCAACATCAATGCCGGCACCGGCGCAACCAATGTTATACCGGGTGAACTAAACGTCCAGTTTAACTTGCGCTTTTCCACAGAATTAAACGAAAGTTCTATCAAACAACGTATCGAAAGCATACTTGATAGTCACAAACTGAGCTACACACTGGACTGGACGTTATCAGGCCACCCTTTCATCACACCTGATGGCGCATTGGTTGAGGCGACTAAACAAGCGATTCAGTCAGTTTGTGGAATACAAACCGAACTTTCTACAGCCGGTGGTACATCAGATGGACGTTTCATTGCGCCAACAGGCGCGCAGGTAGTCGAACTTGGCCCGATAAACGATAGCATTCACAAAATCGATGAGAATATAAATATCAAACAACTTGAAACACTGACTGAAGTTTATACTGCGGTACTAAATAATCTGTTTAGTCATAGATAAACTACGTACCGTAGAAAGTTACAATTTAAGCATCCTCGTTCCCCACGCAGAAACATGGGAACGAGAACAACCTGAAATTCTATATTTTCCGTCGTCACCCCCGAATGCTTGTGTCTGGGATGACAAGCCACTTTTAACGAACAGTCGTGACGCTTCTACGTGAAAACGATGCCGAATATGAAACCATGTAAATGGTTATTTAACCTACTCTCTACTATGGTATTTATCACAATACTGGCTAGACTCACTACAGGGCACCTCTATTAATTGCTTGTACCCTATAATAATTAACTGTTACAAAATTAAATAATAAAAAAGGAGTCGTCCAGATGAATCTGGAAAAAGTTATATTCAGTTTTTTCATAATCCTCGCCCTCACCCTCAACTTCGGCTTTTTCTATGGCGAGGTAGACAATGCAGCACACCATAATGTCTACGAACTCTTTGCTGTCATTGTGGTTAATTTGATTGCAACCTTGATGAAATTTGGTGATAAATCACAAATGGGTGCCATGTTACTTGCAACCAGCCTGGTTGCAATGGTACAACTCATCGGCGCATCCATAGTCTGGGTATTTGCCGAACATATTCATCAGACAGGATTAACGCCAAGCACGGTAGCAACCATCGTTGCATTAAGCGGCGGCGCTATGCTGGCCAACTTTATTTCCGTCATCTTGCTGATGATTGAAGCTTCTATGTTTAGACGTTAACAGGTAGTTAACAAACAACTATTCAATAATCAAATCTATCGATGAATGAAGTTACCTCCTTAATATTACGACGCATGCGTGCGCCGTTAATTTTAATTGTTGCTGTTTATAGCATTTCCATTCTAGTGCTGACATTAATCCCGGGTGTCGATGACAAGGGAAATGTCTGGTACATGAGCATTTATCATGCGTTCTATTTTGTCAGTTACACTGCCACCACTATTGGCCTTGGTGAAATCCCCTACCCATTAACAGAAGGCCAACGACTATGGACAATTGTCATTATCTACATGACCGTTATCTCGTGGTTCTATGCGTTAGGTACTGTAATAGCACTCTCACAGGACAAAACATTCCAGGCTGTTTCGAAAGAATCCGCGTTTAAACGTGATATTAAAAATATCCATCGGCCTTATTATGTCGTCTGTGGCTTTGGCGAAACGGGTAAAGCCGTGGTTAACGCATTGCTTGAAGAACACTTTGGCGCTGTGGTTATAGAAATCAAAGAAGACATTAGTGATCGTGGGCTCAATGACTCTCTCGAATTTGTACCCAACTTAACGGCCGATGCTGCTGACCCAGCATCTTTAGAAATTGCGGGTGTATCTCAACCTAAATGCCGCGGTGTAATTGCAGTTACTGCTTCAGATGAAACCAATTTAAAAATTGCCATCAGCAGTAAATTATTGCATCCCGATGTCACTGTTGTTTGCCGGTCGGAATATAAAGAACATGAAGAAAACATGCTTTCATTCGGCACAGATCACATCATCAACCCATTCGAAAGTTTCACTAAAATATTCAGTATGGCACTGCACTCGCCATCAATGCATCTAATTTATGAGTGGTTGACGGGTGCGCCTGACGTCTCATTAAGTTCACCCATTAATATCAAACCCGGGCATTGGATCCTCTCGGGTTACGGTAGACTTGGTAAACAACTACACAAAGAATTACATAAAAAAAATATTCGAACTGTCATTATCGATCCTAATGAAAAAACAAAAAATATTTTTCTTAAAAATGAACACAACAGCGATCAATTCATTATCGGCACCGGCACTGATGCCGATACTCTGACACAAGCAGGTATAGATACAGCTGCCGGCGTAATCGCGGGAACCGACAATGATTCAAATAACCTGTCGATTATAATGACCGCACGCCAGTTGAATAAAGATGTATTTGTAGTGGGCAGACAAAATGCCACTGCTAATGAAGTGTTATATTCAAAAATTAACGAACACTACCATTCCTCTAAAGACAGTATCGACGAACTTTTACCGCTTGCACACCTCATGATGCAGCCAAGCGAAATAGTCGCCCGAAAAATCCGAGCTATTCTAATCGCGCCACTGTTAATCGAATTTATTCAACAAGCACTGCAAGAAGAACAAGAATGGGCAAATATCACCATCAGCCGCTTAAGTGCCGTAGTCGGTGATAACCCACCTTATATCTGGACCGTCGATATTGGAAAAGATAAAACACCTGCTATCGCTCAAGCGTTGGGGTATGGCCGAAGGATACAATTAAAACATATCATCAGCAATCCCGTCGATCATGATAAAAGCTTACCCTGTATAGCTTTATTACTAAAACGTGGCGATGAATTAATACTGCTACCTGAGAGTGACACTGAATTCAAAGCTTTTGATCAAATATTATTTTGCGGACTACGAAAGGTAAAACACACCATGTCAGCCACACTGAAAGACCTGAGCATCCTCAACTATGTAATGACGTCAAAAAGTGAACCTCAGTCCTATATCTGGAAAAAAATCACCCGTATACTACACAAGCGAGATAGACGTACATCTGGACGTTGACCACCGCGGCAGCACTCCCCTGAACCCGTTATAGCTGGTATAATTCGCCACCAATCAGCTTGTCTCGATAGCTCAGCCGGATAGAGCGGCCCCCTCCTAAGGGGCAGGCCGGGGGTTCGACTCCCTCTCGGGACACCAATAAGGCCGCAAGTCGGTCAAAACAATTATTACAATGGGGACAATTATGACCACAGTTACAATCGATACATCACACGGCAATATCGTTATCGAACTCAATGATGAGAAAGCACCAGAAACCGTAAAAAACTTTTTAAATTATGTTAATGCCGGATTTTTTGATGGTACGATTTTCCATCGTGTTATTCCTAACTTCATGATACAGGGCGGCGGTTTCAACCCTGATATGTCTCAAAAAACTTGCGAAGCGCCGATTCAAAATGAAGCTGACAATGGCCTGACAAATGATCGCGGCACTATAGCTATGGCAAGAACCAGTGACCCGCACTCTGCAACCGCACAATTCTTCTTCAATCATAATGACAATGCATTCTTAAACCACAGCGCACCTACTGATGCCGGTTGGGGTTATTGTGTATTTGGTAAAGTGACTGAAGGTATGGATACTGTTGATGCTATTGCTGCTGTTAGCACAGGCAATAATGGGGGTCACGGCGACGTCCCAGTTGAAACAGTGACTATCAATAAAGCAAGCGCTTCCTAAAAAACGATGCGGGATACCGTTTTTATATCTGACCTTCACTTGTTACCTGAACGAGCAGATACACTAGAGCTATTCATAAAATTCACCAGAGAGATTGCAGCACAGGCAGACTGTCTATATATCCTTGGTGACTTTTTAGAACTATGGTGGGGCGATGATGAACCCGCTCCCGGCTACCAGAAAATGTTTGATAGCTTAAGCGAACTTGCCACTAATGATAAAACAGATATTTATTTAATGCATGGCAACCGTGATTTTATGATTGGTAATGAACTGGCACAACGCTGCCATTTTATAATCATTGATGACCCATATAAGATCACATTGCAAAATCGTGGCGCCTTATTAATGCATGGCGACACATTATGCACTGACGATATCGAGTATCAAAAATTTCGTCAGATGGCGAGAAATCCTGCCTGGCAACAACAGTTACTAAGCAAATCGCTGGAAGAACGTTATCAAATCGCACAAAGTATTCGCGATAACAGTAAACAGTCAACCAGTGAAAAAGATGAAGCCATCATGGATGTAAATCAGAACGAAACTGATAATGTTTTCATCAAAAACGAAATAGACCTGATAATACATGGCCATACACATCGTCCGATGATTCACCATAAAGAGGTCAACGGTCGCAATACAACTCGCGTTGTACTCGGTGACTGGCACGCAAGCGGAAGTTATTTAAGGGTTAATGACAATTCTGGTGAACTAAAACTACAGACATACACTTAAGGGCACCTCTACAAATACTGTTGATGCTGGCGAACAATATCAGTCATCCCCGAATGTTTTTATCGGGGATCCCGCTTTCAGAAAAAACAACCATCTGGAATATTTCGAAATAATTATTTTATAAACGTTTTAGAATCTGCTCCTATCGAAAACTGACGATAATCTTCAGGAAGTTTAAATTTATTCAAATCAACTGAAATCTTCTTATAGTCAGTTAATATTTTTGAACGTTCATTACTACGCCATTCCTGAACTGGCAATCCTTTTTCGTAGTATTCACCCAGGTTATAAATTTGATCGACAAAAAAACAGGCGGTTTGCATTTCAGTAATTTCATTATTAGTCATTTTTGCCTGCTGACCTGAAACCACCTTCTGATAATTTTGTAATATTTTTCTGACTTCAGGCAGCAACCCTTCAACAAGTTGAACCTCTATACAAGTTTCTTCTACACCCTCTTTCTCAGCATTAACGAACACACGGTAATTAAACATACTTTTACCCGAAACCATCGGCGCATCAGCTAATTGCAAATATTCAACAACCGGTTTGACAGGCAAATCATCATCAGAAAACACATTCTCTTTTATAACTAAAATTGATTTGTCATGATGACTCACACTAAATATTGTTTTAGTTTTATCATCATAAATAATAAAACCATTGTCTTCGCCTAATTCATCCACTCTAATATAACGCTCTGATACCAGCATCGTTACTTCGTATTCATCCGTTCCTGGCTCCCTTTCAATATACGAGAGTTTGAATACCTCTCCTTTATCAGCTGCAAACACAGAAAAAGACAGGACAGATAATAAACCAGCTAAAATAATTTTTTTAATCATAATTTTTTTTCATATTGATTGTGTAGATAAAAATAATGTTTGTATCTGTTTTTAGTTAAATCGATCCAGTAAATTCTTCATTTCTTCCTGACTGAATCCTGCTTCCAATCGCGATTCAGTATCAAAAGGACCGAACTTAGCGCCTTTCATATAGTGCTCTATCAACTCAATAAAAGTATTTTCAGGTTCTAGATCACGTTTCTCACATAAAGTTTTAAACCAGTACGAGCCAATTTTGACATGACCAATCTCATCATCAAAGATTTTTTGCAAAATAGYAACCAACTTATCGTCACCGGTCAATTTAAGCTTTTCAATCATACCCGGCGTAACATCCAGCCCCCTCGCCTCAAGTACACGCGGCACCAGCGCCATACGAACCAGAACGTCAGCATCTGTTTTAACCGCCATCTCCCATAAACCATTATGTGCAGGATAATCACCATAAGAAACACCATGCTGCTTAAGATAATCATTCAACATAGTAAAATGCGATGCCTCTTCAGCYGCCACAAGACACCAATCRGTATAGTACTTCTCAGGCATATCCTGGAACCGATATATCGCATCCAGAGCCAGRTTAATGGCATTAAACTCRATATGGGTAATRGCATGCACTAAYGCCAATCGCCCATTTARACTTGARATRTTWCGYYTAGGAACAGCTTTTGCATCAACCAATTCAGGTGCTAACGGCCTACCCGGTACAGGTAAGGATTGTAYCTCCGCAGTAGGGCTTAGATTTAGCTTATTATTCAGCCAGTCATTTTGTAAAGAGAACGTAAGTTCGACTTTTTTCTCAAGCTCAGTATGTAATAGAGAATATAACGCCTTCTCGAATAAATTAGTATTTTGATCTTTCATTGAGATGCATTTTACCAATAAAAAAGGCCTGATAATCAGGCCTTTTTTAWTTTTTGYAGAAYAATGATTACAAAGTTATATTATCTYTGTTTTTCTCTACTGTTTTACTRCCAATGCCATCGACATTYTCCAGATCCTGAATAGATTTGAATTTACCGTGACTACTTCGATATTCGACAATGGCTTTTGCTTTGCTTTCACCAATTCCTGTCATGGCAGTMGCAATCTGCTCAACAGTGGCATCATTAATATTCACTTTGCCAGCAAAAACGACTGAAGAAAAAAGAAAGATGGCTGTAATAAACAGTGTTTGAAATAATTTCATGATTATCCTCCCTGGATAAATTTGAGTRTTACTTTAWKTGGAGTGGTGAGAATATCTGGATTTATCGTRGGYRGCTATCAGATATTGACTTGAGTTTTTGTAAGGCGTTTCTTACAAGGATGTAGACTTTGTTTAATTTTGCTAGTGGTTGTGTTTCTTATTGTCATTCCGACAGAGTATTGATGTGCGGCTTGCATCAATGCGACGAGAAATCTTAATCTATGATATTAACTGTGCTTATAGAGTTTAAGATCTCTCCCTCTGGTCGAGATGACAAAAGAGTAATGATTTTCAATCATTATAAAAGCAGTCTTTGGTCTGAAAATCTATGGTCTGAAAGTCCATAATCATTGAGTTGCTGAATGGATTCCGGCTAACAACCTGCCGGAATGACAGGAACGAGAAAGTATTCGCTTTGCTTTTGGCACCCTCTATTAATTACGACAGACTGCTTACGATGGCACTTAAAGCTTCAGCTGGATTATCAGCCTGTGTAATGGGTCGGCCAATGACTAAGTATGACGCACCATCTTGCATGGCTTTTTCAGGTGTGACTATTCGACATTGGTCATCCTGGCTGGCATCAGCAGGTCGAATACCAGGGGTGACGAGTAAAAAGTCTTCATTCATATTTTTTCTAAGCAGTGGGGCTTCTTGAGCAGAGCACACTACCCCGTCAAGCCCTGCATTTTGTGTCATTATTGCCAGTCGTGAAACCATTTCTTGCGGCGTAGACTTTAAACCAAGTGCATCAAGTTCACCCTGCCCACTGCTGGTTAACCAGGTTACGGCGATTAGTTTGGGTGATTCGCTGTTACTATTAGCAATGAGTGCTTGTTTTGCTGCAGCCATCATTTTTTCGCCGCCCAGAGCATGAACGTTTAACATCCACACACCTAAATCAGCTGCGGACACACACGCTTTGGCTACGGTATTGGGAATATCATGGTATTTTAGATCCAGGAATACGTCGAAGTTTTTATTGATCAGTTGCTTTACTAGTGCTGGACCACAACGWGTGAAGAGTTCCTTTCCCACTTTTAATTGACAGAGTGAGGGTTCTAATTGGTCAACCAATTGCATGGTTGCTTTTTCTGAGGAAAAATCTAATGCGACGATGACTGGGGATGATTGTTTCATAGTGGTTTATTGTTAATATTCTCGTTCCCATGCTCTACGTGGGAATCCATAGGCCAATGTGCAAGTTTAACACTCAACACTTGTTTTTTTGATAGAGGTTCCCACGCGAGAGCATGGGAACCAGCGTTCTTTATTACTAATGATCCAACTCGACAATGCTGGGTTTGACCGTTCCCCAGTGATTACAACTTGGGCACAACCAATAATGTGTGTTCGTGCTGAAACCACATTTTTGGCATTTGTACTCGACACTGTCTTTTTGCATGACAGATATTGCTGCGGTTAAATCGCCGAACACTTCATCAGCATCAATTTCTTTTTCTTTATAAGAAACCAGCTTGTGAAGACCTGCAAGACTGGGCTGATGTTTTACTTTTTCAGATAAGTATTCGATTGCAGCTTGCTTTCCTTGTGCTTTTTCCAGGACGCTCGCAATGACATTTTGTAAGTATAGATTTTCATGGCGATTTTGTAACGCAACGAGATACTCATACAGCTTATCTTGCTGCGACAAATTTTCATAACATTTCAGCAAAGAGTCAACCACCAGTATTATTGATTCTGGATCCTGCTTTTCTATGCTTTCATAAATTTTGATGGCTTTTTTATCTTCGCCAGAAACTTTTACCTGATCCGCTAACAATATGGTAGCGCGCACACAGGATGTATCATACCGTAAGGCTTTATTGGCGTTGATTTCTAATTGGCTGATATCGCCTTTTATTCTTGAAATATCCGCTAATTCGCAATAATAATGCGCAATCATAGGGCCTGTTACTGAGGGGTTTTCTGAAAATAGATCGACTGCAATTTCAATTGCTTTAAACCAGTCTTTTTCCTGTTGATAAATGAGAATTAAGTTATGTCGTGCTTGTTTAGATTTCTCATCCTGAATTAAAACTTCTTTAAACAAACCTTCTGCACGATCAAACCAGCCTGCTCCAAGGTAGTCGTACCCCAGTTCCAGTAAAATTTTACTGCGGTAGCGTTCGGGTAATGACGGCCTGGCAATTAAACCCTGATGTATTTTGATGGCTTTATCCATCTCGCCATTTTTTCGATAAATTTTACCTAGAGTAAAATGGGTATCAATGGTATCCCAATTTGATTCAACTAGCTTTACAAAGACATCCAGGGCTTTGCCTTGCTCATCATTAAGCAGGTAGTTTAAACCTTTAAAATATTCAGAAGATAATGTGGATTGTTGTTTTTTATGCGTCTGTTTGGTACGGAACAGTAGCCATAAAAAACCAACTGCAACAGGTACAATCGCTAGCGACCAGACAGGCATTTGTGAAAAATCAAACACGTCGATGTATCAAACCTAACGTTGAAAAACGTTTGATGAATTTAGGAAAAAGCTAATAATTGTTTAGTAATAGTTATATAAAAGCGATAGATCAACTGGCTTCTTTAAGCATTGATGCATTAACTCTTTCACGCAACTCTTTTCCAGGTTTGAAATGAGGCACGTGCTTACCCGGTAATGACACCGAGCCACCTGTTTTTGGGTTACGACCGGCACGTGGTGGGCGGTAGTGTAATGAAAAACTACCAAAACCACGAATTTCGATTCGCTCACCGCCAGATAATGAATTACTCATCTGTTCCAGCATGCTTTTAACTGCCAGCTCAACATCCTTATAGGCAAGATGACTTTGTTTGCGCGCAATTCGTTCAATCAGTTCTGATTTCATCATTGCATTTGTTTGCATTTCTTCAGCCATACTATTCCTTCCTATGTTGTTATATCAACCGTCGTTATTTCAACTATCTAGAGAGCTTTGCATGAAGCATCTTTTCCATCATAGCAGCGTTAAAAATGGTCTCAAAATGCAGGGACACACATAGTGTCAAACTCTATGTAAACTGCGCTTTTTCAACAATTCTTGCCTTACCCTGACGAAAAACCTACATCGTGCAAAGCTCTCTATCATTAACAATCAAAAATTTTCTAATACAGTCTTCCCGAACGCTAGTGAGAATTCTTAAAACCTTTCAAGATTTCTCACTAGCGTTCGAAATGACAAAAAACAAATTAATCGCCAGATTTCATTTGCTCTTTCATTAAATCACCTAATGTGGGTGCTGCACCTGCTGAYGCATCCTGATTATCTGAGAAGTCTTTCAAGGCTTCAGATTCATCATCGTAGTCTTTGGCTTTTATTGATAATGCGATACCGCGATTCTTACGGTCTACACCCATCAACTTAGCTTCAACTTTATCACCCACTTTAAGCACTGTGCTTGCATCTTCTACACGATCACGTGAAAGTTCAGACGCACGTAATGTACCCTCAACACCTTCAGCTAAATCGATAATGGCAGCTTTTGCATCCACAGATAATACGGTACCRGTAACAATCGAACCTTTCTTGTTCTCTGCRATGAAAGTAGAAACAGGATCCTGYTCCATCTGCTTGATWCCCAGTGAGATACGCTCACGTTCAGCATCRATAGACAGAACAACMGCTTCRATTGTATCGCCYTTCTTGTAATCACGAACCGCTTCTTCACCGGTATCGTCCCAGGAAATGTCTGACATGTGAATAAGGCCATCGATTTCACCGTTAAGACCAACAAATACACCAAAATCAGTGATTGATTTGATGGTACCKGAAACTTTATCGCCTTTGTTATGTGTCGCAAAGAACTCATCCCATGGATTYGCCTGACACTGTTTCATACCCAGTGAAATACGACGACGATCTTCGTCGATATCCAGAATCATGACTTCTCTTTCTTCACCTAAAGTGACGATGTTTGCAGGATTAACRTTCTTRTTAGTCCAGTCCATTTCTGAAACGTGAACCAGGCCTTCAACACCGTCTTCGATTTCAACGAAACAACCGTAATCAGTGATATTGCTAACTTTACCGAACAGACGTGAGCCTTCAGGGTAACGACGTGCAATTTCAGCCCATGGATCTTCACCCAATTGTTTCAAACCAAGTGAAACGCGAGTCTTCTCTTTGTCGAACTTAAGAACCATAACTTCGATTTCAGTACCGACTTCAACGATTTCAGAAGGATGACGGACGCGTTTCCACGCCATGTCTGTAATRTGTAACAGACCATCRATACCACCYAGATCAAGGAATGCGCCGTAATCAGTCAGGTTTTTAACCACGCCTTTAATTGGCTTGCCTTCTTCGATRCTGTTAAGCAATGTTTCGCGTTCTTCACTGTATTCATTTTCAACAACCGCACGGCGTGATACAACAACGTTGTTACGCTTCTGGTCTAATTTAATAATTTTGAATTCAAGGTCTTTGTTTTCCAGATAAGCGGTATCGCGTACTGGACGTACATCAACAAGTGAACCCGGCAGGAATGCACGGATRTCACCCAATTCAACGGTGAAGCCACCTTTAACCTTGCCGGTAATGATACCGGTAATGATTTCTTCTGCTTCAAATGATTTTTCAAGTGTAATCCAGGCTTTAGCACGTTTGGCTTTCTCGCGAGACAGACGGGTTTCACCGTATCCATCTTCAACCGCTTCTAATACCACTTCAACTTCGTCGCCAACGYTAACTTCTAATTCACCCTGTAGATTGGTGAACTGCGAAACGGGGATAATACCTTCTGATTTYAAACCGGCTGAGACGACAACATARCCRTCRGATATATCAGCGACAATACCGATAACAACGTTACCCGCACTCATATCGGTTTGACWCAGGCTTTCTTCGAATAATTCTGCAAAACTTTCAGACATAATATTTTTTGATTGTGTGTCTATTTACTTTTGGAGTGATGCCATACTTTACGTTATGTAAATGAAAGATGGTATCTAGCAAATGAAACACGGTTAAGTTAATAAAAACAGCCTGCCATGCGACAGACCACCAATAAAGAAGCCTTATGCTGACCTTCTCCCTGAGGGAAAAGGAACGCAGAAGAGCCCCTAGTTCACTCGTTCATTGACCCAACTTATGACAGCTTTTGTCACGTGTTCTATATCAAGTTCGGTCGTATCGATGATGATGGCATCWGATGCCGGCTTCAGCGGAGCTGTCTTCCGGTTCATATCGCGCTCATCACGRAGACGCAAGTCTTCAACGAGGGMAGAGAGRTTAACATCTATTCCTTTGTCYTTCAACTGCTTATAGCGYCTTTGYGCYCTTTCTTCSGSACTGGCYGTCAGGTAAATTTTTAGYACKGMATCRGGRAAAACCACCGTACCCATATCCCGTCCATCTGCAACCAGACCCGGTGGCTGTAAAAACGCGCGCTGACGGGCTAGCAAGGCGTCACGAACGGCTGGAATGGCCGCAACCTGCGAGGCTTTTGCCCCCATTTCTTCATTACGGATAAGCTTCGTGATGTCTTCACCATCCAGCAAAATAACCAAATCATTGCCTACCTGCTTATAAGWAACGGAYAARTTTAKYGCAATATCAGCAAGTTGYGMKATATTTATAGARYCAACATTAAATTYKGGRAAYTGCCTTGATACCACCAGAGCGGTAATACGATATAACGATCCGCTATCGAGAATGTGCCAGTTGAGATATTCAGCAACAGCGAGGCAGATGGTTCCTTTGCCGACGCCGCTGGGGCCGTCGAGGCAAATTACCTGAGGGGTATTATTTGTCATAAGCAATATTTAGTACATCTATAAAAGAAAATTTGAGTCTTATTTTTAACGTCATTCCCGAATGTTTTTATCGGGAATCCAGGGGTCTGTCCGAGAATAGAGAGCCTACTGAAAATCACAGAAAAGTCATAAATGGATTGCGGTGCGATTCTGTTATTTTCGTTACGGCTTCTATTCTTGGACAGGCTCCAGGGGTCTTTAAGATGGCTGGATCCCCGATAAAAACATTCGGGGATGACAGGGTAAACATTTGAGAATAACTGATTGAGCGATTAAATAAGTTAGACCATCTGTATAAATACACTAATCATTAACAACCTGTATCGACAGCCCACAAGACGCTGCCAATCCGGCAAAATCAGGAAAAGATGTATTCACATTGTCACAATCTTCAATATGAATATCACCGTTTGATCGCAAACCCGCCATAGCAAACGCCATTGCGATACGATGATCACCATGACTATGCACCGTACCCGAACCGATTTCACCGCCCTGTATTATCATGCCGTCATCCGTCGCCATAGCGTTAACACCTAAAGCCTGTAAACCATCAGCCATCACCTGAATGCGATCACTTTCTTTTACACGTAATTCCTCTGCGCCGGTAACAACGGTCTGGCCTTCGGCACAAGCTGCAGCAACAAATAACGCGGGAAATTCATCAATTGCGACAGGCACCAGACCTTCCGGGATAGCGATGCCTTTTAATCGGGCGCTTTTAATTCGAATATCGGTAACCGGCTCCCCCCCCACTTCCTGCTGATTCGAAGTAGTGATATCCGCGCCCATTAATTTAAGTATATTGATGACACCGGTTCGAGTCGGATTAATGCCAACGTGTTCAAGTGTAATATCGG
Source organism: Thiotrichaceae bacterium (assembly GCA_002746365.1). Taxonomy (GTDB): domain Bacteria; phylum Pseudomonadota; class Gammaproteobacteria; order SZUA-229; family SZUA-229. Next base: position 49,642 of record NVWZ01000006.1, read on the forward strand.
CATCATCAGCAATACTTGCTCCCACCATAAAAAAAGCAGCCGATGAAATATCGCCCGGTACGTCTATATCCGTTGCAATCAATTTTGCGGGACCATTTAAACAAACCGTTGAATCTTTCACCTCAACGTCACAACCAAATGCAGTCAGCATACGCTCGGTATGGTCACGCGTCACTGCCGGTTCAGTGACACAGGTTTTACCCTGGGCATACAATCCGGCCAGTAAACAACATGACTTTACCTGTGCACTGGCCATCGGCATGGTGTAATGAATGCCGGTTAATTTTTGATTGCCCTGAATTTTAAGCGGCGGTTTGCCGCCCTCAGCGGAATCGACTTTCGCTCCCATTTCAGACAATGGATTGGTTACTCGCTTCATTGGACGTTTAGACAGTGATTCATCGCCAGTCAGCTCTACATCAAATGCCTGTCCTGCCAACAAACCCGTGAGCAGTCGCATTGATGTACCCGAGTTACCTAGATCAAGCGGTTTATTCGGTGCCTGTAAACCATTCATGCCAACCCCTTTGATAGACACTTTGCCATCAATGGGTTCACTGACCTGTACCCCCATCGCCTGAAAAGCACGCAAAGTATTCAAGCTGTCTTCACCTTCTAAAAAACCGGTGATGTGACTCGTGCCCTCTGCTAATGAAGCAAACATGATAGAACGATGTGAGATGGACTTATCACCCGGCACACGTATGCGGCCCTTCAATCCCGATTTTTCTAAACCGCCTTGTACGATGAATTTCATATAACCATTGTCCTAGCAACCATTGCCCTAATGCGTAAATTTATCCCGGGTTTGTTTGGCATGCTGAAAAACCTCGAACAGTTTTTCACCATCGCCCGCCTCAAGCGCATTATATAGCATATCCAGTTCGCCTCTATAGCGATTCATCATATCGAGAATAGGTTGCTGATTGTTCAGACAAATATCTCGCCACATGGTTGGGTCACTGGATGCAATGCGTGTGACATCTCGAAAACCGCCGGCGGCGAAACGAAAAACATCTTCAATGTCATCAATGTTTTCCAGGCAATGCACCAGGCCAAACGCAAGTATGTGAGGCAGATGGCTGGTCGCAGCTAAAATCTTGTCGTGATGTTCAGCGCCCATGGTTTCAACACCGGCACCGACGGTTTCCCATAATGCCGTAACAAACTTAATTGCTTCAGCATCGGTACTTTCCGAAGGCGTAAGAATCACTCGCCTGTTTTTATAAAGACCCGAGAATGCGGCATCAGGCCCACTGTTTTCTGTACCGGCGATAGGATGACCGGCGACAAAACGTTGAGCATTATCAGAAAATATTTTATCGGCTATAGCCTGAACCTGTTTTTTAGAACTGCCTGCATCGGTAATAATCGCTTTATTATTTCCAGCCRCTTTTAATCCCACTTCGATTTTTTCGAATACCGATTGCATTGCWCCTAGCGGTACTGAAACGAAAATGAGCTCGGCCTCTTTTACCGCTTCACTGATATCGGTTTTATAGTCGTCAATAATATTGAGTTGTTTGGCTTTTTTTAAAGTCGTTTCACTGCGCCCTGCTCCGACAATATATTTACAGGCATTGGCTTCTTTTAATGCCAGACACAATGAACCACCGATTAGTCCGGTACCGATTACACATAGATTGTTGACTAGTGTTGGCATTGTTTATAATTATTCACCTGGCATCACAGARTAAAACCCGCTGCTAAAGGTANTTTTAAAATTGTAGGAGCGGATTGTAATCCGCGANTTTTTTTCAGAATAGCACACAATAGCTAATGGCCTGGATACTATAAACACTGTTTCAATGTTGCTATAAACCGTTCGTTTTGCTGCTGCGCACCAATCGTAATTCTTAAATATTCCGGCATTGCATAATTCGCAACCGGTCTAACGATAACACCCTGCTGCAATAATTTCTTGTACAAYGCCAAACCATCCTGCGCAACATTAACYGAGATAAAATTRCCCATAGTTGGCAAATACTTCAAGCCCATTTCTTCAAAAGCATGYTGTAARAAATTTTTACCTGTATTGTTCATTRCAACACTTTTAATAACGTGATCGCYATCATCCAGWGATGCCATCGCKGCCGTTTGCGCCASTACRTTAGTATTAAAAGGTTGCCTGACRCGATTTAACACATCRGCTATTTCTGAATTTGAAATGGAATARCCTATTCTTAATCCTGCCAAAGCATAYACTTTAGAAAAGGTTTGCGTGATAACCAGATTAGGAAATCTTTGCAGCCACCGATTAATAGGTGGTTTGATTTCTTCATCCATATATTCTGTATAAGCCAGATCAAGAACGATGATGACGTTCTCCGCTATTTTTTCAAATAACTGYTCCAATGCATCCGGTGATAACCAGGTACCAGTCGGATTATTTGGATTAGCGATAAAGATAATACGCGTGGTTTCATCAATCTGCGAGAGCAATGCTTCGGGGTCATGGCCCAGCGGCATGCTTGCATGATCTTCAGGAAAAGCTTTTGCTATATTSGCTTTGGCACCCACTGCCTGYACGACRATGGGATACACMGCAAAAGAGTGTTGYGAAAAAACYGCAGAATGTTGCGMTGTTAAAAATGCTCKCGTCACTAACTCGAGAATATCGTTTGAGCCATTGCCTAAGGTGATAGTCGAAACATCAACCTGATGTTTTTCTGCCAGCTTGTTGCTTAGTGCAAAACCACCGCCATCRGGGTAATAATTAATTGAAGGYAAAACTGTCTTTATTGCTTTTAGTGCATGCGGGCTGGGGCCAAGGGGGTTTTCATTGGACGCTAATTTAATCGAATTGGATATACCCAGTTCACGYTCCAGCTCTTCAACCGGTTTACCCGGTAAATACGGTGTTAATTGCTGTACACCCTGGGTGGCAAGGTCAAAAAAWGATTGCGCCATATTTACAATACAGCTTTAGGATATGAGCCAAGTATGGTCACCATCGCTGAGGCTTTTTCTATTTCAGYAATCGCCTCTTTAACGATAGTTTCATCACGATGACCGTCTATATCGATAAAGAAAACATAATCCCAAACACCACGACGAGAAGGACGTGACTCGATATTACTCATACTGATATTTCGTTCAGCCAATGGCTTTAGAAGGTCAAATAATGAACCGGGTTTATTTTGCACGAACACTAATAAACTGGTTCGATCATCACCACTCGGCGGTGCGAGGTGTTGCCCAATAATAGCAAAACGCGTGGTATTGTCAGGCTCATCTTCTATGTCCGATGCCAGAATCGGCACATCGTAAATTTCTGCAGCCAGGGTACCACCGATGGAAGCCGCACCCTTTTCTTTGGCATCAACAACCGCTTGTGCATTACTGTTCATGGCAATACGTTCTGCATTGGGTAAATTTTTATTTAACCAGGCATTACATTGTGACAATGATTGTTGATGCGCATAGACGCGATCAATCTTGTCCAGTGAATCCAGCTCGGTAAGAAGATTATGGCGAATACGAAGCGCGACCTCACCACTAATAGTTAAAGGTGATTTCATAAATAAATCAAGCGTGTGATTGATGACACCTGCGCTGGAATTTTCTACTGGTACGGCACCAAAATTTGCCCCGCCAGCCTCAACAATACGAAAAACCTCTTCAATACTGTCGACAGGCTGCGGTTCGATAAAACTACCGAAGTGTTTTGCTGCCGCAGAGTGCGAATAGGTTCCTTCCGGCCCCAGGAAAGCCACTTTTAAAGGTTTTTCATGAGCCAGACATGCCGCCATAATTTCGCGGAAAACACCGGCAATACTTTCATCTGTCAGTGGTCCATTATTACGCTCCATCACTGCACGTAATACCTGTGCTTCGCGTTCCGGGCGATAAAAATGACCGGTCTCACCTTGTTGCTGTTTTACTTTAGCAACTTCAGCCGCGCACGAAGCACGCTCAGACACCAGCAGTTGAATCGATTTATCGATTTCATCTATACGTTTTCGTATATCTGCTAATGGATTTTCATTTGTCATAATTTTGAGTTATAAGCTGTCAGTTAAAAGTTGTAGTTTTTGTAACGGCTTACAACTTATCATTATTTATTAAATCTGTCGTGCTTTCAGCACACCTTCGATAGCACTAAACTTCTCTATTAAATCATTACTTATTTCAGACTCAATGTCCATCAAAGTGTAAGCCAGATCATTTTTTGATTCATTACGCATGTGGTGAATGTTATAACCCGCATCACCCACAGCRGTCGAAATTTTAGCAATCATATCCGGCATGTTTTTATGTGTTACGGCAACACGTGATTTACCACCACGAGGTAATTTCACTGCAGGRAAATTGACTGAGTTTTCAATATTGCCGTTTTCAAGAAAGTCTTTTATCTGATCMGCAATCATCATTGCACAGTTTTCTTCGGCTTCTGCTGTTGACGCGCCCAAATGTGGCAATGTAATAACACGATCATTACCCTTTAACTTTTGAGCTGGAAAATCACAGACATAAGCACCCAGCTTTCCTGACTCTAAAGCGTCCAACACAGCATCRTCGTTTACAATGCCGTGACGCGCAAAGTTTAAAATYACCGCACCGTCTTTCATGGTTGCGATACGTTCTGCATTCATTAAATCACGTGTTGCATCAATTAGTGGCACGTGAAAGGTAATAAAATCAGCCTGTTTAATTAATTCATCCACGTTTTCCATTTCTTCTACATCAGACGACATTTTCCAGGCACTTTTTACTGTAATCGTCGGATCAAATCCAATAACACGCATGCCAAGTGCCACCGCCACATTTGCAATTTCAACACCGATTGCACCCAAACCAATCACACCTAATGTACGGCCGGGTAATTCATAACCAACAAACTTTTTCTTGCCTGCTTCTACCGCCTTATTTTGCTCTTCATCAGAGCCTTCAACATTTTCGGCATATTGCCATGCCTGACAAATGTTTCTACATGCTAATAACATACCGGCAATAACCAGTTCTTTTACAGCGTTAGCATTGGCACCCGGCGCATTAAAAACCACAACACCTTGATCACCTAATTTTTCAACAGGAACGTTATTGGTACCTGCTCCAGCACGACCCACAACTTTTAAACTAGCGGGGACTTCCATCTCGTGCAGATTTTGTGAACGTAATATAATTGCATCAGGATTATCTGTTTCAGGACTGACTGCATAGGTTTCAGCAGGAAGACGGCTTAAGCCTTTTCCTGAGATATTGTTGATTGTTTTGATGTTGAACATTGAGTGTATCCAAAAAAATTAATAATAAAAATAGTTGTCAGTAGGCAGTTAGCAAAAAAAAACAACAGGCTTTTAACTGCCTGCTGGTAACTGAAGACTGCCAACTTTCTATACTGGAGTCACCGTTACGAATTAGCAGCAGCAAATTCCTGCATAAAGCTAATCAACGCATCCACACCCGCTTCCGGCATGGCATTGTAAATACTTGCACGCATACCGCCCACAGAGCGATGACCTTTTAATGTTGTCAGACCTTTCGCAGCAGCCTGTTCGAGGAAAGCGGCATCAAGATCAGCATTGCCCAGGATAAATGGCACATTCATCCAGGAACGATTTTTGACATCAACCGGGTTACTGTAAAACGCAGAATCATCAATCGCCTGGTAAAGTTTTGCCGCCTTTCGTTTATTTACTTCTTCGATGGTCGCCATGCCGCCCTTTTCCAGGCTCCGTGCAAAAACTAATCCTGCAAAATACCAGCTGTATGTTGGAGGGGTGTTATACATAGAGTCATTATCGACAAACGTTTTGTAATCGAACATAACGGGCATGCTTGAATCGGCATTTCCAACCAAATCTTCGCGGATGATAACGATGGTTAAACCAGCCGGCCCGATATTCTTTTGCGCACCGGCATAGATTACAGCAAATTTTGAAACATCAATACTGCGAGACAAAATGGTTGAGGACATATCTGCAACTAACGGTACATCACCCGTATCCGGAATATAATCGAACTCGACACCCACGATGGTTTCGTTCGGTGTGTAATGCACATAAGCCGCTTCAGGATCAAACTTAAGACTGTCTGCGTCAGGTACGGTAGTAAATTTACTGTCCGTTGTATCCACAACTAAATTGACATCGCAGTAACGTTTCGCTTCTGTTACCGCTTTTTTAGACCATTGACCGGTTAACAGATAATCCGCTTTTTTCTTGCCATTAAGCAAATTGATTGGCACCATCGCAAACTGACTGCTGGCGCCGCCCTGCAGAAACAAAACTTTATAGTTATCTGGAATCGCCATCAATTCGCGTAAATCGGCTTCGGCTTTCGCTGCAATTGACATATAGTCTTTGCCGCGGTGACTCATTTCCATAACGGACATGCCTGTACCATTCCAATCCAGCATTTCTGCCTGTGCCTGTTCTAATACTTCGCTAGGTAGCGCGGCGGGGCCAGCGCTAAAATTGTATACTCTACTCATAATTTATCTTGGATTTTAAATTGAATTTATTGTGATTGTTTACTTTACGTTAGATCTTTAAATTATTGATTATTATTAGTTAATCTTCTAGTATTTTTGAGTACTATATTCTTTCATCTTAGAATATTTCACCCTGCCATCCCCGAATGTTTTGTCGGGAATCCATTCGTATGTAAACGCTGAATCCCCGACAAAAACATTCGGGGATGACGGTGCATAACATTCAGGATAACGGTACATGATGCCCTACATCAACGGTAAAATAAAGCTGCACCGCTTCGCTATGCAGCATTATTTTGCCCGAGTGCATGTTTTTGTTAGGCGTAACTTACATAATAATAAATAATTTAAAAGAAGTGTCTTACTGCACACATTTAAATTTAAGTTCAACCTCAGGGAACTTACCAAAACCAGAACTTGAATTAAACGAAACTTCTTTTAATGATTTATTTTGTTTTTTACAATAATTTTGTGCTGCGACATACGCATCAGCTTTCATTCCGCCTACGCCAACAAAACCACTCTGACCTGAAATCATTATATTATATGTGTCATCACCTATAGGTATAACACCAGGGGATGATGTACAACCTAAAAGCATTAATGATAAAAGTAATATTTTTTTCATATTTTCCCTATACGCCTAACATTTAGAATGACGATACATGACATTTAGGACAATGGTACATGGCATTCTGAAATGATGGTGAATAACCATAACATTCGGGAATGACGACAGATGACATGTATCGGTTTGTTTCTTACTCCAAGTGTCTTCCTTACTCTAAACATCGTAAATATTCTAAACGGAATAGCGCTCTAAACGCTACTCTTTACTCTTCAGGTGCCGACTCTTCCGCTGATGGGTTTTCACCGGCATCATCGTCTTTCACTTCTTCATCCGCCAGCACTTCGATCTTTTCAATTTCGACCAGTTTTTCACCTTTGGTCAAACGAATTAGTCTGACACCCTGGGTGTTACGTCCCATCTCACTCACATCTGCTACCGCAATACGCACTAAGGTACCGTTGTCAGTAATCATCATGAAATCATTGTTTTTCTGAACCTGAACCGCGCCAACTATTTTGCCGTTGCGTTCATTGGTCTTGATCGAAATCACACCCTGACCACCGCGACCTTTTAGCGGGTAGTCATCAACATTTGTGCGTTTACCGTATCCATTTTCTGTTGATGTGAGTATGGAACCACCGGTTTCTACTTTAATCATGGCAATCACTTCCTGCCCATCTGAAATACGAATACCGCGAACACCACCGGCTGTGCGTCCCATTGAACGTACATCGGTTTCAGAGAATCGAACTGATTTACCCGAATCAGCCAGCAACATAATATGATCGCTACCATCGGTAATGACCACATCAACTAATTTATCGTTATCGCGGAATTCAATCGCTTTAATCCCTGATGCGCGTGGTCGTGAAAAGTTAGACAACGCGGTCTTTTTAACGGTGCCCGAACTGGTTGCCATAAAGACAAAACGGTCTTCGTCATATTCACGTATCGGTAAAACGGCATTAATACGCTCACCTTCGCCCAGTGGCAGCAGATTAATAATGGGCTTACCACGCGAACCTCGACCCGCCATCGGCAGCTGATACACTTTTAACCAGTACACTTTACCAACACTGGAGAAGCACAATAACGTATCGTGAGTATTGGCAACAAATAACTTATCGATGAAGTCTTCTGTCTTCATTGATGTCGCAGATTTACCACGGCCTCCACGACGCTGAGTATTGTATACATCCAGTTGTTGCGACTTGGCATAACCTTCGTGCGAGAACGTCACCACGACATCTTCTTCGGTTATTAAATCTTCCATATTGAAATCAAGCTCATCGGCCATGATTTCACTGCGACGCTCATCGGCGTAGTTGTCACGAATTTCTTCGAGTTCTTCACGGATAACTTCGAGCAGACGTTCGGGATTAGATAGTATTTCGATAAGCTCTTTAATAACGTCAAGAATCAGCTGGAATTCGTTAACGATTTTGTCTTGTTCAAGACCGGTTAAACGATGCAGTTTCAAATCCAAAATGGCTTGTGCCTGTACTTCGGAAAGATAATAACCATCGTCTTTTAAGCCAAACCGAGGATCCAGATCATCCGGACGTGAGGCACTTAAATCAACACCTGCTCCCGTATTGGTCGTGGCGCGTGCCACCATCTCATTGACCACACCTGCTGGCCAGACTTTTGCAAGTAGACCTTGTTTCGCCGCTGCAGGGTTCTCAGACTGTTTAATCAGTTCGATAACTTCATCGATATTAGCCAGTGCAATAGCCAGACCTTCTAACACATGTGCGCGTGCGCGTGCCTTACGTAATTCGAATATAGTACGACGGGTAACCACCTCGCGACGATGGCGTAAGAAGGCATCAAGAATCTGTTTTATATTGAGTAATTGCGGCTGGCCGTCCACCAGGGCGACCATATTAATGCCAAACGCTGTTTGCATAGCGGTCTGCGAGAATAGATTATTCAGCAGTACATCACCAACTTCGCCACGTTTAATTTCTATAACGATGCGCATACCGTCTTTATCAGACTCGTCACGTAATGCCGAAATACCTTCTATACGTTTTTCCTTAACCAGATCAGCAATACGTTCAATTAAACGCGCTTTATTAACCTGATAAGGTAACTCAGTCACGATAATGGTTTGCTTACCTTTTGCATTTTCAACTATTTCTGCTCGCGCACGCATAACCATGCGACCACGACCTGTTTTATATGCCTGCCGAATCCCTTTGACGCCATTGATAAAAGCCGCCGTTGGTAGATCGGGTGCCGGGATATGCTCCATGATTTCATCGATAGACATATCAGGATTTACAATTAACGCCAGGCAGGCACTGATGACTTCACCGAGGTTGTGCGGTGGCATATTGGTTGCCATGCCCACTGCAATGCCGGTTGAACCGTTAATCAACATATTCGGTACACGCGTAGGCATAACCACGGGCTCAGATTCAGAGCCATCATAGTTCTCTGCAAAGTCGACCGTTTCTTTATCTAAGTCGGCCAGTAATTCATGTGCAATCTTCGACATACGCACTTCGGTATAACGCATCGCAGCCGGTGCATCACCATCAACCGAACCGAAGTTACCCTGACCGTCAACCAGCATATAACGTAACGAGAAAGGCTGCGCCATGCGAACGATAGTGTCATACACGGCAGTATCACCATGCGGATGATACTTACCGATGACATCACCGACGACACGAGCTGATTTTTTATAGGGTTTGTTGTAATCGTTGCCCAGTACACTCATCGCAAATAAGGCACGACGATGAACCGGTTTAAGACCATCTCGAACGTCTGGCAAAGCACGCCCAACAATAACACTCATGGCGTAATCCAGATAGGATTGGCGCATTTCGTCTTCGAGATTTACCGGTGATATTTCTTTTGCAAATTCAGTCATTTAAAGGTGTGTTTCATATTCTATTGTTGGGCTTTTAAGATGATTAATACCTCACCTAAAACCCAAAAAAATAGCGCCCAAACTGCAGCGCATAATGCGTCTTATAAAGCACTCGATATTAACACAGACCACGGTTCCCCGCACCTTTATACGGCTTTTATTTAGGTCTGACCCGACTAACGATTTCGACCATATTATTGAGCAGCTTATGCTCGGATATTGATGCTGATTTTGAGACAGGAAACTGGTGACCAAGGTAGAGACAATAACCCAACCATTTAAACAGGAAGCGATTTAACTTCCATTTTATCTGGATCGCTTTTTCAGGAACATGATCATACTGATTACGACCATGCTGCAAATGACCGGTAAGCACTTCGGCCTGATGCACGTCATGATATACGCGTAATGTTAATGCCGGCTCAGGAACAGGCCTACTGTGCTCGCCAAACTGATAAGTAAGGCATAACGTTGTGGTGAATTTAGTCCGTTCGAGAATAACCAGATGCAGGCTTAAGCAACCCGGCAAATGTGAAACCGAGGTATCGGGTAATTTAGCGAGTTCCGGCAGCAACCTGCGTATACGCATGTAGTTGTTTTCATACAGATCCATCAAACTGACGAAGCCACGAGGATCGACATCCTCACAACCGTAACCGGCGAACAATTTTTGTTTTGAGTTATTCATTGTTTGATAATTATAGTAAACCTACGTGTAACTGCACTACCGTTAGTCTTAAGATATTCTTTGATAAAGTCAAAAACAGAACCGCAGAGACGCAGAGGGAAAATTAGTTTATTCGTCATTGCGAGCGAAGCGTGGCAATCTCCTGTAGAGGACTCAGTCGCTTAAAGAGATTGCCACGCTTCGCTCGCAATGACGTTAATATAAATGTTGTTCTCTGCGTCTCAGCGGGTCAAGCTTTTAAAAGTTTTTGACTCTCAGCTTTGAGTCGAATACGAACATTAAGCCGACCAATAAGGCGTCTCTATACCCTCACCTAAATCCGCTTCAATTAATCGAGACCGCACTTCCAGTAATTGCTCAATTAATGCGGGTTCGGCTTTCTCATAAGCCTTTGCATCAGGCACACGCTTAACGACTACCCCTAAAAGTTCTGTAATGGCATTACCAATCGAATTTTGGCTGATGGTCACAATAAGATCGCCGTCATCGTTTCTATAGATTAACTGCTTAAACGCGGGTTGCCAGCGTATGGAATTGGCGTATTTCGCATCCGTCACACACCGATCACGTACTTTTTTAGCCGAGCCCATAAAACAGTTGTTAAACAACAGAATACTTTCAACCTGCTCTGGAAAATAGGCTGCTTTCGGCACCGGCGCATTTCGCGTAGACACTTGCATAAAAAAAGCACGATAGAAATCAATAAAACCTTTTAGTATCTGGTCATATTCTTTCCAGAAATTAATATCTTTTAATGCGTCAATGCCACCTCTTACTTTCCAGCTAGGCAGCCCTTGCGGATAACCGGTTAACTTAATCTTTGATGAATCCTTACTCGTTTGCATCAAAATATCAAAATCCAGTGCTGCGAAGAAATCACTGTACACATCACCCATATAAGACTTAAATAAACTGTGCTGGCCACCGTCAGTGAGGTTGGGGTTGTCACTATCCGCTAATTTTGCGTGACGTAACACGTCTTTATTAAACACCATAAAGTGATTATGCAGCATGCGAATGCTAGGCACACCAGGTGACGTTAGCGGCCAGGTAGCATCCAGACTAGCCTCACCGGCAAGTAGCAGCGCTTGTTCCGGATCAGGGTATTTTTCCACCATGTAGTCGATGATAATCTGGTTCATTCTATTCCAGACTTTTTTAGTGTTTTCCGGCACCTGAGTCCGGCGCACGGGTCGGCCTAATGGATCAAGAATAGATTTAGAAGTGTTATAGATAATAGACGTATCAAACTCATTTGTATGACCCAGCGCCTTACGATAAAGTAGCAAATCTTCCTGATTTTTTAAAAGACCATTATTGTGCTCGAGATCATTTAAGTTCTCGGTACTATTAAAAAATTCATTATTCGCCATTCCCTCAGGAACATCTAAAGGTATAGGTCGAAATGGTGTAACGATTTCTCTTGGTCCAGACTGCATTGCAGTATTCCTCTAATAACAATTAACTAATGAGTGTTTTAACCTTATAATTGAGATTAATCTACAATAAATTTTTAATGACTGCATTAACAGATTTAATACACCTGTTCGATGCATATACATTATTTTCTTACCCATATTTTTAAACAATGTTACCAGAGCCACTATTTGAGTGTTGAACTATGTCTTTAAATCGCCGTCACTTTCTAAAGTATCTCAGCCTGGGTTGCGCCACTCCCACATTAACCGGTTTAATGGGTTGCACCCATCAAAAATTTTACAATCCGGATCAGGATATTATTTTAGGTGGCGGCAGCTATCAACAAGATGATATTTTAAAATATGTACTCGCGATTGCCAATCTTCAAAAAAAAGATAAACAACTAATTGACATGGATTTTTTAGCACACGGCATCATCATTGACCCCAATGACAAAAAACGTTTGCTTGTATTTGAAAAAAATGGCCCCGGTGCAGCTGAGATTGATTTAAGCAATCTCAGCGTATCTAAAAAAATAGCGCCCAGCAAAGATAAACATTTTTACGGACACGGTACGTTTAACCAGGCAGGCGATACTTTATATTGTACTGAGACGAATTTAAATAACCAAAAAGGCGCGCTTGTCATCCGTGACGCCCATGACTTTAACGTACTCGGTGAATTCCCTACCTACGGCGAAAATCCTCATGAATGCCAACTGATTGATGATGGAGCAACATTGCTTGTCACCCATGCAGGAAGCGTTAGCAAGACAAATTCCGCCCCCTCTGTCACTTACATTGATGTGGCATCAAAAAAACTTAAAGAACGTATTAACTTAGCAAACGAACCATTAACTACCGCTCATACAGGCATTGCAAATGATGGTAGTCTCGTTGTTGCATCTACGCCAGGAGAAGGTCTGGAAAAAACTCATACCGGCGGCGTTAGTATTCGCAGTGGAAACCAGCCAATACTATCAATGACACAGCCAGAAGTGGTCATCAATCAAATGAACGGCGAAGCACTAAGCGTTATCATCGATAACAATCGCAGAATTGCGGCCGTTACTCATCCTAAAGGTAATATGGTGACGTTCTGGTCGATTGATAAACGAGAATTATTAAAAGCAATGAGCGTACCCAAACCAGCAGGTGTGACCTTATCGCTAGACGAGAAATCTTTTATTGTGAGTTACGGTGTAAACACCAGCCTGATTTTAATTAACACTAAAGATCTTAATGCCCGCACCGATTCCATTTTTCAGCCAACTTACCTATCCGGCTCACACATCTATAACTGGTCGAAGATTTTAACTGAAATTATGCCGACTAATGTCTACAGCTAAAATTTGCATCTGACTCTTGCTGACAGTCTAATAATTTTAAAAACAACTCACCACAGAGGCACAGAGGGCACAGAGAAAATATAATGTAGTTAGTGCGCACGAACCCAATGTAGGTGTGAATTTATTCGCACGACGAACGATTACTCTGGCACCTGCGTGCGAATAAATTCACACCTACATTGGGCTCAGCGCCACTAGTTATTTTCTCTGTGCCCTCTGTGCCTCTGTGGTGAAAAATGTTTTGACCGTCCAATAATGGTCGTTTTCAGAACTAAACTCAAGCATCACTTATCATCTAATTTAGAAGTTTTTGCTTCAATCAAATTTTCGATGATATTATTATTCGATTCACTACTGACCGCTTTTTTCTTAGCACCAAACCAACCACGAACGGTGGCAACAATGCTTTTTATGGCACGCCATAATTTAGGCAGTAACCAAATAGCCAATAAAACAAATAACACGATAAACAGGATAAAAGTCAGCGGGTAATTTAAAGCTGCCCAAAGTCCGACAATGACAGCAAAGTCTTCGGCAAGTGATGCCATCCAGTTTGTCACGGGTTCAGGTGAAGTATTAATAAGCAAGCGTGTACTGGCCTTGGTCAGGTGTGATGTAGCTGCCAGACTACCGCCAAGTAATGCCGCTGCCAGTTCAGCTGCCTGATTAATTTCCAGCCCTTGCGCCGCACCCACTGCCAACATCGCGCCAGCCGGAATCCGTATAAAAGTATGAATAGCATCCCAGCCTGAATCAACACCCGGAATTTTATCAACGAAAAATTCGACAAAATACATAATGCCGGCCGCCACTAAAACTAACGGATCCTGTAAAATAGTCAACGTTTCAGGCAACTGCGTGTAACCGCCCGCCCCCATTAACCCTAATACCAGAATGGCAGCATAGAGATTAATACCTGACGCCCATGCCACGCCGAGCGTTAAAGCGATTACATCAATGGTTTCCATAATTCACTCACTAATATCCGAAGGCAATCAAACTTAATCACYATCYTTCATCAYACTCTTCARGTCGGCAAAGGGATTAAAAGTCGCGCTRGGTGCTTTTGCACCATCRAGCGCAATACCTTTATTTGCTAAKGCTTCTGTTTGACGCTGGTGTTCATTATCGTGRCAATACAGACAYAACAACTCCCAGTTACTACCRTCWGACGGATTGAAATCATGGTCATGRTTTTTATGATGGACSGTTAGTTCCGGCAGGTTTGCACGAGTAAATTCTCGACTGCAACGACCACATAGCCAGGGGTACATTTTTAATGCCTGCTCGCGATAACCGTGGCCCCGTTCTTCRCTGTGACGTCTYGCCTGTGCGACGACTTCATCYAGCTTTTGTTTAGATTGTGCTTTTTTGTCTGACATGACTACCTGTAAAGTGCATTTGTACCCAAAACGAATAGCGTTATTATACTATGTCTATGARACRACTGAATACCACTGCCACAAACCACGGGGACGGCACATGAGAATAAYACCTATAGTGGTGGTTTTCAGCCTGTTTTCAACCCCTATGCCGTCGCGCTACACTAAAGGGCGCCTCCATTTATTACTCAGATAAAAACTCAATTATTTTTTTATCTGACCAGGAGTAAGTTGAGCACGTCGAATCGGCTGAAATAAAACCCACATGCCCACCGCCTTTGGTTAATAAAAATTCGACACTATCGCTTAGCTCGCTATCATTTGGCACCGTGGCTTCAAACATAAACGGATCATCTACCGAATGAATGATTCTTGTTTTAACATTAATATCTTTGAGAAACTGGCGACAACTGCAGGTATCATAATAATGCTGGGCACCCGTAAAACCATGTAGTGGCGCTGTCACCTTGTCATCATAATCCCAGAAATTTTTTAATTGTTTCACATCAATGTCGAGCGGCGACTCGATATGAGTGAATTTATCAATATAGGTACGCCTTAAAGACTTAAGCAAATGTTCACGATAAATTTTCGAGACACCCTTTTCTAATCGTTTCGCCGCATCATGTAATCTAAACGGAACCGATAAAGCCACCGCTTTTGATAAAGGATTATTAGCCGCCGTTTCGCCTAACCACTTTAATAAAACATTCGCACCTAATGAGTAAGCAATCGCTGCGTAGGGATGATGACCGGTTTTTTTATAGATATAGTCTGCAACAAAAGAGAGATCACCTGTATCGCCCGAATGATAAGCTCTCGCCAATCGATTTCTGCGGCCACTGCATCCACGAAAATGCATAAAAACGGGGCGGTAACCTGCCTGCTCTAATTCATAAACAATACTATTGGCATAATGTGAATTTATCGAACCCTCCAGACCATGTAAGACTAGAACAATTTTATCAGATGATTTTTTACTCCAACACAAATCCAGGAAGTCACCGTCATTGAGTTCTAATTGCTCATCGATCAAATCAAGAGCATGGCGTTTTTTAAAAAACACGGGCCATAAGGTTTGCAGATGCGGGGAACGCAACCACCATGCCGGTTTGAATGCCGCCTGCTTCATGCACTTAGTTTAATTCAGTGGTACGAATTTGTTGCACTAAAGTGGCGATTGATGCGTCACTAGATATTGAATTACCCATCAAAAGATCAAACAGGGTTTGATCCGGATAAGACAGTAATAAATCAAATGATTGTTTTTGTTGTGCKGATAAATCRTTTATTTTTTTGYTTACGAAATTGTTTAGAAGAATATCCAGCTCTAACATACCTCTTCGGCATTGCCAGTGATAGTCGACAGGGTTAGTTGTTTTGGTTTTCATTCTTTAATACACTGTTACCTATGAGCCATCGCGGGACGAAATTTCACTACTACAGTGAACGGGAGACCATTTTACTTTTTATTCTGCCAATGGCTTTGGTCGGGTTTAAACCTTTTGGGCATACATTGACACAATTCATAATGGTATGGCATCGGAACAACTTAAACGGCCCCTCAAGTTCTTCCAGACGTTTTTCAAAATCTTGATCACGACTGTCTTCAATAAAACGTGAAGCTTGCAATAATGCAGCCGGACCAAGAAACTTATCCGGGTTCCACCAGAATGAAGGGCAGGAAGTAGAGCAACATGCACACAATACACACTCATATAAACCATCCAGTTTTTCACGTTGCTCTGGAGTTTGCGCCAGTTCAACTTCCGGCATCGGATCATTGACAATCAAGTACGGTTTAACCGCACGATAYTGTTTATAAAATTGATCCATATCGATAATTAAATCACGGATGACAGGTAASCCCGGTAGCGGGTTGACTTCAACTGGCTGTTTTAAAGTATCAAGAGAGGTAATACATGCCAGTCCATTGGTGCCATTTATATTCATACCATCAGAKCCACAAACACCTTCACCACATGAACGTCTAAAACTTAATGTTTCATCCTGCTCATCTTTAATACGTAACAATGCCGCTAACAACATGGTGCCCGGTTCAATATTATCAAGTTCATAATCCTGAAMATAAGGTTTGGAATTGTTTTCAGGATTGTATCGATAAATTTTAAATTTCATAACTGACAGCCCTGATTATTGTGTTATTACTATTCACTACTAACTATTCGCTATTCACTGTTTACCATTCACTGACTAATAAACGCGCGGTTTTGGTGGGAAACTATCAACCGACAGCGGTTTAGTTCGTACCGGTTTGTAATCCAGACCATTTTCAAAAGAATACAAACTATGGCGCATCCAGGATTTATCATCGCGTTCGGTAAAATCTGTTCGCGAATGTGCRCCACGACTTTCTTCTCTSGCSKMCGCCGAATGGATAGTTGCTAATGCACACGCCATTAGATTATCCAGTTCGAAGGCTTCAACCTTAGCGGTATTAAAGGTAACACTCTGGTCATCTATGGTTACGTTTTCCATTCTCTGAATTAATTTTTCAATTTTTTCTACGCCCTCTTTTAGAATAGTTTCATTTCTAAAAACACTGCAGTGTTCTTCCATCGTTTGTTTTAATTCTGTACGCAAATTGGCGACTGTTTCCACTGGCGCAGCGGATGGTTTTGATGACGAGTCAAATCGATTCATTTTTTCGAGAATCCGATTAATGACTCTATCTTCAAGTACACGAGGATATTTATTTTCCTTTAAATACTCGATAATATGATTGGCGGCTGCTCGTCCAAATACCAGAATATCCAGTAATGAATTACCACCCAATCGATTAGCGCCGTGTACGGATACACAGGCACATTCACCTGCCGCATACAAACCCTGTACCGGTTCTTCCGGTGTGTCTTTAACCGGAATAACCACTTGACCATAACGATTAGTCGGAATGCCACCCATAGTGTAGTGCGCGGTGGGGAAAACCGGAATCGGCGCTTCTGCTGGATCGATACCTAAAAAGGTAATACAGGTTTGGCGAATACCAGGCAAACGTTTTTGAATGACGTCCTCACCCAGGTGATCCAGTTTTAACATCACATGATCTTTGTTCGGTCCACAGCCTCGTCCTTCTCGAACTTCCACTGCAATCGCACGGCTAACAACATCACGACTGGCTAAATCTTTGGCTTTAGGCGCATAGCGCTCCATCAATCGTTCACCGTCACCATTGACCAGATACCCCCCCTCGCCGCGCGCACCTTCAGTAATCAACATGCCTCTACCCGCAATGCCTGTCGGATGAAACTGGAAAAACTCCATATCCTGCAATGGAATACCCGCACGCATTGCCATACCCATGCCATCGCCGGTATTGATCAATGCATTGGTGGTGGTTTTAAATAACTGCCCCGCACCACCGGTTGCTAACAAGGTCGTCTTTGCTTCGATAACGACGATACTGCCATCATGTATATTGAAAACCAGCGCGCCCAGTACATGACCCTTATCATCTTTTAATAAATCAACAGCAAAATATTCATCAAAGAAATGGGTTTTAGCGCGGATATTCTGTTGATATAAACTATGCAGGATTGCGTGTCCGGTTCTATCTGCAGCCGCACAGGTTCGAGCCGCCTGATCACCACCGAAATTTTGACTTTGCCCGCCAAACGCGCGTTGATATATTTTTCCATTATCGAGTCGAGAAAACGGCACACCAAAATGTTCGAGTTCGTAAACCGCTTTAGGTGCCGCACGACACATATATTCAATGGCGTCCTGATCACCTAGRTAATCACTACCCTTAACCGTATCGAACATATGCCAGTGCCAGTTATCCGGCAAAACATTAGCTAGCGCCGCATTCATACCACCCTGTGCRGCCACCGTATGTGAACGTGTTGGAAAGACTTTTGAAACAACGGCGACACTGAGATCCGCTTCCGCAAGCTGTAATGAAGCACGCAATCCACCACCGCCGGCGCCGATTATCAGGGTATCGAATTGTCGCCTTTCTATCGGGCGCGGTTCRATTGAAGACTTATCACTACTCATTAACTCACCACCGACAACAAAAGAATTCTAAACACCCATAAACCACTGCCTATCAATACACCTATTAAGATGGCAAGAATAAAGATACGCAACATGATGTTATGAACATAATCTAAAACCACATCACGCATGCCAATCCAGACATGAAATAGCAAAGCAATAACAAATATACCAACAACCGTTATATTAAACGGGTTATACAACCATTCTCTCCACGGACCGAAGGCAATAGTATCAGCCGAAAAGAAACAATAAACGGCGTACAAGATAAACAATACGATATAAACCGCGCTGACTCGTTGAWTCACCCAGGGCCGAAGTCCCTCTAAAACGTACAGGCTCATAATCCAACCCCGTAAACGATAGCAAATATAGTCAGAGCCTCTGCCAGCAATACTAGCCACGCCCCTGTTTTTGCCTGTGATTTATCAACGCCGATTTCAGCATCAATGAGTAGAAAGCGTATCCCTGCAAAAAAATGATGTGCTATAGACCACAACAATAAGATTTGAAGCAACTGCATAATGGGTTGATTTAGCATCGACTGCACTTTGTCAAACGATTGTTCCGATTCGATAGAAAGATCGAGTAGATAAACAGCAAAAGGCAGCGCAAGAAAAAGAATCACACCGGTGATCCGGTGAGCAAAGGAAACCATACCCGTTAGAGGCAGTCGGATTTTAAGTAAATTAAGATAAACCGGTCGTTTATCTGACATGAATGAACCCACCGTTGATTATTGTTATTATGAGAGCTTCCAGGGTTGTTCTTAGATAGTAACAAGGTCACTCTAACTGTCAAGCGTAATAAAGTAGAATAATTGTAAAGTATGATTACAATTGATCAAAAAAATTCAATCTATGTGATCACTTTCTAAATGTTATACCCACACTAAATATATTATGATTAGATTATAAATATTGACTAATATAGGACTCCCTAGAGAGATCTGATATATGAATAACGACTGGAAAAAATTTCTTCAAGATAATGGTGGTCAACAGGAAGATACTGGCCTGTTTACTTTTAACCCACCCTACTCTGATTACGCGAATACAGAGAACCACGACTGTATTTGTGATCTGTCTTATTTCAGCACTATCGTTATTGCGGGTGGTGATGCCACTGAATTTTTACAGGGCCAGTTTACCAATGACGTTAACAAGGTTGACAAGAACAGTAGCCAACTAAGTGGTTTCTGCAATAACAAAGGACGAATGATTGCCAACTTCCGTCTATTCCAGCATCAAGCCAATTATTTCATTAGTATCAGAAATGATCTGGTCGAACCCAGCATCAGTCATTTACAAAATTATGTATTACGCGCTGAGGTTGCTATGCAGGACATCAGCGAACAATTGATTCATATCGGCATCAGTGGAAAAAATGCTGAAACGCTGCTCGCTTCTTATATTGATAATCTAAACTCTACCGTCGATAGTGTATCGTTTAATGAAAATTATATTGCTATTCGCATTGCTGACAGTACGCCACGCTATGAAATATTTTGCTCATTCGAGCATGCCGTTAAGCTCTGGAATGAACTCGCAACAAAAACCAAAGTGGTGAATAGCGAATACTGGGATTATCTAAACATTAAAAATGGCCTGCCCTTTATTGACAGCAGCACCAGTGGAAACTTTGTCCCTCAGATGGCAAACATGGAACTGATCAATGGCATTAGTTTTGAAAAAGGCTGTTATACCGGTCAGGAAATCGTCGCCCGTACYCACTTTYTGGGCAAACARAAACGACGGACTTATCGCATTAGCATTACAKCTARAACCAAACCGAAAGTGGGYGAGCCGTTAGCGACAGAGACATCAACAGAAAATCAATTCACCGGCACGCTGGTGACACTGTACCCTGTTGCARAAAATAAATATGAAGCWCTGGCCGTYATTCAGATTAAGTCGGCAGAAGAAGARAAACTGAAACTGAAAGCRTCAGACGCTGAAATCAGTCTGCTRGCATTACCCTATTCTCTTATTGYGAGTAGTTAAARCGTTAWTTCTGCTCTACAATAGCAACGAATAACCGAGACCCATGGCGGCACATGCTGCAATAACGGTAACTATACCAACCTTAAATTTGAACAGTGCAATAAACGCCGCCGCACCAATCAGCGCTGAAAACCATTCGAATTCACCTTCAAAACCTTGCGGCCATAGTACGTGATAGGCAAAAAAGGCGGCCAAATTAAGAATCACGCCGACAACGGCAGCCGTAATACCTGTTAACGGTGCAGTGAATTTTACATCGTGGCGAGTCGCCTCAATCGCTGGACCACCCAACAGGATAAAAAGAAAAGACGGTAAAAAGGTAAACAGAGTGGCAACGCTGGCACCCGCAAAGCCTGCCAGTGGCAACATTTCAGGACCAAATATTTCTTTACTCCAGCCGCCGACAAAACCAACGAAGGCGACAATCATAATCAACGGGCCCGGTGTGGTTTCACCTAATGCCAGACCATCAATCATCTGCGCACCGGTTAACCACTCATACTGAACAACACCACCCTGGTACACATAGGGCAACACGGCATAGGCACCACCAAATGTGACCAGTGCCGCTTTGGTGAAAAACACGCCCATCTGTGTCAGCGTTCCCTGCCAACCGTAAGATGAAATTAACATCGCCATCACTATCCCGCCGATGCTGAGTCCAATCAAAGAAAAGACAATAACCCGACTCCACTTGAACCTGGCGTGCTCGGGAACAGGTGTATCATCATCAATAATGGCTGCACCGTATACCTCGTTCGAAGCACCATGGCCGGCACCCGCTTTAAAGAACTCTGGCGCGAACCGCGAGCCAATGTAACCGATAATACCAGCCATCAATACGATGTAGGGGAAAGGTATTTGCARCCAAAAAATGGCGACAAATGCCAATACTGCCATMGCACGAAGCACATTATTGTTCAGTGCTCTGGAGCCTATTCGGTAAGCGGCAAAAACAACGATGGCGGTAACRGCKGGTTTAATACCATACAAAATGCCTTCGACAGCWGGCACATCACCGTACGCGAGATAWATCCAGGTGATTCCGCTGAGTATAAATAACGATGGAAGAACAAACAATACACCAGCCGCAATGCCGCCCCATACACCATGCATCAACCAGCCAATATAGGTTGCCAGCTGCTGTGCTTCCGGGCCGGGCAGGACCATCGTATAATTAAGTGCGTGTAAAAAACGGTGTTCAGAAATCCAGCGACGTTTCTCTACCAAATCCTGATGCATGATACTGATTTGACCCGCCGGYCCGCCAAAACTGATAAAACCTAATTTAAGCCAGTAGATAAACGCTTCGCCGAATGTTACTGGGTCGGGTTTTTTTAGGTCTGGTTGCTTTAGATTATCTTGCTGAATTGTAGACATAATCATTTCATTCCAGAATTATAAGAATCGGGCATGACATACTCACCGTCATTCCCGAGTGYTTTTATCGGGAATCYAGTCCCACATAAAARCTGGATCCCCGATAAAARCACTCGGGGATGACAGAATGAAAAACGTAAAGCTCCGTACTTTTAATACGTATATCAAAAACGTTCTAACATACTTAAATTTTTCTACTCAGATTTTTCAGTTTCAACGCGCATATGAGGAAATAAAATAACGTCACGTATCGACGGTGAGTCTGTCAGCAACATCACCAGACGGTCTATGCCAATTCCCTCACCGGCTGTTGGTGGCAAACCATACTCAAGGGCTCGCACGTAGTCTGCATCATAATGCATGGCCTCGTTATCACCGGCATCTTTCTCTGCTACTTGTTGTTTGAATCGTTCAGCCTGATCTTCTGCATCATTTAACTCGGAGAAACCATTGGCAATTTCACGACCGCCTACAAAAAATTCAAAACGATCCGTCACAAACGCATTAGCATCATTGCGCCTTGCCAGCGGTGAAACTTCAGTCGGATACTCAGTAATAAAGGTTGGATCCATGAGTCGATGCTCAACGGTCTTTTCAAATATTTCTATTTGCACTTTACCTAGACCGTAACCCTCTTTTAAATTCACACCTAAATCTTTTGCAATCACACGCGCCGTATCCAGGTCAGATAATGCTTCGGCCGTAATGTCAGGATTAAAATGCAACACGGAATCAAAAACAGTCATACGTGCAAACGGACTACCAAAATCGTAAGTRTTGCCGTCACTRACTACATCTGTGGTGCCGAGTAAGTTRCTTGCYAACTGACGTAATAAATCTTCAGTGATATTCATCAAGTCATTATAATCAGCATAAGCCTGATAAAATTCCAGCATTGTGAATTCAGGATTATGTCGTGTCGACACCCCTTCATTTCTGAAGTTACGATTTATTTCATATACTCGCTCGAAGCCACCTACYACTAATCGTTTCARGTACAACTCTGGTGCAATACGAAGGTACATCGCCTGATCAAGTGCATTATGAAAAGTTTCAAAGGGCCTWGCTGTTGCACCACCGGGAACCACCTGCATCATCGGTGTTTCTGCTTCGATAAAACCCCGTGTATCGAAATAATCACGAATAAATTTAATTACCTGYGAGCGYAAATAGAAAGTCTTTTTAACCTCGTCATTTATAATTAAATCAAGATAACGCTGACGGTAACGAATTTCAGTATCATTTAAACCATGGAATTTATCGGGYAGMGGACGTAATGATTTGGTTAACAGCTGAATACTATCTACTTTGATAGATAATTCATCCGTTTTGGTTTTAAACATAATACCCGCTGCACCGATGATATCGCCCACATCCCATTTTTTAAAACCATCGTTATAAACACCTTCTGGTAAACTGTCACGCTGCACGAATAACTGAATACGACCTGACATGTCCTGCAACTGTGCAAAACTGGCTTTACCCATTATGCGTTTCGCCATCATTCTGCCACCAACAGCGACACGAATTTTTAACTCTTCGAGTTCTTCTTTAGTTTTATCCTGATACTGTGCAAACAATTCAGATGAAAGTGCATCACGACGAAATTCATTCGGAAATGCGGAGCCACCGTTTACCTTTGCTGTTTCGCGTAATAATTTTAATTTTTCACGACGTTGGGTAATAAGTTTGTTTTCATCTTCAGCAGTAAGCGCTGCAGCTTCAGTCTTGCTTTCGTTTTTGTTGTCGCTTTTAATATCGTTCTTATTGTCGCTTTTATTATCATTACTCATAATTTATTTTTCATCTGTTATATATTCTGTCATTTCGACTACCTGCAGAAATCTTAAATACCAGCAGCACAAGATCTTTCACACTCGTTCAAAATGACAATTGATGTTTCCTATAAGCCACTCTTCAGGCTTGCTTCAATAAACTGATCTAAATCACCGTCCAGTACAGCTTGCGTATTTCCGGTTTCAACATTGGTTCTTAAATCTTTTATCCGTGACTGATCCAGCACATAGGAACGTATCTGACTGCCCCAACCGATATCAGACTTGGTTTCTTCCAAAGCCTGTTGATCTGCATTGCGTAACTGTACTTCGCGTTCATACAACTTGGCTTTAAGTTGCTTCATCGCGGCATCTTTATTTTTATGTTGCGAACGACCGCTCTGACATTGCACCACCACATTGGTTGGCAGATGAGTGATACGCACCGCTGATTCTGTTTTATTAACATGCTGCCCACCTGCCCCACTGGCACGATAAACATCAATGCGTATATCAGCGGGATTAATATCAATCTCGATATCATCATCAATTTCAGGTGAAACAAAAACCGCTGCAAAAGATGTGTGCCGACGGCTACCCGAATCAAAAGGAGATTTACGTACYAAGCGATGCACGCCCGTTTCGGTACGTAATCGCCCATAAACGTACTCGCCTGAAATACTGATCGTGGCACTTTTGATACCCGCTACTTCACCGGGTGAAACTTCCATTAATTCTGTCTTGAAATCGTGTGCTTCGCCCCAACGCAAATACATTCGAAGTAACATCTCCGCCCAGTCCTGCGCTTCGGTACCGCCCGAACCAGACTGAATATCGACAAAAGCATTACATGCGTCCATCTCACCTGAAAACATGCGTCGAAACTCTAGCTCGACTACTTTTTCATCTAATAATTTTAAATCTTCAACGATACTGGCAGCGCTTTCCTCATCGTCTTCTTCGACTGACATTTCSAGTAACTCGCCGGCATCATTCAGRCTGGTATCCAGCTCTTCGATAGTCACGACAATTTTTTCTAACCGGGAACGTTCCTGCCCCAGTTTTTGCGCATKTTCAGGATTATCCCAAATTCCAGGTTGTTCCAGCTCCCGATTAACTTCGTCTAATTCATCCTTACGTCGATCAAAGTCAAAGATACCCCCTAAGTGCATCAGTACGTTCACGCAGGTCATTAATCTGATTAGTTATTGGATTGGTTTCTATCATGTTATTTTTCGGCAGGTGATGACTATTCGTAGTGCGCATGATACCGGAATTTGCAGTCAGAATCGAATACCACTGACTAAGGCGAACGTRATTTATAAAATAATGGCTTTCGGCTTTTTTGCCACATTATTACGCAAATACACCGGTATTGCCTCAGCGGCTGTTACCGTATTTCCAAGTTTGAATTSCYCAACCGCTAGTTTCACAATGCCTTCCGCACTAGGTAAACATTCTGGCAAGACCGAATGCAGCTGAAAGCGGCTAGCAGGCAATAATCGATCCGCATARCTTGCCCAGCCTGTGCCTGCACCAACCCAATTTTTTTCTTCTTGCTGCAAAACATCAGTCAGGTCTATTTTATCCGGTGAGATTACCTGCTCATCACCATCCAATGACCAGTTCAGCTGTTTCATTTTATAAATCGCCCAGTAAACCTCATCCATACGTGCGTCGATAGCGACCAGGACCTGACTAACATGGCTTTCTTCATAGGCGCGTAACGCAATAGCCTTTAGTGACGAAACAGGTATCACAGGAATATCACACGCAAAGGCAATTCCCTGCACCACGCCTGCGGCTATCCTCACTCCCATAAATGAACCCGGACCACGACCAAATGCAATGGCATCTAAGTCAGATACCGTAATATTTGCGTCGACCAGTAAGCCATCGATCATTTTCAAAATTAATCGACTGTGTTCTCGTGGTGCCAGCTGGTAACGTGAACTTAGTTGTCCATCTATATACAGCGCTGCTGAACACGCTTCTGTCGAAGTATCAATCGCTAAGATATTCATACTGTCTCAGCAATATCACGGTTATTATCAGTAGAACGAGCCGGACTAAAAAATCGCTCGACATCTTTAATATCTGATGTCACCGGCATGGCAGGCAGGCTATTTAGAAAAACACGACCATAGGCTTTTTGTTTAAGACGCGGATCACCAATCATCACCACACCGGTATCATTAATATCACGAATTAAACGGCCCACGCCTTGCTTTAAAGTAATGACTGCCTGCGGCACCTGAAACTCCATAAAGGGTTGTCCGCCTTGTTGTTTGATGGCATCGATGCGTGCTTGCATGACAGGGTCTCCGGGAGAAGCGAAAGGTAGTTTATCGATGATGACACAGGATAAACTTTCCCCTCGAACATCAACACCTTCCCAGAAACTGGAGGTACCTAACAGGACAGCATTTTTTGTTTGACGAAAGGTTTCCAACAATTGATGTTTGGGTAAATCGCCCTGCACCAGCAACTCGTATGGCAGCATTTGTTTTAGATAATCACGCGCTTTATACATAGCAGAATAGCTGGTAAAAAGAACAAACGCCCTACCCTGACTAGCGTGTAAAACCGGAATGGCAGATTGCATTAACTGTTTCGTATAAGACGGATCGGATGGTGGCGGTAAATCTTCAGGTAAATAAAGCAGGCTTTGCTTCTCATAATCGAAGGGACTATCCCAAACACCACTATCAAACTTTTCCAGACCTATGTTATTTGCAAAGTGATTAAACTGTTTATTCACCTGCAATGTTGCTGAGGTAAACAACCAGCTTTTTGAAAAATTATTGGTATGCGCCTGAAATATTGAGGCAACATCAATCGGGGTAACATGCAACATAAAACTCTTAGTRTAAGTTTCATACCAGAGTACAGACTGCGTAACATCATCGGCAGAATAATCTTTTTGAAATAGTTTCAATCGCGACATAAGCATTTGAGCACGCTCGCAGCATTGTTCCAGACCTCGACTTCGTTCAGCCGCTTGCTCTAATATTGTAACTAAATCTT
The DNA here is from genome assembly GCA_002746365.1 of Thiotrichaceae bacterium. Lineage (GTDB taxonomy): Bacteria > Pseudomonadota > Gammaproteobacteria > SZUA-229 > SZUA-229. The sequence goes on from NVWZ01000006.1 coordinate 76,572, forward strand.
TAAGCCTTGTTTCAAGCTCATCCAGTGTTTGTTTAACAGAGGATTTTTTCTGTATTTTCATCCAGGCATCACGCAAACCYGACTCACCTAACGCYATTCTAAAATCACGTGCCGCTTTTTCMAGCTCTTCAGCATAATCGCGTAAYTCGGCCATGTCAGAAGCATCATTYACCTGTTCAGCAATGGTGTCGCGGGCWAGYGAAATAATTTGCCGACTGCTTACYGTGTCGCCRAAAAAACGCGCAGCCACRTCATAAAGTTGRTGCGCTTCATCGATAATAAAGGCTTCYGCTTCGGGTAGTAATTCGGCAAAACCTTCATTCTTTAATGTCATATCAGCCAGCAGTAGATGATGRTTTATTACCACCACATCCGCCGCTTGTGCTTTTTTACGCGCATTAACGATAAAACATTTTTCCCATGAATCACACTCGCTGCCTAAACAGTTATCGGCTGTTGAGGTCACCATYGGCCAGACATAAGAATCTTCTGCAACACGGGATAACTCTGATAYATCMCCYGATTTTGTTGATTTCGACCATTCATCTATTTCTGTTAGCATGCTGCGTGTCTCACGGTTGATAAAACCGAGGTGAGGTGCCAGCTTGAGGCGATGCAAACAAAGGTAATTGCTTCGTCCTTTTAATAAGGCCGCACTAGATTGCACTGATAAGGCTTTAGTCACACGTGGCAAATCAGTATGAAACAATTGGTCTTGAAGATGACGTGTACCGGTCGATATAATCACCTTTTTACCAGACAATAATGCAGGCACCAGATAGGCAAAGGTTTTACCAATACCTGTTCCCGCTTCGGCTGCCAGTACAYGRCCGCCTTCTATGGCAACAGCAATGGCATCACATAACGCCAGTTGATTATCACGCACTTGATAACCGTCAATTTGTTCGCAAAATGGGCCRCTTTGTCCCAGGTATTCTGACGCACGTTTCATAAGAGTRATGAGGAGTAATTAGAARTGAATGAWAATRATTAAAAGACTTTTAAAGATTCAATTTTTTGATTCGCCCGATGATAAGACGCCTCATCGTTCAAARATTGACTGGCTGCACGAATAAAYGACCAGTTTAAYGAYTGCARATCAGGGTTTGAAAAAGCAAARCTGTTGCTRCGTTTTGCCATTTGTACTGAACGTTTAGGCAAATTCATCTGTAGCGCTAACCACGAGAGACGGCTCCATGCCGGTGCRTAAYTGGGYTTGATACGCAGCACACGCTCCAACTTATCGGATGCGGCATTMAATGCCTTATTTTCAATCAGCCTGTCCGATTCATCCAGCAATTYATTTATCGCTYCAAATTCACTGCTATTTTTAAGGCGCCACGCATCATATTTATAAAGGCCYRCGAYATCACTGCCCGCAGMCTCTGTCATGGCATGTTTTTCTGTTGAAGCACAGGATACAAGCATCATAGCTAAAAACAGACAACTTAAAAATCGTAAATTTAAAGTCATATTTAAAGTCATAAATGCGCGTTACACTAATTGAATAAGTTTATAAACCAGTTGCCACTTTCATTGGCATCATCGCGGGAATTATCGCGAGAATAATCGTTGGAATAATCGTTGGAATAATCGCCGAGACTATCACCCGGTTCACAGTCACTTTTCTGGTCGGGCTGCGAGCCTTCAATAAACAGTAATTGTACCGCATTTTCACAACTTTTCTCAGCCAATAACCCGTTATTTGTATCAATCCAGTAGCGATTTAGTTGCGGCGTTTCAGGTAATAGATAGGGTTTATACGCCACCTGCTCAAGCATTTTTTGCCATATCCTCATCGCCCCGGACGACCCTGTCAACTGCGTAGGTGAATTATCATCATAGCCAGTCCAGACTACCGCTACCACATCACCCGAAAATCCTGCAAACCAGCTATCTCTGAGGTCATCCGATGTTCCGGTTTTACCGGCAACCTGAACTGACAATGTGTCGGATAAACGTTTAGCCGTACCATACTTGGTCACATCGATTAAAGCCGAGTTAATTAAAGCAACCGCCTCCGGTCTCACCTGACTTTCAACCTCTAGAGAATAGCGCTCAAGCGGCTGTTTGTTTTTATCCAGTACAGACGAAACACTGCGTAACGGACTGTGAAATCCATTTGCAGCTAAACTCTGGTACATCGAAGTAACCTGCATCGGAGACAAGGTAACGGCGCCTAGAGCTAAGGACGGGTATGCGGGTATTTTTTTATTGACGCCCAGTGCTGAAATCATATCGACAACATGATTCAAACCGATATCTATACCCATTCTGGCGGCGGGAACGTTATAAGATTTAAGCAGTGATTCATAAAGCGTCACATCACCGTGGTATTTTTTATCGTAATTAAGGGGCTGCCAGTCTGGCTGTGTACTGTTTCTATCAGGATTGGTATAGATAAATGCTGAGTCATCCAGTATGGATGCCAGGGTATAACCTAAATCACTTTCAATCGCCGTCAGGTAAATGACGGGCTTAATTAATGAGCCAATTTGCCGCTGTGCATTAATTGCACGATTAAAACCTTTAAAAGAAGGATTACGATCACCAACAACCGCTAACACATCGCCATTTAAAGGTGAAACGACAACCGCAGCGGCTTGCAGTTTTTCATCTTTAGACAACAATGGTAACGTTGATTTAATCGCTTGTTCTGTTTGGAACTGAATATACGGATCAAGCGTAGTAAAAACCCGTAAACCTTCCGAACTTAAATCTTCTGCTTGATAGTCTTGCTGCAATTGYAGCTTCACCACATCGATGAATGCAGGATAGCGCCCTGAGCGCGCATGCTTAATTGTGATGACAGGTTTATTTGAAAAGTTTTTCGCTTGCCTGGGTGTGATCAACTCGGCACCCTGCATCGTTGCAAGYACCACATCGCGMCGTTGTGCAGCGTGCAGCGGGTTTCTTTTAGGATTATAGTACGACGCGCCTTTAACCATACCCACCAATATTGCCATTTCATCAATAGAAAGTTTTTTTAATTCTTTGCCGAAATAAAATTTACTTGCCAGTCCAAAGCCATGTATGGCACGACGTCCATCCTGTCCTAAATATATTTCATTAAGATAAGTTTCCAGTATCAGTTTTTTGTCATAGTGCATCTCTAATAATAAAGACATGAAGGCTTCATTGATCTTACGCGTTAATTTTTTCTCCTGACTGAGAAATAGATTTTTTACCAATTGTTGTGTCAACGTACTACCACCTTGCACCGTAGCGCCTGACGATATATTGGCCACTAATGCGCGTGCAATTGATTTAGGATCTACGCCCCAATGTGTAAAAAATCGCCTGTCTTCAACCAGCAATAACATTTTAATAAACATATCAGGCACATCATCAAGTTTAAGTAAAATTCTGTCTTGAGAATGCGAAGGAAAAATGCCTGTTAGATAACCGGCATCAAACCGTACCAGGTCGGCTCTTTGGCTGGTATAAATATCAATTAAATCAGTAACAACATTATCATTGATTACAACACGTACGGTGTGTGACGGCTCTACACCATCCCAAAAAACAAAACGCCTGGTTTTTAATTCAAATGTATTATTCCAGTTTCGGTATTCGGCTGACTTTTGAGGCAAACCTTCAACCATCTGATAGTTCAGGTAATCCAGCTCAAACTGCAATTGTTTTACTGAAATAGATTTACCGACAAATAATTCTAACGGTCGCGCATAAACATGAGCCGGCAGCTGCCAGATACGGCCTTCAAAACGTTCGCTTATGCGCTGATCCAGATAGCCAAGATAACTGAGAAAAATTATTGTCCCTAATAAAAAGAGCGGGACAATAATGGCACGCTTAAAAAAGACATTTTTGCTCTTACCTGAACGTTTCGTCCTCCTTGATTTTCTGGGTTTTCTTTTTTTAGGCTTAGAGATATTAGGTGACCGCGTTTTAGTTTTTCGCGATGACGGACTTGTGGATTTCGACTTTTTTTTATTATCAGGCATGCCGATTGATATCGATGGTGATTATGGTGTAATTATACCGTGTAAGCGATTGATTAGTTTACTTCAGGCTTATATTATTTTGCTCGTTTAAAAACTCAAACAAGATTTTCACCACAGAGGCACAGAGAACACAGAGGTTTATATAGTTAACCGCGCCGCAGGCGCGTTTAACAATAACAAGTTTTTCTCTGTGCCCTCTGTGCCTCTGTGGTGAAAAATATTTTAAGTTTCTAACTATTTTTTAAGAGTTAAAAAGAGATAAATAATATACCAGAATAAAAAAAACGAAATGAATAATTATTTCGCTTTTTTAGAACAACTTAAATTATTAGCTTATCGACATGTAGACAAAAATCTTGCGGATTTACCGCTACATGGGTCTGACTCAAACTGCGTTTTTCTTTTTTTCTCTCCTTCTGCCCGTTGTTTAAGCAGTGCCTGTTTTTGCGCTTCTCGCTTTTTAGCTTCCGCTTTTTTCTGAGCCAGAATAGATGTCTGTTTGGCTTCTTCAGATGCAATCGCTTTTTCTTTATTTAACCTGGCAGCCGCCGCACCTTCATCTTGCCTTGCCACTTCTGCAGCACGTGCTTTTGCTTCAGCTTGCTTTTGTGCTTGCAGCTTTTTTTGTTGCTCTATTTTAGCTAGTTTTTCACGTTCTTGTTTAGCTTTCAACTTTGCACGTCGTTTTTCTTCAGCACGCTGTTTAGCTAAGCCCGCACGCTGTTTATTTTCTCGGACAACAGTCAATTCACGTTCAGCAGCTAAAATACCCACTAACGCCGCCTTGTTCAATGAGCTAATCGCTTTATTGTAATCTTTTTTAAGACCCACGCCATTTGCTTGCATTTTACCGATGTAAAACTGCGCTTGCGGATTACCTTCTTTAAACTTAACTTTTAGCGCGTCTAATTTTTCTTTATTACTGGCAGTAACACCATTTTTTTCCAGATCCCAATATAACAATTTAAAACCAGCTGTTTCGTGTCCTTGATTAGCTGACTTCGTTATCCAGTTCATCGCTTCAGTCATATCTTTTTTTACACCGAAACCCGTTTCATACATCTCGCCTACTTTATACTCAGCCTCTGCGTTGCCTTTTTTTGCCAGCTTCATCTGGAAGTTAAATAGTCCGTCTGCATGAACCAATGGTGGTAAAAGAAAAACTAACGTTATTAGTAAAAGCAACACAAATCTAACCTTGCCGAACACATCGGCAAGGTTAGATTTTATTACTAATTTTTTTGTGTTTGAATTCTCACAGACTGAATTCATATTATTTTTTCCTGTTACCCTATAACTTAAATCGACTTTTCAAACATACCGTTATCTGACCAGCGTTTATACCTATCGTTTCCCGTTATGCAATATTCAATCTAGAAAATTACGTCTAAAGCAACACTGAAAATGCCGACATTGTCTTGCGGACCAACTCGAGAAAAGTCAGTATTAAACAGTCCATAGTTAAAGCCTTGATTGGCTGCCGTTAATTCAGCGGCATCCTGCTCTACATCGATAACCTGATACTCTATTTTTAAAGCAGCACTATCGTTAACTTCGTATCTTAAACCTGCAGTTACAGAAGTTTGAATTTGAACTGGAAAGTTTAATGAAGTTGGACTACCTGGAGGACCAAGCGTCAATGGCGCTCCACCTTGACCTGTAATCGCGCCACCATTTGACCCTATACCAACTGTAGAGGCTTCACCTTCTATCGATGCAAAGGTAATATGTGGCATAAATTTACCCATACGATAACCCAGTGTTAAATAATACGCTTCGGTATCACCAAAAGCACGTGACAATGTTTCGTCAGTGGTACGTTCTGTCCACTCTGCATAAACAATGACATCAGCTAAGTCCAGATTAAAACCTACTGCCGATACATCACATCCACCTTTACCATTCAGATTAACTTCTAAATCCGCACCTAAAATGTTATTCGCAGATGGAACACTGAATGAACCAAACGTTTTCACATCACAGCGGAAGTTACTGGCATGAACCGTGTAACCACGACCAGAATATTTAATATCCATACCGTAAATGTTTTCGGCTTCAAAGAAGGCACCTTGCGCATTGGGAATATCATCACGATTTGAACCCAGGTAGGGCTGGAATGACAACGTACCCGGACCCACTGGAATTTGAAGTAAGAGCTCAATACCGTTTACCGTATTCAGTGGATTATTCAGCAGATAAACTTCCTGTGGTGGACGAATCCAGGGATAAGCATAACCCACTTCCACGTAATCATTGACTAGATAAACCGGTTGTTTRATTTTACCGRCATGGATACTGGCAATATCAGAAATGTCGTAGTCGATATAAGCCCACTCAATAATAGCGTTAAAGTTGYTATCCTCACCTTTACCGAGTATYTGAGCCACAACAGACATRTTTTCAGTRATATCCGAACTAACCTGTATACCAAAACGCGTATCACGYTCAAARGAYAAATCATCCGAAATACCACGATCACCTAAACCGCCAATATAAAYATTGCCTTTATCKGCATCTTCAATATCAACAATYTTTGTTGCACCGACCGTCATAAAACCATCAAACTGAATCGCTTGTGCTGAGCTRCTGGCAAGYACTGTCAATATCGCCGTAGCYAGTAAGTTAAATTGTTTTTTCATCTGAGGGACTCCCCTATTATCATTGTAATAATGWGAAGATAGTTCAAATAAAGAGCTTGGCAAGYAAACACTGTCAAAATGGCACNSWTTTAAANCAACGGCTRYGCTATCRACTTGAANTGYCTTTGKTTTTTAWAAAKNNNACATTTDMWAWCAGAACTTTCWTCTTATMAATGTTATATAGACGAAAATTGAAATTTRTGTAGRTTACTAAGRCGAACGCAGYTTATGCGRCGATTAATGRCTTTTTTTCTTTTTGCTGGTTTTAAAAGGATTGCTGTTTTCACTGCCTTTAAATTCGATCATGATAGGCGTGCCGACAGATTCCAGTTCTTTTCTRAAAAAGTTGGTYAGATARCGTTTATACACTGAAGGAACTTTATTTATCTGGTTACCATGAATAATAATTCTGGGTGGATTCATKCCACCCTGATGTGCATAACGTAATTTTATTCTGCGCCCATTYACTAATGGTGGCTGATGAGATTGAACGGCCTTTTCTAAAAGACGCGTGAGATCGGATGTTGAATATTTTTTTGTAGCCGAATCGTATGCCCGGTTAATCGCGTCATAAAGCTTGCCSACRCTGGAACCATGTAATGCTGAGATMAAAAAYGTTTCGGCAAAACGTACAAACGGTAATTGTTTATCCAGGCCTTTATGTATCAATTGTTTTTGGTAGTCATCCATACCATCCCATTTATTGATCGCCAATACTAACGCCCGTCCTGCTTCTAAGACATAACCTATCAGATGCAAATCCTGATCGGCAATTTCTGTTCGTGCATCAATCATCATAATAACCACGTTGGATCGCTCAATTGCCTGCATAGATTTGATGATACTGAACTTTTCGATGACTTCATGAACCGCACGTTTACGACGAATGCCTGCGGTATCAATAAAGGTGTAATGTTTGCCATCGCGTTCAAACGGGATGAACACACTGTCTCGCGTTGTTCCAGGCATGTCATACACCACAACACGCTCTTCACCCAAAAAACGATTGACCAGGGTAGATTTACCCACGTTAGGTCGACCGATTATGGCAACTTTAATACTTTTGTCTTTATCATTTTCTGAATCGTTATCTTGCAAATCGATTTCGGAATTTTCAAATTCACTATCGACGTCATTTAAGGTATCAATCGATTCTAATATCTCAGCAAGCATTGCCTGAATGCCGCGATTTTGTGAGGCTGCAATGGCTATAGGATTGCCTAAACCTAAAGAATAAAATTCACTGGAAACCGTGCGCGTATCTAAACCGTCTGTTTTATTTACTATGAGTTTGACGTTTGTACCGGTGCGACGTAATGATTCAGCAATGACTTCATCTGCCGGCGTTAAACCATCACGCGCATCGACCATGAATAAAATAATGTCACTTTCATCAACAGCCAGGCGTGTTTGTTTTTCCATGTGAGAATCCAGTTCTTCACTTTCTCCGCTTAAACCACCGGTATCAATAATAATAATGTCGGTAGATTTGAACTGAGCACGTCCATATTGGCGGTCACGTGTTAACCCGGGATAATCGGCAACTAAAGCATCACGTGATTTAGTTAATACATTAAACAGGGTTGATTTGCCCACATTAGGGCGACCAACTAATGATAGAACGATTTCAGCTTTATGAGAGGATGGCATGATAAAAGAAGAATGATGCGTGCAAGTTAAAAGTTATCATCACGTTCGCGTAACGCTAACGAATAAACGATGCCACCGCGTGTCACAACCACCAGACGATCATCACCTTTTACAATGGGTGGCACAATAATACCGGTTCCTAATTGCCAGCCCAGATCATCAAATTGTCCGAGCTGATAACGCGCAATAAAATGYCCATCATAACGAGACAGYAAATGCACATAACCCTCRAAATCACCCACTGCAATGTAGTCRCCRATWAKKGTWGGACGYGTTAATTTTCGATGGGCCAGATTATCCTGTTTCCAGATAGTGGCTCCGTTTAAACGATCCAGCGCCCACAGATGTCCATTATCATCACTGCTATAGACTACTTTATCGTCTACCACTACGCCGGTATGGGTTGAAAAATCACGTGCCCATAAAAACTGTCCACGTTCAACATCGATGGCAGCAATGCGACCCTGAAAACTGGCTGCATACAGTACTCGACCGTAAAGTACCGCATCACCATCGATATCGATTAAACGTTGTATTTCAGAACGGCCACTAGGAACCGCTAATGCGATATCCCATATCACTTCACCATTGTCAGGTGATAACGCGATTAAACGRCCATCAGCCAGACCGGCAAAAATYTTGCCACGAGCGATGACRGGTTCACTGGTACCGCGCAAGGTTAAATCCGGTATTGCACGTTCGTACTGCCAACGAATTTTTCCATTCTCAGCATTCAGACTGAGAATTTTTCCGTCAATGGTTCGTATGATCACGGTATCTTCATAGATAACCGGTCTTGCCAGCACTTCAGTGGACACCCGCGTGCGCCATAAYTCTCTGCGTTTTTTTGCATCAATTGCRATGACATGTGCATCACGTGTTGCAACCARCCAGAKATTTTCATYACCGCCAATACCGGCACTGATAACTGAATTCAGTTCGATATCGGGTTCAAATTCACCGTCTTTTAAACTGACGACTCTAATCAGCCCATTACGACTGGCAGTAATGGCAATATCTTGCAGAATTAGCGGTTGTAGAAAGACGTATTGTTCCTCTACACCGGAACCACTGGACTTATGCCAGGTAACCTCTAAATAGTGTTTGCTATCGAACGGAACGAGTTCAGCAGGCTGGTTCAGATTGTCATCATCCGCACAGGCGCTAAGAAATAGCACCGTACAAAGTAAAACGAAATATCGAATTAAGCAAAAAGTGTGGTTAGTATGCACAGTATATTTTGAATGTTTTATTATTGGAAAGAAATTAAGGCAAAACTAGCCAGCATAAGTTCAGCTGACCAGCACCCTGTTCTTATAGTATTGTTGAATGCGAGTTATGCACCCAGGTTCTGTCTTTTCAATCTTAACCATTTGCTTGCCGAAGCACCTTGCAGACTAATGGCTTTATCATAAGCAGAGCGCGCTGCCTCAACTTCACCTTTTGCACGGTAGATATCGCCTTTTAATTCTTCGATCTGTGCATCATAAGCTGCGTCGTGCGCCATCTCTAAAATGGTAGTGGCTTCAGTGTATTTTTCCTGTTCGATATACACTCTTGCCAGCCGAAGATTAGCGATTTGTTTAATCATATCATCACTTGCATGTTTAACTGCCAGCTCTAACTGCGCTACAGCTGCGTCAATATTATTTTTTTCATATTCAAGTTTAGCCAGTGCCAATGATGATAAAGCGGCATAGGGTGTATCACCATATTCATTAATCAGCGTGTTGTTTATATCCACAGCCTTATCATCAATCATTTCTTTATCAATTGTTTGCAAAGCAACACTTTGCGCGGCTTGCATGTATAAATCACTCGCCTGCACCAGATGCCCATGATTTTGATTCACGTATTCTCGGTAACCAAATATTGACGCTACACCGACAAACAGCCCGACGATGATGGACGTACCGTTTGATTTCCACCATGATTTTAAGGCTGCGACTTGTTGCTCTTCTGTTTCGTATTCGTTCATCGTTTTACTCTATAGTATTCTTAATTGTTTATGTTTTTATTCTTTAAATATCGGCCAAAGATGTCACTATATCTTCAAATTTGACGGAAACTTGATCTTTTTTCTCGCGTAAATATTTAAGCGTAAGCTGTTCGTTACTCAGCTCATCTTCAGCAAGAATGAGCGCTATTCTAGCACCACTTTTATCTGCTTTTTTCATCTGACTTTTAAATGATCCGCCACCGCAGTGTGTGACCATTCTCATCTCGGGGTAATGCTCTCTAATCGCTTCAGCCAATTGTAACCCTTTCACCTCGCAAGCCTCACCCAGCAACAGAAAATAGACTTCTACCGGGTCGGCCACTTGCTCTTGCTGCGCTTCCAGTAATGAAAGAATGCGTTCTACACCTAAAGCAAAACCAATCGCGGGGGTGGCTTTGCCGCCCAACTGTTCAACCAGTCCATCATAGCGACCACCTGCACATATTGTTCCCTGCGCGCCCAGTTCATCGGTTACCCACTCAAATACGGTTTTACAATAATAATCCAGACCGCGGACGAGTCGTGGGTTAAGCGTGTATTCAATACCGGTCGCATCGAGTCGAGCGGTTAGTTTATCAAATTGCTGGCGAGATTCATCATCTAGATGGTCAACTAATGCAGGTGCATTATCCAGCATGGCTTTCATTGCAGGATTTTTACTGTCGAGAACACGCAGCGGGTTAGTTAACAGGCGGCGTTGGCTGTCTTCATCAAGCAAGGCATGGTGCTCATTGAGGTATTCAACCAGCACGGCTTTGTATTTTGCTCTCGCCTGATTGGAGCCGAGTGTATTCAGCTCTAATCGTATATTTTTCAGACCCAGCTGTCTCCACAAGCGCGCACCAATCAATATGAGTTCTGCGTCAATATCTGGCGTATCAATGCCATAAGCTTCAACGCCGAACTGGTGAAATTGACGGTATCGCCCTTTCTGAGGTCGCTCGTGGCGAAACATAGGGCCGTTATACCATAGTCTTTGTATCTGATTATGTAGCAGACCATGTTGAATACCAGCCCGCACACAGCTTGCCGTACCCTCCGGGCGCAAGGTCAATTTATCACCATTACGATCTTCGAATGTGTACATTTCCTTTTCAACGATGTCGGTTACTTCTCCGATTGAGCGACAAAATAAATCGGTTGATTCCACCAATGGCATGCGTATTTCTTTATACCCATAACTAGCCATAAGTTGGCGAATCGTATTTTCGAACGCTTGCCAGCGGTGACTGTCAGCAGGCAATACGTCATGCATTCCGCGGATGGATTTAATCAATTTAGACATAATAATTGGTCAGGYTTAATTCGTTTTAATTTAGCRTCAGTACGGATAGTTAACTGGATTTTGAGTTAGCGATGACGYCTTTAATGAAAAATAACTTGTTGCTGCTTAGACGAAACACTAAATTTCGCTGTATTATTTTYACGTATGTATTCAGACATATCTATTTCAAGCTCATTMATAGTGACGTAGGTTGTTTWCGCATTYCCCAACGAGATAYGAAACGGYGCCWGCCCTTTTAACACCTKCACTCCGCCTTCTGGCACCATATTATAAAACAGGCGCGCATTRCTGGCATCACGAACATGAATCCAGGAGCCTTTTTCAGCGGTAATGGTTAACACATCCTGAGGTGAGACTTCTGSCTCTTKARTCWGCGCCTCATTCGCTARYGGTTCHGCRGYYTYTARCGTRRTTRCTRGATTGCTTTCAGGGCTTTCATTTGTCTCTAYTTCAGCAGCAACTTSARCCGTATCGTCAAGCACACTMTTTTCATCCGTTTCTGCTGMYAACACAATGAGTTCACCYGCATCGGTGATTCGRGCATTTTGCTTAATRCTTATTYGATYGACACTTGGCGAGTCCAGCGAACTACCCGTGAAATGACGCTGCTTTGATTCAAGCTCTGTTTCCATGGCACCGGCTTTTTCCTGATAATACTGAAAACTGACCATAATTATCGCCAGAATACCCGCAACAATTAAAAGCACGGTKACGGYCTTCACTATGGGTGATTGACTGCTGGCTTCTTCAGGCAAATTTGAGCGTGGTTTTAAGTCGSYGGCATCACCATGAGGAACAGCRCGGTTATAATTAGCCAGTACYTCATCAACAGRAATTTCCAGAAACTTTGCATAGGCACGGATATAACCTTGTGTAAAAGTCGGTGCTGGCAACACACTTATCTTATTTTCTTCAAGAGCAAGAATAGTACGGGCGGGTATTTTTAATTGTTCAACAACYTGTTCTACMGTGTAATTTTTAAATTTACGCGCACTGGCTAACGCAGATCCAAAATCAACACTGCCYTCWACMTCRCGATTTTCTTCGCTAYTRYTACYGGRATYCTGCATCATCTAAKTWGTTCACTTCTAGCTTGTGCTTCTACCCAACCGGCTTCATTTGAATCGGGGAAATCYGAAATGAGTCGTCTGGCATATTTCAGATAATGTTCTTTAGCACCTAATGCACGTTCTGCCTGAACTTGAATCCATAGACTTTCAGCMGTTACTGGTCTAATTGCRTGATAACGTTGAATATAGGCACGYGCCATCAGGAAYCTATCCGTTTTTACTCCAATTTCAGCCATCGATATCAATGAACCCGGTATTTTAGGCTGCACTCTRAGTGATTTYCTTAGTAACCTTTCAGCTTTCTTTAATTCGCCTTGTTGTATATAASAGCTACCTGCATTACTCTCAGCAAGGTAACCCGCCTCATAAAAGGGATTACTGTATGCMCGRGCTARYTCTTTTTGTGCTTCCTCAAATTTTCCTTGCGAACAYAAARANGMACCATGACTATTTGCTAAATCAGCGTCATCCGGTTTTAAGTCAATGGCTTCATGATATTTCTCTTCCGCCTCTTCAGTTAAACCAAGTACTGCATACAAATAGGCAAACATTTTATAGGCTTTTGCATTGTCTTCATTTTGCCTAATCGCTTTTTCCAGTTTTTCTTTTGCTATCGCGTACTGTTTTTCCTGTATATAACCAATCGCAAGTTCGGTATTTAAGTTAGAGGCATCCTTTAAGTTTGATTTGCTTATGGCTTTAACGCCTCCGCTGGTCGTCTCAGTGGACGTTACACAGGAAACCAATGACAATGTTAGCAATGCAACGGCTATTGTTTTTATTATTTTGTTTAGTATATTCATCTTTATGTACATTTATTCCATTCCAAATCTGGGTTCGGCAAATCGGCGATGCCGACGACTTTTGTCTTCAATTTTTCCAGCAAGCTGACCGCAGGCAGCATCAATATCTTCGCCACGCGTTTTGCGTACTACCGTTGTCATACCTGAATCGTGCAAAATTTTTCTAAAACGATCAATCGCGTTATTAGACGATGTCCGATAACCTGATCCTTCGAACGGATTAAATGGAATAAGGTTCATTAATGTGGGTATGTCTTTTAATAACTTAATCAACTCGCGCGCATGTTCGGGCTGGTCATTAATGCCATCTAACATGACGTATTCAAAGGTTATTCTAGAACGAGAATTTTGTTTATCAATGAATCGACGACATGCTGCCATTAATTCTTTTAAAGGGTATTTTTTATTGACCGGTACCAGCTCGTTACGAAGCTCGTCATTGGTGGCATGCAGCGACACGGCTAAACGCATATCCAGCGTATCACCTAATCGGTCCATCGCAGGAACAACACCAGCAGTACTCACTGTTACACGACGTTTACTCAAGCCATAAGCAAAATCGTCCATCATGATTCGAACCGCTTCGACCRCACTATTGAAATTCAACAATGGCTCACCCATRCCCATCATRACRACATTGGTRATYTTTCGMCCRGGYTTCTTTTCTTCRTCGAGTAACTGAGCAGCCAACCAGACCTGTGAAATAATTTCTGCTGTGCTTAAGTTTCGATTAAACCCTTGCCGACCCGTCGAACAAAAACTGCAATCCAGAGCGCAGCCGACCTGCGATGAAACACATAACGTACCGCGATTATCTTCAGGTATAAAAACCGCTTCRATATGATTGCCATCTGATAGTTTGAGTAACCACTTACGGGTGCCATCTTTTGAAATCATATCCTGCGACACCTCCAGATTTTGTATACAACTGGATTCAGYCAATAGATTTCGTAGGTTTTTGGACAGGTTGTTCATTTCCTGAAAATCCGCCACCCCAAGTTGATGTATCCATTTCATCACCTGTGTAGCACGGAATTTTTTCTCGCCGATGGACTCGAAAAATGCCTCTAGCCCTGCTCTGTCCAGGCCCAATAAATTGRTTACCGGTGGCGCAATCGAKACCRGYAGTTTGGCTTGTTTTTCTAATTGTGGCTGAATTGTACTCATTAGAGAAATCTTACATTATTTGTGGATAAGATTCTTAACATTACGTCGRWCGGCTGCTTTCGGCCATGAGCGGACTTTTAAAAGAAAAAATCTTGTCCGCGAATAACGCAAAGAACGCAAAAAAAACCACAAATAAAATATTGTTTCTTTTGCTTTTTCGCGTCTTTTGCGTTATTCGCGGACTAACCGTTTTTAATCTTTTAGATGTCCGATAAGAGTCGAAAACACCCTTTACTAATCTTCCTTCTCTTCCATCCATGCTAATTGAATCGCTTCCAGTATCCGTTCGCCGCTATGTTCAGGGTCATCATCAAAATCAGCCAGTGCTATCACCCACTGACGAAGGTCTACAAAATTAACGAATTTTGGATTAATATCGGGATGGGCTTCATCAAGCTCTATCGCAATATCCAGACTATCTACCCACTTTAATGACATATTGGTTCTCCGCAGTTACCTGCACAGGATGAAACATTTAATGATTTTCGGAAACCATATTAATGGTGTACTTCGGTATTTCCACGACCAGATCAGTATCACCAACGACTGTCTGACAGCTCAAACGCGAATCTGGATCCAGGCCCCAGGCTTTATCCAGCATGTCGTCTTCATCTTCTGTATTCTCATTGAGCGAATCCATACCTTCGCGAATGTAAACGTGGCATGTGGTACAGGCACAGGATTTCTCACACGCATGTTCGATTTCAATATGACTTTTTAATGCCGCATCACAAATGGTGGTACCCGATTCGGCTTCGATGACCATACCGTCAGGACATAATTCTTCATGTGGCAGGAAAATAATTTTTGGCACCTTAAGACTCCTCTGCTTCAGATTTTGAAGCATATTCTTCAATTGAATGCCCTTGCATTGCAATTTTAATATTTGAATTCATACGACGCGCGACATAATTTTCACACGACTTTTCTACTTGTTTTATTGCTTGTTCGATTTTTTCTTTATCTGTATCAGACTTCACATCAAGCAATGCCTGACGCGCAATCGCTATCTCTTTTCTTTCCTGATCGGTCAGTAATTCATCGCCGTCTGCTGCAATGGCTGAATCCAGTGCTTCAATAACACGATCCGCTTCGACCTGCTGTTCACGCAGGCTGCGAGCATGCATATCATCTTCCGCATGTTCTATCGATTCGCGCAACATGGTTTCAACTTCAGCATCGCTCAAACCATAAGACGGTTTAACATCAACGTTGGCTTCAACACCGCTGTTTTCTTCACGCGCACTAACCATAAGCAAACCATCAGCATCGACCTGAAAGGTGACACGAATGCGTGCAGAGCCTGCTACTTGTGGCGGAAAACCCCGTAATTCAAATCGTGCAAGTGAACGGTTATCGGTAACAAGTTCACGTTCGCCCTGTAACACATGCACCGCCATAGCGGTTTGACCGTCCTTGTAGGTGGTGAAATCTTGCGCGCGTGAAACAGGAATGGCCGTATTACGATGAATAATTTTTTCAACCAGACCACCCATGGTCTCGATACCTAATGACAATGGAATAACATCAAGCAATAGCATTTCGTCATCGGGTTTATTACCGGCTAAAACATCTGCCTGTAAAGCCGCACCCGTAGCAACAACTTTATCCGGATCGATACTGGTTAATAGTTCACACTCAAAAAATTCAGCCACCATTTTACGTACAACCAGTGTTCGTGTTGAACCACCAACCATCACGACTTCGTTAATATTGTCTTTTTCGATATCGGCATCACGTAATGCACGACGACAGGACATCAGCGTTTTTTTAATAAGCGGCGTTAATAATGTCTCAAGCGTTGCACGGTCTAATGAACCCTGCCATTGTTTGCCTTTCATATCGAGTGTTATATCAACACGCTCAACATCGGCTAATGCTTCTTTTGCAGCACGCGCCTGTTGCATAATTTGACGCTTACTCGTTGGATCATCGAGTTCACCGATGTCTGCCTGTTCAATCATCCAGCGTGCTATTTCAAAATCAAAATCGTCGCCACCAAGAGAGCTATCGCCGCCTGTTGCTAACACTTCAAACACACCTTTATTCAAACGTAGGATAGAGACATCGAAGGTACCGCCGCCCAGATCAAAAACCGCGATGATACTTTCATTACCCGCTTCATTGTTCACGTCAAGACCGTACGCTACCGCCGCCGCAGTCGGCTCATTCAATAAACGTAAAACATTGATATCTGCCAGTTTTGCGGCATCTTTGGTTGCCTGTCGTTGCGCATCATCAAAATAAGCTGGCACAGTAATGACCGCACCCAGTATTTCATCGCCTAATGTTGTGATTGCGCGTTGCTTGAGTGTTTTTAAAATCTCAGCAGATATTTCAACGGCACTCAGATTACCCGAACGGGTTTTAATTCTAGGTACGGCACTTTCTGTCTCGGCAAACTGGTATGAATAGTGGGCGTCTTCTACAGCAATAWCTTTAATGCCACGCCCCATAAAACGTTTTACTGAAACGATGGTATTAAARGGATCCGTTGTACTAAAGGCTTCAGCTTTTGAACCGACTAGCACAGTTTGTTCTGCATAATGCACAACAGAGGGCAATAAATGCTGGCCTTCAGAATCAGGCAAGGTATTCACTTCACCGCTGCGAACGGACGCCACCAGTGAATTGGTGGTACCTAAATCGATACCCACAGCGAGTCGATGTTGATGCGCGGTGGTTGCTTCGCCAGGTTCTGATATCTGTATTAGTGCCATAATATTTACTAAGTCAGCTCATTAACTCGTCTTCGATATCAGCTGCGAGTTGATTAATTTCATTTTTTGCTTTTTGCATAAACTGCAATTTACGTATCCATTCACGCGCCTCATCAAGCTGCTGACCTTCTAAAGACTGGGCAAATTTTTCCATCATGGTTTTCGTTGTCGCTTTTACACTTTTTGCAATAGCATCGAGTTGATCAATCGGATTGGTTTCGTTTTTAATATTTTCCAGACGCTCACGCATTTCCAGTTGCTGCATCAAAAAAGCCGCGTCCATGGTTGTTTCATTTTCCAGACTAAAATCGACACCTTTCAGCTTTAACAAATAAATCGCTCGCAACACAGGATCTTTTAAAGTGGTTTGCGCTTCATTTATCCACGATGTTTGTTGCATGGATATCCGTTTTTCCTGATCCGAACCATTTACAAAATTATCCGGGTGCACTTTTTTCTGCAGCGCCATATATTGCTGCTGAACCTGATTGAGATTCACATCATATGAAACAGGGAGACCGAACAACTCAAAAAAGTTTCTATGCAGAATATCTTTGGACACAATAGCGATTGATTACCAGTAATTAAATAGTTTCATGTGAGAGCTTTGCACGAAGCATTTTTTAACGCAGAAATGGCAGGGTCAGAAGCAGGCTAAGTCGATACAGACTAAACGGTAAAACTTTCACCGCAACCACATGCCGCTTTTTCTTTCGGATTATTAAACTTAAAGCCTTCGTTTAAACCTTCTTTGGTGTAATCCAGTTCGGTGCCATCCAGATAAACCAAACTTTTAGGATCAACAATAACTTTCACGCCCATGTCTTCGAATACTTCATCTTCAGGATTTATGTCATCCACAAACTCAAGCACATATGCCATTCCTGAACAGCCCATAGTTTTTATACCCAGACGTAAACCTACACCTTTACCTCGATTATCAAGGAAGGTTTTTACACGTTCAGCAGCAGGTTCAGTTAAAGTAATGGCCATATCGATATCTCTTCAATACTTAATAAATTGGTTTTTTTWWKTMTKYTYKCWGNTTAATKYNTYTKCTNTRTAATCGGCWATCGCYGCATTRATTGCATCTTCTGCYAATACMGAACAATGAATTTTRACAGGYGGYAATGCYAACTCTTCWGCAATATGTGTATTYTTKATTGCCTGAGCYTCATCCAGTGTTTTRCCYTTMACCCAYTCWGTCAATARTGAGCTGGATGCAATCGCACTACCACARCCGTATGTTTTAAAGACGGCATCTTCGATAATACCTTCATCACTGACTTTTATCTGYARYTTCATMACRTCRCCACARGCSGGKGCWCCRACCATWCCCGTGCCGAYRTTATCTTCRTTTTCAAARCTACCTACGTTACGAGGGTTTTCATAATGATCTAAAACTTTTTCACCGTACGCCATGCTGTCACCTTTATATAWTTATCTTTGTATTCGTTCACATCAATTCAGATGCATTAATAATTTATTTCGTTCGATTTAAACGGTGTTTTCTATACACCGGTTTAATGTGCTGCCCATTCAATACTATCAATATCGATACCATCTTTGTACATGTCCCAAAGTGGTGACAACTCACGCAATTTCTCAACCGCTACCCGCACATGTGCAATAGTACGATCAATTTCTTCATCCGTAGTATAGCGCCCCATGGTAAARCGGATTGAGCTATGTGCCAACTCATCATTACGACCTAACGCACGCAATACATAACTSGGCTCAAGACTGGCAGAAGTRCAGGCRCTACCACTTGAGATAGCCAGTTCTTTTAGTGCCATTAATAAACTTTCGCCTTCGACATAATTGAAACTGATATTTATATTACCKGCWATRCGGTGCTCAATATCACCGTTCACATAMACTTCTTCCATATCACTTACGCCGTCATACAATTTATTTCTAAGTTTTAGTAAACGCTGGTTTTCAACAGCCATTTCTTCTTTGGCTATACGGAAAGCCTCACCCATGCCRACGATTTGATGTGTTGCTAATGTGCCTGACCGCATTCCACGTTCATGTCCACCACCGTGCATTTGTGCTTCTAGACGAACACGCGGTTTTCTTTGTACATATAACGCACCAATACCTTTAGGACCATATATTTTATGAGCCGAAAAACTCATTAGATCAACGGGAAGTTGTTCAAGGTTAATATCCACTTTGCCCGCGCTTTGTGCCGCATCAACATGGAAGGTTATTTTTCTTGCACGACACAGGTTACCGATTGCTTCGATATCCTGAATCACACCAATTTCATTATTGACATGCATAATTGAAACCAGTGTCGTGTCATCACGTAATGCCTCTTCAAGCACTTTAAGGTCAACCAAACCATTTTTCATTGGGTCAAGATAAGTCACTTCATAGCCTTCACGTTCTAACTGACGACAACTATCGAGAACGGCTTTGTGTTCTGTTTTACAGGTAACAATGTGCTTACCGCGTTTCTGATTAAAGTGAGCAATACCTTTTATTGCCAGATTATCTGACTCGGTTGCACCTGATGTAAAGATGACTTCTTTCGGATTAGCACCGATCAGGTCAGCCACCTGTTTACGTGCGGTCTCAACGGCGGCTTCAGCTTCCCAACCGTAACTATGACTGCGTGATGCGGGGTTACCAAAGCTACTTTGCGGGCCCATGTATTTAAGCATTTCTGCAACAACACGCTCATCCATCGGCGTGGTTGCCGAATAATCTAAATAGATTGGTTTGTCAGTCATTATTTTACTCACTTTTTTTCACCTTAACTTTATTAAACACTTGCTGATAACATCACAGCGGAGTGTCGATTTTTTTCAATAATGTCGTTCAATGCGGTTAATAAAGCATCGACATCCGACATTGTATTATTCTTACCAAAACTAACTCGTATCGCAGCTCGGGCTAAATCCTCGTCAATTTTCATCGCTTTCAATACATGGCTTGCTTCCGTTTTACCGCTGGTACAGGCTGAACCACTTGAAACAGCAATCGCTTTTCGATCCAGTTGCATTAACAGTGTTTCACCATCAAAACCTGCAACTCCAAACTGTACTGTATTAGGTAAGCGCTCCGCTGTTTCAGCAAAGATACTTACTGCACTCAATTTGTTCAAACCCCGCTCCAGAGCATCACGCAATGAACGCGTATGCAAACGACTCTGCGCCAACAAGGTAGCCGCTAATTCTGCGGCTTGTCCAAAACCAACTATGGCTGGAACATTTTCTGTACCCGCACGTAAATTCTTTTCCTGTGAACCACCAAACTGTAATTTTGCCAGAGGCAATCGTTTATCGATGATTAACGCGCCTACGCCTATCGGCCCATACAACTTATGCGCGGATAAGGTCATTGCATGCAGTCCGCTTTCGATAAAATGAAGCGGAATTTTACCCGCTGCCTGCGATGCATCAGAGTGAACAAAACACTCCTGCTTACCACTATAGTTACCWGAAAAGTCTATTATCGGTGTTAAGTCCTGTATTACACCGGTCTCATTATTTGCCGACATAATAGATATCAACGCKGTCTGTTCGTGCATAAYTTGCTCGACAGCTTCCAGGTTAACGCGGCCATATTCATCTACGGCAATACTATCAACGGCTAACGATAAATGCTGTGCCGGTTCAATCAGCGACATGTGTTCTATTGCACTAATCGCAACACGAGCTCTACTATCCTGTTGCYGTTGTTGCAGACTAAATCCATTTAGTAACAAATTGTTTGACTCGGTGCCTCCGCTGGTAAAGATAACCTGCTCTGCCCTGGCACCTGCTAATTGAGCAACCGATTCTCGCGCCTGTTCAATCGCGTCCTTTTGTAATCGACCAAAGCGATGCACGCTGGATGGATTACCTGTTACCTGCCCCATATACGGCAACATGGCTTCTAAAACACTTTCGTCTAATGCCGWTGTCGCATTATTGTCGAGATACACCGCCATAAAATTATCGATTAATTATGTATTTAGACGCAGTATTTAGACGCTGGCCGTTTCGTCTTGGCGCACTTTCACCTTATGTACCGATTTTTGCGCCATAATTTCTGAAAGTGTTATTCCGTCGAGAAAGGTACGAATTTCATTGCTTAATTCCTGCCATAAATCATGTGTTAGACACTGATAGCCACCATGGGAATCCGCACTGTCGCTATCACTGCAATTGACGGCTGTGTAACTTTCATCAACCGCTAAAATAATATCGGAGACACTGACGTCATCTACGCCATTGGTTAACTTGTAGCCGCCACCCGGACCTCGGGTACTGCTCACTATATTGCTACGACGTAATTTAGCAAAAAGCTGCTCAAGATAAGACAGTGAAATGCCTTGTCGCTCGGAAATAGCAGCCAATGGAACAGGCCCAGTCTCCTGATGCAAAGCCAGATCCAGAACTGCAGTTACTGCATACCGACCTTTAGTAGTTAGGCGCATATCAAAATACCGTTTATTAACTTAGTAACTAATAGGGGGATTTTACTTAATCCTGACTAATTTAGTCAAGTATAAAACCAACTAATTTAGTCAGGTATTACCAAAGGAATAGTCGAATTGACTAATATTACCGTAAGTCATTGATTTGTCTTTATGAAAACAAGCGTTATTTTACTTCGACTCGATTTTTTCAGCGTCGTCGCTGTCTTCATCAACACTATCAGACAGCGAGCATGCACCCAAATCAGGCAAATTAGACACATCAATTTCAGCACCAAATTGTTTTAGTGCGCCGCACATAACGTCCATTTTTTCATCCATAGCATGAATATGATCCAACATTTTGTTAATGGCTGTCGCCACGGGATCTGGCGCATCACGAGTCGCACCGTAAGCATCAAAGCCCAACCTTTCAGCAATTTCATCACGTTTTTTCTGCGTGTCATCAGGGTGATGAATCACTCGCCCGGGTACACCCACAACAGTAGAGTTTTTATCTACACTTTTTGTTACAACCGCATTAGAGCCAATGCGCACACCTTCATCCAGGGTAATGGGCCCCAGTACTTTTGCACCTGCACCGACAACAACATTATTGCGCAATGTCGGATGTCGTTTGCCAGCATTCCAGCTGGTACCGCCTAATGTCACACCGTGATACAACGTACAGTCGTCACCAATTTCTGCTGTTTCACCGATAACAACGCCCATACCATGATCGATAAAAAACCGCCGACCGATGGTGGCACCCGGGTGTATTTCAATACCTGTCAACCACCGTGAGAAATGTGCCAGCCAGCGTGCCAGCCATTTTAGTCCCATGGTCCACAAAGCATGGTTAAAACGATGCATGATGACAGCATGAAGCCCCGGGTAACAAGTCAAAACCTCCCAGGTATTTCTTGCAGCCGGATCTCGATCAAATACGCATTTAATGTCTTCACGAATACTGATGGTTATTTCCTCGATACTGTTATGCTAATCATAGGGCTATGTTATACGAAATTCACTTCAATGTTATACCCTGTAAACTTACGGATATTCAAAACACCACTATCAAGAATTAAGTACTGACCTTTTATTCCCATCAAACGACCTTCTATTTCAGCCTGCTTATCAAAATTGAGTGATTTGATTTTTTCTGGGTACTCATCAACAGGGAATTTAATTTCAACAACCTTCTCATCGATTGTTTGAACACCTTGCGCCCCCTGCTCCTCTTTTATGCTCTCTATTTTGGCCGAACATTTGTCTAGTAACTCATCTCGAATTGCTTTTAAATCTTGTGGCTCAGCATCACTTTTTAGCATTTTTCGCCAGTCAGTTCGATCAGAGACATGCTCTTTAAGCACCACCTCTAGCAACCCTGATTGCAAGCGGGTTGCCACTTGAAAAACCGGCAATGCCTGAGCCGCACCCTGATCCATCCAGCGCGTGGGGATCTGCGTCCCTCTAGTAATGCCTACTTTAATACCGGATGAGTTCGCCAAATAGACATAGTGTGGAATAAAACAATTTGCCTCTCCCCACTCCGGTTGCCGACAGGTGCCAGCAGCAAAATGACAGGTTTCGGGTTTCATAATACACATATCACAGGAAGCCAGACGACGAAAACAGGGATAACAATGGCCTTGTGCAAAACTCTTATTGGTTTTGCGACCACAGCTAATGCAGTGAATTTCATGTTTGTAACTTAATTTTATCGTTTCGCCAATGTGYTCGTTCATTGCCAGAAAATCATCACCRACAGGCAATACGTACTGCACCGTATCGYTYTTCTTYTGATCGCCTTTTTGATCGTTCAAGGTGGTTTGCATTTTTAAAATATTGCCCATCATTTATTTTTCCAAAAAGTTAAGAAGRCGTCTGCCTRCGCAAGAAYGTCCATTRYAWGAAACGGACNTNAAGAWTTTTTKCTCGATTAGATATCACTACGGTTGACAATATAGGAAAATAACATAAACATGTTACTACTTTAAACACCAATACGTAACCGCATGTCACTGACAAACCCAAGCAAACACATTCTGTTCATCTTATTAATTTTAAGYAATGGTRTATTACATGCCCTGCCTGAACAGGCATTAGTTCCTGGCGGCATTGCATTGCTGAAATTAGCGAACTACGATCAAAACACAAAGGTGTATTTCAAAAACAAACGTGTTGCTGTTTTTCCGTATGAAAACACCTGGGTAGCRATGGCAGGAATAGGATTATCGACTAAACCCGGTGAYTACGAATTTTCYATTCGACGCGCMGATGGRYTAAATCTGAATACCAAAATTACCGTTAAATATAAAAAGTACGACGAACAGCATCTCACCATAAAAAAYAAGCGCAAGGTCAATCCCAATAAAGAKGACTCCAACCGCATTGCTGCCGAAAGYAAACGTAAGAAAAAAGCAAAAAAATTATACAGCRATSGYTCACCTAAGGTGGATTTTATCTGGCCWGTCACCGGTCGTATAAGCAGTATATTCGGTTTRCGTCGTTTCTTTAATGAACAGGAAAGACGTCCRCATAGCGGACTTGATATCGCAGCCAGCGAAGGCACGCCGATAAAAGCGACTGCCGATGGCATCGTCATTGATGCCGGCGACTTCTTTTTTAGTGGCAATATGATTTACCTTGATCACGGACAAGGCCTTGTTAGCCTGTACGCTCACCTGAGCAAAATAAATGTCAAACCCGGTGATCGTGTTAAACAAGGCGATATTATAGGTGAACTGGGGCAGACCGGCCGTGTAACCGGCCCGCACTTGCATTTCGCCATTATTGCCAACCAGACATTAATTGATCCCGTGTTTATGTTACCAAAGGGGGGTAACACTTACACAAAGACGACTGAGAAAAAACAATAGCTAGTACGTTTCATCTTTGCGACCCTAACAGACAATTTACTGTGCGGAGATGCCGCGTGACACTTACAAAGACGAAATTCACATCAATATCAACCAATATCATACTAATTCCATCAAAAACCAATAAAAAAGCTTGCGATTCATACAAAAACAACGATAATTGCGCATCATTAAATAAAGCCAGTTTCGGGTTGTACCTGATTGCATTAATTCTGGCTAATACCCTCCGTTATTAAAACTAGATTATTGAGATATGGCTAAAGAAGAAGCAATTCAAATGGAAGGCGTGGTGAAAGAAACACTGCCTAATACTATGTTCCGCGTTGAACTGGAAAACGGGCATGTTGTTATCGCACATATTTCGGGGAAAATGCGTAAACATTATATTCGCATTATGACCGGTGATGCCGTAACGGTTGAACTTACCCCTTATGACCTGGAAAAAGGTCGTATCATTTACCGCGCTAAGTAACTTACTTTTCTAATCCACAAAAAAAGGCTGCTAATTTTTTGAATTAGCAGCCTTTTTTGTTTCTGTTATCGACTCTTAGCGGACATTTAAAAGATTAAAAATGGTTAGTCCGCAAATAACGCGAAAAAAGCAAAAGAAACAATATTTTATTTGCGGTTTTTTTTGCGTTCTTTGCGTTATTCGCGGACAAGACTTTTTCTTTTAAAAATCCACTCATGTCCGCAAGCCGACTATCCCGTGCATTAGACCTTAACCGCTTCTTCCGCGAAATCTATTTCAATCTCATTTTCTTCTGAGACGGTCACATTGACGTGCCCCCCTTTGATTAACGCACCAAATAATAATTCATTCGCCAGTGGCTTCTTGAGATATTCCTGTATGACACGTGCCATCGGTCTAGCACCCATTTTAGGGTCATAGCCTTTTTCAGCTAACCAACGACGTGCGTCCTGATTAACCGTCAAGGTCACTTTCTTCTCGTTTAACTGCAATTCAAACGCAACCAGGAACTTATCAACCACATTCGATAATGTGTGTGCATCGAGTGGACCAAAGTTAACAATAGAATCCAGACGATTTCTGAATTCAGGGGTAAACATTTTCTTGATTTCTTCCATACCATCCAGCTCGTTTTGCTGCTCGGTAAAGCCCATAGAACGACGTGACATTAATTGTGCGCCAGCATTACTGGTCATGACTAGAATCACATTTCTAAAATCTGTCTTGCGACCATTGCTGTCAGTTAAAGTACCGTGATCCATCACTTGAAGTAAGATATTAAAGACTTCAGGATGCGCTTTTTCAATTTCATCTAGCAATAACACACAGTGTGGTTTTTTATTGACGGCCTCTGTTAATAAGCCACCATCATCAAAGCCAACATATCCAGGCGGCGCACCAATCAAGCGAGAAACCGTGTGACGTTCCATGTATTCAGACATATCAAAACGCAGTAAATCTATGCCCATAATGCTGGCAAGCTGTTTGCACACTTCTGTTTTACCTACACCCGTCGGGCCGGAAAACAAGAATGAACCAACCGGCTTTTCGGGGTCGCCCAGTCCAGAGCGTGACATACGGATTGCTGTAACCAGAGTACTGATTGCATCTTCCTGACCAAACACAACCATCTTCAGGTCACGTGCTAAATTTTTCAGTGCATCGACATCTGATGTGCTGACTGTTTTAGCCGGTATACGAACAATTTTAGCGACAATGTTTTCGATATCGTGCACATTAATAGATTTTTTATTGGTCTTGCCTGCTTGCGCATGCAACTGTCGATTGGCACCCGCTTCATCGATAATATCAATGGCTTTATCCGGCAGGAAACGATCCATAATATAACGCTGCGATAATTCAACCGCTGCACGCAATGCATTATTGCTGTACTTCACATCATGGTGTTCTTCAAAACGTGTTTTCAGGCCTTTTAGTATCTCAACCGTTTCATCAACACTAGGCTCTTCAAGGTCAATCTTCTGGAAACGACGAGCCAAAGCATGATCTTTTTCGAAGACACTTCTAAATTCAGCATAAGTAGTCGAACCGATACATTTCAGTTCGCCATTCGCCAACATGGGTTTAATTAAATTAGACGCATCCATCACTCCACCCGATGCAGAACCTGCTCCGATAATGGTATGGATTTCATCGATAAATAAGACCGCACCCGGATGTTGATTCAGTTGYTTTAAAACRCCTTTCAATCGTTTTTCAAAATCGCCACGGTATTTGGTACCGGCAACTAATGAGCCTAAATCAAGAGAAAATATYGTGCTATCTAAYAACACTTCGGGTACTTCTTTATCGACAATACGTTTTGCCAGACCTTCGGCTAGTGCGGTTTTACCGACACCGGCTTCMCCCACTAACAAGGGRTTRTTTTTTCGRCGGCGACATAAAATCTGCACCGTTCTTTCCACTTCATCATCACGTCCRATCAATGGATCAACCAGACCTTGCATGGCACGTTGRTTTAAATTGACCGTGTAATTGTCAAGTGGCTGTGCTTCGGCATCCTGTGAGGCGGCCTGATCAGAATGATCTTCCAGYTTTTCTGTTTCGTTTGGCACTTTAGTAATACCATGAGAAATATAATTAACCACATCCAGGCGGTTAACATTTTGTTGATTTAATARATAAACGGCCTGTGAYTCCTGTTCACCAAACATGGCAACCAGTACATTCGCACCGACGACTTCTTTTTTACCMGAGGACTGTACATGAAAAACGGCACGCTGCAGCACACGTTGAAAACCCAGAGTCGGCTGCACTTCTCCGCTAACAATATCACCAAATATGGGCGTGTTGTTGTCGAGGTATTCTTTTAGCTCGACGCTTAACAAACCAAGATCGGCCCCACAGGCCTGTAGGACAACATTGGCGCTATTGTTATCCAGTAGTGAAAGCAACAGATGCTCTACCGTAATGTATTCATGCTTTTTTTCTCTAGCATCGTTAAAAGCAGTATTTAATGATGATTCAAGTTCTTTACTTAACATGGCGATACCTAATTATTAATATACATTTCCGTCTTCGAAAAAAAAGTGTCAGGCTTCTTCCATGGTGCACATCAAAGGGTGCTGATTGATTCGTGAAAACTCATTGACCTGGTCTACCTTGGTCTCAGCTATCTCGTGACTAAATGTGCCACAGATACCTTGTCCTTTTGTGTGTACTGACATCATTATGCGTGCGGCTTTAGATTCGTCCATTGAAAAGAAAGTCATCAACACTTCAATTACAAACTCCATGGGAGTGTAATCGTCATTCATGACAATAACTTTATACTGTTTAGGTGGTTTTAATTTTGGCTTTGCTTCCTCAAGCGCTAAACCACCTTCAATATCATAGTCAGCATCCTGTTCCCAGTCATCACCACATCTGATGTAATTACTCATGCCTCTACCTTCAGTGTAGAGCAAACTTTTGATTTTTCTAAAACGGGAAACATAATTATTAATAATAAATTCAGTAGTATTTTATTTACAAATTTTAAAAACCATCTACCCGTAATGTCTGTGTATCCACATTAAGGGCAGTTCTATTCTTTAACTCTGACTCGCTTTTTTCAATAGTGTTCCATTCTCATGACACCAGGCCGAAGTCAGTATAAAGAATTGTACGCCATATACTAACCCTTATTCTACATTAGTGAGATCTAATGTTACAGGGTAATAATGTGTGGATTAATGGAAGATAATCAAGGGGTTTGTCGAAATATCGTCATTACGATGTGGCCCACATTTAGTAGAGAAACGTATGAAAGCGTCACTGACCGTCGATTTGAGACGCTCTTAGCTGACGTCGGGAATGTTAAAAACTTAAACCGCAGAGGCAAAATTAGTTTATTCGTCATTGCGAGCGGAGCGTGGCAATCTCTTTAAGCGTCTGAGTCGTCTGCAGGAGATTGCCACGCTCCGCTCGCAATGACGTTAATATAAATGTTTACCGCAGCGTCTCTGCGGTAAACATTTATATTTAGAACTCATTATTTGACAGGAAAGACGACGCTATAAAACCATTAGCACACTATTACATCGAGAGCTTTGCACGAAGCATCATTTATTTCTAAGTAGCAAATTCCAGGACGCTGTTTAATAGTTCCTCTTTCAATTTTTTATCGACCGCTTTACGCATGCGTGCCTTCAATTGTGACTCACTGCTGGACGATACTTTTAAAGGCCATGACTGGTAACCAATCACCGTTACACCATCCTTAGCTATTAATTCGAGCTTTAAGGTCGCTCTAAGCCAGTACCAGTCATCACGATAAATTGAATCTTGCGCTTCGATACTAGCGGCCAATTGATACCCTGAACCACCTATATTAAATCCTGCTTTTGCTGCGGCACCCTGTAAAATATTACTTAAACCACCGACATCATCCACTTTGACCGTGGTGGTCATAGGCAACGCTCTAAGCGCTCGTTGCAATTGTTCGTTCAGATTAGCCAGGCTCCATTTAGCACTTGATCCTTTACCTTTTACGTCAATAATTTTTAATGTTTTCTGTAGTATCTGACGATCTTGTTGCAAAGCATTTGCTCTGTGTAAATCTGAAATTTTCAACAGCGAATCTGAACGTGATTTTTGTTGATCCAGAGCATGTTGCGTTTCTTCATCAAGGCGGTTCATTTCACCGCGTATATTATTGCCAGCCTGAGCACGATCCAACACAGCTAGTGCGTGGTGGGTTAAATCAGCACTGCTCTGCCATTGTTCAGCAATCCGTGCACCCTGAATCATCTTGTCGGTTTTTAGATTAACCGTACTGGCAATGCGTGCGCTGGATTTCACGGTTTCTACGCCACCTTCTCTATATGATTGCGTATCTTGTGTGGTCGTCGAAACTTCTCTTATCTGTACTTCGAAAATTTTTGCCAGATTAGATAATGCGCGTGCTTTTGCCTGCTCAGCCTTTGAGGCTGAACCTGTTGCCGATAAATATTTGAAATTAGGATACATGTCAGGYTCACCACGAAYCCATTCAGGCGAATCAYTGGTGCTTTGAAYKGAGGTTGACTGCATGCAGGCGGTCACAARCAARGTRCATATCAATATTTTAAATTTAGCCACACTCTGATTTATTACTTTCATATTTTTCACTTTATTCTTTTGTAACGAAGCATCAACTGGCAGACCTTRACAATTTTGGTATATTTTAACTATTTTTTAGCGATGGTTTTWGSTATAGGYGCATTCCAGTGTTTGATAACAAAACTGGACTGYTGAGGTTTAATCACCACTTTTTCATTSATCACATCAACCGTACGACCGGCCGCGTTTTTCATTTGTATTTGCACGTTATGTTCACCAACAGGTAACACAATCCTTTTAAGTTCAATTTGCTGTGGTAACGTTGTCCAGCTACGCGTGTCGGCTCGCTCGGTGACCAAATTGGTTATCGTCATCAAAAGTCCGGCAAGCGAACTGTTTTCATTAGCAGTGTGTTGTGTATTATATTTAACAACAGCGCGTGCCGTTGCTCTCAACATAATGCCGGGCATTGCCTGTTCGAGCGAGTAACGCGCCAAAGCATCTATATCTTCGACGGGCTCCATATTATATTGCTGGTCACCAACACTGACCTGTGCACTATATAAAGTTTGCTTTGACTGTTTATACACCGGAAAAGCTACACGCAAGTTTTGCTGAACTTCAGTAGAAAAAATAGGCAATGCTGCCTCACCACGTATCGGTGCCAGACCATTGTGCAAAACAACCACCACTTCACCCATTTTTTTACTGGCTTTGACGGCTTTAAAATTTGTCATATTAAATTCTTTTTTATATGACTTGTATTCGCTCCACAAACCCTGCCACGCGAGTAAACGAAGCAAGTCTTTTTTCAACCCTATCGATGCGACCGGATATTGATTTCCGCCTTTTTCTTTATAAACGATGTAGGCTTTTCTATATGAAATTAATGCATTGTCATACTCACCCATACTTTCGTAGATAATACCTTCCAGGTATCGAACAAAAGCATCATCCTCCGGTTCGTCGCCCCACTCCATCATTTTGACATTCGCTTGTAGCATCTCGACACGCGCGCCGTCGATCTGACCCAACTGGATATAATTCATCGCCATATAAGCGTGTAATAACAACTGCTCATATCGATCACCTTTGTAGCCACGCAAGGTTTCATTGATGGTAACTGCCGCTAAGTTTTCTGTAATGCTAGTACCATATAATTTTTCGATTTCTTGTTTTGCAACTTCAAGAATTTGATTACTACCAGAAAAATCACCATTCACGCGTCGCAAAATACCTTTGTCTAGCGAAGCGATAACGTCCGTTTGTTGAGGATCTTGTTTTTCAGCGATGGCTAACGATAAATCGGGTCTACCCGTAAGCAATCCATCTCGCATGGTGGCGGCATGGTGGCCATAACTGGCGCATGACTGCAATAAAAAACTGCTACAAAGTATAAAGGTAAGCTTAATATGACCGCTCTTGATTGAGCAGACCTCGAATGAAGTTTGCAAATTCAGGCTGTCGCCCAGGATAGAAAATTGCTTAATTAACATAAATCATCGTTGCGAAAGGCATGCTTAAAATCAACATCGTCATTTCCCTCTCTTACTCAGATTGCAGTGAACATATTTCCATATCAACTTAGTACTGCGTTAATTGCACGAACGGGGTGGTTGACTAAAGTCGGAACCCGCCTTTTTCAATCGTCTTTTTAATTTTCTTCTGGCCAACCCATACTTTACGATTCGTGCCAAGTTCGATCAGGGCTAAGTCGATTTGATAGAAACGCGCCTGCTCTCCACTGACAGCATCAACGATGGTGTTAATTGAACCTTGCAACATAAAATCTGCACCAATTTCCTGTCCCATGGATTTACGTGTCGCTTCTGATGCATTCAAATCCTGTTCTTTTACTTCCTGACGAATTTCTTTACGGTCCTGCGCAGAGGCAACAAAATCGACTTCACCAGAATTAATCAGTTCACGTTCCATGTCTGCAATGAAAGTACGTGTATTGATATGTTCATGACTAAGATTTCTCACCGTGCCAACAATGACTGTCGGTGTTTTACCGCTCTTGCGGTTAAACTTGCTTAGCCAGCCGCGTGAAAGTACATCCTGAATCATTTCCTGAGCAACAAGTCGCGAGTCAGTATCATTCCACTTACCACTGAGGTCGGTGACCGAATCAGAATCAACACGGGTTACGGTTGGATTACAGGCTGCCAGCAAAAAAACCAGACCGGTTACAACGACAGTCTGGCTAATCTTTAGTGATGATAAATTCATTTCATACTCCTGCAAGTTTTAATTTTTATATATTGAACGGATTTATAACACTAAGTAACCTGAGTGACTAGCGAATCTTCATATTTATTTAATATATTTAGCACTCATCATAAGATTAGTGCCATGATCATGCGACCTAAAAAGACACGTTCGTAACAGTTGTACTGTTATGAGTCAAAATTTACAGGCACTTATTTCAGCCACTAATATTAATAATAAAGAAGCGACTAATTAGGAGAAAAACTGAGGCAATATATTTCTGCAGAAGATAATTCAACCAGGGGAAAATCATCACTACAACATAAACTCAACGACTATGGACTGAAAGTCCATAGGTTGCTTCAGAACGATTAAAATCGTTATTTACTAATAAAGGTTACAGTCTTTTCAAAACTAATGACATTATGTATATCGCTGTCATCCTGAACGCTAGTGAAGGATCTTATACACTGGCATTTAAGACCCTTCACTAGCGTTCAGGATGACAGACCTTTACTAAAGTCTTGCACTGAAAGTGCATCGTTTTTACTAGCGATCTGGGACAATAAAGTCGTGTTATAGAGTAGATATCGACTCTAAACCTTGATTCGAAATTAGGAATTAAAAAAATTAAGAGTATCTTTCATGCATAGACGAATGCACAGATTGAAATTATTTAGTCGCACGACCCTGGATATGGGTGTGCGACTAAACAGGGCCTGCGACCAAATGATTTATGGTCTTTTTGGCGTCGAGTAAGGCACTTCTTTTTGAAATGATTCCCAAGTAGTATCGTAACCAACAAAGAACGCGCCCTCTGTAATCGGCTTCTGAGTCGTTGTTAGAAGGTGTGTTTTACCTTCAGGAACTTCTGGTCTTGTTTTAGGGGCTTGTCCGCTCATAATTAACCTGCTAATNAAAAAATATCGTGACAGCCACCGCAAAAAGTTAGCAGCTAAAAAACCATCTCGACTAGCCCGTCATTTTACATCTTTTGAAACAGAAATGTAATAAAATGTTGCTTTTCGCTTAAGGCTAAGAAACACCGCTTGGTAAGACCTTAAAACCTAATGGCACTAATTTACTAAGGCGAACCTCGTTCGCCTTAGTAACTTGCACTATAACAAAGCAACAGGTATGGTCGCGAAATGAAAAACATTGATACCCTGCTCCACGCCCGTTGGGTTGTGCCTGTTGATAACAAACACCGTTATCTCGAACACCATTGTATTGCCATACATGAAGAAAAAATTGTTGACGTTTTACCCAGCAGTGATGCCAGTAAACAATATACCGCCAATGCGAGTCGCGAATATCCCCAGCACGCGCTGATTCCTGGTTTGATTAATAGCCATACCCATGCCGCGATGAGTTTGTTTCGTGGTCTAGCCGATGATTTAAGTTTGATGGACTGGCTGGAAAACCATATCTGGCCAGCAGAAGCCGAACATGTAAATGAAAGTTTTGTACAGACAGGAACCGAGCTGGCGATTGCGGAAATGATTCGCAGTGGCACCACCTGTTTTAATGATATGTACTTCTTTCCTGATGTGACCGCGCGCGTGGCTAACGATATTGGCATGCGAGCGAATGTTGGTTTAATCCTTATTGATTTCCCCACTGTCTGGGCGAATAACAGTGAAGAGTACATTGACAAAGGCCTGACTGTTTTTGATCGTTACAAAGGGCATGATCTAATTAAAACCGCTTTTGCACCACACGCGCCCTACACCGTTTCCGATGACCCGCTAAAACGCGTCTGCACATTATCAAACGAGCTTGAACTAAGCGTTCATATGCATGTACACGAAACGGCGTTTGAAGTGAGCGATGCCGTTAAAAACACAGGCGAGCGTCCTATTACTCGATTGAATAATCTCGGCCTGCTCACGCCATCTCTGCAAGCGGTACATATGACGCAGCTACAGGATGATGAAATCGAATTGATGGCTGCCAACGGTTGTCATATTGTTCACTGCCCCGAATCCAATATGAAACTGGCCAGCGGTATTTGTCCGGTTGATCGCTTAATAAAAGCCGGAGTCAATGTCTCACTGGGCACCGACAGCAGCGCCAGCAATAACGACCTGGATATGTTCGGTGAAATGCGATCTACCGCTTTGCTAGCAAAAATCAGTACTATGGACGCCACCGCCCTCTCTGCCGAACAGGTGTTACAGATGGCGACCATCAATGGCGCAAAAGCTTTGGGCATAAGCGATATATCAGGTTCTATCGAAATAGGAAAATTTGCTGACATCGTTGCGGTAAATTTCGATAATATTGAAACATTGCCGATTTACGACCCGGTTTCCCATCTTGTCTATTGCAGCTCTCGAGACCATGTCAGTGATGTCTGGATTGCAGGCAAACAACTATTAACGAACCGCGTGCTCAACACCATCGATGAGAACAAATTAAAACAGGAGTGTATTAGACTTAGTAATGGAATAAGATAATAAATCCTGTCATCCTGAACCACAGATGAAGGGTCGTGGTTGCGGCGGGTAGCGGGCACTGTGAAAAAATCCTTCACTATCGCTCAGGATGGCTATGAACCGCACACTACAATTGACAACTTAAATTAACACGAAATAACTTATATTTTTCAATAATTTAATAGATATAATTAAACTAATTTATCACACTAAAGAAAAAGCATAATGACCTACTCAGCCAATATCGATCCAGCAGAAATTAAAAAATTTGAAGACCTTGCTTCACACTGGTGGGACAAACAAGGTGAGTTCAAAGCACTTCATGAAATGAACCCGCTGCGTTTAGGTTTTATTAACGCAGGCTCGCCGCTAGATGGCAAAACCGTCTGTGATATAGGTTGTGGAGGTGGCATTCTCAGCGAGAGCATGGCAACTTGTGGTGCAACGACCAGTGGCATTGATATGGGAAAAGCGCCCTTATCCATCGCACGACTACACGCAATGGAAAGTGATCTGGACATTGATTACCAGCAAATCACAGCCGAAGAACTGGCACAACAGAAACCCGCCGCTTTTGACGTCATTACCTGTATGGAAATGTTGGAGCACGTACCCGACCCGTCATCCATAATCACTGCCTGCTTTACACTGGTCAAACCGGGTGGTTCGGTTTATTTTTCCACCATCAACCGTAACCCTAAATCCTATGCATTGGCTATCGTTGGTGCAGAATATTTAATGAAAATGTTACCACGTGGCACGCATGACTATGCCAAATTTATCAAACCATCAGAGCTGGATGAATGGGCGCGATTGGCGGGGCTTGAGCTGGTTGACTTAAAAGGCGTAACCTATAACCCGTTCATCGGATTATTCAGTCAATCCCAGGATGTTGACGTGAACTACATGGTGCATTACCGCCGCCCACAAACGTAAACTGCATGACGTCTATACCGCAGCACAACACGATTAATGCCGTCCTGTTTGATCTTGATGGCACCCTCATCGATACCGCACCTGATATGGCCGCCGCTCTTGATATATTGTGCGACGAAGAAAAGCAGACACGCCTGCCATTTAATGAGGTTCGCCCTATCGTATCGGATGGCAGCATTGCGTTGGTGAAATTAGCTTTTGGTAATACGCTTAATCAATCAACAATCGAGCGCTTAAAAACGCGTTATCTAGCAATCTATCAAGACCATCTGGCGGTGCATTCGCAATTGTTCGATGAAATGAATGCCTTGCTTATACAATTGGAGCAGAATGATATTAAATGGGGTGTGGTAACAAACAAACCCGGCTGGTTAACTGTACCGCTGATGAAATCACTAGACTTGCATCAACGTGCTGCCTGCATTGTAAGTTCTGATTCCACTCAAAATCGCAAGCCGCATCCCGAACCCATGTATTACGCCTGCGAACTAATCGATTGCCAACCCGATGAATGTATTTATGTTGGTGATGCCCAGCGTGATATCGAAGCCGGTCATAATGCGGGCA
Organism: Thiotrichaceae bacterium; assembly: GCA_002746365.1. Classification (GTDB taxonomy): domain Bacteria; phylum Pseudomonadota; class Gammaproteobacteria; order SZUA-229; family SZUA-229. The sequence continues at coordinate 112,329 of NVWZ01000006.1, forward strand.
TGAAAACCATCATTGCTGAATACGGTTATATCAGTGATAAAGAAAATATTAATGACTGGAATGCGGACTATTGTATCCASYGMMMWWMKMAKMTKTWKGARCKGCTTNTAAAYNGYRAYSMWRSYWWAWMMYYMWSYARKMGCGGTTTACAAACCGCTCCTACAAGTGCACATATTTGYACTGGGGCACGAAATGTTACGAAYAATAATTTACGTAAATYAGCCYTTCCYTATCTATATACATATAGATAGRCTCRCCTCCGAAATATACCCAAAAAGCCCAGCACAGCGTCATTTCAGCCCATTTCACCTCGACAAAAACCCTATAAATATAGTATAATTCGCCCCCTTAGAAATCCAGCAAGGTTAAAGCAAGCAGATTTTTAATTTTCGAAAACACCACCCACAAATCTTATAACCGCGATTATGCAAGGCCGTRTARATTATGACTGTCGTTAAAAAAGCCCTTCCCGTCAAAAAAATTGTTGGGGGAATCGTTTTCGCTATTCTTGCGTATTTTTTATCAACAGTGACACCGACTATTGAAGTTGCCTGGGTAACAGCGGTACTAGTTCTTACCATTTACCTGTTCGCTTTTGAGATTGTCGCTATTGACGTTGCCGCAATTAGTATTATGGTTCTCTTAGGCTTAACCACTTTATTCGCGCCACTTATGGGTTTATCGCAAGGACTAGTCGATACACAACATATATTTAACGGTTTTTCAAGCAATGCAGTCATGTCGATTATTGCAGTAATGATTCTCGGTGCAGGTCTGGATAAAACCGGCCTGATGACTAAAGTAGCTGCGTATATCCTTAAGGTCGGCGGCACCACTGAGACGCGTATCATTCCCATTCTCTCTGGTACCGTCGCGTTTATTTCATCTTTCATGCAGAACGTGGGTGCAACCGCTCTATTTTTACCTGTTGTCAGTCGTATCTCTGCACGCTCTGGATTACCAATGTCACGCCTGCTCATGCCGATGGGTTTCTGTGCCATMCTGGGTGGTACGGTCACCATGGTTGGCTCATCACCACTCATCCTGCTTAACGACCTAATCATCACATCTAATCTTGCACTGCCTGAAAGCCAGCAAATGCAACAGTGGTCACTGTTCTCTGTCACCCCTGTCGGTATTTCACTGGTTATCACCGGTATCCTTTACTTTGTTTTGCTGGGCCGTTTCGTCTTACCCAAGTCCAGCGGTGATGGCGCATCGGCTGGTGACACGGTTGACTACTTTAAAGATATTTACGGCTTAAACTACGAGCTATTTGAAGTTTATGTGCCGGATGATAGTGAGCTGGTTGGCAAATCACTGGATGATATTGAGACCGCCGAACGTATTCGTGTGATTGCCGCAAGCTCAGGTAGTGACGGTAATCGTATTGGTCCGAGTGGTTTGGCTCGCGACACCGGCATTGCAAAAGGGACATTGCTAGGCATACTCTCTGCAGAAAAAAATCTGCTTAAATTTGCAGAAAAATACAAACTGAACGTACGAAGTGAACTGGAAACTTTCGCTGAAATTCTTTCCAGTGAAAAAGCAGGTATTGCTGATATTGTTATTCCACCCAGCTCTTCATTAATCGGCAAATCGGCACGTGACCTGTGGATGCGTAAAACATACGGTGTCGCTATGGTCGCTATGCACCGTAATGGCGAGACCTTACGCGAAGGTGACGAAATTCGAAACATGCCTTTTGAAGCGGGCGACACCATGGTTGTGCACACTACATGGGACGCACTGGCACGTTTACAGAAAGACAAAAACTTTGTTGTTGTGACCACTGAATTCCCACATGAAGAAACCCGTCCAAATAAAGTTGGCTGGGCTGGGCTGTTCTTCTCTATTGCATTAGCGATGGTTCTGTTTACCGATTTACGTTTATCAGTCGCCCTGTTAACCGGTGCAATTGGTATGGTGCTGTCAGGTGTATTAAATATCGATGAAGCCTATGAAGCCGTTTCCTGGAAAACCGTATTCTTATTAGCCAGCCTTATTCCCCTGGGAATGGCTGTTGAAACCACGGGCACGGCAAAATGGATTGCCGAACAAACGCTAGACGTGGTGGGTAGTCAACCCGTATGGGTAATTCAGTTTGCTGTTGCTGCSCTGGCAACATTTTTCACGCTAGTTATGTCCAACGTGGGGGCGACCGTTTTATTAGTRCCGTTAGCGGTTAATATCGCATTAGGTGTCGATGGCGCTGATCCCGCCATCTTCGCTTTAACCGTTGCTATCGCCACATCAAACTCATTCCTGATTCCAACGCATCAGGTTAATGCACTGATAATGGGTCCCGGTGGTTACCGTGTACCCGACTTTTTGAAGGCCGGCTCTATCATGACCATCTTGTTCCTGATCGTGTCAATAACCGTTATGAATCTGGTCTACTAGAAAAAACGGGGGTGAGTATACCCTACTGATGTGGGCATGCTCGCCATTCTTAATGACTGTATTTGAGTTTTTCAAGCAACGGCCTAAAAGACATAGCAACGCGATAAAAAACTCAGGGATTGAACAGAGGAGGATTAATATAATCTCGTCAGTAAAATTTATCATAAATGATTTTTTACTCATCACTGTTTGTCATTTAATTATTGAATGATGATTAAATTTCAAAATAAACATTGGTAAAAACTCAACGACTATGGACTGATGACTAAAAGTCATTCTTGATTATTTAAATACACAACAGAATAATATCAAAACAGCTAATAGGTGTCGCAGCTAAATCCTTGCACTAAAGCACATAGTTTTAACTAGCGAACAGGGACAATAAATATTATGAAAATCTTAAAAGCTCTCGCACTATTTACTCTGACTTTACTTGCTCCGGCTCTAGCCATAGCTTCATCAGAAGCTGCATCGTCAGTTGTTCATGAACCTATTGACTTAACTAATAGTGGTCTTGGTTTTGCCGCCATCGCCTTTTTTGTTTTCGCCTACATACTAGTCATGGCAGAAGAATTTATTCAGCTGCGAAAATCTAAACCCGTTATCATCGCGGCTGGTTTGATATGGGGCATGATAGGCTGGTACTACACCCAGCACGGTATGCCAGAGTTGGCTGAACAGGCTGTTCGCCACAACTTCCTTGAATTCTCCGAGTTAATGCTGTTCTTGCTGGTTGCTATGACTTACGTGAACGCGATGGAAGAACGAAAAGTTTTCGATAGCTTGCGTTCATGGCTTGTCTGCAAAGGTTTCGGCTTCCGCGCAATATTCTGGTTAACCGGCATCCTTGCTTTCTTTATCTCACCTGTTGCTGATAACTTAACGACTGCACTGTTGATGTGCGCCGTGGTACTTGCTGTCGGCGGTGATAACACTAAATTTATTACTCTTGCCTGTATTAATATAGTCGTTGCGGCTAATGCCGGTGGCGCGTTCTCACCTTTCGGTGACATTACAACGTTGATGGTTTGGCAAAAAGGTATTTTAGATTTCTGGACTTTCTTTGCTTTGTTTGTCCCTTCTGTCGTCAACTTTATGGTTCCTGCTGCAATTATGCACTTCGCTGTTCCAGATGAAAAACCGGAAGCGCTAAATGAAAATGTTGTTATGCGCCGTGGTTCTAAACGTATCATCATTTTATTCTTACTGACGATTACTACAGCAGTATGCTTCCATAACTTCCTGGGGCTACCACCGGTAATCGGCATGATGACCGGTTTAGGTTATTTAAAACTTATGGGCTTCTATTTGAAAAAGACACACATCAAAAATTCGGTGTCGCATGGTACAGAAAATCAAGCCGACAACATGGGCAGTGGTGTCCCATTTGATATTTTTAGTCGTATTGCGCACGCAGAGTGGGACACATTGTTTTTCTTCTACGGTGTTGTTTTGTGCGTTGGCGGTCTGGGGTTTCTTGGTTACCTGACTTTAATTTCAGAAATCATGTATCTGGATTGGGGCCCTACTACCGCAAACATTAGCATTGGCGCATTATCAGCAATAATCGATAATATTCCCGTTATGTTCGCAGTAATAACGATGAACCCTGACATGTCTCAAGGACAATGGCTATTAGTTACCCTTACCGCAGGTGTAGGTGGATCGTTATTATCGATAGGCTCAGCGGCAGGTGTTGCGCTGATGGGACAAGCACAAGGCAAATACACATTTTTTGGTCACTTAAAATGGACACCTGTTATTGCTTTAGGATACGGCGCCAGCATAATGACACACATGTGGATAAATTCGAGTTACTTTTAAAGTAACTGCTCAACTGAAAATTGTAGGTGCGAATTTATTTGCACGACGTGCTCTTACATTGACCCCGTTGTGCGAATATATTCACACCTACATTTTTGTATATTCTAAGTATCGTTGATAATCTTCTAGTCGATCTACATCCCAGCAAGTTTCTAACGCTTTATACGAAATGTTTTTTTCCTTTAATCTATCTCTAGATTGCTGCATCACTTCTGTCGTCCCCCAATTAATATCCTGGAATAATGCATCATGGTTTTGTTGCATGCCGACCAGAACATATCCGCCATCCTCGGCAGGAACAAAAACAACATTCACCTTATCGCGTAATACCTCTATCGCCTGTTGAATGATATATGCCTCCAAGGCCGGTGCATCGGTGCCAATAACAATACAATATTGGTAACGTGTTAATGCTTCACGCACACCATTCATCATACGTTCGCCGAGATTGCCGTCTGATTGTTTACGCAGTTTTATTGAATATTTTTGCTTACATTTTAAAAAGAAATTTTGCTTATCATCCGGTGCGCACATCAACATCACATCACCCAATTTAGCTTGCGTTAACATGATTAAGCGTTGATGAATAAAATCAGACTGTAATTGGGTGGCGGCCTGCACGCCAATATCAGGAATTAAGCGCGTGTTAACTTTACCTTCAACAGGTGCTTTTGCAAAAACAAGTATGACCGTATCGTGCGCCACTGCTATCGATACAACTGATTCAATCTATCTGGCGAAACGCCACAAAAATAATACAACCGCAATTTCCACATCAGAAAAACAGTCGCACTAACACCGCGGCTTTCCCAACGCCGACTAGAGGTAATTACTTTTTGTTTTAAACAGATAGGCGAAATAATCTTTTTTAGTTTTTTACTAATGGCAATGTCCTCCATCAAAGCTATCTCAGGAAAACCACCAACCGTAGTAAAAAGTTGAGATTTTATAAAGATAGCCTGATCGCCTGTATTGATTGACGTCAGACGTGAACGCACATTGATAAAAAATTCGATTATTCTGAAAATAAATTTATTACTCGACAATCTGACATCAAACCTTCCCCAGAAGGATTCCTGCACATGATTTTCAATCATATTAAATGCAGCTTCAGGTAAAAATGTATCGCTATGCAGGAACAATAAAACGTCTCCTTTCGCTACCGAGGCGCCACTATTCATCTGTACCGCTCGACCTTTTCTTGAAACAAGTACATTGTCAGCAGACATCTGTGCAAGCATAAGGCTATTGTCGTCACTGCCACCATCAACAATAATTAATTCGTGCCCCTGCTTTCTAAACACTTGCAGGTGATTCAATAAATCCGGTAATTTTTTTTCTTCATTTAAGACAGGAATAATTATCGAGATCAAACCAGTGCACCACCGCAACTACTACCCTCACCTGCCGTACAACCATAACAATGATCCATAATTGCAATATTCTGCCCACTTAAATCCTTGTTGAGAAAATCTTTAAGATGTGTTTTTTCTTCGGACACACCTACATTTAAATTTAACATTTGATTAAAATCACAATCATAAACATAACCTTGCCAATCAACACTCAAGGTCGTCCGACACATAACACCCTCAAGATTTTGTTGGCTATAGGACGATTTTAATAACTGCATGTATTCTTCAAATAAACCCTTTGACACCAGCGTGCTACCAAAACGTTTAATCGGCATATTGGTAATGGTATATATATGATTGAACGAGATGCCAAAACGTTTCTGTAATTCTTTTTTATAAGTCAGTTCGAGGACATTTTGTGAGGGTGGCAGGTTAATTCCCTGTGGATTATAAACTAGATTTAATTGCAGCTTTTCATCGATCCCATAACCATTTTTATTTAATAATTTGAGGCCTTCGATACTACTATTAAATACACCTTTGCCACGCTGTGCATCCACATTTTCTTCCAGATAACATGGCATAGACGCAATAACTTCTACTTTATTTTCAGCCAAAAAAGCGGCCATGTCGTGGTAACCGGGCTCTAGAAGTATCGTGAGGTTACAACGATCAATAACATGGACACCCATATCACTGGCTTGTTTAACCAACGAACAAAACTCCGGATTCATTTCGGGCGCGCCACCGGTTAAATCTAATGTTTTAATGTTGTTTGATTGTAAAAATTCAAGAACATAGTCAACGGTTTCTGCGTCCATAATTTCTTTACGACGAGGACTGGCATCAACATGACAATGTAAACATTGCTGATTACATAAGTACCCCAGATTGACCTGTAAGGTATCTAACTGTGCACGTTTAATCGGTGGGAAATTTGTTTTAACTAATAAATCAAAAGTATCTTTCATTGTTATCAATATTTTTATGACTAAAATAATTTATTTAAAAAGGCGACTACTTTTTTAGTGAATGGACTAAATAATCGATGGCTATAATACTGCCCCGCAAGGCGTTTATTAAGTTGCGAATAACTGGGATAAGCATGCACTAATGACGTTATTTTTGAAATTTTCATATTTTCCTGAATGGCCAGCGCAAGTTCATGAATCAACTCACCTGCATGCGGCGCAATAATGTGCGCGCCCACTACTCGGCCATTTTTTGTTAATATTTTCGCCATACCCACTGTGTTGTTATCCGTTATTGCTCGATCAAGTTGTGACACATCAAACTGATGAACCTCTCCCTTTGTTAATGCCTCACACTGCGCCACACTAATCCCCACCTGTGCCACTTCTGGATCAGTGTAAACCACTGCAGGAACAACATCATAACTGATTTTTTTAGGCATTTTAAATATTAAATTTGCGATTACCACACCRGCCTGTAATTCCGCTACATGGGTTAATGGCATTTCACCTGTGACATCACCACAGGCATATATTCTTTTATTACTGGTCTGCATTTTTCGATTAACCTTGATACCAGCAGCAGAAAAATCCACCWTCGCTTTTTCTAAATTCAATGAGTCAACGACAGGTCGACGCCCAATCGCCACTAACAGGGATTCGGCCGTTAACGTTTGCCCATCTTTTAATATGACCTGCTTCTCGTTACCCTGTTCTACAACTTCAACTGCTTCACTGCCCACATGAACGGATACATCTTCAGTGCGCAACACATCYGCCAATATCACAGCGGCATCTTCATCCATTCGTGGTAATAAACGAGCCGCCAGCTCAACCAGGGTAACCTTTGWACCCAGACGACTATATGCCTGCGCCATCTCAACGCCTATCGGGCCRCCACCTAGAATAATCATACTTTTTGGCAAAGCARGCAGRCTGTACATATCCTCATTCGTTAAAAAGGTCGTTTCCTGTAARCCCTTAATTGGCGGAATAAATGCTGAAGAACCGGTTGCTATGACGAAACGCTTAGCCTTTATTTTTTTACCRTTRACTKCTATCTGTGMTGAAGASGTAAAYRTCGCCTCTCCGGCAATCACTTCACAACCAAGTTGTTCAAAACGTTCACGACTATCATGGACTTGAATGCTATCGATTACTTTCTTTATGGTTAGATTAATTGCCTGGATATCAACCGGCTTATCAACAACATTAAGCCCCCACCGATCAGCGTGGGCCATGGTGTGAGCGACGGCAGCACTTTTGATTAAGGTTTTGCTCGGAATACATCCATAATGCAAACAATCTCCTCCCATATTTTCTTCTTTATTGATTAAGACAACATCGAGACCCAGTTGCGCCGCCACACTGGCAACTACTAAGCCGCCAGCACCACCTCCAATTATTACTAAATCATGCATTTTTATACTTTGGCCTAAGGAGCCTCTGATCAATGGTTGTTTTCAATAATTAAAATCGATGCTGTACTGACAACTGACAATACTGATGGAAGTTTGTTCATTGGTAGCGACCATCTGTAGCAGCGGAACCTTATTCCGCTGCTACGCAATATTCACATTTTTCATCCCTGTACATACACACATCGCCATCCTTGGCTCCTTGTGCGATACCGTCCATCCCTGGGCATATACACACCGCCTTCCCTGGCTCCTTGTGCTATACCGTCCATCCCTGGACATAAAAAAGGCTGGTAAAACCAGCCTTTTTAAAATTTATTCAAGTTTGTTGCTCAGGTTGATTCCTAAAGCACTTTTCCCATTAGAGCAAAAGATTTAACAAATGCACCAGCCAGACTAGGGTCTCTAATCATTGTTGCATAATCACCTTTTCTAAAGCGTAGTTTACGAGAAGTGTATGCGATACCTAGCTTCATTAAACCCGGTGGTTTCACAATAAGTGATATCCAGTCATCGACAGTAGCTCGGATATCCCACTTAATATCATCAGACGAAGCCGTATTAATAGAAGAAACCTTGCCATTCTGTATCGTCATGATAAACGAGGGATCATCATTTTCGGGCACACCAAAAGCGACGACAGAGTTAAAACCGGCGTGCTCCAGTGATGCTGTAATTTCTTCATCCGCATTCCACGCATCTTTAAAAGCTTGCGCCCATTCAGTAGAGAATAAATCTGCCATCACATTAATCCCGTTTTTTATTGCATTTAGCTAAAAGTTCTAAAACTAGCCATGGAGTCTCTATGAAAAAAATGATTTTGTCAAAAAATTCAGTCACTTCCAATCAGACTTATATACGCATTCTAAGTAAAATAGTCGGATATTTTGTAAGAAATAATGAAAAAACGGTGATATTTCCTCCAAATACTCGATATTTACCTTTATATATTATTTTTCACCCAGGATTTAATATCAGTAACACTCAAGGCACCCGCTTGCCGGGTCACTTCTCGTCCATTTTTAAATAAAACCATAGTGGGAATACTGCGGATATTTAACTGCCCGGCGATGGCTTGCTCATCTTCTGTGTTTAATTTTGCCAGTCGAACTTCCGGTGACAATTCAGCGCTGACCTGCTTAAAAGCAGGTGYCATTGACTGACAGGGGCCACACCATGGCGCCCAAAAATCAACCACTACCGGAATCTCATTCCGGTTGATATGTTGCTGAAAGTTGTTTGAATTTAATTCAACGGGTTGCCCTGTAAATAGCGCCTCATGACACTTACCACAAGACGGATTATCACTTAATTTAGCCGATGGGATACGGTTTATCGCATTACACGATGGGCAGACTATATGTTTAGCATCACTCATAATACACTCATTTAAATCRATTAATTATTGACATAGTGTGGATGGTTTTTCATTTTTCAATGGTAGATTTGAGTCWATCTTTTGGCGYAGAAAGTCAATTAGCATAGCCGATACCCCTCTAWTATTTTTATCACGATATTAATGAAATGAGGTCACCTATGTTTAATTCATATAAGTATATTTTTCGTCAGGGATTGTTTCTTTTGCTTTTTTCGCGTTCTTTGCGTTATTCGCGGACTAACCGTTTTTAATCTTTTAGATGTCTGCTAAGAGTGGCGGTTGGAAGCAGACAGACAAGACCCTCTCTAAAATGACTAAAATCACCTGAAAGTTAGCATTTTCAACTCATAGTGCAGATTAAAGCGTAGATAGTAATTCGAGACAATAAAAAGCCCCTGAATAATCAGAGGCTTATCTATAATATATGGCGGAAGAGGTGGGATTTGAACCCACGAAGGGCTATAAACCCTTGCCAGTTTTCAAGACTGGTGCTTTCAACCGCTCAGCCACCCTTCCGCAATTTCTATTTCTAAAACACATGCTCTAAAAGCGCGTACTTGAGAAAGCGCGTATATTACGTGATTCCACCAAGTATTCAATGACCTGCAATAAAATATTTTAGTAATTTCTGTATTTTATTTAATGTTACTTATTTGCTGACTTAGCGACTAAACACTATCTCACTATTTCCTGCCAAACACGCACTGCATGTCATATCCACAAAGGGGTGAATATTGCTATAACATATTGATTTTTTGTCAAAAATAATATACAATCTAAAACCTCTATGCCATTATGGCAGTCGTGGGAGGCACTATGCCCTATTCAAACCGTATTCCATTCAACCTACAAAGCGTTATCGACGCCACTGATAATGGTTTTGTCGTCATCGATAAAGATTATAACGTGGTAGCCGCAAACAAAGCTTACTGCGCTGCTTACGGTATCGACAGTGACGCCATTGTTGGACGTAAGTGCCATGAGGTATCTCACCATTCCGACGTCCCCTGCCACTTGAATGGTGAAGACTGCCCACATAAAAAAGTATTTGAAACCAAAGAACCGCATCAGGTTTTACATATTCACTACGACCTTAATAATGAAGAAGAACATGTTCGCATTAAAGGCTCSCCCATCTACGGTACTGACGGTGAACTGTTTCTTGGTGAAGCGGTTTTCCCCATTGCCAAATCAGATGATATGGGTTGTGACAAACAACGCATGCTYGGAACATCACCTTCATTTTTAGCATGTATCGAAGAAATGTCTGGTGCCGCCTCTTCCGATGTTCCCATTTTATTGAATGGTGAAAGCGGTGTTGGTAAAGAGCTAGCAGCAAAATTTATTCACCATAAATCTTCTAGTCGTAACGCCCAACCCTTTGTATCCATAGACTGTGCATCTATCTCAGAAGGCATCTTCGAAAGTGAGTTATTTGGACATGAACGCGGTGCGTTTACGGGTTGTGTGGGGCGTCGACACGGTTTAATTGAATCAGCCGAAGGCGGCACATTATTTTTAGATGAAATTGGTGAGGTTCCACTCAACTTACAAGGTAGATTACTTCGCGCACTTGAGACGGGGAATTACCGACGTCTAGGTGGCCGAGAAGACCTGCATGCCGACATCCGCGTCATTTGTGCCACACAGAATAATCTACGTCAGATGGTAGATCAAGGTACCTTTAGAGCCGATTTATACTATCGAATCGCTGGCATCTCTATCACCATTCCACCATTACGCGAACGTCGCAGTGATATTGCGCCACTGGTTAAATCCATGCTTGAAAAAATGAATACCAATAGTGATACTGCTGGCAGAATAACAAGTGAAGCAATGGACTTAATGCAACACTATGACTACCCAGGCAATATTCGCGAACTACAGAACATACTACAAAAAGCTATCGCTATTTCGACTACAGGGCTAATCGATGAAGACTGCCTGCAATTAAATAGTTTCTCCAATATTTATGCGAATCCACTTGCTGATCGTCGTCACGCACCACGTGAAACTAAAAATAACGCACCGAGCACCCATCGTTCGTTAACCGATGTTGAAGCCACACATATTGAATCATTGTTACATCAGCACGATGGACACCGTGCAAAAGTTGCCGAAGATTTACACATAAGTGAACGGACGCTGTATCGAAAATTAAAACAATATAACTTGCAAAATGTAGGTAAAAACAGAGCTCAACTTTAAGTCATGCACAGGTGTAAAAGAACTCTGTTATACCCCATTGCTGCCTCACGGTTCGCAACTGTACATAGCAAACCTCAGCAGCTGAGATAGGGGCACACTTGTAAATAGAACTTTTGTCATCATATTGGTGATGTAAACATACAAAAATGCAACTTTAGTGAGTATTAAGCATCTGATATAACGACAATTTATTAGACTACAGATAGCTGTTTATACTGCCAGATAATGCTAAGCTTATGGCAGTCACGTATATAAATTAATAACTTACATTTTTTAAAGGTAATAATTATGCAATCAATTTCTACTGCTCGTCCTGAATCACAGATTCTGGCGACCAATAAAGTTTTAAAGAATACCTATGCACTGTTATCAGTAACCCTGTTTTTCAGTGTGGCCATGGCTATTCTCTCAATGGCAATCGAGCCACCACGCATGATTGGGCTATTTACCATGATTGGCGCACTAGGACTAATCTGGTTCGCATTACCTAGAACAGCTAATTCATCAAAAGGTCTATGGGTTGTGTTCGGTATTACGGGGCTATTAGGATTTGGTATTGGCCCAATGCTTAACGCCTATATGCAAATGGCTAACGGTGGCCAGATAGTTGCTACCGCTTTTAGTGGCACCGGTCTGATTTTCCTTGGCTTATCTGGGTACGCGCTAACAAGCAAGAAAGATTTCAGCTTCCTGGCTGGTTTCCTTATGGTTGGTCTTGTTATCGCTATCGTTGCGATGATCGGTAATATATTCTTCCAGATCCCTGCGCTTTCACTCGCAATTTCAGCAGCTGTCATTCTGATTATGAGTGGCTTTATTCTTCACGATACAAGCGCAATCATTCGTGGTGAACAGACTAACTACATAATTGCAACGGTTGGCATGTATCTTAGTATTTTTAATATTTTCATTCACCTGCTTAATCTTTTAGGTGCGTTTTCTGGTGATGATTAAGACTCGCATCACGACGTAATAGAAAAGCCTCGAATATTCGAGGCTTTTTTTTGCCTTATAAAAACTTGTAATAAGCCTGTCATTTAGAAATTTTAAATAATCCTGTCATTCCCGAATGATTCTAACTGGAATCTAATCATTTGAAATTCCAGAAAACGCTGGATCCCCAACAGAAGCATTCGGGGACGACAACGAAGAATGATGGTTAGCAGACTCAACGACTATGGACTATAAAGTCCATGGGTTACCTTGATAGCTCAGTGCACGCTACGCCCGCACTGAGCAGAAACATAATATTTTTTTTGTGCTTTTTTTGCGTTCTTCGCGTCCTTAGCGGCAAAACGTTTTTAATCTTTTTCAACAGTCCGCTAAAAGTTTGAAGCATAAGCCAGAGACCAGCATACACCCCCCCCTCATTCCTACAGGTACACGATAGCAACAGACCAACCACTTTTCCCCGTATCTACAACAAATTCATGAGAAACCCAAAGTTCACCAACAGCAATTAACTTATCGCCATAATAAACAAGTGGAATGACATCCCTCTCCCACGGTGGAATATTCCCTTCCTGAAATAGTTTTTTCAAACTTTGCGAATGTTGCCGACCTGCTGGATGAAATTTTTCACCCCCTTTACGAAAACGTACCTGTAAAAATTCAGTTAGTAGCGTATTCGATAAAGCATGACTCTTCGATGGTTTCGATGTTAGTCGAATATTTAATTCGGGTAAATTCAAATCGTCTGTTGGTTGCCAATCTAATTTTTTTAGATTGACAGACACAAAATTTGATTTTATTAAGTATAAATTTTCCTGAAATTTTCGAAAAGCAAAACCAGAATAAACAATGTCAGGATTGGCATCCTGCTTCGTATTAATTAAAGAGYATTCGATTTCTTCWAGTAARTTTTTWGTTGGTTTTATASYTARCGTTTTTATTATCCAGTASCGYAATAAATTTAATAGTCTTGACGATGATAACAATTTCAATTTATCTARAGATAGCATTGATACCACTTCAAAAACAGTCACATTGCTTTGAGTCGGTACTGATAAAGCATTAGCCAGATCGATGGCTGCCATATCCTCTAAAACGTTCAGGTTACTTGCCTGCAGGCTGGCGACCGTTGATAACTGTAATTTAACTTCCGGCCAGCGCTCTACAAGCGATGGCAAAATATTTTTTCGAATGAAGTTCCTTTCCATTGCCGTATCAAGATTGCTCGGGTCCTCGACCCAGTTAAGTGAATTTTGTTTCGCAAAATGTTCGATWTCACTCCTGSAAAAAGACAGTAAAGGACGAAGATGAACATGSYCRCCCATTGTTCTAGTCGCWGGCATTCCGGCTAATCCGGCACTRYTCGCCGATCGAAACAGTTGCAAAAGCAATGTCTCCGCCTGATCGTCTTGATGTTGCGCAGTCAGCAATACTTCGTTCGCTAACAAACATTGCTGTAACGCCTGGTATCGTACCTTTCTTGCTGTCTCTTCAGGGCTTTCACCTTTCTTTTTGYTTGCATCAACGTAGATTACGTCAAGATCAACATCCATAGCTTTACAGGTGTTTTGACAATGCTTAACCCACTCGTCTGCACAGTCCTGCAGTCCATGGTGAATATGCACCGCGCGGATTAAGAGATTCAGTTGTTTGCATAAATGTAAAAGAACATGAGAATCGACACCGCCACTATAGGCAACAACGTAGTTTGATTTTTCTATAGGCGCGCGCAACAATTCCAGTGAATGTTGGAATCGTTGTACAAAAGACATATTTTATTAGAAATCAACAGGGTCAGGAAAAACCCGAATTAGTTTGTTGATTCTTCCAGAAATTCGCCGTAGGAGGTTAAACGTTTGTAACGCTCATCAAGCAGTTTTTCCAGGCCCATTTTTTCAAATGTTTCCAGGCTATCAATTAATGCCTGTTTAATATTTCGAGCCGTCTCGTCAACATCACGGTGTGCACTGCCTAATGGTTCACGAATAATTTGATCGATTAGTCCCGCATCTTTTAATTTTTTTGCAGTAATGCCCATCGCTTCAGCTGCGACAGAAGCCTTATCAGCACTCTTCCATAAAATAGAAGCACAACCTTCTGGTGAGATAACDGAATATGTACTGTACTCCAGCATCATCACACGATCACCGACACCAATCGCCAGTGCGCCACCCGAACCCCCTTCACCWATAACMGTACAKATYAYGGGYGTTTGYAATTCAGACATTTCAAATAAGTTACGTGCRATGGCTTCAGACTGGTTACGTTCTTCTGCACCGATGCCCGGATAAGCACCCGGYGTATCAATRAAGGTAATRACAGGAAGTCGAAAACGCTCTGCCAATTTCATTAASCGCAATGCTTTWCGRTAACCTTCMGGYCTTGGCATRCCRAAGTTRCGACGAATATTTTCTTTGGTATCACGACCTTTCTGTTGACCCAACACCATAACAGGCRTGCCRTCCARTCTGGCYAASCCACCGACTAAYGCAGCAWCATCTTTAAATGCAYKGTMAMCRNGCAAYWYCWRSAMRTYWSWRMAKWKASGKTMRAWMTWWWCYWRKGTGYAARKRSKYNTTGGWWKTMKMRMMWKSTTRRAWKYYWSMMWTGMATTMAKTTTATTGAAAATAGATTTTGTGAGAGAACGCGACTTTTCTTCAAGTTTACTAATTTCGTCACCGATGTTTATTTCTGTATCATCGCCAACATATCGAAGTTCTTCAATTTTTGCTTCTAACTCAGCAATCGGCTGTTCGAAATCAAGGTAATTGGGGTTCATAGCTAAACCTGACTGTTTCCGTTATTTACTTGTTTTTACTGACATATATGACTGAATAATAACATGTTTCAGCACTATATTGCTTATGACTATTCGACGCATTTAGAAAACATTTCAGCCAATACCATGGTGGCATAACTCCCTGAAGATAAACTAAAAGACACGACAAAGTTATCCTTTTCACGGTAACTCTGCATATTTTCGACCTTTAGACGACAAGCTCTTCGCTGAGCCTGTAGCCTGGCTGAAATGAGGCCATCTCGAAAATCAGGGAATTGATTAATAATATGAGACTCCAGTTCAGCCGCCTCCGCGGTTACCATAACATCACCCTCACCCCATAAAATAGCGGTAGGGTGAATGTCGTTTGCTGATAACCGTTGCTCTATCTGATCGTCATCATCGTCGTCTTTAAAACACGCTGATTTACCATCCAACATAAAAACATCACCGGTTAAACGCTTATTCCAAACACCCCGCTTAACCCGTTCTGACAAAATATGATTAAACATCCAGGAGCGTGCTGCGGATAAATACATTCCTCGTTTATGTTTAGACAGTTTAAATCGCGGGTTTTGAAATAATTTTTGCGCCTGATTGAGATTGTTAGCGTTTCGTCCGAATCGTTGATCACCAAAATAATTCGCAATGCCCTTTTGGGCTATTTCATTACAGCGTTGTGTGAGCAATTCGAATGTTTCATCTTGCGTATCACTGAGATCGCGCAATGTAATTTTAAAAGCATTACTTTTTAATGCACCACGTTGTAATTTTCTATTGTGGCGAAAACTTTTTAACACCTGTATCTTTTCGATTTCATTATTAGAGAAATCCGTTTCAAACTTAGACCAGTCCGGCGTCGGTTTACCCGGCAATTGCACACTAAACCACTGCGACGTAACAGCATGACGATCCTTTAACCCGGCATAAGACACCGCCAATTGTTTAACACCACAGAAAACCGCTAGCTGCTGCGCGACCCAATCGGTATTGCAGCCCGTTTTTTTAACATATATCCAGCAATGTTCACCCTCCCCGCTGAAAGCGACAGAAAGATTTTCTTCGACGACGAAATCTTCAACTTTTTTCTTTAGCGTCGCAGCCACATTTAAAGACTGATAGACTTTGGCAAAAGAAACGTTTTTATCCAGTATGATGTTACCCATAAATTATTTTTTTAAATTCACTATGAAACCGTTTACGTTCAATGTTGTTTTAAGTATGTGCTTAGTATCCATTGTTTTCGCACTATCCAGTTGCAGCAACGAAGTACCCTTACATCCACTTAAATCGAATGCAACTATTCTCGCATTCGGCGATAGTTTAACGTATGGCACCGGTGCCCGTCGCGATAAAGCCTATCCGGCCGTGTTAGAAAGAATCACCGGTCTCAAGGTAATTAATGCCGGTATTCCAGGAGAAATCAGCGCCGCAGGTTTGACCCGCTTACCCGCATTACTGAAGCAACACCAACCCGACTTAATTATCATCTGCCATGGCGGTAATGATATTTTGCGTAAGATGAATCGGGAAACCACACGCGATAATATTCAACAAATGATTAACCTTGCCAGGCACAATAACAGTCAGGTCGTCTTAATTGGTGTACCTGAATTTGGCCTATTTCTGAAACCCGCTGCTTTGTATCCAGCACTGGCTGAAACAAATAAGCTACCGATAGCGAATGAAATCCTGAGTGACATTCTCGGTAATCTCGCACTCAAAGCTGACAGAATTCATCCAAATACTAAAGGATATCAAATGCTTGCAGAACGTATTAACTCACTACTCATTCAATCTGGTGCCCTTTCTGCAAATGAATAGTTTCTGACAGTCGTCTTATTAATAAACTTGTTGACATTTTTTGACGTTTCGTCATATTATATTCTCCCCATGCAAAACGACGTGCAAAATTCTACACAGCCCCTGACTCGCAAACAGCGAGAGATACGTGAGCGCGAACAATTCATTCTAGACATTGGCCAGTCGATATTACATAAACATGGTTACAATTATTTAACCATGGACAAAATTGCCGAATCGGCTGAATACTCTAAAGGTACTATCTATAACCACTTTGCCAGCAAAGAAGATCTGGTCTGCTCACTCGGCTGTTGTTCCATCAGTAATCTTATTGACGTATTCGAACGCGCTTACCATTACAAGGGCTCCACACGGGAAAGATATTCCGCCATTGGTATCGGTTATTCACTCTACCATCAACTGCACCCAATGGATTCGCAAATTATACAAACAATTAAAAACAATGCCGTACGTGAAAAGATAAGTGAACCAAAACTAGCTGAAATGGAAGCATTGGAATTCAAGATTGCGCAAATTGCTCAGAGCATCGTGCAACAAGGCTTAGACAGTGGTGATTTAGATAAAAAACATCAAGACCATGTTAGCACCATCGTTTTTGGTTGCTGGTCGATGCATTATGGCGCACTGCTGCTCGATCAATCTAATATACCCCTTCAAGAACTAGGTTTCAGTCCTGTCGTCAACATGCTGTGGCAAAACTCAAACCTTTATCTGGATGGTTATCAGTGGCAACCGTTAAGTACAACAACCGATTCAAAAAAATTATTTAAACAAATTTCATCTGCCCTGTTTGAAGATGAATTAAAAATGTTAAAAAAGAAATAATACATAAGTATTGTTTTAAATAAAAAAAATAATAAGGAAGAATACTATGATTGAGTCATACACTCGTTGGATAATACGCTGGAAATATCTGGTTGTGCTCACCTCTCTCGCGGTGGCTTTCGCGGCCGCATTTGGTGGACAGTTATTAGGCTTTAGCAACGACTACCGGATGTTCTTCGGCGACGACAATCCTCAGCTAATCGCTTTCGAAAAGATGCAGGCGACGTTTAACAAAAACGATAACATCATGTTTGTCGTTACGCCAAAATCAGGAAAAGTATTCAGTCGCGAAACGCTTACCGTCATTAAAGACATCACCGAAAGAGCCTGGCAAGTTCCCTTCTCTACTCGGGTCGATTCCATTACCAATCACCAGCATACTATTGCTGAAGAAGACGACCTCATTGTTGATGATCTTGTTGTTGATCCCAACACATTAAGCGATAGCGACTTACTAAAGATTCAGACCATCGCCATTAATGAACCGATGCTAATCAACAGATTGATTTCACCTGATAGCAAATATACCGGGGTTAATGTCACCGTAGAGCTGCCCGGAAAAGCACTGGATGAAGTGCCAAAAGCGGTGGCACACGCACGCGATATCAAACGACAGATTCTAGAAGAATACACTGACGTTGAAATTCGACTTGTTGGTATGGCGGTAATGAATAACGCTTTCCCAGAAGCCAGTATGAATGATGTGGCAAACCTGTATCCACTTGGTTTAGGTTTTATCATATTGACACTTTTTATTCTGTTGCGTGGCATCAGTGGAACCGTCGCTACGTTTGTTATGATCATCCTTTCGATTATTACTGCGATGGGATTAGCGGGCTGGTCAGGAATATTATTGTCCCCACCCGTTATGTCAGCGCCGATTATGATATTAACCATGGCCGTAGCCGATGCGGTTCACTTGCTGGTGACCATGCGTCATGAACTGGCGCTGGGACGAGATAAAGACAAAGCCTTGATAGAAAGCATGCGCGTCAACTTTCGCCCGATACTGGTGACAACGATAACAACCATACTGGGGTTTTTAAGCCTCAACTTCAGCGACGCCCCCCCATTCCATGATTTAGGCAATATCGCTGCGATGGGTGTCGCTGCCGCTTTTATCTACTCTATTACTTTTTTACCCGCCCTGGTTTCTATCTTACCGTCCAGTGGTAAGTCAGAAGTAGCGGGTAAACAAATAATGAGTAAGTTTGGTGAATTTGTTATTGCCAGACAAAAACCACTTTTGATAGGCAATACGTTAATCATAATTATACTCGCCTCGTTTGTTCCTTTAAATGAACTCAATGATAACTTCGTTGAATACTTTGATGAAAGCATCGAGTTTAGACTTGACTCCGACTACGCTTCAGAAAATTTAACCGGTGTGTATTATCTGGACTATGCATTAGGCACTGGCGAGTCGGGAGGCATTAGTAACCCCGCTTATCTCGCCAATGTGGATAAATTTTCACAATATCTGCGCACGCTGCCTGAGGTCATTCACGTTCAAACCATTTCAGATACGTTCAAACGTTTGAATAAAAACATGCACGGTGATGACCCCAGCTATCAGCGTCTACCAGAAGAAAGAAATTTAGCCGCACAGTATTTATTACTGTATGAAATGTCGCTTCCTTATGGTCTTGATCTTAACAATCAGATTGATGTCGATAAATCGGCTACCAAGATTGCTGTAACGCTCACCACCCTGTCATCGAATGAAGTCATCGCTTTTGAAAATCAGACGATTACCTGGTTAAAAGAAAACATACCTGAAGTCAGTCATGATATTTCAGGCCCGACTCTCATGTTCGCCCATCTTGGCAAACGCAATATTAATAGTATGCTGCAAGGTACGACTATCGCATTGTTATTTATCTCTGCCGTATTGATTATATTTTTAGGGTCTTTTAAATACGGTTTTATTAGTCTACTACCCAATCTAACGCCGGCACTTGCTGCCTTTGGTATCTGGGGGATAATGGTGGGTGAAGTTGGCCTTGGTCTGTCTATCGTAACCGGTATGACACTCGGTATTGTGGTTGATGATACCGTGCATTTTTTAAGTAAGTATTTACGGGCGCGCCGTGAAAAAGGGCTGAATGCCGAAGATGCCGTCCGTTATGCCTTTAACAGTGTCGGACTCGCATTACTGGTGACCTCGCTGGTGCTTGTCGCCGGTTTCATGATTCTTGCGCAATCAAGCTTTTACCTTAACTCAGGCATGGGGTTATTAACCAGTGTGGTCATCATACTTGCACTCATCATCGACCTGACATTTTTACCCGCACTATTGATGAAATTTTCAGGCAATGCATCCAGCAAAACAGAAGGAAACAAATAATGTCATATAAAAAGCTGAAAAACATCGTTTTAATCACTTCATTATTACTGATAACAACGCAGACACACGCCGAGACAGACGATATAAATATCCAAAAAGGGCTTGATATTGCCATTGAGTCAGACAAAAGAGATACCGGTTTTGTCGATTCCACCGCCAATATGGTAATGGAATTGCGCAATAGACACGGTGACACAAGCACACGCACTATCCGTTTAAAAACACTGGAAATCATCGGTGATGGTGACAAGTCTATTTCGATTTTCGACAAACCTGCCGATATAAAAGGTACCGCTTTTCTTACCCATTCACACGCGCTTGAACCTGACGAGCAATGGTTGTATCTACCCGCATTAAAACGTGTCAAACGTATTAATTCAAAAAACAAATCAGGCCCCTTCATGGGCAGTGAGTTTGCTTACGAAGATCTGGCGTCACAGGAAGTTGAAAAATACACTTATAWATACATTCGTGATGAAAAATTAAAAACAGCGGAATTCCCTGAGGGCGTCGATTCTTTTGTTGTCGAACGTTACCCTGCCTACAAACACTCTGGTTATACACGCCAGCTTGCCTGGGTAAACAAAGATAGATACGTTGCTGAAAAGATCGAATTTTATGATCGTAAAAATGCTTTATTAAAAACGCTAGTTAACAATGACTACAAACAATATCTTGGTCAATACTGGCGTCCAAATGAAATGCTGATGGTGAATCATCAAACAGGTAAAAGCACTCTTTTAAAATGGGAAAATTATAAATTTAAAACAGGATTAAGTGATAAAGATTTTAGTCGTAATAGTTTAAAACGTGCCCGATAAACATATGTATTAATTTGTGTCCCGTTAACATGTTACTAAACTGACCGATCCGTTATAGGTATAAATGAAACACAGAAATGTTACCTAACAAACATGAAAATAACATTACGTCAGCAACAAAAATGATTAGATGGAACCCGTCATTCCGGTATGACGAACTTTAAATATTCAAGAATATTTATTTTACATATGAAAACGATACCATACATAATTCTTATTTGTATTGCCTCAATCTTTCCTAATAATGCAACCAGCGGTAAATTTTCAGGTTACATCGGCGCGCAAACAAGAAACTTTCTCGAAGACCCATTAAGTACCGAACAGCACAACAATTATCTATCTGCGGTAGCCGAGCCTGAATTTATTCATGAATGGGATAATGGCTCGCAAAACATAGAAGCAAAACTATTTTATCGTGTAGACCAATATGATGAACAGCGTACACACGGCGACATACGTGAACTTTCCTGGACCCGTGTTTTCGATGTCTGGGAACTTCGGGCGGGGATCAGTAAAGTCTACTGGGGTGTAGCCGAAACCGTTCATTTGGTCGATATCGTCAACCAGACGGATCAAGTCGAAAATATTGATGGCGAAGACAAACTGGGCCAGCCCATGATTAAAGCCAGTACCGAGCAAGATTGGGGTACCCTGGATTTCTTCATATTACCCGGGTTTCGTGAACGCACATTTCCAGGTGCTGAAGGCCGACCTCGTCCTAACGTTATTATCGATACAGACCGAAATGCCATCTATGATTCTAGTTCCGGTAAAAATCATATCGATTTTGCTGCTCGTTATTCACATTACATAGGTGAATGGGAATTTGGCCTGAGCTATTTTACCGGTACGGGACGTGAGCCTACCGACTTCAGCATCGTTGCACTAAGCAATAGTGGAGAGCCTGTTGTCGTTCCCATCTACTCCTTAATCAATCGCATTGGATTCGATGGGCAGGTCTTTTCTGGTGACTGGACCTGGAAACTAGAAGCCATCAATACTGAAGTACGCAGTGGCGAAAAAAGTGGGATAAACAGTTTTCAATCCGTCACCGGGTTTGAATATACCTGGGTCGGTTTAGCCCAAACACCAATAGATTTAGGTTTTGTCGTGGAATACCACTACAGTGATCAACAGATAAACGACACCGTATTTAACAACGACCTGGCCACCGCTTTACGTTTTGTCTTAAACGATGCACAATCAACCGTGGTTCTCGCAGGCATAACAACGGATGCCGACACACAAACCATTGGCGGTTTTATCGAAGCCTCTCGTCGTTTAGGTGACAGCTGGACACTGGAAGCACAACTCAGAACATTCCACGGCGCAAAAGAAAACCGCCCACTATACAGCTTTAGATTTGATAACTTTGCGCAGCTTGACCTAAATTATCACTTTTAATAAATATGCCTACTTTTACTGGTATGGGTTAAGTTAACAGTACCATCTGAGCTTATTGAGCTCGTTAAATAGTGCTACAATTCGTCCCTTTCAATAAACTCACCTTATAACCTTTCTGTGATTTTCGCCACGATTGCTATTCTCGGGCAAACTCCCAAACAACAACCATGACTATTCGACTCTTAGGACTTTTTATTCTGGCAACCGTTACAATAACTGTGCTGTCCGGTTGCGCAGAACCACCCTACAATAATCTGGATAATGAGCAGTTAAAAACCAAACTCGAACAGAATATCCCACTTTATGACATTCGCCGACSCGACGAATGGTCTAAAACCGGTGTCGTCGAAAATAGCCTACTACTAACTTTTGTTGATAACAGAGGTCGTTTAAAGCCTGATTTTGTGGATAAATTCACTGCCGCTGTCGACAAAAATGACCCCGTTATTCTCATTTGCCGCACCGGTAGCCGTACCGACTCGCTAGCTCGCTTTCTGGTTGAACAATTGGGCTATACACAGGTCTATAATGTACGCCACGGCATTAGTCGCTGGATTCGTGAAAAACGTCCCGTCGCACGCGTATAACCCCAATTATCTTTGAGAAAGACCCGTATGAACCATTCACCCGCTASCTCCGCAGACAAAACACCGGTACATAAACCACGGCCATTAATTGACCTRCTGGTTAGCATCATCCTGCCTTCMATCATCCTGATGAAGTTCAGCGGTGATAACGACCTGGGTGCCGCTGGTGCATTAATAACGGCATTGGCTTTCCCAATAAGCTGGGGACTGTTTGAATTAGTAAAATACCGGAAATTTAATTTTATCGCCCTGTTAGGTTTGATTAGTGTATTACTGACTGGCGGCATAGGTCTGTTGCAACTCGATACCCAGTGGTTGGCAATTAAAGAAGCCGCTATTCCCGGCATCATCGGCATCGCTGTATTGATTTCAACACAAACACCTTATCCACTGATTAAAACCTTGCTGTACAACCCGAAAATTTTAAATACGGATAAAATCAGTCAGAAACTCGATGAGTTGGGCAAAACCGAAGTATTTGAATCACGTTTAATGAAGGCGACTTATCWACTGGGCGGAACTTTTTTCTTTTCATCCGTGATGAATTATATTCTTGCCCGATGGATTGTTACCRGCCCGTCTGGCAGTGTAGAATTTAACGAGCAGCTCGGCCAGATGACTCTGCTCAGTTACCCAATGATTGCCATACCTTCCATGGTAATGATGATRGCTATTTTTTATTACCTCTGGCGCACCATTCATGGCATCACTGGCATGACATTTGAAGAGATTATCCGTGCCGAGGAAAAAACTTAGCAAACGACTTCGATTAGTATTTCAGCCCCGCATAACAATATTAAACAACCTGCCCAGGCTTCACTATAAAGTGAGCTAGCTCAGATATGTTAGCGGACGACCTAAAAATGTGCCCATTGTCGATAAGCTGGACACCCTGACAGGCATCGTCTCGCGCAGCGATATACTGCGAGCCATAACCAATAACCCAGCACTCAGTATGTGGTCTTAAATCATGAAGCAAAAAACACAACTTCGATGGCAGCAGCCACTTCGTAAGTGGGTAAACGCGCCCCTGTTCGAACGGACGATTATTGCTCTGATATTGATTAACGCACTGATTCTTGGCCTGGAAACCGATGACACATTAGTTGCCAACTTCGGCACATGGTTTGAACTCGGCCATCATTTAATTTTGGGCGCATTCATCATAGAAGCCTGCCTCAAAATCTGCGCAGTCGCACCACGCCTTAAGCAATACTTTGGTGATGGCTGGAATCTATTTGATTTCAGCGTGATTGTTTTATCACTGCTGCCCGCCACCGGTGAGTTAGCGATGATCGCGCGCCTCGCACGCCTGTTGCGGGTATTACGTCTGATTTCTGCCCTGCCGGAACTACGCCTGATCGTCGCCACACTGATGCGAAGCATCCCCAGCATGGGTAATATCATGCTGCTAATGTCGATTATATTCTACATCTATGCCATCGCCGGTTATCATTTGTTTCATACCAATGACCCTCAGCATTGGGGTTCATTGGGATTGTCATTGTTGAGCCTGTTTCGCATTGTCACACTGGAGGACTGGACTGACCTCATGTACACCGCCATGGAAGCAGAGCCCTGGGCGTGGATCTATTTTGTCAGTTTCGTCATTATGGGTACTTTTGTCATCATCAACCTGTTTATTGCTGTGGTGCTGGAAAATTTGGCACAGAGCAAGGCGGAGCAACAGGCAAAACGGCAGCAACCGGTTACTCACGATGAATTACTTAAGGAACTGGTGAATACACAACAAGCCTTGGCCAGCCTTCGAAAACAGGTCGAAAAAATGCCTTGAGGTTAACTAATATGCAACAGTGTCATGTTAAACGTACAATCCGGATTTTTGTCTGCATCCGTATCGAGCAAATCCAGTAATTCTTCCCGGGGCAGATGGTGCCAGTGTTTTTCCAACAGTGGTTTCACCTGCCTGTCACTCCTGTTTGTTGCCGGGTTTCACATCAGGCATTTCAGAACCTGATGATGGCTTATTATCCGCATCCGGTTTCACTGCGGTGTTTGAAACCGGATGCTGTTTGTTTTCTCCAAACAGCTTATCAATGGCTTCTGTTGCTCCCGCAAAATAGGGTATCAACACCTGATTGGCGCCTGCGTCCTGCAAGCGTTCAATTTCCTCAGAGGAATGGGCAGTCACTGCGATTGATCCCTTGTAGTCTTGCTCACGCAAACTATGCAGTAGCACAAGATTGACGTGCTTCTCTGGCACACTGCTGAACACCCAACTGACCTGACCCAGCGGAAGACTGGCGAGAAACTCAGGATTTTCAGCATCACCATAGCGTACGTCATAACCCTGCTCTTCATGCCGGCGAACCAGGTCAGGATCGAAATCCACACCGAGCACCTGATAGCCTCGTTGTCTCAGTACCTGTTCAATCTCGGCACCAAATCGGCCAAGACCGAACAGGATAACGTCATAGTCGCTTTCCTGCATATTACGATCATAAGAATCTTGCCGGTGAGTATGCTTACGCTCAAACACATCCAGCCAGGGGGAAATTCGCTCGTACAGGGGATGGGAATAAAGAATCATGTAGGTGGAAACGCTGATGGTGATCAACCCGACCAGGGTAATAAGTCCCATGGTATTGGTATCAATATGGCCCAGACTCAGACCCAGTGCACCCAAAATAAGGGAAAATTCACTAATCTGCGCCACCGTCAGACCCGCCAGAAATCCGGTTCGCTTACGGTAACCCATCACACCCAGAATGACCATTACGATTAACGGGTTGCCGAYGAGAACGAACAGTGAAAGCAGGATAGCGGGGACAATCTGTGCGCCCAGCGTCGCCAGATCCAGACCCGCACCCAGATCGATAAAGAAAAACAGTAGCAGAAAATCGCGCAGACCCACCAGCCGTGCGCCAATAATCTCACGGTAAGGCGTGGAAGCCAGCGACACCCCAGCCAGAAAAGCGCCTACTTCCTTGCTGAATCCCAGATGCACGCCCACAGCACCCAGTGCCACCGCCCAGGCGATGGCGAACAGCACCAGTAGCTCGGGCGAACGAGCCAGCTGGTGCTGTAACGGGGTCAATACATAACGCATCAGCAGACCAATAGCCGCGATGAAAAGCCCGCCCTTAATCAAAACTTCTATCGCTTCCCGGCCAAGGCCGGAGGCATCGCCTGCTTCGCCCAGTGCGGTCAGGCCGATCATCACCAGCACCACCACAATATCCTGAACGATGAGGAAGCCAATCGCGATGCGCCCGTGCAACGCGTCCACCTCACGTTTATCGGACAACAGTTTGACGATAATGATGGTGCTGGAGAATGTCAGCGCCACTGCCACGTAGAGTGCAGTCACCGGAGCCATTCCCAGGGCGATAGCAATAAAGTAGCCAACCACAGAGGTGAATAAGACTTGCCCCAGTCCAGTGGCCAACGCAACCGGCCCCATGGTGCGGATGATATGCAGATCCAGCTTGAGCCCCACTACGAACAGCAGTAACGCGATGCCCAGTTGAGCCAGCAGGTCAACCTGGTCGTTTGCCGACACCCAGCCTAATACCGACGGTCCCACCAGAATACCTACCGCAATGAAGGCGACAATCAGTGGTTGTCGCAGCCGCACGGCGATGGCACCAATGACAGCAGCCATCAATAACAACACCGCTATTTCGGTAAAAACATCACTAAATACAGGAGGCATGATTCAGTCTCTCACTCGTCTTAGTTTACGCCTGTCCTTATCCTACAGGTTCCACTTTACCTGATTAGGCACAGTTTATTGGATAACCTGACTGGCTCGTGCGAGTATTTGACACCTTTAGTTACGTCGCCCCACCTTAACGATACTAGCTAATTGCTAACATGACACAAATCATACGCCACGCTATTTTTCACCAACAGACGTTGTGAACGTTATACAGCTTTAATGACGCTTAGCAAGACGAAGCCAGGTATCAACAATCGTATCCGGATTCAGGGAAATACTGCTGTTCCCCCTTTCTACTGCGGTTTCTGGATTTTGTTAAGTTCATTGGATCACAGGGAAGCATCCATTGAAATTGAAATTCAACTTCTCCGGTAATGACCTGGTAGTAAGGATTTTGTACCCAACGTTGCACAAGCAACTTCATCAGACAGATTCTCCATGTGTTTTGATGACTTAATCTTCTAGCCTTATGCAAATCATCAGCACAGAAATATAATCAGGCCTTTGTCTGATTAATTTCCGTATTGGAATCTGCACGATTGCAAGCTATCCAGCTCGGGGCAAGCCACCTGAGATTTATACTCTGCAGTTAAATCAAATTTAGAGTCAACTTATACAATAATTTGACTAGCCAGTAATACGAATATCATTGTTAGTATCAAAAACCATAGCGTTCCAATCGACCAACGTGCCAATCGATTTTCACCGATATCCAGAACGGACTTCCATGTTGAATAGCGGCACCACCCATTCACGCTAGTCAGTACCGATGAATATATTTTTTCAAAAATMGAAARMCCAGTTGAAAGAACTAACACCAAAAGAGGCCAAAGCCACTTTTCCACGATAATYAGAATATCGCCTGGYGGAAYGCTGAATCGATAATGAATTCGTCGATACCTGATGATGAGCMAKGCAATAATTACCAGACTGCCACCCAAAGCAACYGGCCAAATGGCACCGAACATTATTTTCATTGACCAAATATTTATTATCGAGCCAGCATKTATGTCTACAAGCGAGATAACCCATGGACTCGAAACGACRRCCACAATTAAAACTATCCATGACAACCACATCATTCCCGGTTTTGRAACRGCCTCTAAATTGACCTTGCATTGCGGCCACAGTAAAAACAGAAARCGAGCCATAATCATGCTGCTTGCAACAGCACYCCACGGCATCATMATTTGCAGCCAGTCACCCCAGGGYGAAGTGACWGAYGCCAGCTGAATATTTAAAAGRTGCTTGGCGATCATACCGCTAGTCAGTGGTGCTCCTGMTAATGATAACGCCAGCAGTAGCAGYCCCATAATTAACAGGTAACGCTGCAACTTTGATACTGGCGGTGYTACCACCATACCTACACCAAGGAATAACGCGCCTTTAGCCAAACCATGTTGCAGCGCATAAATCAGGAYGGCACTTAATATAAAAGGCCAATTGTRCGGAGCAATAAGCCCCACACCAACCGCAGCGGTCATGATACCCATCGTGCTGATGCTGGAATAAGCTAACACCGTTTTAGCGTTATTCTGCARCAGRCCAACCAGTACCGCGTAGAAAACAGCCACCAGTCCGGCAACTACCATCACGCCTCCCCAACCCGGCAGTGCCGTTTCACCCAGTGGCAGGACACGTAACCAGCCCAGAAGACCCGCCGATATCATCGCACCCGAAAGCACCGCGCTAGCGGGCACCGGTGCCACTGGATGCGCCAGTGGCAGCCAGACATGAAGACCAACCACACCGGCTTTAATGCCGAAACCCAGCAATACCAGCCCTATAATCCAGTGCTGAAATTCAGCACCTGACATTGCTGCTTGCACTGCCAAAAATCCAATACCATCCGCCGCCATCGCCGCCAGGACAAATGCTGCAAACAACATCACCTCACCTACCACCACAAGAATAATATAGATTCGTCCTGCGCGAAAAGCGTCAGCCGTGCGATCAAACACCACCAGTGCATAAGATGAAAAACTCATCAAGGTGAAAAAGGTGTAAAACAGAATCATATCCTGAGCCAGAATTAAACCAAGGTTGCCAGCCATGGCTAACAGGAACCAGGTTAAAAACCGCGCCTTAGCTGAACACTCAGAAAAATAACCCACACTATAAATACCGGCAACCAACCACAGCAGTGAAGTAAAAAATAGAAAAACTCTCGCTGTCTCATCAAACCCCAGATGACTACCGAGTAGCAGCCAGGGTACATCCACGCTGATGCCGAGCGGCATCAAAACAGAGACCAGAAGCGCGGGTAGCGCCGCCCACGGTGCAAATGGCAAGGCAAACCGGCGCAATGAAGGCAACATTAGCGCCATCGCCAGTAACAATGGCAATGCCGATACGGACAGCAGCAGAAAGGCACTAAGGGTACTGTTCACGGTAAATAGTCCTGCATTACAATAAAACGCGCCCATTGCAGCGGACTAAACGGTGCCGATGCCAATAGCCCCAGCATAAGTGACAGAAAAGCCGTCATCACCGGCGGCACCAACAAAACCAYRGCCGTCTCCAGGCGACCAAAAGAGCGTTCAGCGGGCCAGTCMCCTACCGGCTTTTTGAACCAGGCAGAATATAAAACAGGCAGAAAATAAGCYGCATTGAGCAAGCTGCTCCCTACCAGGATRAAAATCACCCARTTCTGCCCGGCYTCCAGTGCGCCCAGMCCCAGATACCATTTACTGATAAACCCGGCCAGTRGAGGTACCCCGATCATACCGAGCGCAGCGATGGTAAAGGCCGCCATGGTCCAGGGCATACGCCGTCCAACACCATTCATTTCACTGATTTTATGTATGCCCAGAGTCTCAGCGAGGTTGCCAGCACAGAAAAACAGGGTGATCTTCATCACGCCCTGATGCACCAGATGAACCAGCCCGCCGATGGCTGCCATCGGTCCAACTATCGCAATCCCGAGTACAATATAGGAGACCTGGCTGACCGTGGAAAATGCCAGCCGACGTTTCAGATCATCCTGGAACAACGCCCGCACCGAACCGTAGATTATGGTTACCGCGGCCACTATCGCCAGTGGCAATGTCACGCCCAGGCTGGCGCTAAACTCGATACCATAGACATCATAGACCACTCGTGCGATACCAAAAGCACCCACCTTCACCACGGCTACGGCATGCAACAATGCACTTACCGGTGCAGGCGCTATCATTGCCTGTGGCAACCAGCCATGCAAAGGAACTAACGCCGCCTTCACGCCCAAACCCGTAATCAATAACACAAATATGATAATCAGCGCCGGTTGATGCGAACTATCCAGGGTGGACAAAAACCCACGGGATGTAAACTCCAGCGTGCCACTAAGCATATACAACCATAAGGTACCGACCAGCAACAAAGCACCGCCTATAAGGGTATAAATAAGATAAGTACGCCCGGCTTTACGCGCAGCTTCGGTTCCCCGATGTACAATCAACGGGTAAGTCGCCAGCGTCAGCAGTTCATAAAACAGCAAAAAAGTAATCAGGTTGCCTGCCAATGCCACCCCGACAGTGGCGGTCACACAGAGACTGAAAAAACCGAAGAAACGGCTGCGATGCGGCGAATCCTCCAGGTAGCCTATCGCGTACACGGTCGTCAGCAACCACAGACCCGAGGAAAGCGCCACGAACAGCATTGACAGGGCATCGGCTCGCAGTACCAGATCCAGCCCGGGCAGTAGCGGCAGACGAGTCTCATAGTGGTGCCCGTTAAAAACACCCCATAACATGATGGCCACCAGCGCCAGTTTGAACAGTGCCGCACCAAGATTAAGCCCGATGCGGGTTTTGACTCTGTCTTCTGCTAAAAAAAAGATGACCAGTCCCGCTAACAGCGAACTGAGTACAATCAAGAGTGGCATCCAGGCATCCCAATTCATAATGACCTGCCTACAAAGGGAGAACCAATGTCCATCAATGCCAACAGCCAGGGTGCAAACAGACCTAGCGCAATAGCCAGCAATGCCAGAACCAATGCAGCCCACTCCATCCTTTTAGGTACAGCCCTGAATTTGTGCGGCAGGTCAGACGGGGTAAAGGCGTAACCAATCACTTTAAACATATAAGCCGCTGTCAGTAAGCCACCGACAATCAGTATAATGCCCCACCACCATTGACCGGAACGTATGGCCGCTTCCATTAATAGCCATTTTGCGATAAACCCGCCACTCGGCGGCAGCCCCATGAGGCTGATGCCCGCAAGACCAAAGGCGCCAAGTGACAATGGTAAACGCTGTGCCACCCGATCAAGATCCGTTATGCGATCATGACCACCGTAAAACAGAATATTGCCCGCCGCTAAAAACATAGCGGCTTTGGCAACGGCGTGGGACAGCAGCATATATAACACAGCCTTCCAGCCGAGAATGCTCGATAACGGAAAAGCCAGAAACAGATAACCGATTTGTACCACAGTCGAATAGGCGACCAGTAATTTAAGCTGCGTCTGTCGCAACGCCTGAACCCCGCCCCACAGCACAGCCATCGCGCCAAGCAGACCCAATAGCTGAGCCAGCGACTGATTCACTGCAACCGAAGCCATGGGGAAAACTTCAAGCCACAGACGCAACAGAATATAAAATGACGCTTTTACCACCAATGCCGACAATAATGCACTCACTGGTGCCGGCGCGCTGGCATGCGCTGGCGGCAACCAGAAATGCAGCGGAAACAGTGCAGTCTTGAGCAGCAAACCGGCAGTCATCAGTCCGACGGCAACCCAGACAGCGGGTGATGGTTGCACTCGTTGCGCCAGTATCGCGATATCAACGCTGCCAAAACTATGGTAAAGCAACGCAACCCCCAGCAGGAAACACAGTGAACCCAGTAAACTGACCAACAGATAACGCATGGCTCCAGACAGAGCATCTGCGCCACCCGCCAATGCCACTAGCGCCACTGCCGCCAGCCCCATCAGTTCCAGTGTCACATAAAGGTTAAAAATATCGGCTGATACAAACAGTGCATTTAATGCGGCCCACAGCAGCATCCACAACGGCCAGAAATGTTTTGCCTTCTCGCCATTAAAATAGCTACTGGAATAGGCGCTGATAGCCAGGCCAACCACTGCGGTCACCAAAAGCATCAACAGGCTCAGGCCATCGACATAAAGATTTATACCTAATGGTGCGCCCCAGCCGCCAACTGCATAATGTAATGCACCCTGAGTCACAAGCTGATAAGCCAGCGCCAACACACTGGCTGGAATAAGCAGCGCCGTCATCAAACCCAGTAACCTGGTTCGCTGCGGGAACAAAAAACACAGCATCGAGCCTGCCAGTGGTAGAACAACCAGCAACACTAACCAGGGAATATTTTGTAGCAAACTCATTTAGCGATTATTCCGTCAGTTATTCCAGCCGTTATTCCTTCGGCTCTTCAGGTAAGGCTTCTGGAAGCTCAGCCCGACCACTGGCCTCGCGTAATCGCARCATCAGCGCCAAAGCCAGAGCGGTTGCCGAGATCGCAACCACAATGCCGGTAATCACCATTGCGTGTGGCACCGGATCGGGTGCCTGTTGAGTACGTGCCGATAGTGCCACCAGCACCAGAAACACACCGCTGCCCATGATGTTAATCGCCAGAATTTTGCGCAACAAATGGCTGTGTTTAATCAGCGCGTACAGCCCCAGCGTAAACAAGCCCACGCCCGTCAGCGCATAGAAAAAATCTATGTTCATTGMTCCTGAYYKCCCCCTGTTTCTCGCTTSWCTGACCGGTTCGATRATCGATTCGATGAAGGCAGATCAGGTTGTGGCCGACCGCCAACAWACAAAGACGCCAGGGTGATGCCAATCGACAGYGCAGCCGCGRCTTCGATCACCAATATTAATGTGCCAGCCATTGGCTGCGGGAATTCAAGAAAAGACTCGCCCAGCAACAACATCAAAACAGCCACTAAAACAAATAGTGCCAGCCCTAAAACAAGTGAAAAACGCAATGGCCAGCCTGCAAACCGGGCACTGGGAGACCAGCCGGCAAGCAACAATAACACCCCCGCCGCTGCCAGTACCGAACCGGCCTGAAAAGCACCACCGGCAGCGTGACCACCAACCCACAACAAGTAACCGGAAACCAAAATTAACAAAGGTACCAGCAGGTGAGACAACATATCCAGTACCTCTCCCGGTACTGATTCATGAGATTTCGGTACAACAGCGAGTGACCAGACGCCCAGTACTGCCAGCAACAATACGGCCATCTCTAGCAGGGTGTCGTAGGCGCGAAAGTTAAGCAGTACTGCTGTTACCGGATTGCTCACGCCACTGGCCTCGATATTTTCTGCTACCCGCAGACTTAAACCGATAGCGTGTGATGGCAGATCTAATATGGCATAACTAAGTCCACCGGCTAACAGAAACAGCAATAACACCAGCAACCACCTAAAGAATATCGGCATGTTTACAGATTTGTTCAGATGTTTGCTCATGTTCTCGGGCAAGCACTGCCTGTCTTCGTAACCAGCATTGAGTTTTGCCAGTGCTCCCAGCAATAATGCGCCCGTCAGTCCGGCACCGATGGCCGCTTCAGCCAGAGCAATGTCCGGGGCATCAAGACGTACCCAGGCCAAAGCCATTAATAAACCAAAGGCGATAAACAGTACGATGGCCTTGAACAAATCTTCACTCGCCAGGGTTCGCCAGGCCAGCCACATCAAGGTGACTGCCAGCGTTGCATCAAAAAGCCATGACAACAGGGTTAACGTTTCCATAATTTGATACCCTTTCGTTGTGCAGTCCTGACCACCAGGTGAGCAACACTGGAACTTGCGAGCAAAATCAGTAGCCAGATGAGTAACAATTTGGCCACCGCCGTCCACGACTCCGCCTGCAATGCAAGCCCCGCCAATAGCAGTCCTAAACCAAGGTTGTCAGCTTTGGTCAGCGCATGCAGGCGCGTGTAAACATCCGGAAAACGCAGTAACCCAACGGTACCCGCGAGAAAGAAAAGCGCACCTGCAGTCAACAGTATAATAGTTAAAATATCCGTTAACGGCATGGTCTATGGCTGCTCCGACCAGGCGCGACGCACAAAGGCGACAGCAGCGACCGCAGCCAGCAAAGCAAAGACTAACGCCACATCACGCAACGAAGGACGATCGTATACCTCTGCCAGCAGCAGCACACAGGCAACAGCCGTGGTACCAAATAACTGCGCTGCCAGCATTCGATCCGCCGGTGTTGGACCGCGCAGCACACGCCATAATCCTGCCACCAGTGTTAACAGCAGGAATAGCGCCATACCCAGATAGAACTCATTCATAATATTAACACTGCAGTTCAAGCCCAAAGATATCGGCCAGTTGATTTTCCAGCATATTCAATTCCTCTTTAATAGCACTGGTCTCGTCGAGCACATGAACGCGTAAAAACTCATCACCCAGTTCAACGCTTAAAGTCCCCGGTAACAAACTGACGATATCAGCCATAAAAACCCGAGGCAATCCGGCTGGTAATCGAAACTGGTAATCTAATAACCCGGGCGCAATGGGCAGTTGCGGGTGCAAGGCGCGCCTGGCTACGTCCACACCACCACGCATTGAGTGCCAGAGAAAATAGGGAATAAAAAACAACATCCCGCGCAGAGACCAGGATAAGGGAGGCATCAGCATTACGCTGGCCAGTGTCGCAATCAATACCACGGGAAGGCCAACCGGCCATGAATCCATTGCACCGTCAGTGAGTGTCCACCACACCAGAGAAAAAAGAACTAGACGTATCAACCACGCTCTTAAATAAGTGTTCGTTAAGTCTGAGGAAATATWCATTAAATGATTTTTTTAGTTTGTATGAACATCATACCTAAAACTCATTTTCTGGCAACATAATCAAGAAAGATAACAGTGACTCTAAGTCACCCATAAGATGACCTACCTATATGGAAAACGTATTATTCCCCGATAGGATTTTTTCACACAGCCTGGGCCATGA
The DNA here is from genome assembly GCA_002746365.1 of Thiotrichaceae bacterium. Taxonomy (GTDB): domain Bacteria; phylum Pseudomonadota; class Gammaproteobacteria; order SZUA-229; family SZUA-229. Next base: position 147,039 of record NVWZ01000006.1, read on the forward strand.
ATAGACGCTCAAAATATTTTCACCACAGAGTCTTAACAATAATAGGTTTTTCTCTGTGACCTCTGTGGCGAATTGTTGTTAAATTATTATCTCGTTACCCACGTAGGAGCAGGGGAACGCAGCATGGCTACTCGCCTCCAGATCCGTCTCTATCGTTAAGGGTGACAACAAAAAAATAGTTGTTTTTATTTGCGTGCATTAGCGTTCATTCGCGGAAAATCAATAATCTTTTAACTCCACTTTGAATCCAAACAGGCGCTCATATATGACCACCCAATAAAAAAGCCTGCTCATACATTGTATGGGCAGGCTTTTTTTGATAACGATTTATAGCTGCTTCATTTACAACTATTTCACTTACAACTACTTCGATGTCACTTTAAACACAATATCTGTATCAATAATTCTTAAACCGTCAGGTAGGYTTGGTTTAGATATCATATCCATCTCCGCGTCATAGATATCGGTTAACTCACCGGTATCGACATTATAAAGGTGTTGATGAATCTCCGTGTTGGTATCGTAAAATACCCGTTCACGATCAATCAATACTTCAYSYACCACACCTTTATTGGTAAACAAACCCATGGTGTTGTATACCGTAGCTCGTGAGACGCGATTACCCGCATCGGTGACACCGTCTAAAATCTTTTCTGCAGACAAATGCTGTGGACGCTGAAATAAAAATTCTGCGATCTCTACGCGCTGTCTCGTCGGTGAAATTTTATAGTGCTGCAGCAAAGAAACAACTTCGCTYCGCTCGAGTGGAAAACTTAGATTTAGATTATTCATGTACGTATTATAACCAGTTTATTTGAAAAGTGAACAGTAAACCTGTAATTATGTCATGAGCTTATTTAGGACCAATTATCATCCACTAAAAACACTCTATCCTTGATAGAACAGGGCTTACAAGGCTGAAGATGCAATGGAAGACGCACAACACCATTAGAAATCGCTTCAAATATACCCCTTTTGGAATATAATGCATTAGCACTAGTTGTCGGTATTTTTTCCATCCAGCCTTCATTAATTAATAACTTGAAACGCTGTTTATCATCAAATACTTCTTCAAACTCCTTCTGTTTGAACCAGTAACTATACGATAGTTCATCTGAGCATTKCGGCGGAAATCTGGYATTWACTGCCCCTKCTTCTCYYCCCSKRGCCAAGGGAAAATAAAGCCTGCCTTTTAGAATAACCGCGCAGCKATCAATGCTTAGGCTTTGCTGTTTCAGCCACCGCGCCACCCTGAMATCTTCACCTATAACACTCTGCCGACCCACCAGATGCTCCACTTTAATATCCAGTCTGTCAYGACGATTAGGGCCATGCCAATTAGACATCTCACGGGTATCGCCCACGCCGAGATAAAATTTAACGGCAAGCTCCCAATGAAGTGTCTTTTTTTCTTTATTATCAAAAAGAATGAAATCGAGTTCGCCTAATGTTTCACCGTCGATGTTTATCTGGACATTATTCTCAACAATGTCATACCGTGATTGATTGCATAACCAGAAATACCATAAGGTTTCAAAATACTTTCCCATYCGGCGATCTTTCTGCCTGGCTAACAACTCATCCAGTTCACTCGAGTCATTATCRAGGTGCTYCATCCAGGGCRATRCTTCCATATAAAGTTGTCGGAACCAATTYTYMTGTGGCCAYAMAMMSWGCSGMRMMWCTTSWKMCWYCASCRKYRSRSWRSAWRWTGSMMRRGYRRSAKSGCGTACCGATTGTTGAGTGAATTCAATCACAWTTAACCCCATAGCATTTAGTGTATGCCCAAACAAATTTAAGGCAACTCTAATTAATTTTCATAAAATTATGCCTTAAGGCATAATAACAATTTACATCGATAATTCTCGCATTGGCTCTATGAAACACGCATTATTTCCACTTAACACGGTTTTATTTCCCGGCAGCATTTTGCCATTACAACTGTTCGAACAACGCTATTTAACGATGATTAAGGATTGCATGAAGCAGCAAACCGGTTTCGTTACCGTGCTCATCAGTGAAGGCAAGGAAGTAGGAGCCGCGCCGAAGATAGTTTGTACTGGCTGTTATGTAGAAATTATCGATTGGGAGAGCTTATCCAATGGATTGCTGGGCATTAAAATCCAGGCTAAACATCGGGTAAAACTATCGAATAGCTCAGTCAGAGATGATGGCTTACTGCTTGCTGAAACGTCACCCATCGAATCCACGCTGGATCATAATCCGCCCATGCCACCGGCATTTAAACCGCTACCCGATACGCTAAAGCAACTACTCGAACACCCATTCGCCACTCACTATAAGGACAACGTCGATTTTAACAATACTGCCGACATTTGTTACCGCCTTAGTGAGCTCCTCCCCATCAGCAACAAACAAAAACAATTATTACTTGAAGCCGAAACCGCGGAACAGATGCTTGACCAACTAGCACTCCATATCAATGTGTTGCAAACCTGATGTTTCGAATGCTTTTAATGCTAAAATCGCCCGACGAAATTTATTGAGGAAACGGTCATGGCGTGGTGGGGTACATTTTTAGGCGGTACGTTAGGATTTGTTTTCGGCGGACCAATAGGTGCACTGATTGGTGCGGCAGTAGGTGGTAATTTTGATCGCGGCGTCAAGATGGGCGACCACATCGATATGGGCGACCAGGAACGGGTGCAGGCCGCTTTTTTCACCACCACTTTTTCAGTGATGGGGCATATTGCCAAAGCAGATGGCCACGTCAGTCCACATGAGATTACTGCGGCAAGGGACATCATGGCGCAGATGCAGTTATCCGAGGAGCAACGCAAAGCCGCCGTTAAATTCTTTGACCAGGGCAAGTCATCCGACTTTCCTTTAGAAGCGGTATTGCATCAGTTTAAAAAAGAATGTCACCGCCGCCGCAACCTGATTCAGATGTTCGTTGAAATTCAGATTGCTACCGCCATGGCGGATGGAAAAATGGATGCCAGTGAAAAACGTATTCTTTATACCATTGGTGAAATTTTGGGCTTTTCACGAAGCCAGATCGAGCATCTATTTAATATTGTCAGTGGCGCCAAAGCCAGTGTCAACGATAGCCTGACACTTAGCCAGGCTTATAAAATCATTGGTATTGAAAAAGGCAGCAGCGAAGCTGAAATTAAAAAAGCCTACCGCCGTTTAATGAGTCAGCACCATCCAGACAAACTGGTGGCAAAAGGTTTACCCGATGAAATGATTGCGCTGGCAACACAAAAAACACAGGAAATCCGAAAAGCTTACGATTTAATAAAAGAGAGCTTGTAAAGCTCTATGGGCAATGTGGAAACGCAGATTGAAAATACTCAACGACTATGGACTAAAAGTCCATAGGTTGCTTTAGAACGATTAAAATCGTTTTTACTATAAAAAGCTGACATCACTTTTAAAAAACAGCAACATTATTTAAATCGCTGTCATCCTGAACGATAGTGAAGGATCTTAAATGCCAGTGCATAAGATCCTTCACTATCGTTCAGGATGACAAAATTAATAACTAAAATCTTGCACTGAAAGAGCATCGTTTTTACTAGCGTCCTGGGACAATAAAAATAAGGCCTCATCTAAGGCGCTATCTGCTTAAGCGCACCTCTATTAATTACAACGTATTCAGTTGCGCCTTTATTGCCCGATCTAAATTTTGAACCCAACCATTGTAGTTACTATGGATTGTCGAGTTTTCATTTATGTGGGAATTACCATCTTCATCTGTGTACTCTGAACCTGCAGCCTCATAATTAAGGTTTTGACTATCCTTGTAAGTGATGTTGTATTTGTTTAAATCATAATAAATATCCACCTGCGCCATATGCTTCCTCAAACGTAATGTGCCAAGCACGTTACCGGGCTTGTCAGCAAACATATTCCAACCTAAAGAAGAACCCGCTCTGATAATTGCTTTTTTAACATCCTCTTCTGTAAGCTGAGATTTATTTGTTAGCACACTTTGATCTGGCACGTTGTAAACAGCGTTTGTTCGGCAACCCGTGGTTACTGCCATAACTGCACCGAGTAAAACTACTAATAGGTATCTTGCTTTCATAAGGATGTCCTTTTTCGTTGTTATTGGAATCAAATATTTTTAATGCTACGTATTTCAAATGAGACTTGAACTAATGCCATCTTTAATTAACGATTCAATCTTAGCGGCTCACTTATTTGCTGAGTTTTTGTCTCGATCCACTCATGTGTTTCAGACAAAATTTCTCTAGCAGTTTTATTTTCAGTATTAATCATTGGCCCTATGCTGATCGTAATGGTACCGGGCCATTTGATAAAACTGTGCTTTGGCCAGAATTCACCCGCATTATGCGCAATAGGTAAAACAGGGTAGCCACTTTTTTCAGCTAATAGTGCGCCACCAATTTTATATTTTTTCTCCGTGCCTGGTTTAGCACGTGTACCTTCAGGAAATATTATTAACCATTTTCCCTGTTGTAGGATTCTCGTACCCTTACTAACAATTTGCGATGCAGCTTTTCTTCCAGCTGAGCGATTTATACAAATTGGGCTGGTCAAAGCTAGCGCCCATCCAAAGAACGGAATAAACAACAACTCGCGCTTAAAGACCCAGCGCCCTAAAGGGATAATGTTGTTTAATGCAATAGTTTCCCAGGTTGATTGGTGCTTACATAGAACAATCGCATTCTGTTCAGTTAAATGCTCACTACCTTCTAATACAAAATCCAGTTTACAAATAACCTTCAGTAGCCACAAATTTAAGCTACTCCAGGATTTTACAATCTTCAAACGAAAATCGACGGACCTAAAAAAAAACAGAATAATTAGTGTCCCTAGAACAATAACACTGAGCAAAAAGGTGATTTGGTATAAAAATGCTCGAATGAATAAAATTGTTCTAGACGTTGTTAGATTCTCCATAATGCTGCATATATCGCTTATCTTATTGATAACCACTGTTATTTTCTACTACATAGCAGTTTACTTTATATATTACTCACTGTCTTTAGGGTATCTCTATTAATTGCTTGTGTCCTCTGCCTGACCTGAATCGTGTCGCGCAGTAGAATGGTTGTTCTGTCAAGACTCACAACGCAGCAGATACACGCTTCAACCGCCCCGCCCCCTATTAATTAAAGCGGGGCTTTATGTCAGATATGAGCTCRTACTGAAACCTCATGAATATCGCCGATGTGTAGACGAAATATTAAATGAAACATCTCGACAGACCGAAAAAAATCGATATTACCCAGCACTCCCTGAATGAGCGTGTAAAAACATTCACGTTCCACAAAAAGTCTGCTCAACAACTTCATCAGGTTTAGGGGGAAACATATACTTTTCTTTTCCGGTTTGCTGCTTATAAGGATGTTGCAGTACATCATGTAATTCGTTGAACACCGAAAAATCACTGGCATCTTCCGCGGCTCTAATCGCTGCTTCTACCTGATGGTTACGTGGGATGTAAACCGGATTGACAGCCTGCATTATAGATTGYCGTGCTTCATCACTAAGTGACTCTTCACTAACACGCGGTCGCCATTTTCCCAGCCATTGTTTAATCTGTTCGGATCCGCCAAAAAGATCGTGCAATGCTTCTTCGTGTTTTGATAAATCAGTACTGATTCGTGATAAATGATAAAACGTTAGCGTAAAATCAGCCTTATTGGCAGCCATGATATTTAATAATTCTTCGATAAGTTCTTTATCACTTTCTAACTGCGTCGTTAAACCCAGTTTTTCTCGCATACCGATTAGCCAGTTTTTCTCATATAGTTCAACATAATCTTTCAAAATGTCTTGCGCCAGCTCAACGGCGTCATCGCTGTTATCGGCTAACAGCGGTACAAATGTTTCAGCTAGTCGTGTTAGATTCCATAACCCGATTGATGGCTGGTTATTGTATGCGTAACGCCCGTTTCGGTCGATAGAGCTATAGACTTTGTCGTGGTCATAAAAATCCATATACGCACAGGGGCCATARTCTATGGTGTCACCGGYTATCGACATATTATCGGTATTCATCACMCCGTGAATAAAACCTATCTGCATCCACTTAGCTATCAATATGGTCTGTCGCTCGACAATTAATTGCAGCAATACGAGGTAAGGATTATCTTCATTTTTTGCCGAGGGGTAGTGACGATCAATTACAAAATCAGCCAGTGTCTTTATCGCGTCAACCTTGCCTCTGGCTGCAAAAAATTGAAATGTTCCGATACGAATAAAACTGCTTGCGATACGTGTGATGATGCCACCTGGCAACAGTTGCTGTCTCGCCACTTCTTCACCTGTGGTCACGACTGCAAGCGCACGCGTAGTCGGTACGCCTAGTTTTGCCATGGCTTCACTGAGCAAGTACTCACGAAGCACGGGGCCTAAARCGGCTCGCCCATCACCATCACGTGAAAAATAGGTACGTCCTGAACCTTTTAATTGAATATCAAATCGTGCGCCGTCTGGTGCATCAATCTCACCTAATAATATCGCACGACCATCGCCTAATTGTGRATTAAAGTGACCAAATTGATGACCGGCATAAGCCATGGCTATCGGTTGTGCGCCATCTGGAATTTSATTGCCTGCAAAAATGGCCGTACTGTCAGCCAGATTCTTCGTTGCGTTCAAACAGGTTTCGCTAAGCCCTAGTTGCTCAGCCAGATCATGGTTATATTTAATYAGWTCWGGRTTCTTTACTGGATCGGGACGAGTCTCGACAGAAAARTCTTTACCTARTTTGATATAACCGTTATTAAAAGCGATGGATTTCATTTTTCAGRGACTTTAGCTAGAACCTTCGGGATTAAAYCCAAAKGCTTTATCATGCACATAAACCAGCTTGCAGTTTTCCAGATACMTGGCATCGTGAATCCTGCCTGCTTTTATRTAACCRGTTTCACCTTTGTTTAAAATGASCGGCTCACCCTCTTTAACYAAYTCAYCGTTAAATTTTGTGAAAAACTGGATAGTCATTTTACCCTCAATGACAACCGTCATATCATCACCAGGGTGCGAATGTGGCGGCTCTGCTGAACCGGCATCCCATTGCTCCAGCATCACTTCCGCGCCATCGGAATTGCCTGGATAAGTTGTTCTTAAGGTAAAACCCTCAGGTGTATCAGCTACTGTAATATGATTGTCCCAAACAGCGCTATTCTCGCCATTACTCTCTTTTGTATCGTCTGTCATGATTGATTCGTTTTATGTTGGTGAAATTAAGGGCACCTCTATTAATTGCTTATGTCCTCTGCGTGACCTGAAGCGTGCATCTGCTGCGTTATGAGCCTTGAGAATGGAATAACCATTATGCTGCGGCTCACGCCTTGCAGCTACACGCTTCAGGTCGCGCCCTACGGGGCTTTACGACCCGCCCAGACTCTGCGTTGTGCTTTTTCGATATGCCCATGTATTAACAACTGCGGGCATGGCTTCAAAAGCACGCCTTGATTCTGAACGGGTCGTAAAGCCAGAAGGCACAAGCAATTAATAGAGGTACCCTTAAGTAAGTGCCATTCAAACCTGGCCTCAATTACCAAATCTCGCGAACGACTAACCGTTCTTATCAAACTTAAAATATTACAAACTTGAGGCGCAGAGAGATAAAAAAGTTTAATTTATCATACCGGCATGCTTTAGCCTGATACTAAATTAATATATGGATACCGGCTAAAATACGCCGATATAACGGGGACAGAAAGACACTACACATTCACAAATCGATCAGCCTTGCCCAGCCAACGACGCACTAATGGTTTTACTGACTCAGGATGGTGATCAATAAGGTATTCTGCTGTTTTTTTAACCTCATCAAACCAGGGTTCATCACGCACAATATCGGCAATACGCATCTGCATCAACCCTGTTTGCCGGGTGCCTAATACCTCACCTGGRCCTCGTAACTGCARRTCTTTTTCTGATATTTTAAAACCATCATTGGTTTCTCGAAGAATACTCATACGCTGCTTWCCCTGTTCAGACAATGGCGGCTGATACATAAGCACACACGCGCTTTGCTTGTCGCCTCGACCGACACGCCCTCGCAACTGATGCAACTGCGCCAAACCCAGTCGTTCGGCATTTTCAATTACCATCAATGAGGCATTGGGTACATCCACRCCAACTTCAATTACCGTYGTTGCCACCAACAAATCAATGTCTTTATTTTTAAACTGGCTGACAATCTGTTGTTTTTCCTGTTGYTTCATACGRCCATGAACCAGACCTACGCGCACCTTTTTCAGCTCTAAGGTGAGCTGTTCAGCGGCMACCTCGGCKGCCTGACACTGCARYACATCCGATTCTTCAACTAGCGTACACACCCAATAAGCTTGCTCGCCATTTTCACAGGCTTTTTTAATGCGCTGAATAACTTCTTCTCTCCGCGCGGTCGAGACCACWACGGTGGTTACCGGTTTACGCCCCTTCGGTAATTCATCTATAACMGAATAGTCCAGATCRGCATAAGCCGTCATTGCCAGRCTTCTTGGAATAGGCGTCGCTGTCATGATTAATTGATGGGGAGTRATRTTYTTCTTTTTAGTCTTAGCATTACCTTTGAAATCCCCTTTCTCACGAAGTGACAATCTCTGATGCACGCCAAATCGATGTTGTTCATCGACCACCAGCAATACCAGCTGATTGAATTCGATATCCTTCTGAAACAAAGCATGAGTACCAWTAACAATCTGYGCTTCACCGGACAGTATTTTCTCCAGCTTTTGCTGRCGAAGCTKACCCTTATCTTTTCCCGTCAATAACAAACAGATGTCTTCATTAAACCATTGTGTAAAATTAACCCGRTGCTGATCAGCCAAAATCTCTGTTGGTGCCATTATGGCAATCTGGTGGCCTGCATTAATAACCGCCATCGCTGCCGCGGCTGCAACCACGGTTTTACCGGAACCGACATCGCCCTGCACCAATCTCAACATTGGATGATTTTTATTGATATCAGAAAATATTTCGGCGATMACTTTTTCTTGYGCTTTGGTTAAATCAAAAGATAAAAAACTGAGAAATTTTTCATAGTCATCTTTAGTCACCGGCAAGGGCATAGCGTTTRTTTTTTTTATTTCATGACGCGCCTGYAAAAARCTTAACTGATGCGCCACTARYTCTTCAAARAYCAAACGCTGYTGCATTTTTGTTTTRCATTCATTCAATGCAAATACATTRGCWTTTTTATCTGGYCGATGAACACTGGATAACGCACTGCTTAAATCTGGGAATTTTTTCTGTTGTACAATCGACTGGGGGAGCCAGTCAATCAATAAGCCTTGRTTRATTTTTTCTAATACCTGATCTGATATTTTTTTTAATAAGGTTTGATGTACACCATCGGTTTTAGGATAAATTGGCGTCAGYGTTTGATCGATAACCGCATCACCGGGGTGAACCACTTTGTACTCCGGGTGAACCATTTCCAGYCTGCTCGCACCTCGTCTTGCCTCRCCAAAACAGCGCAAGGTTTTGCCTACACTAAGATTGTTTTGCTGCGYTTTATTGAAATGAAAAAAKCGCAAGATGACCGAACCCGTRTTATCCGACAGRTGACACAATAAACTTCGACGGCCACGACCTCCAAATTTAATTTCGCTATGATCAATTGTGCCTTCGATTAACGCCTGCTGCCCCAACTGCAACGAACCSATTGCGGTTACACTGGTTCTGTCYTCATAACGCATTGGCARATGAAACAGGACGTCCTGAATATTATATATTTCGAGCTTTTTTAATTTCTCTGCAACGGCTGGACCGACACCRTTTAATGTCTGGATAGATTGATATTCAAAATTTTCGGCATTCGTATCGTCCATTGATYTMAYTKWCKCCACAGTTATTTTCTTATCGTCATCCTCGAATGTTTCTATCGAGAATCCAGTGTTTTTCAGACTTTTAAAGCCCCTGGATTCCCGATAGAAACATTCGGGAATGACAAGTATTTTTTCTTTAGACACCCGAGGCACTCACTCGTTTGGAGAACACCTGTTTACCTCACTAACCTTCGAGCTCTAAAACAGCATCCATTTCAACACCGGCATTTTTAGGTAAGGCACGAATACCTAGCGCCGCACGTGCTGGATAGGGCTGCTGAAAGTACTCCGCCATTACCTCATTAACCTGCGGGAAATTCGATAAGTCTGTCAAATAGATATTAAGTTTAACGATGTCGGATAAATTACCGCCAGCGGCATGAGCGACCGCCTGTAAATTTTGAAAAACACGATGAATTTGTRATTTGATATCCCCTTCGACCATCTCCATGGTTTCAGGTATCAGTGGAATCTGGCCCGACATATAAACCGTCGTACCGACTTTTACTGCCTGAGAATAGGTGCCGATTGCCTGYGGTGCTTTATCCGTTGATATAATTTCTTTTGCCATTTTATTCTCTATTTTTTATTGYCMGTTTTTATTATCTGGAGAGCTTTGCACAATGTATATTTTAATACTGCCTTACATACGCACAATACGCATCACATAAGTAATTCGACGCAAACGGCGCATCAATTTCGCCAAATGCTTTCTATCTGAAACTTTTATTAAGTACAGCAGGTTCATTGAAAAACCATCACGATCTTCCATGCTAACATTTTCTATATCACCGCCGCAGTCAGAAATAACAGTGGCGGTTCTGGCTAACAAACCTAATTTATTTTCAATCTCCAATTTAATCTCACAAGTGAATTCGCCACTAGCACCTTCAGCCCAATTCACGTCGATGTAATTGTCGGAGCGTTTTCGCTTGCTTGYCGCATCAAGATTTTTACARCCTTGGCGATGYACAACGATGCCACGCCCCTTGCTCAGTTTTGCCACGATCTGATCACCCGGAATGGGATGGCAACAGCGACCATAGGCCACCACCATACCCTCGGTACCACTTATCGCCAGCGCTACCTGTGATTTCATTTCTCTGGTTTCTTCAGACTCACCATCCGAAATCCTCTCAGGCACTAATCGACGTACAACTAAACTCGGTGGACGATTACCCAAACCGACATCTTCTAACAATTCACTTAGCTCACTGAAACCATACTCTTTAAGCACAGTATTGATATCGGTTTCTTTCAAATCATCCAGTCGCACACCCAGTGGTTTTAAGCACCGCTCTAATAATCGGCGACCTTGAGACATTGCTTCATCGGTCTGCATGCTTTTCAGGTAATTGCGTATATTACTTCTGGCTTTTGCGGTAACCACATAATTCAACCACGCCGCATTCGGACTCGATCCGGGCGAAGTCACAATCTCTACTGTCTGACCACTGTATAACGGTGTATTTAACGGCGCAAAATTATGATCGAGTTTTGCCGCTACACATCGATTACCGATATCGGTATGGACGGCATAGGCAAAATCAACCGGGGTCGCATTTCTGGGTAACTTCATGATGTCGCCATCGGGTGTATAGACATACACTTCATCATGAAATAAATCGACTTTAACGTTTTCTAAAAATTCCAGAGAATCCCCGGCGGTTTGCTGCATCTCCAAAATACCCGTTAACCAGTCACGGGCACGGGCATGGGCGACAATCTCACCTTTTTCGTCAGGCGCTTTATATAACCAATGTGCAGCAATGCCACTTTCGGCGAACTTATCCATTTCATCGGTTCGAATTTGCACTTCCATGGGAATACCATGTGGCCCATATAACGCAGTATGTAAAGATTGATAACCATTACTTTTTGGTATCGCAATATAATCTTTAAATCGTCCCGGTATGGGTTTGAATAAGTTGTGTACGATACCCAATACACGATAACTATCATCAACCGTGTCGGTCAGCACCCGAAGCGCATAAACGTCAAAGATCTTACTGAATGGCAAACGCTTGTCTCGCATTTTGTTRTACACACTAAATAAGTGCTTTTTACGTGAGACRATGGTRGCTTCGATTTCYAACTCRACCAGTCTCGAYCCCAGTGCCTGATTAATTTTATCRATYAGYTCTTTTCGRTGRCCACTGGTTTTATTTACTGCATGCTCAAKAACWCGATAACGTATCGGRTGTATGGCTTTAAACACCAGGTTTTCAAGTTCATGTCGAATAGTGAAAATRCCCAGCCGATTGGCGATAGGGATATAAATTTCCAGCGTTTCCTGYGCGATGCGACGACGCTTCTCTGGACGTAACGCACCCAGTGTACGCATATTRTGCAAACGATCGGCCAAYTTGATCATAATGACACGAATATCTTTCGCCATCGCCAGCAAGACTTTTTGAATRTTTTCCGCTTGCTGCTCRATCTTRTTTTTAAACTTAATATGCGTGAGCTTACTGACRCCATCCACCAGRTGGGCAACGTCCTGACCAAACTCGCGTTCGATTAGTTTTCGGGTTGCGGGTGTATCTTCAAGGACATCATGCAAGATGGAAGCAACAATGCTTTTAACATCCATGTGCATCTGCGCAAGGATGCGCGCGACTGCGATAGGGTGATATATATACGGTTCGCCSGATAYRCGATGCTGGCCTTCATGCGCCTGCGCGCCAAACAGGTAGGCGTTATAAACTTCCTTCACCTGCTCCTGATTCATATAAGACGAAATCAGATCACAGAGATCAGAGATTAAAAAACGCTCCTCACTGTTTGCACCGTGCTCATTCAACGCTATATCTTTTTGCACATCACTGTCGTTCATTAGCTTATGTTATGACAAGTTAGCTTATTTCGCACATATAAAAAATGGGCACACCAAACACATAGATATGTGTCTGGTGTGCCCATTGATGGTTTCAACTCTAAAAGAGTCGTCAGCAGTGCTGATTAACTAGCTTTTAAGTTTGCTGTAAACGGGTCTTTCAGGCTGTTTTCCAGCTCGGCAGACAGGTCACCTTCAATCATCGCTTCGATGTCGTCCATTGGTGTTTCTTCAGGCGCTTCCAATATCGCTTTATTAATCAGGTTTTCTGCAATYTCGCGCAGCGCAATAACGGTTGGCTTGTCATTGTCTTCTGGCACTAATGGCTCAGCRCCCATGGCTAGTTGACGKGCACGTTGCGATGCAACAAGYACCAGCTCAAATCGATTTTCTACGTTATCAAGGCAATCTTCTACTGTTAGACGTGCCATATTTATTTCTCCAAATGCTATAAGTTAAATTTTAAATCTATCTATTGCGTGCAATCTATAGACACGCAATATACTTTTATAATAATTCTGCCAACAACTCGGCATACTTATGCTGCTGATGCTCCAGCAACATGCGCTCACCTAATATTATAGCGGCAAGATTTTCGCGTGCTTCATCAAAGATATCATTGACCACCAGGTATTCAAATTCCACATAATGCGACATCTCACTAACGGCTTCATGCATACGTTTATCTATAACCGCTTCGTCATCCTGTCCACGTGTTGTTAGTCGTTGACGCAACGCCGTTATCGACGGCGGCACGATATAAATTGATTTACAGTCTGCCATCAACTGCCTAATCTGCCGCGCACCCTGCCAGTCAATCTCCAGAATGACATCTTTACCTTTTAACAACTGTTCCTGAATATGTTGCAGCGAGGTGCCGTACATATTGCCAAATACCGAGGCAGACTCAAGAAACTCACCCGCCTCAACCATCGACTGAAAGCGATCACTATCAATAAAATGATAGTTTACACCATCGACTTCACCCTCTCGAGGTGCTCTTGTTGTGTGTGACACAGACACTTCAACGTCAGGCACCTGGCCTAGCACCGCACTCACCAGTGAGGTCTTACCCGCACCCGATGCCGCGGAAATTACATAAAGTGTGCCTTTGTTCACTACGATACCTAAGTCTAAACAATTACAGGACGGACATTCTAACAAAAATTAGTGACTACGATACACAGACAACCGTGCAATATGTTCTAAATCTGTTTTATATTCAGAATCAGGCAGGCCAGCTAATGATTCAATTGCACGTTGCGCCTGTTTCTGCGCCATCTGTTCGGTATATTCTAGCGCGCCGGTTTGCTGAATGATCGCCTGCACTTCATCTATTTGATCATAACCGCCTTTTTCGATGGCCGCTTTAATCAACGCAGCCTGATCTGCCGATCCCTGTTGAATGGCATAGATTAAAGGCAACGTTGGCTTACCCTCAGCCAGGTCATCACCCACGTTTTTACCCATGGTCTCACTGTCTGAACTGTAGTCCATAACGTCATCAATTAACTGGAATGCCGTTCCCAGATAGCGCCCATAATCGGCCATAGCACGCTCTTCAGCTTCATTGCGATCACACAGGATAGCGCCCAATTGAGTCGCTGCTTCAAACAATCGAGCGGTTTTGCAATAAATGACTTCTAAATATTTCTCTTCCGTGGTCTCAGCGTCATGCACATTCATCAATTGCATCACCTCWCCCTCGGCAATCACATTGGTGGTGGTCGCGAGTATTTTCATTACCCGCATGTCATCCACATCAACCATCATCTCAAAAGCACGTGAATAGAGAAAATCCCCCACTAGTACACTTGCCGCATTGCCAAACAGGGCATTAGCCGTCTCATTGCCACGCCGCAAATTCGATTCATCGACCACATCATCATGCAATAACGTTGCGGTATGGATAAACTCGATGATCGCTGCCATCAAATAGTGTTTGTCGCCTTGATATGAAAATACTYTGGCTGCCAGCATGGTAATCAGGGGRCGCAGACGYTTACCACCGGAGTTMACAATATARTGACTTAGCTGGTTKACCAGCGTGACYTCMGAGCTCAAACGAAWATGAATCACCTGRTCGAYYGCCTGCATATCAGACTGGCRGCGCGAGATGACATCATCAAAACTCAGAGYCGAATCCTTCAGCGCTTYTTCTACAGGGTTACTTTCTACTTCTGACACAATACATTCACTGACTTTCARGTCGAAAAATCTGCCGGACTCCAGKAGCTMGKCCGAGAATAGAGAACCTGACGAATCATATAATAATTAAGGAATGCGAATCCTATGTAGTCCRCACCAAGAGGTCAAGCCAATCWCAATAAATATTCAATATATCTCTTGTCAGAATAGCTTTTAACMCGTATAATTCGCGCCCTTTCTGTCACGATATTTCGGAGAACACCCATGTACGCTGTAATCAGTACTGGTGGCAAACAATACAAATTAGCTAAAGGCGACGTATGTCGCATTGAAAAACTGGACGCAGACGAAGGCGCTTCTGTCGATTTAGACAAAGTCCTACTGATAGCTGACGGTGATAACATCAACATCGGCGCACCTTACGTTGATGGTGGTAAAGTCACGGCAACAATCAAATCTCATGGTCGCGCTAAAAAAGTCGAAATCATGAAATTCAGACGTCGCAAACATCATCAAAAGAGAACGGGACATCGTCAGTACTACACTGAAATCGAAGTAACCGGCATCTCAGCTTAATTCTACGATATTAAAAGCGTTTTTAGAGGAAATAAACAATGGCACATAAAAAAGCAGCCGGTAGTACCAAAAACGGACGCGATTCCCAGTCGAAACGACTTGGCGTGAAAAAATTTGGCGGTCAAACTGTACTTGCAGGTAACATCCTGGTACGTCAACGTGGCACAAAATTTCATGCAGGCAATAACGTCGGTATGGGTCGTGATCACACTTTGTTCGCAAAGTCAGATGGCAACGTGATTTTTGAAGTGCGTGGCCCACTTAACCGTAAGACCATTAGTGTAATAGAAGCGGGCGCAACACCAGCAAGCTAGTATTAACTGAATTAATGCGGTTAGTAAAAAGCCCCGCATGGGGCTTTTTTATTGGCTATAAAAATACCCGTCACTGCGAGCAGAGCGTGGTGATTTTCTATAAGCGACTGAGTCGTTTGCAGGATATTGCCGCGCTCCGCTGTGATGACAGATTAATCTAAGCGCTGGGCATTTAGGTTAAACTAACCACGAATTTATTTAAGAGATCAATCATGCGTTTTGTCGATGAAGCAACCATAAGTGTCATAGCCGGTGACGGTGGAACCGGCGTGGTCAGCTTTCGCCGCGAAAAGTTCATCCAATACGGTGGCCCTGACGGTGGCGACGGTGGTGATGGTGGCAGCGTCTATCTGGTGGGCGATCACGACAATAATACCTTAGCCGATTTTCGACACGTACGCACCTACACTGCCGCATCAGGCATTCGTGGCGGTGGCCAACAATTGACCGGACCGGGGGGTGACGACCTACTCATTCAGGTTCCTATCGGCACTTTAATATACGATGACGATATTGACGAACTCATCGGTGACATCACCAAACACGGCCAAAAAATTAAAGTAGCGCAAGGCGGTTTTCATGGTCTGGGTAATGCCCGCTACAAAAGCTCGATTAATCAGGCGCCGAGAAAATGCACACCGGGCTCCGAAGGTGAACGTCGCAATCTGCGCCTGGAATTAAAAGTACTGGCAGATGTTGGCTTGCTCGGTTTACCCAATGCCGGCAAATCGACCTTTATCCGATCGGTTTCAGCCGCAAAGCCAAAAGTAGCGAATTACCCGTTTACYACRCTATTCCCTAACCTGGGYGTRGTGCGTGTCGGCATGAATCAGAGTTTTGTCATCGCCGATATACCCGGCATAATCGAGGGCGCATCYGAAGGTGCCGGRCTGGGCATCCAGTTTTTGAAACAYCTGTCTCGCACCCAGATATTACTRCACATCGTTGAYCTRGCACCSTYTGATGGCAGCGACCCMGTTGATGAAGCCAAYACCATTATTAATGAACTGGATAACTACAGCCATGAACTGGCTCAGAAACCGCGYTGGCTGGTATTAAAYAAAGCGGACCTGCTTGACGATGATGCRTTAAAAGCCAAACAAGAYGARATCATCCAGCGATTAAACTGGCAGGGGCCGGTTCACGTGATATCTGCGCTGAGCAAAACCGGCACAGAAACACTGGCTTTCGACATYATGAAACAACTCGAAGCCAACCGGGAAGCCGAACAGGAACAGAGRCAGGATGACGAARAYAATCCTTATTCTAAAATAGARCACGAACAGGAAAGCTAAARYCCACTYATGACAACTGACGCGACAACAAAACAAGCTACCACACGAAAAACCGTTGCCGAGTCCACACGCTGGGTTATTAAAATTGGCAGCTCACTTATTACCGACGATGGCCGCGGACTGAATCATCAGGCGATACAGGCATGGGCTGATCAGATTGCGACATTACGCGACTCAGGTAAAGAAATATTACTGGTATCCTCTGGCGCGGTCGCTGAAGGCATGGCTCGAATTGGCTGGGAGAAACGCCCAAATGCCTTACATGACCTACAGGCCGCTGCCGCACTGGGCCAAACGGGTCTGATACAACATTTTGAAAGCTGCTTTAAAAAGCATMATATTCACACCGCGCAAGTACTACTGACACATGAAGACCTSAGYCATCGTCAACGYTACCTAAATGCGCGCAGCACACTAAAAACGCTGYTAAAACTYGGCGCCATTCCTATCATCAATGAAAATGACACCGTYGCAACAGACGAAATTCGATTTGGTGATAACGACACACTGGGCGCACTCGTCAGTAAYYTRGTTGAAGCCGATACACTGGTCATMTTAACCGACCAGCAAGGACTGTTTGATAAAGATCCTCGCAATAATCCGGATGCAAAACTCATATCGCAATCCACCGCCAGCAATCATGAACTGACTGCYATGGCGGGTGATAGYGGCGCGTTAGGCCAGGGTGGTATGCGAACCAAAATAACGGCGGCACAATGTGCGGCGCGGTCAGGCACCACCACGATTATCGCCTGCGGCTCAGAAGACAATATTTTGCAAAAAATTGCACAAGGTGACACCGTAGGCACCTTGTTAACAGCCGACAATGAACCATTGACTGCCCGCAAACAATGGTTAGCCAATCAGTTAAAAATATCGGGCAAACTCCACCTGGAYRAGGGTGCCAGCCRGGCTATCCAGAAATCCGGCGTCAGCCTGTTAGCCATWGGCMTCAGTCGAGTCGARGGTGATTTTCAGCGCGGCGAAGTCGTCAGTTGCTTCGATAATAAGGGYAATGAAATTGCCCGTGGCCTAATCAATTATGACAGCGAAGAAAGCCAGAAAATTATGGGRCAATCCAGCGAACAAATCGAATCCATCCTGGGCTATTTAGACGACGCCGAACTTATCCACCGAGACAATCTGGCGCTCCTATAAGCTTTTTCGTCCATCCTAAAACACGCAAGTAACAAAATTTTGTCGATTATCTTACATAATAGCCTATAATTGTTCATCAATTAGCCATTAATTTGTACTATTTTAAGGGTTTCTTTACACTTCTAACGCAAGCAATAAGCTCATATTAGCTATCTTGTTGTTATTTAACTATTTTTTTATAATGGCGTAACTATTGCTCTATATAATTGCAATAGATAATTGCAATAGATCTAAATGTAATAGATTCAACTAAATGCACTAAACCCACAATTTAAATATTTTCAATTTGCCTGTTCGCAAATAAATTTTAAAGGAAAAAACCGTGCATAAATACCTTCATATAATTCCAACAGTCACTCTGACAGCCTTAAGCTGCCTCGCCAGTAACACTGCTCAGGCTGAACTATTAGATTTTAATGACGCCAACAATTTAGGCGTGTCACTGGGCGGTCAAATGAAGTGGGACGGCAAAGGTGGCGGCCAGCTGTGGAATGACAACTTCAACTTTAATGATTACCTCTATTTCTCAGCGGCGACTTACGTCAACAGCTTTGAGATGAACGCCAAACCCTGGTTAAATTTTACCTCCGTCAATGAAAATATCGGCTTTATCGATATTGCAGCACTGAACACGCTAGGTGAAACCGTATGGGAAAACAAGGTTGACTTAAGTAATTACACCAGTTGGGACAACTGGTTAACCGTAAGTGTTGAAATGGCCGATATAACCCAGCTCACTTTTTTCGCACCAGGCGTGTTACCTAACGTCAATGGCTTCTGGCCCAGCGTTGATAACATGGTGATTAATGAAGTTCCCGTGCCCGCTGCAATTTGGTTATTCGGCTCTGGTCTAATTGCCCTTTTCGGCATACAATCACCACGTCTTCGTCGATAAATTCGCCTTTCTGACAGTCAGCTTTCGACTCTTAGCTGACATCTAAAAGATTAAAAACGGTTAGTCCGCGAATAACGCAAAAGATGCGAAAAAAGCAAAAGAAACGATATTTTATTTGCGGTTTTTTTTGCGTTCTTTGCGTTATTCGCGGACAAGATTTTTTTTAAAGTCCACTCATGGCCGCAAACAGACCAACACACCCACAAAAAAAGCCGGGCTGATGATTAAACATCAGCCCGGCTTTTTAATCATTGTCACTTTTAAAAAGTGACAGCGTAAATCACGACATTGAACGAATATTGTTATTCATGCGACTCTTATGGCGAGCGGCTTTATTAGCATGCATTAGACCTTTACCTGCGACACGGTCAATCACCGGTGCGGCCACTTTATAGGCGGCTTCTGCTGCAGCTTTATCACCTGCTTCAATCGCGTAATAAACCTTTTTAATGCATGTGCGCATCATTGAACGTACGCCTACATTACGTGAGCGATGTATTTCTGCCTGTCTGGCGCGTTTTTTTGCTGAAGCTGTGTTTGCCACTGTTCTAAACCGTCTTGAAAAAAGAGCGCGTAGGATGCCTGTTTTTGGGGAGTTTGTCAATATAAATTATACCTTATTGCAGTTGCAGCCATGACGGCAATGTTGTCACCTGCCTTTAGAAAAACGCGCGTAACAGGTACAATCTCGCCATCAATCAATTTAGGGGAACATCCTGAGCAAAAAACTACTGCGATCCACCTTCACCGTTGGTGGCATGACGCTGTTATCCAGAGTTTTCGGCTTATTACGTGACATCACGATCGCTACTTTTTTTGGTGCGACTGGCGGTACGGATGCCTTTCTGGTCGCCTTCAAAATTCCAAACTTTATGCGCCGCCTGTTTGGTGAAGGCGCTTTTTCGCTGGCCTTTGTGCCCGTGTTTTCAGAATACAAAGAAAAACGCGATAAAGCGGCACTAAAAGACCTGATCGACCACGTTGCCGGTACGCTAGGTGGGTTTTTATTGATACTCGCCCTGCTAGGCATGATTTTTGCGCCAGCACTGGTGTATCTATTCGCCCCGGGATTCGCCGATGATGCACAACAACTTCAGCTAACCGCTGATTTGTTACGCATTACCTTTCCTTATATATTTTTTATTGCTTTGGTCGCATTTTGTGGTGGCATTCTGAACAGCTACCATCAGTTTGCCATTCCCGCATTTACCCCGGTTTTATTAAATATCAGCCTGATAGGCTCAGTCTTTTTGCTCACGCCTTATTTTGACGAGCCGTTAATGGCACTGGCATGGGGTGTTGCCATCGCCGGTGTCGCGCAGTTACTCATCCAGTTTCCCGCCCTGATAAAACTGGATTTGATGCCCAAACCTAAAATAAAGCGCGGGCATGCTGGCATTAAAAAAATCACCACACTCATGCTTCCCGCCATCTTTGGTTCGTCTGTCGCACAGATTAATTTATTACTGGATACCGTGATTGCTTCATTCTTAATTACGGGTAGTGTGACCTGGTTATATTATTCAGACCGGTTACTGGAGTTTCCTCTAGGCGTATTAGGCATCGCCATCGCCACCGTCATTCTACCCACCCTGTCGCGACAGCATGTGCGTGACTCGGCCGAACAATTTAATCAAACACTCAACTGGGCGTTACGTCTCGTTACCTTGATTACCATTCCTGCCGCTGTGGGTCTGTTTATTCTCGCCGGACCGATACTGGCATCGTTATTTGAGTATGGGAAATTTACCGCGCATGACACCTATTTTTCCAGCTTAAGCTTAATGGCTTATATGCTGGGACTGCCGGCACTTATCTGCATTAAAATTCTCGCGCCAGGTTATTACGCCAGACAGGACATTAAAACCCCAGTCCGTATCGGCATCATTGCTCTGGTCTCCAATATGGTAATGAATATTGCTTTTGTCGTACCCCTGGTGAAAATTGACTACATGGCACCGCATGTTGGCCTGGCACTCGCAACCAGTTTTTCTGCATACATCAATGCCATATTGTTATATCGGGGCTTAAGAAAGGCTAATGTTTTTCGCCCACAAGATGGCTGGCCAGCCTGGATTGCCCGCATCAGCATCGCTTCAATCGCAATGGCAGCCACCCTCATCTGGCTCAAACCTAATGCCATCCAGTGGAGCCAATGGCAGATAATGGAGCGTTTAAGCAGTCTTGCCGGTCTGATTCTTGTCGGAGTATTGGTGTATTGTGTGTTGCTTTGGTTACAGGGGCTACGGCCATCACAGTTTAAAAATCAATCATAAACGCTCGAACAGCAACAGATACTGATAGAATACACAGCCTTTTTAAAGACTAACTTGACTCTAACATGCACGTCATCCGCGGCACTCACAATTGCCATCAACAGCATCAGAACGGCGTTCTCACTATCGGTAATTTCGATGGCCTGCATCTCGGTCACCAAAAAATGCTGGAGCAATTAAAAAGTGAGGCAACACGACTCGATACCCATCGCTGCCTGATGACCTTTGAACCTTTACCGCATGAGTTTTTTGCCAAAGGCAAAACCGCACGCTTGATGAACCGCGGTGAAAAGTTACGCACACTGGCAGCATTCAAGCCTGCTATTCGCCCGGAATTTTTACTCTTTCTGAATTTTGACCAATCACTGGCMAGCATGAGCGCGGCCACTTTTATTGAAACRATTCTGGTCGAAAAACTTAAAATAAAATCRGTCATTATCGGYGACGACTTTCGCTTTGGCTGTGAYCGACAGGGYGATTTTAAATTRYTGCAAGAATTYGGTAAAAAACATCACTTTKCGGTAACCCGCATTCAGACACACTGCCTGGAAACACAGCGCGTAAGTAGCTCACTCATACGCGAYGCACTGGCGAACGATCAACTYACCCTCGCCGATGAAATGCTGGGGCGACCTTATACTCTCTGCGGCCACGTTAGCCACGGCGATAAACGTGGTCGCACCATTGGGTTTCCGACAGCCAATATTCACCTTAGGCGCGCAGAAACGCCACTTAAAGGCGTATATTCTGTTACCATGCACARCCAGAAACACGGTGATGTAGCGGGCATTGCCAACCTGGGGCGACGRCCAACAGTGTCAGGTGAACGCGTGCAACTGGAAGTGCATCTTTTTGATTTTGACCAGGATATATACGGTGAACAGGTCTGCGTTTCATTCCAGCACAAAATCCGTGATGAAAARAAATTTGAATCYTTTGATGAYTTAAAAAACCAAATCAAACTCGACTGTAAAATCGCAAGCGATAAACTAAAAAATRAAAAATGAAAARTTTTCAAGMAAAATACAAACTGMRTARTACRCAGYACTTARTGCTTTTCATTTTTCATTTTTCAYTTTTCACTTTTCATTGATCTATATGACAGAYTACAAACCRACMYTAAACYTRCCCCACACTGATTTCCCTATGCGYGGCAACCTCGCCAATCGTGAGCCGGAAATGCTCAAACAATGGCAGAGTTCTGGCTTRTATCARAAAATYCGAGARGTTTGTGATGGTCGYCCAACCTTTGTKTTACATGATGGCCCGCCGTATGCCAACGGWGACATCCATATCGGTCATGCCGTCAATAAAATCTTAAAAGACATCATTGTAAAGAGTCACACCATCGACGGTTATGATGCACGTTATGTACCCGGCTGGGATTGTCACGGACTGCCTATCGAGTTAATGGTCGAGAAAAAAGTCGGTAAAGCCGGTAAAAAAATCGATGCCAAAACCTTTCGCGAGAAATGTCGAGAATATGCAAGCAAACAGGTAGACGGTCAGCGCAAAGATTTTATTCGATTAGGCGTGTTAGGTGATTGGGAAAAACCCTATCTCACCATGGACTACAAATTCGAAGCAGACATCGTCCGTAGTCTGGGCAAAATTATCGATAAAGGGCATTTACACCAGGGCAGCAAACCGGTTCACTGGTGCCTGGATTGTGGCTCTGCCCTGGCTGAAGCGGAAGTGGAATATCAGGATAAAGAATCCCCTGCCATCGACGTGATGTTCACCGCGGTCAATAACAATGAATTTGAAGCTGCCTTCCAGATTGCTGACTCAAACAGTAAAGGCAATGGCGACATCGCAGCCGTTATCTGGACCACCACGCCATGGACCTTACCCGCCAATCAAGCGGTTTCATTTCACCCTGAATTTGAATACCAGTTAGTTCAGGTCGAAACACAACATGGTCCAGCACGTTTGATTTTAGAAAATTCGTTAGCAGCTAGCTCGCTGCAACGTTATGGCTTTGAAAACACAAAAATACTTGCCCGTTGTTTGGGGCAGGTTTTAGAGAACCTGCTAGTCAATCACCCTTTTTACGATAAACAGGTTCCTATTATTTTAGGCGACCACGTTACCACCGAAGCGGGCACCGGCGGCGTACACACTGCACCCGGTCACGGACAGGATGATTACATCGTCGGCAATCGTTATGGGCTAGAGGTATATAACCCGGTCGGCGGCAATGGCGTATTTTTACCTGATACCGAATTATTTGCTGGCAAACACGTGAACAAGGTTAACCCAGAAATCATCGAAACTCTGGAAAACAACAAGGTCCTTCTCAAACACGAAAAAATGCAGCACAGTTACCCGTGTTGCTGGCGCCATAAAACACCGATTATTTTCCGCGCAACACCGCAATGGTTTATCAGCATGGAACAGGCAGGTCTGCGCGAGGCGGCCAATAAAGCCATCGCCGAAACCACCTGGTTACCTGACTGGGGCCAGGCGCGTATCGAGAGTATGGTCAATAACCGGCCGGACTGGTGCATCTCTCGGCAGCGCACCTGGGGCGTACCCATTCCTTTGTTTGTTCATAAAGAAACCGGTGAGTTACATCCCGATACGCAATCTTTAATCGAGCAGGTTGCAGAAAAAATTGAGCAGGCAGGCATCGAAGCCTGGTTTTCGATGGAGGCCGAAGCATTACTCGGCAGCGAAGCGGCAAATTACGACAAAACCACCGACACGCTAGACGTATGGTTCGATTCGGGCGTCACCCATGCCTGCGTACTGGGTCAACGCGACAAACTACCCTTCCCTGCTGATTTATATTTAGAAGGCTCCGACCAACATCGCGGCTGGTTCCAGTCATCGTTATTAACCTCGACGGCAATCAATGGCGTGGCTCCCTATAAAAAAGTATTAACACACGGATTTACGGTTGATGCTAACGGTAAAAAAATGTCGAAGTCATTAGGCAACGTCATGTCACCGCAAAAAGTGGTGGGCACATTAGGTGCTGACATTTTACGTCTATGGGTTGCCAGCAGTGACTACAGTAATGAGATGACGGTATCGGATGAAATTTTAAAACGCAGCGCCGATGCTTATCGCCGCATAAGAAATACCGCCCGTTTTTTACTGTCAAAYCTCAAYGGYTTTGATCCGGTCAAAGACAAGTTAGACAATAACGACTTGCTGTCGCTGGATCGCTGGGCGATTGCGAAAACATTAAACCTGCAAAATGAAATTATTGTCGCTTACAAAGAATTTAATTTCCATGCTATTCACCATAAGTTGCTGCACTTTTGCACTGTCGATCTAGGTGGTTTTTACCTCGACATCATCAAAGAYCGTCAATACACTACTCAGAGCRATAGTATTGCACGACGCTCAGCACAAACTGCGCTYTAYCATATCAGTGAAGCATTATGCCGCTGGATCGCACCCATCTTAAGTTTTACRGCTGAAGAATTATGGCAAGCCATGCCRGGSSAACACAGTGACTCGGTATTACTCGAAARCTGGTACGCGGATTTAGCTGAACTAACGGCTGATGAAAAAATGGATATGGCGTTCTGGCAAACYATTCTTGAAATTCGCGCCAGTGTAAGCAARGAACTGGAAACATTACGCGCWGATAAAACCATTGGTTCGTCACTCGATGCMGAAGTCACCCTGTATGTCGATAGCGAATTAAAAAATRCATTAGAAATGTTAAAASAAGAAYTACGTTTTGTRCTGATCACRTCAAAAGCAACCGTGAAAGARWTTAAYSAGGCWGATGAWARCTGCATCGAAGCCACYACCGATAGCGGGAAAACAATTAAAATCAAAGCCACTCCCTCTGAACACACTAAATGCGTGCGTTGCTGGCATCACCATGAAGATGTTGGCAGTCATGATAAGCACCCGGAACTATGTGGTCGCTGCATCGATAATGTTGATGGTGACGGTGAGCGGCGACTATTCGCATGATGCGCTTATACTCCAATACCCAACGAATGAAAGCCTTACCATGTAGGCGTGAATTCATTCGCACGATGATGCCAAACTTTGACACCTGTGTGCGAATAAATTATTCAGCATGTCCATATACTTCACCCCTTCGGGGCTTGCGTGAAAAATTGTTCCAGACAATTTTTTCACACCGACACTTTTAATTATGAAATGGCTCTGGCTTTCTATTTTAACGATTGTTCTCGATCAGCTGACAAAATACATCGCTGAAGCTGAACTACTGCTACACCAAGCCGTTGCTATTTTTCCAGGTTTGAACTTCACCTTGATGTACAACAAAGGGGCCGCTTTCAGCTTTTTAAGTGAAGCCGGTGGCTGGCAACGAATATTTTTTGTCGTTCTATCAACCGTCATAAGCATCTTTTTATTTTTCTGGCTGAAACAAATAACAAAAGATGAGGCACAAAAAGACAACCATCTATTGCAAATAGCCATCTCATTTATTCTCGGTGGTGCTATCGGTAATTTAATCGACCGTGCATCAACTGGCGCGGTGGTTGATTTCATACAGGTCTATTACACAACATACTATTTCCCCACATTTAACATTGCAGATTCAGCCATTACGTTAGGCGCAGGCTTATTAATTTTGGATATGATTCTGGAATCAAAACGTGAGAAGACCCGATAAAATTATGCCCGACGAAATAAACATGCATAGCCAGGTCTTAATGCATTACAGCATTACATTAACCAATGGCAGCACTATTGAAAGTAGCTTTGATGATGAACCTGTTGGTATATCCATGGGCCAGGGTGATGTGACAGACGGCATGGAGCTCGCCATTTTTGGCCTTAAAGAAGGTGATGAACAAACACTGACACTGACACCTGAACAAGGCTTTGGCTTACGCGATGAAGATAATATTCATGATATGCCATTATCAGACTTTCCTGAAGAATTGTCTCCCGCTGTGGGTTTGTCTTACTCATTTGAATCACCCGATGGTGAAGAAATTCCCGGCACCGTTATCAGCCTGAAAGACAATGATGCAGAGATTGATTTCAATCACCCGCTTGCCGGACAGGAAATCGTGTTCACGGTAACCATATTAGGCGTCAATAATGCGCACATTAATACCGAAGGCGCGTCTGATGAGACGACACAATGAATATCTACCTGGCCAACCCTCGCGGGTTTTGCGCCGGTGTCGATCGTGCTATTGAAATAGTTGAACGTGCGCTGGATATTTTTTCCGCACCCATCTATGTTCGACATGAAGTCGTCCACAATCGCTATGTGGTTAACGACCTAATTCAAAAAGGTGCTATCTTCGTAGAAGAACTAGAAGAAATTCCCGACGGCGCAACCGTTATATTCAGTGCCCATGGTGTCTCACAAAAAGTTCGACAACAGGCTCAAGGTCGGGATCTACGCATCTTTGATGCGACCTGCCCGTTAGTAACCAAAGTCCATCTCGAAGTCGCCAAGCACGARAAACATTTTGAAGACGTTATTTTGATTGGTCACGCTGGCCACCCGGAAGTCGAAGGCACACTCGGGCAATACAAACAAAATGAAAATAGCCATATTTACCTGATTGAAACCGTAAGCGATGTCGAACACCTACAGGTAAAAAATCAAACAGCTTTAGCTTATGTGACACAAACCACCTTATCGGTTGATGATACAAAAGACATTATTGATGCCTTACGCGATAAATATCCTGATATAAAAGGGCCGCGTAAAGATGATATTTGTTACGCCACACAAAATCGTCAGGACGCAGTAAGAGAACTCTCCGATAAAGTGGATGTGTTTTTAGTGATCGGCTCTGCCAACAGTTCAAACTCAAATCGTTTACGCGAATTAGCAGAAAAACAAAATATTGATGCTTACCTAATTGATGGAGTGGAAGACATCAACAATAACTGGTTTGAAAAAGCACAATCGATTGGTGTAACGGCCGGTGCGTCTGCACCCGATATACTGGTGCAACAAGTTATTACGCACTTAGAAAAATTATTTGAAACAACCATTATCACCAATGAAAAGGCAACTGAAAATGTACATTTTCA
>NVWZ01000054.1 GCA_002746365.1 Thiotrichaceae bacterium
CCGACCTCAATGCCTACGGTTACACTGGACGCTTAGCGAAAATCACCGGCGCCAATCAACTCACCGGCGTTGGCAGCCAACTCTCCGAATTCAGCATCCTGCCGGGCTTGCACACCCAAGTGATCCACCTCAGCCAAGACGGCGTCGACAAAGAACACCTCTACGTGCAAGTCAATGCCACCCCAAAAGAACGCCACCCGGATTTCTCAAACCAAGGCATTCATGAAGGCATTATCGAATACCGCCCCGATCAATTCGTGCCGTTTAAAGTGCCCGTGTTTGACGAAGACACCACCTTACTGGCGCAAAGCACCTATCGCGCAGCCAAACAAGACAACCCCGACCTAGAATCCCCCGAGCCCATCTACCAATGGCTCTACCGCCCGGAATTCCAATTCAGCGTCTATGACCTCGAGCTAAGCGAAATTAATCGCTATTTTGACGAAGGCGGCAGCAGCGTCACGCGAAATATTATTGATGACGAAACACCGGTAATTTCTGGGGCCGATGACCTAATTGATTTGGTGTACAGCTTATTAGAAGACGACGAAGACATGCTCACGGCGTTTAGTTTTCCTGAAGAGCGCGAGTTGGTATTTGCCATTGGTGAAGAAGAAGTGGTGGCGATCATAGGCGAGGATCAGTCGGTTAGTTTCGAAAACTTGGAGCATCTTGCCAGTTTAGATCCTGAGGACTTTTTGAGTATTCGGCTGTATGCGAATAATGATGCGGCGAATATTTTGTGGGAATATGCTTTTGAGTTTTTGGCTGTTTCCTCGCCGGAAGAAATAGACGAAAAAGAGTATAACGATACGATTTATATTTCAGCTGACGATCCTAGAATTGATATTACGGCTGTACTTGTTGGTTATGCTGGCAGAGATGCATCTAGTAAAGTCCCTCAGACCGTAATATGGCAGGTGGAAGGAGAGGGGGAGATGCAGCCCGCGATAAATTTTAATGACACGGATGGGGTGTTTGATAGTGAATTAGTGATGCCGCCCACAGCTGGTTCGGTTGCCATCCCTGTAGCTAGATTAATTGATACTTCTGGGCGCTTTAACAAAGTCGAAGTTGTACCGGGAAAGCCTTCGGAAATTTCCATTATTACTAGCGGACAAGCTTTTGTTCAAGGCTTCAGCAGTGTCTTGGCAACAGTAACGGTTGTGGATGCACACGGTAATCTGGTGCAGGATGGTACAAGTGTAACATTTAGGTCTTCAGGGAAAGGCTTTGTGCAATCCTATAATGGTTTTACTGCATCAGGTGTTGCGACAGCGGTTGTTAAAGGGGGGTATTCGTCAGGGCAAGGCGAAAATTGTCGAAAAAGCGCAGCTTACACAGAGTAAGTGAGCATTTTGAGACCATTTTTAACGCTGCCATGACGGAAAAGATGCTTCGTGCAAAGCTCTCTATGAGTCTATTTTAATGAGGCATGTACTAGTGAATGAAAATCATAAGCCGGGTGTTTCACGTGAGCAAAGAATTTCTGATGAAGGGTTAAATCGTTTGCAGAAACAATTGCAGTCAGGCGTGCGTATTAGTGAACCCGTTTTACAGCAGTGGATTAAGCGTTATGGAGACGCTGCAAAAAACATTATTCAGAAATATCGAAAGCAGTGAGTTCTCTGGTTTCCACGCAGAGCCTGGAAGCCAGAGAATATATTTATCGTCAATCGTAAGCGAAAAAATGCCTAGGCTAGCTGACTAGCAAGGTAAATTTTAATGACATACTTTGCGGCAAAGCCAAATATGCCTAGACCTAAGCCTATGAATAAAATCATCATGCCATAGCGACCCGCTTTGGATTCTTCAGCTAGTTTATAGACAATAAATAACATGTAGCCGATACCGAATGTTAGGCAGAGTGTTAAGGATATTTCGGTAAATTCTTTTTCACTCATGTTAATACATGTCTATAATGAACGAGTTAACATTATAGTTTTCTTATATAGTGTTTAATATAATCAATTTGGTATAGAAAAAGGGGCGTTAAAAGTTGTAAGGTATGAGTTACACGTTACTTACTTTTAACTTAAAAATTACAACTTTAAACTATTAATTATACGATATGGATCCAGTATCGCAGGCAGCACTGGGCGCAAGCCTGTCACAGTCGTTTGTAAACGATAAATCAAAACTATTTAGTGCGCTGATTATTGGCGCATTGGCTGGTATGGCACCCGATTTGGATATGCTTATCCGGTCGGACAATGACCCGTTGTTGTTTTTAGAATTTCATCGCCAATTTACGCATTCGCTTATTTTTATTCCGTTTGGCGCATTACTGTGTGCACTGGTTTTTTATCCGTTTGCGCGTAATAAGCTGACGTTTTCACAAATATATCTATTTTCATTTTTGGCGTATGCAACACACGGTTTATTGGACACTTGTACATCTTATGGAACACAATTATTCTGGCCTTTTTCTGATGTAAGGGTTGCATGGAGTACGGTATCGATTATTGACCCTTTTTTTACACTGCCTGTCGTTATTTTGATTGTACTGGCGGTTATTAAACGCAATGCACGTTATGCGCGATTTGGTTTTATGTATGCAATGGTGTTTTTAAGTTTAGGCCTGGTGCAACAAAATCGGGCGGAAGATGCCATCCATTTTCTTGCGCAGGAGCGCGGCCATCAAATTGAACGTGTACTCATTAAACCAGGCTTTGCTAATCGTCATGTTTGGAAGCTTATATACGAGTACGACGGGCGGTATTATGTTGATGCCGTTAAACTGATATTCGATACAAAATATATTCCTGGGACATCGATTAGAAAATTAAATGTTCAGCGTGATTTTCCCTGGCTTCCAGAAGCGAGCCAGCAGAGGAAAGATATCGAACGTTTTCGCTGGTTCTCAGATGATTTTCTTGCCGTTAGTCCACATGATAAAAATTTTATTATGGATATGCGTTATTCTTTTTTACCCAATCGGATTAAACCGATGTGGGGAATCACATTAAGTGAAGCGTTAGTTGAAAAAGATATTAATGTGCATGTTAATTATGAGATGAATAGTCGGCCCGATAAAATAACGATAGAACGATTTTTTGAGATGATCTTTTGACGGTAGAAACAACGAAGCATCCTTGCCGCGCATCCTTGCGCCATTTCACGGAAGTGAATCGTTTTGATAGAAGGGGCTCTATCGAAATAAAAAGCCTGAAATTTGAGTACGACCGTTAAGTGATACATTTCAGGCACTGTCAGAGAAGCAGCAATATTGGGACTAGACCTAAATTAGTTGTAATGCTCGAATGCATCGCATTTGTTGTATGTCTATTCCTTTGACCATTTTCATATAAGAGCTGGGGATGAAAACAGTCATTGCCTCGCGGTTATTTATTTTTTTCGCGTATATCTCCTTCAAAATGGTTTGCTGCGTCAATTACCGATGTTTCGGCTGAAGGTGAATAAAATTTATCGCAGCTTTTAGGTATTCTCCTGCTTGAGTATAATTGAATGCCAATACCTACTAGTGTTATCACAGCGCCAATAAATAATATAGTTGTGATTGCAGTGTCACTCATATTTTTTTGAGATAATTTTGATATCCCGTGTCATATACAGGTTAAGCTTCATTTGCCAGCTATTAATTTAAGCTGACGTATTTTGTGTTATTTTGATAAAGGTTCATATTCTAGATTACCGTTGATAAGTAGTGGTTTATACTAGTAGGGATTACTAGCAATATTGGTATTATTAGGGCTGTAATGCTATTACGGTTCATTCTTCACAGTTGGGAACAGAAAAATTATCACTTAAAATGATGGTTCGATTTAATCAAATTTTATTATTACTGCTTTTTCCGATCTTTTTTTCTGTTGAGATGGCTTTGGCTGACACACCGGAAATAATTAATATCGGCGTGTTGAGTCATCGTGGTGATAATAAAACCACAGCTTACTGGGCTGGCACAGCCGAGTATCTTTCGGAGGAAGTGGCCGGTAAAAGATTTAGAGTCATTCCACTTGATTTTGACGAAATCGAGCCAACCATCGAGTCAAAGAACATTCATTTCATCCTGGTTAACTCAGGAATCTATGTGGTAATGGAGGTGCGGCATCGAATATCACGTATTGCAACATTAAGCCGTAGCATTGAAGATCGACATGTAAATTATTTTGGCGGAGTCATCTTTACACTGAAAAAAAGGAAGGATATTCAAACGCTGGATGATTTAAAGGATAAATCGTTTATGGCAGTTGATGAAACGTCTCTTGGCGGGTTTCAGATGGCGTTGAGAGAGCTTCAAGTTGCGGGAATTGATCCCCGCGAAGATTTTTCAGAAATAACATTTGGTGGTATTCATGACAATGTTGTGATGTCGGTCTTGAGTGGTAAAACCGACGTTGGAACGATACGTACAGGCATTTTGGAGAGTATGGATGCCAATGGTCTAATCGATATTCAGGATTTTAAAATCATTAATGAGCAGACCAGCGATGAATTTGCAGAAAAACACAGCACGCGACTCTATCCAGAGTGGCCATTTAGTAAGTTACAGCACACTCCCAATCGATTAGCAGAAAAAGTGGCGGTCGCATTGATGAGGATGCATGAAGATCATGCCATCAGCCTCGATGTGGACAATAAAAACAAATGGTCTATCCCGTTAGAATATCAGCCTGTGCATGAATTATTAAAAGACATGCGATTGCCTCCCTATGAAAACATAGGGCAATTTACTTTGATGGACGCCTTAGAGAAATACAGATACTGGATATTATTTAGCATGGTCTTTATGGTTGTCCTGCTTGTACTGACAATGTTGGTCATTCGGTTGAATAAAGCACTTAAAATTTCCAATCAAAGACTTGAGCAGCAACATTCTTTGATACTGGATTCTGTGGCTGATGGGATTTATGGTGTGGATCTGGAAGGGCGATCAACTTTTGTTAATAAAGCGATGGAGAAAATAACGGGATGGAGTGCATCAAATA
Organism: Thiotrichaceae bacterium; assembly: GCA_002746365.1. GTDB lineage: Bacteria > Pseudomonadota > Gammaproteobacteria > SZUA-229 > SZUA-229. Next base: position 4,950 of record NVWZ01000054.1, read on the forward strand.
TAATCGGTAAAAACCAGCATGACCTTTTGCACCATACTAAAGAGAACGGAGACCCTAATCCGAGAAATGAGTGCCCGGTATTTAAGACATTCACCGACGAGAAAACGCGCTACATCGAAGATGAAATTTTCTGGAAAAATGATGGCACCAGCTTCCCGGTAGAATACACCAGCACACCTCTAAAAGATGAGGCGGGAATAACTATTGGTAGTGTTGTCATTTTCAGGGATATTAGTGAGCGTAAAAAAGCAGAGTTGAATTTACAAATATAATCGAAACCGGATCACCCGATTGTTATTCGATTGAAATATCAAAATCATTAAACT
>NVWZ01000024.1 GCA_002746365.1 Thiotrichaceae bacterium
CAGCCCACGTCGGGGCAAGAGCTGCTTGACACTATTTACAAAAGCACCGTGCGCACGGCAATGTTACTTGAGGCTCAGGACGCGGCGCCGCTCGAGAAAATCCACAGCGAAATCATTGCCTCCGTTACGGCGTCAAAAGACCCCATCAACCTACCCTGGCCCGCCCTTCTCGCCGTTGCCAGAAAACCAGTATAGAGAGCTGACGACTAGCCCGATTTCTGCACCGGGCAAAGGCCAAAAAAACCCGGTGCCATGACAGCCCGGGCTTTTTTGTGTTTTATCGCCCGATAGGGCGAGCGATTTTTTTGTTAATGGCGAGATACGAGCATTTACCGATATATAAACTGGCGTTAGATGTTGCCGTGCATTTTGAGAAGGTGGTCGCCGGTTTTAGCCGTTATCATAAATACACGCTCGGTAGCGAGCTGCGAAATAAAAGTCGTGACATTGTCTCTTTAATCGTTAAAGCCAATGCCGCACAAAATAAGCAGCCACAACTGGTGCAGGTGCGTGAAGCCCTGGATGAGTTATTGATTCTGGTACGTATCGCTATAGGTCGCTCACGGCATCCTGCCTCACTCGGCACTTGTACATCCCTGCACATCGAGCCAAAGCTTTTAAGCATTTTAAATCTTTTTCCAACATTTAACCTAAAGCGAGCCACCAAATTATTGTAAAGATATCCATCTCCAGACGCTTCCTGCAAGGTTAGCAAAAAAAGGCTAATATGAGGACAAGCGAATGGCAATAAAACAGGCATTAATTATGGCAAGCACACCAGACTATCTTAAACAATTGCATCAGGAAATCGATCAGACACCAGAAGAATACCGACGCCTTCTGCTACGTATCGTGCACTCCTTCCGTGAAGGCGTTATGCCATCAACACAATCTGACATGCTAAAAAAACGCAAAGCAGAGATGCTGACTGAAACCCATGAAGCGCTAGCTGAGGTAGAAGCGGGTGATTTGATTGCGGGTGACAAAGTGCTGGACTGGCTTGATAGTTGGGGAGATGAAAATGAGAAGCCATCACCTGTCTAATGGAACTAAAGTTTACCCCACGCGCAGCACATGATTTGAAACGTCTGCGAACCTTCATCGCAAAACATAATCCCACGGCAGCAAAACGCATTAGCAAAAACCTCAAAGAGAGTATTTTGCTTCTGCTTGATAACCCAGAGTTAGGCGTCGAATCAGACGAATTGCCGGGTGTGCGAGATTACTTTCCCCGTTCCTATTTTGTTCGTTATATTGTAAAAAATGATGTCGTTATCATCCTGCGAGTGTGGCACGGAAAAGAGCTGCAAGACGGATAAAGACATCAAACTTTTTAATAAAGTATTGATGAACTTCTAAGGTGACGGTGAATGTCTCCTTTGGTGTGTTTTCTAATGATTGTTGCGAATGAGTCAATGGTCGCTTATTAGATTGGTAGTGACCATTACTTAAAGCCCGTGCAGCTTTTCCTGTAACCATACTTTAATCAATGATTGATAGGGTACGTCACGGGCATGTGCAGCAGATTTTATGGAATCCAGTAGATGTTGTGGMAGKCGAAGCGAGATTGTTTTTGTTGTTGGCTTCAGATTAGGCATGATKATSKYRSKMGCWWWMYKYCRNGYCGWGGTAATCTGAGGAATCGTTCTGTTCCCAAAAGAGTTGCTCCTCTTTTTCATCAGCAAACTGTGGTACATTTTTAAGTTGCTTTTTCATATATAACTCGCTCTTTTTTATGCATGTCTCTCGCTGATATTATGCGTATCTTTTTTCCTGCCTGACGCAGGGTGAAAGTAATGTGTAACTGCCGGTTTTCATCTGACTTTCCTAATGCATGGAATCGCGGTTCTCGATTACTATGCTTGGAATCCTCCAGTACCAATAACGGTACATTGAAAAAGGCCTGCTCTGCTTCAGCCATAGAAACGTTGTGTTTCTCANTTTTTTCGGGCGTTTCCTTCGTCCCAATCAAATCCTGTGATGTCCGTTAAATTAGTCATTTATGTATATTATAGTAATATACATAAAAATAGCAATATCTAGATCTGATCGCTTGAAATTCAACAGATCCTCAATGTCTCCTTTGGTCGGCATTCTGATGATTGCAGAGAGTGAATGAATGGTCGTTAATGATTGGCACCTGAAGTTATTCACGATAGCGTTCATCTGCTTGCTAGTTGCTTTTTATTTCTTTCTGGGCTACAATGTAGCTCAAATAAGAGAGGTAATGATTATGGCTGAAAATGCAGTTGTACGCGCTCGTATTAACGCGTCGATAAAAGAAGAAGCAGCAACAGTACTGGCAACAATGGGTTTAACGGTATCTGATGCGTTTAGGTTGATGCTAACGCGGGTTGCTATCGAAAAGACGTTGCCCTTTGAGCCGTTAATTCCAAATAAAGAGACTATCCAGGCAATGCGTGAAGCGCGTAAAGGAAAGCTGGGTACTTTTGATAGTGTTGATGATTTGATGGCCGACTTAAATAAGTGAAATTAGAGCGGACTAAAAATTTAAGCAGGATTACAAACGAGAGGCAAAAGGTCGCCACCGTAAAACCCTCGATGAAACTTTCATTGTTGTGCTTAAGTCACTGCTTGAGAATAAGCCACTATCTGAAAACTATAAGGATCATGCTTTAACAGGAGATTGGTCAGATCACCGTGATTGTCATATAAAACCTGATTTGGTGTTGATCTATCGAAAGCCAAATAAGAAAGTATTGCAGCTCGACGCCAGGATAACGAACCGTACAATCTAAATTACTGTGTCCTAATAATAACTGGATAGCTTTAGTGTTCTTTAGTGTTCTTTAGTGTTGTTTATTTAGGTAAGTGAGGCGCTCAGGTGTTAATTGATTCCGTCTTCTAATTCACTTAGATATTTAAATAGTTTTCGTGCCGCTGCAGGTGGTTTTTCATTTTGTTTTTCTTTGTGTGCAGCACGAATCAGTTGATTGATCTGTTGCCGGTCGACTTCAGGGTGGCGTGAAATTATTTCATTCAATGTGTTTTTGTCGTTTTCGATTAAATGGTCGCGCCATTTTTCCAGACGTTTAAATTGTGCTGTATTGGTGTCGTGACGATGTTGTATTTTTTTGACTTTTGATTCAATCTCTTCACTTTCGAGTGAGCGTAATAACTTGCCGATGTATTGTCGTTGTCTTTTCAGTCCACTGCGAGATTTTATTTTTAGTGCAGTGGTAATGGCCTGTTCGATTTCATCGGGTAAATCTAGCGACTGTATTTCTTCTTTTTTAAGCTTCAGAATTTCTTCACCTAAATTGATTAGGTTCTGGCACTCTCGTTTAATCTGTGACTTGCTGGGTCCGAGATCCAATTCTTCATCATCAGTTACGACATTGTTTGAAGTGGAATTAGTATTCTTCATCGTTATCCGTAGATTGTTCGCTTAACATGGGTTCACTTAATATCGGGTTGTCATCAAATTGTACGCTTTCCAGCTGCATATGAGAATGTTCTTTACCTTTGCGGTAGCTTTCGATAATAACAGGTAAGTTATGCAGTTTGGGGGCAATCCATATATGCAACTGTCGTTTTTTTTGAGGGTCGGTGCGTACCATCTGTAACAGTTTGTATTCTTTACCTGCAAAGGTGATTTTTTTGCTCGATGTAAATACGAAATTATAAGTATTAATCTCACCTTTTAAAAGTGCTTTGTAAGGGTAGTGTTTTATTTTTTCATTCGCATCAATCATTAATGGAATTTGAAAAGACAAAACATCCCAAACAGGACCGGTTGTTTCCAAATTAATTTTTTCACTTCGAACTACGCCGGATATTTTTCCTTTGGCTGGTTTTGTACCGGTATCCCATTGAATGCTGAACTTTTCATTTCGATTTTTTTCTTTACCGGTTTGGGTGTAGCTGTGTTTTTGTAATAATAGTTCGCCAGCAAGCTCATCGACATAACTGACGGCAGAAACGGTGTCATCAGCAAACAGGCTGATAAAACCATCAAGTTCGGTATTTTGTGAGATTTTATATCCGCTATCTGTGTGGTTGAGTTTATAGCTAGCTTCAGCAACTTTCATACCGTATTTTTGAATAGCGTATTTTGCGTGAAATTCGGGCAACGCTTGTGCAAAAAGTACACCRCTATATAARAGTGCAGCGATAAAYAGGCTAAGACGTTTTAATCTTTTATGAATCATAGATTGTCTGTGATTAGTTTGTCTTGTTTCCAGAGTAACGGTTTGKTCAGGGGCTGCTTATCGARTTGTATTTGATTGTTMTCGAAGTTGATTCGACTYTCNAGATGCATTTTTATCGCTATCGGATATATCTTGTGTTCTTCTATCAAWACGCGGGCAGCCAGTGTCTGYACTGTGTCGTTTTCTAATACGGGAACCTCAGACTGTATGACAACAGGGCCGCTATCAAGTTCGAGYCCCACATAATGAACACTTGCGCCATGGACTTTATCTTTGTTTTCGATAGCCAGTTGATGCGTATTGAGGCCTTTATATTTTGGYAGTAGTGAAGGGTGGATRTTGATTAAACGATGTTGATAATGTTCGATGAAAGGCTGRCTTAGTATGCGCATGAATCCTGCAAGGATAACCAGGTCAGGGTTYAACTCATCRATGACCTGCATCATYGCCTGATCAAAACYTTCTCTGGTCGGATAGGATTGATGACTGATAACGTGCGTAGTAATGTTTTCTTTGCAGGCACGATCAAGACCTTTGGCGGTAATTTGATTACTGATGACCGCGGTTATTTCGGCAYTGAGTTGTTTGTTTTTGACGGCGTCGATAATGGCCTGCAGGTTACTGCCACCGCCGGAAATCAGSACGACTAGTGAAGCTTTTCTCGCCATGGGATGCTATTTAAAAATAACATGTGCAGTGCTATCCGAGCTGGCTGATCCGTTATCTATGCTGCCTAAGYTCCAGGCTTTTTCATCCATATCGTTAAGCGTTGATACGATGTTATCGGCATCATCCGTATTAACGATTAATACCATGCCGATACCACAGTTGAAGGTGCGGTGCATTTCACTGTCTTCTACATTGCCATTTTCCTGTAACCACTGGAAAATTTCGGGCAGTTGCCAGCTGTCTTTGTTGATACTGGCAATAGTATTGTCGGGTAAGACACGGGGAATGTTTTCCAGTAAACCACCGCCAGTGATATGTGCCATGGCGTGAATATCAAATTTTGGTAGTAATGCGTGAATGGCTTTGACATAAATGTTAGTTGGCGCGAGCAGTGCATCACCTAAAATAGTGTTGTTGTCACCAAAGGGCGCGTTAATATCTGCGCCGCTGACTTCGATGATTTTACGTACCAGAGAGTAACCGTTAGAGTGGGGGCCGCTTGATGCAATAGCAATCATGGTGTCGCCGGCTTTGACTTTCGAGCCATCGATAATCTTTTGTTTTTCGACCACRCCGACACAAAATCCGGCAAGATCATAATCRCCTTTACTGTACATACCGGGCATTTCAGCCGTTTCGCCACCGATTAGCGCTGCRTTAGACTGGCGACAGCCTTCGGCAATRCCTTCWACTACACTCACYGCGATSTCTGTATTGAGTTCGCCRGTGGCGTAATAATCGAGAAAGTATAATGGTTCAGCGCCGAGTACCAGAATATCGTTTACGCACATTGCCACCAGATCGATTCCGATGGTATCGTGTTTGTTCAAATCTATCGCCAGTTTTAACTTGGTGCCAACGCCATCGGTGCCCGATACCAAAACCGGTTGCTGGTAGTTTTCGGGTAACTCAAAACAGCCGCCAAAACCACCAAAGCCGCCCATAACACCGGGGCGATTTGTGCTGGCAACACTGGATTTTATTTTTTCGACAAAGGCATTGCCGGCATCGATATTAACACCCGCATCACGGTAATTTAAAGGTTTAGATTGATTGCTAGACATCAGAAATTAAGGCTGTTTAGACCTGTTTGGTCGTGTGATAAAAAGATGTGTTATTGTACACGCTCTATGGCTTTAGTTTGTATAATTTTTTATGTTTTACTGGTCTGTTTCACAGGTTTTAGGGCAAGGGTTTTAAATCAGGTTTCAAATGGTTAATTTCAAAGCGAAGATTTTGGTTTTTATCAGTTTATTGATGGTTTTTAGTCCGGTTATCGCCGGCCGCTCAAGCCATTTATATGATGTCGATATGCTCGTCGTAGACGAGTCAGCCGCGGCACGATGGGGCGCCTTCAAGCGTGGGCTGGATGAGGTGTTTATTCGTATTTCGGGCGATAGCATCGTCATGGATAAATTAAAACCGCCCGCACCTACCGCCTATGTCAAACAATACAGTTATGCTCCCGTTGAAGAGCCAACGACGAATGAACTAGGCGAGTTATTGTCACACCAAATTAAAGTTCAGTATAACGCGGGCGCCATGGAAACCTATTTGCTCGATAACGGGTTTCCAGTCTGGGGAGATCACCGACCTGATGTGGTTGTCTGGCTAGTGGTTCGAGACGGTAGCAATGAGTACGTGCTAAAAGACAGCGATCAATCACTAATAAAAACGGCAGCCGATGAAGCGCTGGTACGCCGAGGTATTCCCGGTGAGTGGCCAAAATACGATAGCAAAGATAAAAAAATCCTTAGCGTAGCGGATATTCGCGGTGGTTTTAAAGACCCCATTACCTCGGCGTCAAAACGGTATTCACGCGGACCAGCATTAACCGGTAGCATTATATGGAATGGTTCACAGTGGCAGAGTAGCTGGAATCTATTGATGAAAAGTGAAACCCGTCACTGGAGTCTGGTTGATGCTGACTACAATCGTTTAATCAATAAAGCCATCGACCAGGCAGCGGATGCAATGGGTGTGGTATTTGCATTAAATGTGAACCTTAAAAATGAAAATCTGGCAACGATACAGCTGGATATTCAGGCGGTTAATTCAATTGACCGATACAATCGAGTAGAAACCTATCTAACCAGTTTACGTGCGGTGAATTCAGCGAGACCGATACGTATTGATAGCAATACGGCCGTGTTTGAAGTGTCGCTACGAAGTGAAAAAGCGGATTTCTTGAATGCAATTAAAAATGATGATGAATTCATCGAAGTTGAAAAGCCTAAACTTGAGCGGTCTAATCTTGAACAGGCGACCGTTGAACCTCTGAATATAGGTGATGTAAAACGAGCTGTTGAGCAGTCAGAATCGAAATCAGAAGCGAAAGTAGGGTTGAATGTGGAAACGCAACTCAGCGCTAATCAGCAAGCAGTCATTCCGATGTATTATTACAAACTTGTGAATTGACTTATTCGATAAATGTCTACTTTGATCCATCCCCAGCTGCCACTCGGATTTGAAGCCAGTGGATTATTTACCTTTGAAAGTTATGTTGCCGGTTGCAATACGGTTGCTGTCGGGCTGGCGCAGCAGCTAGCATCAGGATTAGGTGAAAAACAACTGTATTTCTGGGGTGAATTGGGCCAGGGGAAAAGCCATCTACTACAGGCCTGTTGTAATCTCGCTGCAAAAAACAAACAAACCGTTTGCTATTTAACGCAATCAGAAATCGTCAATCAGTCCACTGATATGTTCGATGGCCTGGAGCAGTTGGAATTGATTTGCCTGGATGATATCGAAACATGGTTGGTTGATGCGAACTGGGAAACGGCGCTATTTGATTTGATTAATCGTGTACGCGAAAATAATAGTCGTTTAATTATGGCATCGGTTCATCCGCCGGAAGAAGCGTTTGTGACATTACCCGATCTACGTTCACGTTTAGCCTGGGGACCTGTTTTTCAATTGCAGGATCTGACGGATAAAGAGAAGTTTCAAGCTTTACGTTTTCGTGCTAAACAAAGCGGACTTGAGCTACCGGAGAAGGTAGCGGATTATTTAATGCAGCGTTACCCGAGAGATATGTTTGGTTTGTTTGAACGGTTAGCGGTATTGGATAAGGCCTCAATGGCAATGCAAAGGAAGTTGACGATTCCGCTGGTTAAGTCGGTATTTGGCACAGGTTAGTTTTTGTTATTTTACCCAACCTGTCTGTAGCCGTAGATTCGCAGTAGAAAACTCAAACCACTATTTCGAAGAAGATGCGTCAGCAGACAATTGCTTCCCCTTAAATCGCGTATACAAAAGGGTCCCCAAAAAAAACATCAAACTACTGCAAATCACAAAAATGCCGATTTTGAAATCTTCACTGCTACCGGCATACCAGACACCCACAATAAAATAAAAGATAGCTATATACATCGACCAGGCATGGGTATACACCTTGCCTTTAAGCAGTCCTATAAGTGGAAACATTAACGGTCCAATCTGTAGCAAGAGGATGACAGACATAAGGTGTTTTGCCGGTGGGTCAATGACAAGTTGCCAGGCGAATAAGCCAAAGAGTAGTGAGAAGTAACCGATTAAAGTTAACCAACGTCCCGCTTGTATGTATTGTGTTTGAGTCATTATGATAATTTCTTAGCTGTGGTTGCTACACGTCTGCCTATTGCCAGGCAGAGTTTTCGTTCATCGTCACTTAAAGGGGTGGCATCCATATCATTCGTTAAGCGAGTTGCACCATAGGGCGTGCCACCGGTTTTAGTTTGCAACAGTTCGGTTTCTGTGTAGGGCAGTCCTACAATCAGCATGCCATGATGCAGCAGTGGTAACATCATGGTAAGCAGGGTGCTCTCCTGTCCGCCATGCATACTGGTGCTGGCGGAAAAGACGGCGGCAGGTTTACCTGCCAGTTTTCCACTCATCCATAACGCACTGGTATTGTCGATGAAATGCTTCATGGCGGCGGGCATATTACCAAAGTGCGTCGGGCAGCCCATAATTAAACCGTCGCATTCGATTAAATCATTGGTGCTGGCGTAGAGTGGSCCCTGTTGTGGAATGTCAGATTCAGACTGTTCAGTAACCGCTGACACAGCYGGTACCGTACGAACACGTGCTTGCATGCCCTCTATTTCGCCTACACCACGAGCGATAATATTAGCCATTTCAGCGGTGGTRCCACCCGGGCTGTAATAGAGYACTAATATTTCCAGCTGGTTTTTTTGYTCTGYTRYGGGTTTTGACATTACAGAATATCCAGTACTTTTTCTGGYGGACGTCCAATAATMGCCTTATTACCGTTTATAACAATAGGGCGTTCGATGAGTATWGGGTGGTCTATCATTGCYTGAATRAGTTGTTCTCGCGTTAATTCWGYGTTAYCSAGGTTRTTTTCAGCRTAAGGCGCTTCATGTTTACGCATCAGTTCGCGTGGTTCAACACMYAACAAATCWAGCACTTCGTTYAATTCGTCCTTATTTGGCGGYGAATTCAGGTATTCAATGACTGTTGTGTCGATTCCTTTGTCATTCAAAATATCCATGGTYAAACGACATTTGCTGCAATTKGGATTGTGGAAAACCCTGACTTTTTGACTCATTTTGCATCTCTTTTGGTAAAAACATGATTTTATCGGAATTTAACTGKYTTGTYGKAAAACTTTTCTTGACACTAAATGGTTACATTGYTATTTTTTAGGTCTATAATCCTACACAATAATTATAATCAACAACACCATCCAAATTGGAGATATGTATGACCWTGCGAACAACTGCCCGTCTGTTTAGCGTTGCCCTTTTAAGTTTAGGCCTGATTACAGGTTGTGCTTCAACAGATGAAGCCGCTGAAGATCCTAATGCTGYCGCCTTACAAGCGATTGCCGATGCTAAAGCWGCTMATGCTGAAGCAAAAKCTGTAGAGTAYGAATGGCGTGACACAGGTAAATTTATTAAAAAAGCTGAGAAAGCATTAGCCGATGGCGATGCTGAAGGTGCCATTAAACTAGCTAAAAAAGCTGAAAAACAGGCTAATATAGCTGTTGCACAAGCGGCTTCTGAAAATAAAAGATTCCTGAACAATCATGTTAATAGTTCAGCTTCTTCTAGTTCATCAAGCAGTAGTGCACGTGATGCCGGCACCGCAATGGGTGGCCGTGTAAACAGCTACTCTGTTGTACGTGGTGACAACCTGTGGAATATTTCTGGTAAAGATGAAGTCTATGCTGATCCTTACCAGTGGCCACTGATTTACAAAACAAACCGTAACAAAATTARAGATGCTGATTTAATCCACCCAGGACAAGTTCTGGACATCGATCAAAATGCATCGGCATCTGAAATTGATGCTGCGGTAAACCATGCTAAAACACGTGGTGCATGGTCAGTTGGTGATACTGAGCAATCAGATCGTGACTACCTCGCAAAATAAGTTTGTTATAACTTTAATTAGTTATCAATAAAACATAAAAAAGGTCCGCATTTGCGGACCTTTTTTATGTGCAGGATGTACGGTATTCCGCAAAGAGCCAGGGAAGGCGGTGCGGTTATGTCCATGGAAGGACGGTATTCCGCAAGGAGCCTAATCTAGTATTTGTCATCCCCGAGTGCTTTTATCGGGGATCCAGTGCTTTTAAAATAACTGGATTCCCGATAAAAGCACTCGGGAATGACAGAGTAATGAACAGTAATAACAGAGTAATAACAGAGTAATAAATAATAATGTCAGGGTAATTAATACTCTGCTTATCATTTTGTTCTATGCAAGGTCTCCATAAACAAATATTTATCAGCGGTAAGGTTCAGGGTGTGTTCTTCAGAGACAGTACACGGCAAAAAGCAAACGAATTAGGTTTGAAAGGCGGTGTTAGAAATCTCTCTGGTGGCAGGGTAGAAGTGCAAGTTTATGATAATTAACCCGAGTTGCCTTAAATTAAATGACTGGAAATGAGACCTAAATAGGCAAAAGTGTCTACTATTGAGGTAGTAGCTATTGAAGCAATAGATACTCCTACGGGTTCATTATCGGGCGAGTTTAATGAACGATTTGAAATAGGGCAAACACAAAGTTAAGTATAAAAATAGAGTGTTGAGTGTATAAGTAATGAGCGCAGTGTTTGATAACAATATAAAACAAAACCAGCATCTTGAAGTTCACGACATATTACAGTGGCTTGAACAGGATGGAATGGTTGATGTTGAGAATGCGCATATGTTGCGTACGCTGGCTGTGGGTGCGGAGTATAAGAAAAAAAACCCACTGGAAATCGTGGCTGAACGAAACTGGGTCAATCTACAGACACAGAAAATCTTAACGCTAGACGGGTTGACACAGTGGCTGGCTGCGCGCGTTGAAATTCCTTATGCACGCATTGATCCGTTGAAAGTCGAGGTGGCTGAAGTTACCGAAGTCATGTCGTATGCGTACGCCGCCCGATACAATATTTTGCCATTAAAAGTTGATAATGACAGTATTACGGTTGCGACTGCGCAACCCTTTGAGCGCGATTGGGAAGCCGAGCTAACACGTATTCATAATAAAGAATTCAAGCTGGTTATTGCCAATCCAGAAAATATACGTCGATTTTTGCTCGAATTTTATACCATCGCAAAATCTGTTCATGGTGCGAAGACCTCGTCAGATACCAGTGGCGGCAATATTCAAAACCTCGAGCAATTAATGGAGCTAGGTCGAACTGGCAAGCTCGATGCAAATGACCAACATGTGATTAATATTGTGGACTGGTTATTTCAATATGCGTTTGAGCAACGTGCCAGTGATATTCACCTGGAACCCCGTCGTGAAATGTGTCCGGTGCGTTTTCGAATCGACGGCGTATTACAGGAGGTTTATCAGATTCCTTCAGCAGTGATGAAAGCCGTTACCAGCCGAATAAAAATTATTGGCCGCATGGATGTGGCCGAAAAACGCCGCCCTCAGGATGGTCGTCTTAAAACGCGTACAGAAGATGGCAAAGAGGTTGAGTTGCGTTTATCTACTATGCCAACAGCTTTTGGTGAAAAGCTGGTGATGCGTATTTTTGATCCTGACGTACTGGTGAAAAATTTCACCCAGTTGGGCTTCAGTAAAAAAGACAGCGAAATTTGGCAGTCAATGATCGAACAGCCACATGGCATCATTCTGGTGACGGGGCCGACAGGTTCGGGTAAAACCACCACGCTTTATTCTACTTTGAAATTATTGGCAAAACCTGAAGTTAACGTTTGCAGTATTGAAGACCCCATAGAACTGGTCGAGCCCATGTTCAACCAGATGCAGGTACAGAAAAACATTGATTTAACGTTTGCCAGTGGCGTACGTACATTATTACGTCAAGATCCCGATATCATCATGATTGGTGAGATTCGTGATCAGGAAACCGCTGATGTCGCAATTCAAGCTGCCTTGACGGGGCATCTGGTACTCTCTACATTGCATACTAATGACGCTCCCTCTGCCGTCACGCGAATGCTGGATATTGGTGTGCCGCCGTATTTAATTCAATCGTCAGTACTGGGCATTATGGCGCAGCGATTAGTGCGAACCTTGTGTCCGCACTGTAAAGAGAAAACAGATATTAGCGATCAAGTTTGGCACGAGCTAGTCCACCCCTGGAAAGCTGAAAAGCCAAAATTTATATATAAACCCGTCGGTTGTCTGGAATGTCGTGATACCGGGTATCAAGGCCGTAAAGGCATCTATGAAATGTTCAAATTCTCAAAACAGACACGATTAATGATTTCACATGATACTGATATCAATGATATGCGTCGTCAGGCAATTAAAGATGGTCTGCAGCCATTACGCTTAAGCGGTGCGAATAAAGTGGCCAAGGGCGAAACCACGGTTGAAGAAGTATTACGTGTTGCGCCTCCGCCTTTGGAAGTCTAAATGACGTAAGTAAATTATTGCGTTACATTTTTGTGTTGCTGTTAATGGTTGTTTTCGACTTTTATCGGGTAGTTAAAAGATTTAAAAAAAATTCACCACAGAGGCACAGAGAACACAGAGGTTTACATTATTAACCGCGCCGTAGGCGCGTTTAACAGTAATAAGTTTTTCTCTGTGCCCTCTGTGCCTCTGTGGTGAAAAATGCTTTGATCGCCCAGTCATGGCCGAATTCTGTCATTTACCCTAAATACCCATATATTTCCTACCATTACACTCTATCCCTCTAGATGGGTTTGTCCATTAGCATCAACAGGTTATAATACGCACCACATCAATTCCTACTATTTGTAAAACAGAGGTTTTCTATGAGTTATTATTTCTCTAAAATTGTTGATGACAATTTTGATGACGCTATTGAGCGTGTTACTGCACACCTGGCTGATGCGGGTTTTGGCGTTCTAACAACGATTGATGTTAGTGCGACTTTGAAAAAGAAGATTGACGTTGATTTTCAGCGTTACACAATATTAGGCGCATGCAATCCGGGTTTTGCTTACAAAGCTTTGCAAGCAGAAGATAAAATTGGCACTATGTTGCCGTGTAATGTGGTTGTGCAGGAAATAGCAGACGGTAAAGTTGAAGTTGCAGCGGTCGATCCAATGGCGTCGATGATGGCGATTCAAAATGAAGCATTAGGTGGTATTGCTGCTGAAGTGCAGGCTATGCTGAAAAAAGTAATAGAAGGTTTGTAAATCGATGTCGCAACCAAAAATTGTTATTTATAGCGGTCGTTTCTGTGGTTATTGCACGGCGGCCGAACGTTTGTTTCAAAGCAAAAACGCACAATACGAATTAATTAAGGTTGATGAAGATCAGGATAAATTCGACCATATGATGAAAATCACTGGCCGTCGTACTATCCCGCAAATATTTATCGATGAACTTCATGTCGGTGGATTTGATGATTTGACTGCATTAAATCAAAGTGGAAAACTTGATGAGTTGTTAAACTCGTAGAGAATCGCGGTTTGCAGAATCGCTCCTACAGGTTTGCGCTTAACTGTAGGAGCGCTTTCTTGCAGCGCGATGCTTTTGCTAGAGTAAACAATCTTACCTAATAAAATAAAGACATCGACCATGGAATACCTGCCAATATTTATTCAGATAAAAAACCGCCCCTGTTTAGTCGTGGGTGGGGGTTCAATCGCGGCTAGAAAAGTTGCATTACTGCGAAAAGCGCAGGCTGATGTAACCGTCATTTCACCAACATTATGTGACGAACTGGCACAATTAAACAGTGATGGTCTTATTCAGCATCAGGCAAGAGAGTTCAAAGATTCAGATCTTGAGGCTTGTGTTGTTGTTATTGCCGCAACCAATCAACGCGATGTAAATGAACGTGTTTCAGAACAGGCAAACCAGTTACGCCTGCCAGTCAATGTTGTTGATAATCCCGATTTGTGTAGTTTTATCATGCCATCAATTATTGATCGCTCGCCGGTTGTTATTGCTATCTCAACAGGGGGTTCTTCACCCGTTCTAGCTCGATTGATTCGCACTAAGCTGGAAGGCAGTATTCCTGCCGCTTATGGACGCCTGGCAAAATTGGTTGAAGGTTTTCGCAATAAAGTGAAAACGGCTTTTCCGAATGTAGAGTCACGCCGTGGATTTTGGGAAAGCATTCTTGAAGGTACGGTTGCTGAGCTGGTTTTTACCGGTCATGAAGATGAAGCAAAAGTAATCCTTAATAAAGCTATCGACGCGCAGGCAGAAAAACCAGAAATGCCGGGTGAAGTATTTCTCGTTGGTGCGGGTCCAGGTGATCCTGATCTATTAACTTTTCGTGCTTTGCGTCTAATGCAACAGGCGGATGTAGTGGTTTACGATCGTTTGGTTTCACCTGCCATTATGGAAATGGTGCGCCGCGATGCCGAGATTGTTTACGTCGGTAAAGAGCGCGATAAACACACCATGCAACAGGAAAACATAAACCAGTTGTTAGTGCGTCTGGCAAAAGAAGGTAAACGAGTATTAAGATTAAAAGGCGGCGACCCGTTTATCTTTGGTCGTGGCGGCGAAGAAATAGAATTACTGGCTGAAGAAGGCATTGCCTTTCAAGTGGTGCCAGGCATAACAGCGGCAAATGGCTGTTCCTCTTATGCCGGTATTCCATTAACACACCGTGACTATGCGCAATCTTGTGTGTTTGTGACGGGTCATCTGAAAGATGGCTCCGTTGATTTAAACTGGAAAGCACTGGCGCACCCAAACCAGACCGTCGTGTTTTACATGGGACTACATGGCGCGCCTACCTTATGTAAAGAAATGGTGACGCATGGTCTGCCGGCTAGCACACCCGTTGCACTGGTCGAGCAGGGAACCACGCCGCAGCAACGTGTGCTAATAGCGACACTTGATACCCTGCTTGCGGTCATCGAAAATGAAGACATCAAACCACCAACGTTAATTATCGTTGGTGATGTTGTGACGCTACATGATAAACTCAAATGGGTCGAAGAGCACCATGCGGATGATGTCGATGGCGTATTTGCCTATAATGATCAATAACTAGTAAGGCGYAGCTAAATTTAAGTGACGAGGCCTGWCATTTTCGTCATAATATGCGCTCATTCATCTCGTCTTGTCCAGAAATGCTGGCAGCGTGTTTTTTATAATTTATACTCAAACAGGTTACCTATAACGTGTTAAATCATCAAATTCAGTTTATTCGTCAATTATTTGTTTTCGTATTACTGCTGTTAAGTATCGCAGTCAGTCTGCCTGTTCAGGCAAAAACCAGCTATGTTAGTGATGAACTCAAAGTAGCGATGCGTTCAGGCGCAACAAATGGTCATCGCATTATTAAATTTCTTAAAAGTGGCACCGCATTAACTGTATTAGGTGCCTCGGATGATAATAAATTCATCGAAGTTAAAATTGCAGATGGTAAATCGGGCTGGATTGCGACCGAAAATGTAATGGATGTGCGTAGTGGTCGAGACCGTCTGGTCTCTGTGAACAAAAATTTATCTAAATCTCGAGCGCAGATTAAAGAGTTAAAAGGCACGGTCGCGAAATTGAAATCTGAAGTTAGAGCGTTGAAAAAAGAAAAAGGTGGTCTGGCCAATGAGCGTACTAACTTAAGTAACTCACTGGAAGATCTTAAAATTACCGCATCGAACCCACTCGCCTTGTCGAGGAAAAACAAGCAACTGAAAAAAGACTTGAATAAAGCCGAAGCCTCAGCCGCGATGCTGGAGAAAGATAACCAGCGACTGCGCAGTAATGTTATGCAGGAATGGTTTATGATTGGTGGCGCTGTGGCTATCGGTAGTTTAATACTCGGAATTATTTTAACGCGAATTAACTGGCGTCGTAAGCATGATAACTGGGGTGATGGTTTTTAAATAAATTTACTTATGGATTAGCTTCTGCTTTCGGCCATGAACGGGTTTTTAAAAGAAAAAATCTTGTCCGCGAATAACGCAAAGAACGCAAAGAAAACCACAAATAAAATATTGTTTTTTTTCGTTTTTTTCGCGTCTTTTGCGTTATTCGCGGACTAACCGTTTTTAATCTTTTCAATAGTCCGCTAAGAGTCGAAAGCAGACTAACCGATAGACGCCTTCTTTTTAAACTGCTTATATCGCACAACTTCTAAACCCTGCAAACACATCATTTCTGTCCGGCCCATAATAGGTTCGCCAGGTATTTCTAATATTACGCGAACGTGTTGTCCAGGCACCGCCCCTCAATACTTTTGTATGGCCGAACAGAGGTTGTGAATAATCCTGATACATATCCGCAACAAAATCAGGATAGGGATTAAAGGTATCGGCTGTCCACTCCCAGACGTTACCAATCATTTGCCGGCAGCCAAAACCACTGTCGCTATCGGCTAAGGCGCCGACATCAATGGTACGCATAGCGCGTGCATTCATATTGGTGTGTCTGCTGGTTGGATTATCATTGCCCCATGGAAAGCGGCGTTTTTCGTTGATATTACTGGGTGAGCCAGATGCGGCAAGTTCCCATTCGGCTTCTGTTGGTAAGCGCCGTTTTGCCCAACGGCACCAGGCATTCGATTCGTACCAGCTAATGTGAATGATGGCAGCATGAGGACGCATTGCTAACCACTGATCGAAGTGTTGTATTAACCAGTTACCCTCACTATCTTTTTTCCAGCCATCGGGATGCTCGATATTATTGTTTTGTAACCACTGCCAGCCTTCGTCATCCCAGAACTGTTGCTTGCTGTAACCACCATCATCTACAAATGCAGCATATTGCTGATAACTTGTGGCAGCGCGCGCGATAGAAAAAGGGTTTACTTTTACAGGGTGTTGCCATTTTTCATTATCAAAACAAAAATTTCCATCCTGTGGCGCACCGAGTAAATATTCTCCACCTTTAATGTCAACATCACCGTCGAGCGCGCCCGCATTGTAATGTTTATCGCCGGCAATAGTATTAGCAAAAACAGGTGTCGGGTAACTCAGTGTGCGACGGCTATAGATAAAGGCTTCGGTGTGCATGTCTTCATGGAACAAGGCATAGCGAGAAAGGTAAATATCCTGTTCAGAATGTTTGCCGTTCTTTAGTCGATTAATGACTGCATCATGTACCTGTTGCATATAAAGTTTAGTCTCATCCAGTGAAAGCAGCGGCAGATTCCATCGGTCTTTATGTGCGATATTGATCGAATCATAAAGTTCATCAGCGTTTTTTAAAAAAGAGTCTGCGCCATCCAGATGGCGCAATATCCAGAATTCGTAGAAGTAGGCGACATGACCGATTTCCCATATTAGAGGATTGACGGTATCGAGTTTGGGACCGATGAGTTGTTGTTGGCCCAGTCCTTCAACAAGTGCCAATGTTCGCTGTCTAGTGTCTTCAAGATCTGCAATTAAAGTTTTAATTGTTTGAGCGGTGGTATTTTTAGTCATGTGTTATAAAAAAAATTCGTTTATTATACGATAATATGCATATTGGAATAATAACACCTGCCGCAGCAAAATCACTAAGTGGAAATCGAGCAACGGCAACACGCTGGGCTGGTTTTTTACGGCAGTTGGGCCATAAAGTAACAATTAGTGTGAGCTGGGATGGAACGGCTTATGATCTTATGATTGCTTTACATGCCTGGCGTAGTGCTGAGTCAATCGTTGCGTTTAAAAAACGCTATTCAGATTTACCACTGGTATTGGCAATGACCGGTACCGATTTATATCGTTATATCAATAGCCATCCTGAAGCAACGCTAATGTCTATCAAACTAGCAGATCGTCTGGTGACTTTGCATCGTCTCGCAACGCGTGTGTTGCCAGCGTCGGCACACCATAAAGTCCATGTCATCTATCAATCTGCCAACCCTTTGTCAGGGTCCGTAAAACGTTCGCTTAGGCATTTTGATATTTGCGTAGCCGGTCATCTGCGTGCGGAGAAGGATTCGATGCGAGTGGCGTATGCGGTAAGAAACCTGCCAAAGAACAGTCGTATTCGTGTCTTGCATTTTGGGAAGGCACTTAACGATGAATGGGCTGGTTATGCAAAGGCAGAAATGAAAATTAATACACGATACCACTGGTTYGRTGAAGYACCWCACTGGAAARTNARGMAGNGCKTATSGYWCATGCCACCTGATGGTRTTGCCATCWGTAATGGAAGGTGGGGCCAATGTTATTTCGGAAGCGACGGTGGCAGGATTGCCGGTTATTGCTTCGGATATAGACGGTTCGATTGGTTTACTGGGTGATGACTATGCYGGTTATTTCCCGGTGCGGGATACGGACGCGTTACGTGAGTTATTATTAAGAGCCGAAGCTGAACCGAAGTTTGTGAAAAAGTTGGAGCAACAATGTAAACAATGCGCGGGTTTGTTTACTGGTGAGGCTGAGAAGCAGGGTTGGGCAGATTTATTGAAAGAAATGGGATTGTGATATTTCTAGTGTAGCTGTGAATTTATTCGCACGACYAGCGTTTATATTGGCACCATTGTGCGAATAAATTCACACCTACAATTAATAGAGATGTTCTTAAGTTACTAACGTAACACTCTCCACACTATCAGTATCATCAATAACCGCACCGACTATCACACTTGCCGGATAACCTAGTTTAYGTAATTCGGCCATACAGGCTTCAGCATTCTCAGCCGGAATTGTTGCTAATAATCCGCCAGAGGTTTGAGGGTCAAATAGCAAAGAATAATGTTTGTGTTCGCGCTGCCTTTCACCGGCCTGTCCACCAGGATCTTTTATCGCGCGCCGAAGTCGCACATTCTGTTCTTGTAATGAACTAAATATACCWGTCTCGATCATTTCCAGTGCGCCATCCATAATGGGTAAGGCATTTAAATTGACTTCRACACTTTTTCCYGATGAACGTGTCATTTCAACAAGGTGGCCGAGTAGACCAAAACCGGTTACATCGGTACAGGCTGTGGCACCATGTTGTTGYATGCAAAMACCCGCTTGTTGATTAGATAACAGCATRCTTTCTAARGCAGYATCAAYCCATCGGCCTTTMGCTTTTWGACGCATATCGGCAGCAAACAGTGTGCCGGTGCCTAAGGCTTTGGTYAGAATTAAGRCATCACCTGTTTGCATGCCAGACTTTYTCATYATCTGTTCACGACTGGCTAAACCRGTAACRGATAATCCAAATGACARYTCRGCRCCTTCACTGGAGTGTCCGCCRACCAGTGCGGTGTTGCTGGCGTTTAAAATTTTCAGTGCGCCKGACATCATTTGATATAGCTGATCTTCAATCTGATTTTCGATTCCATAAGGTATGGTTGCGATAGCCATGGCRGATTGTGTTTCTGCTCCCATCGCAAAAATATCACTGAGGGCATGGTTGGCAGCAATCTGGCCAAATATGTACGGATCATCAATAAAGCTACGGAAATAGTCCACGCTCTGTACCACGAGTTTACCCGCCGGCACTTCGGTAACGGCGGCATCATCTGGATCAGCTAAACCGATAACCACGTCATCGCGAGTAATGGGTTGCAGGCGATTGATTACGCGAGATAAAACGGTGCTGCCGACTTTGGCGCCACAGCCACCGCATCGCATCGCAATCGCGGAAATTTCATGCAGCGTTTGTTTATCCGCCATGTCTTTATTAAATTGAGGTGTGCTTTCCTGTACCATTTCAGAAAGCACATTAAAGTTATCCATAAAACGACGATCAATCCAGTCTTTAATTTTCCATAACCATGCACCTTCCAGTGACCAGTTGCCGCGTGAAGCAATGGCGTATTTATCGCCAGTGCTAATCAATCCGAGAAAATTTTTCTGTGGTGTAAATTCCTTTAAAGGTTTGTTTTGTACAATGCGTTCAAGGTTTCGCGCTAAAGGTGGGCCTTGACGGACAGCAAAAACACCCGACTTTTCACGAGGGTGATTGATGACGGCTGCAATATCACCTGCAGCAAAAACATTGTTGTGTGATGTCGATTGCAAATAATCATTGACTGCGATAAAGCCATTGTCATCGACAGCAAGACCGGTTTTAGCTAACCATTTGGGGGCAGATGCATTGGTGACCCAAAGAACCGCATCGACATGATGGTTTTCGCCATTGTCGGCAATTAACTGATTTTTTTGTACTTCTACAATGCGATGACTGGTGTGTATTTTAATATTTCGTTGTTGTAAAAAACGCTTAAAACGTTTTCTCACCTGTTTGTTGTGTGTGGGTAATATAGTTGTGCTGTCGCAGTACAAATCTATATTTAAAAATTTATTTGTTAGATTATTTTCAGCTAATAGATGGTGTAAACGAAACTGTGTTGCTAATGCTATTTCAACACCGCCGGCTCCGCCACCAACAATAGCTAAATGAAAATCACTATTGGTCGTGGTTGTTGCATTTTCTGAGAGTTCTTGCCATTGGCTTAAAAAGTTATCGATGGGTTTGACGGGAACGGTATATTGGTCGGCACCTGGAATGTGTAGCGTGCTGGGATTTGAGCCAATATTAATCGAAACATAATCATATAAAATAGGGGGACGACCTTGACAAAAAATTTGATTATTATCCAGGTCTATATCATTAACTTCTGCGTGGTAAATGCGCGCCTGTGCAAACTGCGCTAAAGGACGCAAATCAATGTGAGCTTCATCGTAAGTGTAATGACCGGCAATATAGCCAGGTAACATACCCGAGTATGGTGTGTGTAAATCTCGTGTGATTAAAGTAAGTCGTAAACCCGGAACCGGGTGCATGGCAAAGTATTTCAAYACAGACAGGTGGCTATGGCCACCGCCGATGAGAACCAGGTCTTTAATTACAGGGACGGTGTTGGCGTTATTCATGCAGATGAATATTTCTTATTAATTATGTCCATAGCTTACACGTAATATGATGTTCTTTAAATGCCTTGATTTCGACATTAGGCAAAGGCAAGAGCTAATAAACTAGCGACTTTAGTTGCACCATCATTATGACTGCGATAGTGTTGCAATGTACAATGNNNAAAAACNNNTAAAGTATTCATGATAGATTCTTCATTACAACGTTATCAGTTTTTTGATCAACACCCGGAAATAGCAGACTTTCGTTCCGATGTTATTCAAGGTTTATCTGCTGTCGAACCTTATATTTCWCCCAAATATTTTTATGATGAGACAGGTTCGCGTTTATTTGAAGAAATATGTAATAGTGAWGAATATTACCCAACACGCACTGAAGTAAGCATTATCCGAGATAATATCGATGATATTGTGGACGAGTTAGGTAAAGATTGTCTGTTGATTGAACCGGGAAGTGGCGATAGTTATAAGGTGCGTTTATTACTCGATGCACTTAGACCRATMGCGTAYYTACCYRTWGATATTTCAAAAYWATATTTRCAGGSWGARGCRMAAAAACTGGCMGCTGAGTTTACCTGGTTAAATGTACACGCAATCTGTGCGGATTTTACTGGYARKYTGAAATTGCCCTGTCACGTCAGTGCGACAAATAAAGTCGCTTTTTTTCCRGGYTCCACAATTGGTAATTTTGYACCWGAGCAGGCGGTTTCAGTATTAAANGAAATCAAAGCGATGGTCGGTGAGGCAGGAGGCTTATTGATTGGTGTCGATTTACATAAAAAATCGAAGATCTTAAACGCTGCTTATAATGATAAGAGTGGATTTACTGAAAAATTTAATAAAAATTTACTAGTAAGAATTAATAGGGAACTAGGTGCTAACTTTGAACTGAATCAATTTCAACATTATGCCTTTTATAATGAACAGCAGTTTCGAATCGAAATGCATCTAATCAGTTTGCGCGATCAGCAAGTTATGATTGAAGATAAAACCTTAAACTTTAAAAAAGATCAGTCTATTCTTACCGAGTATTCACATAAATATTCTATTGGTAGCTTTCAAGCGCTAGTAGAGCAAGCTGGTTTTAAAATAAAAAAATCGTGGGTAGATAAAAATCAGCTATTTAGTGTGCATTATCTGGTGAATAATTAACCTAAACTATTAGAAAATAATTTGATCTAATCAACGTTATAGCAGAGAAACTATATGCCTGGGCAGTTGGGTCACGAATTTATAATACTTGTTCAGAGGTGTCCTGGCTCTTAGGTCTTGGTTCTTAGTTTTTATTTCTCCAAATTATATTGTAGTCGGGATCGATTACATTTACCTTGAAATATTGACCTGAAACACGGGCAGCATGAAGTAATGCCTGTGATTTATTTTCGTATGATTCTAATGTTAGCCAGGCCTGAGAATCATTGTTGGGTTTACACTTAACTGTCCACATATCATTTCCTTGATGAATATATTTTTGTTGAGCTGGTGGACAATAAATTTAATAATCATGATGTTTCCTATATAGTTTTAAGAAAATACTTTTGTAACTATATATATAACACCGATGATAAGTGACCACGCCGCTATCTCAATATTTAACGTTTCTTTAGCATTGTTTTTTTTGCTTTTCATTTTTTATTTCTCTTGTTTTTAGTTTCGTTTGGCTGACAATATCAATTAAAGACTTGCCATTAATAGACATATAGCAATATGCATGCCAGTAAGTAAAAAAATAATAGCGGGTTCATTTCTGAATAAACGTTTGCTTGTATAAACGATTAAAAGCTTATGGTGTGGGCGTTCTTAGTGTTTGTTCTGAGTGAGGAGGCGGTAATTATAGTAATTCGATGTTTGTGAATGTAATATCCAGAGTACTAAAAATGTGTCACATTCCGGTCAAGTGTTGTGGAAATGACAACGTTATATTAATTCAGGTTTGATATATTATGGTGTAATTATCAGGGTGTGACAGTACGAGGTAATACGTCACGAGTGAAGTCATTCATGGACAATTCATCAGACTGGATTCGCCGTTGGTAAATCAGCGCATAAGCTAAGACATTTGAAACGTACTCACGAGTTTCAAGAAACGGAATGGTTTCAATCCAGATGTCGGCAGGTAACGATTCTGTCTCAGGTAACCATTTTTTTACACGTGATGGTCCAGCATTATATGCAGCTAGTGCCAGCGCATAGTGACCATCGAATTGGTTTAAAAGTTTCTGGTAATAATAAGCCCCATACTTCAAATTGGTGGAAGGGTTGTACAGGCTCTTGTTTCCTCGCCAGCGTTCATTAAAATGTCGGGCTATCTGTTTACCTGTTCGTGGCATAATCTGCATTAGACCCCGTGCACCGACTGGTGAGTAGGCTTTTTCATTAAAGGCGCTTTCACGACGTATCAGGCCAAATAAAATAGCCGGGTTGATTTTTTGTTGGGCTGAGTTTTTGTGAACTTTATCGGCATAACTAATCGGGAAGCGCATTTCGATGTCATCCCAATGTTTGGCTTTAGCAATGGTGAAAATAGCAATCTCATCCCATTGCCATTTTTGTGCTAATTTTGCTGCAATAATAATTTCTTTTTTGTTTAAATCACGGGTGGCGTGCCACCACTGTAACTTGGCTTCATTCTTTTTATCTAAAACCATGAATTCAAATGCGACATGAAATTCTTCACGGTTTTTAAGTTCTGTTATCTCATCTTGTGTGACATTGACTGGATTATTAGMTAACTGGTAAATGTTGTTTACTTTGTCAGCTGCCAGGAAGCCATAAAAGCTTCGTTTAGCRGATAGTTCAACAAGTAATGCTTGTGCCATTACAACCTTATCTGTTTCGATATAGGCACGAGCCAGCCAGTATTGCCATTTTTCTTGTGCTTTCTCTTCGTTGTTTAATGCCTGTATTGCAGTCAGTACATTTGGCCAGTTCTGTTCTGTCAGGGCAATGCGYACACGCCAGGTTCTGCTGCTATTATTGTGACTGTCTAGTGCACCGAGTCGATCATAGGCACCGGTTTCACGCTCGAAAACCAGTTTTAGTGCCAGTCTTCTTTCAAGCTTGTCTGCAAGCGTTTGATCCAGATTGAAGTGTTGTTTGTTTGCATCCCACAATTTGATGGCRTCGTTTATATTTTTAYCTGCCAGTCTGTCGATAGCATGYCYGAACATCAAYGGGGCTTGAGCTGTCTTTGGCTGACTTAAAAATATGGGTATATAGCGAGAAGGATTACGGTGCAGGTTCAACCATAACTGTGCGCTGGCATGGTTGTGCTTTGGCATATTGTTTAGAATGTAACTTGCCAGGCTGGTTTTATTATTTCGTAGTGCTGCATCAAATCGTTGCCAACGTAAATTTTGAGTAAACAGCTTAGACTTTTTTAATTTGGAAAATAGCGGGTCACATTCACGGGGTTGTGACTTACCGACAACCCACAATTTTTTTGCACCTTGCAGTGCAGCTTGTTTTGCACCGGTATTGTATTGTGCGCGGTGATAATAACAATTTAATTTAGTTTCACTGGTTGTGCTGTAAAACTCTAAAAACAATGACCATTGTTTGCGTTTTGCCAAGCTATGTAACCAGTGGCGTTTAAGTTTTTTTGCATAACGTGAAGACGGGTGTTCATTCAGAAAATGTTTAATCCGTCTTTCACTGCCCAGATGTTTTTTTAACCACTGGTATTGAAGGTAAGGGTAGAGTGGGTACTCTTTTAACTGCTCGGTGAGTAGAAAATATTGCGCATCATTTTTACGTTTTATTGCATTCTCAGCCTTTAAAAATAACTGGCGAAGATGGGCTAGTTCTTCATCTGAAAAATAAGTTGTATCAACTAACGGCTTTGTGGTGACAGGCTCAACCGTTTTAATGACTACCTTTTTTTCACCTTGAGAAGGGTTGGGCAGAATTTCAGGGAATGTGTCTAATGGTTCAATGCTATCGGGAGTTTGTGAATTAACTTTTGCCAGTATCAGCGTGCCTTCAGTTTGTCTGGCCTCTTTAGTGAGTTGAGTTGCCGTGGTCTGTGGTGCGATTATAGCGTCAGCGAAGCCTCCATCGCCGAAGGAAGTGTTCCTGTCGGTCGTATAATCGGCGGTCTGGCTCAGGATGCTTGAAGAAGCAAATAGCAGGGCTGAACTCGACAATATGATAGATATTTCTCTCATGATACTGATATGAGCTTTGTGGTGTTTTTTTATAAATTTATGGTACTTGTTCAGAGGTACCCTGGCTCCCTGTAGTGCGATGCCTACTCGTACAAGTGTAGCTCAAACTGTTCAATCGGTCTGAAAAAAGCGACTATTTATTCGAAAGTTTACCCTTTGTGTAAACCCAGCGATTTTCAAATCGAGCGAACTGGCTGTTTTCATGTAAACGACTGGCCTTGCCGTTAATTTTGCTCCTTGCGACAAATTCAACTTCACCGGTTTTGTCATCTATGTTTCCGTCTACAGTATTAATGATTTTCAAACCCAGCCATTTTGTTTCGGCGTTTAAGTGCATGACTTTTGGTCGATTATCAGGGTGCCAGCTGTAACCAAGGTAGTCTTCATCGTACTGGACAAAGGCCGTGTAGCGAGATCGCATGAGGGCTTCTGCGGTAGGCGCCGCCTGACTTTTCTCCAAATAAGGTTGGCAACATACCTTAAAGAGAGTCCCGCTACCGCAGGGGCAAGATGATGTGTCATTATCGTTGTTGTTCGTCATGTCTGTCGAAATTTACCAGATTATATCGAGCACAATGAAATATTTTTGAAAAAACCTGGAAATATCAGAATTAATATATTTTTTTGCGATTGGCTTAGGCTAAACCTTCATCGCGGATTACAATCCGCTCCTGCATATTATTTAGAGGTTTTATTGAAAATGATAACTACGGCTATGGTTATCAATAAAAGCAGATGTTCAATATGTAAAAAACCATGTGCCTGTTGTTCAATGCCGTGCCCAGGGTGTGCCAGAACCGTTAATGGCGTCACTAAAATTATAAATGAGAGTATGGTTTTCATTATTGTACCTTTACCTTAATTATTTCTTCACCATCAGGATCGGTTAGATGTACTGCACAAGCCAGGCAGGGGTCAAAACTGTGAATGGTGCGTAATATTTCTAATGGTTGTTTAACATCGTGCAATGTGTGATTGTCTTCGAGTGCCGCTTCATAAGCGCCAGGTTGCCCCTTGTCATCTCTGGGGCCGGCATTCCATGTGGTTGGTACTACTGCCTGATAATTTTTTATAATCTCATCTTCGATAACGATGTAGTGAGCAAGTGCACCGCGGGGTGCTTCCATAAAGCCGACACCTTGTGCCTGTTTAGGCCATGAAGATGGCTGCCAGTAAACTTCATTGAATGTTCTTGTGTTACCGGCTTTTATATTGATGATTAGCTCATCAAACCAGCCCTGCATTGAGTCAGCGATGATTTTAGTTTCCAGTGTACGAGCGGCTGTCCTGCCCAGTGTAGAGAATAGAGCAGTGATGGGAACATCGAGTTTGTTCAGTGTCATGTCTACCAGTTCTTTTGCCTGGTCGTGACCGGTTGCGTACAACATCAATACACGCGCCAGAGGACCCACTTCCATGGCGTGTCCTTTCCAGCGCGGAGATTTCAACCATGAGTATGACTGGTCGACATTGAGATGATCGTAGGGCGGTTTCGGTCCAGTGTAATTCAGATTGGTTTCACCATCGTATGGGTGAAGCCCCTTGTCTTTGCCAGCTTCGTAATCGTACCAGGAATGCGAGATGTATTCTTTGACTTCATCAGCTGCATTTATATCAACGTCGTGAATGGTACTGAGGTCACGGTTTAAAATTGCACCGGCAGGTATCATAAACCCGCCAGGGTCACTCATTCCATTTGAGGGGAAGTCGCCAAAGGTCAGGAAATTACCTAGCCCTTCGCCGCGAGTTGTCCAGTCCTTGTAAAATCCTGCGATTGCTAGTGTGTCGGGTACATAAACCTGATCGACAAACATCATCATCTGCTTGATGATGTCCTGTACCTGTGAAAGTTTTTTTGCATTGATGGCAGAGTCGGAATTTAAATCAATGGCGCAGGGAACGCCGCCGACAACAAAGTTAGGGTGTGGATTCTTACCACCAAAGATGGTATGCAAACGTGCGACATCACGCTGCCATGATAACGCTTCCAGATAATGCGACACTGCCATCAAGTTTGCTTCGGGTGGCAATTTGTAAGCCGGGTGTCCCCAATACGCGTTTGCAAAAATACCTAGTTGACCGGATTCGACAAAACCTTTCAGTTTCTTTTGCATGTCGGCGAAGTAACCGGGTGAAGATTTTGGATAACTGCTTAACGACTGTGCAAGTTCTGAAGTGGCTTTTGGGTCAGCACTCAAAGCAGATACAACATCTACCCAGTCAAGTGCATGCAGGTGATAGAAATGCATAACATGATCATGAATATATTGTGCACCACTCATCAGGTTGCGGATGAGGTCAGCATTTTTTGGAATACTATAATCCAGTGCATTTTCTACCGAACGGATAGAGGCAAGGCCATGTACTAATGTACATACGCCACAGATACGTTGTGCAAAGGCCCATGCATCTCGTGGATCTCGTCCTTTTAATATGGTCTCGATACCCCGCACCATGGTGCCGGACGAATAGGCTTTTTCAATTTTGTTGCCATTCATCTGGGCTTCTATTCGCAGAYGACCTTCGATTCGTGTTATCGGGTCGACGACTATTCGTTCACTCATGATTTATCCTCAATAAATATTTGTTCATTTGTCTGCCAGGTGTTCCGCAATCGTTTCAGTCAGACTCATCAACGGAATATCCATATTGTATTCCTCCAGCCCGTCTTCGAGATGAATGCGACAATTTGAACAGGCACTTATGATGGCATCAGGTTTAACTTCATCGAATTGCTCTTTCTTGCGCTGGAATACTTTGAGGCGAACTTCATCAGCACGCTCGTTGGCACTCACACCACCACCCGCGCCGCAGCACCAGTTCATCTTGCCCGCATCGGGCATTTCGACGAAGTTGTCTGAGAACAGGTTGATTAATCGACGGGGTTGGTCGATGACACCGCCACGGCGGGAGATCTGACAGGGGTCGTGATAGGTGAGACGTTGTTCTTCCTTACCGGTTATGATTAATCGGCCATCTTTACGAAGTTCGTCGAGGACTTCGAGGATGTGTCGTACCTTAAAGTTGAATTTTTTACCGATTAGGTTCGGACCTTCCCAACGAATCGCCATGTAAGCATGTCCGCACTCGGGGCTGATAACCGTTTTCACTTTTAATTTCTCGGCCGCATCGACGATGCGTTGTACCAGTTCGGCAGCGATATCCGAGACACCAATTTGTATACCACTGTTGGTGGCTTCAAAGGCTTCGGATGATATTGTCCAGCTAACACCGGCATGTTTAAATATCTTCGCAGTGGCTTCGATGAATTCTGGAAAATTCATTATTTCCATCGAAGAGAGTAACAGCATGTATTCAGCCCCTWCGACATCGAGAGGAACTTTCAAACCGGTATCCTTTTCAACGTGTTTAATCTGTGCTTGCAGTGCAGGAARYTTKACACCCATRGGRCTACCGATWGTRATYGCACGTTTRGTSGCACYRATYAAACCTTCTGGRGCATGACCTGCGGCYRCCATACCTTCACGTGTTTTTCTTATCATTARTGTGATRTCGATACCGGCTGGACAAACCATCGAGCATCGCCCGCATAATGTGCAGTTGTCATAGACCAGTGTTTCCCATTTAGTCAGTAGCTCATCATCCACTTTTTTAGTYAGGCCAAACAATTTTCCGATACGTCCCATCAAGGTATATTCGGATTTCCAGATACGACGTAATGGCTCGGTCTTATGTATGGGGGTGGCAGTCGGGTAACCTGTTTCTGTGTAAAACAAACAGGCATCGGCACACATGCCGCAATGTGTACAACTACTGAAGAAAGCCGCGACGGTAGAATCGACCTGTTCTTTTAGGGCATTGATGCCTTTATCTAACGAAGCACTCATGACTCAACTCCTCTGTATCCGGAAATGGCACCGCCATACCAACGTGAGAGTGCGATGGTGAAAGCATGCATCAATTTGGTGAAGGGTAATATAATGAGTAATAGCTCCACACTGAGAATATGAATTGCCAGCAGGGTTGGCGCGGTTGTGCCAATGCGATGAAAAGCCATGTAACCTGTGATTAAGGGTGCGATCGTAACCAGCCATACCAGATAGTCTTCGCGGGTAGAAAGAAATTTAAGCACAGGATCGCGCATACGATGCACCAGTACGGCGAGTAAGGCGATAATGGTGACTACTGCCATGGCATCGACGACCGGTGTGGGAAGGGCAGGCCAGCCAAATCCGATAATATCTTTAAACATCAGGATATGAGGTGCAAATAAAAATATTGTTACGAAAAGACCGATGTGAAAAATATAGCCTGCAACCAGAGTGAATGTAGATCGTCTAAATGTCTCTTTATCGGGTATCGATCTTGTAACAATAGTGCGTAATCCGCTGCTCATTTCGGAGCCTTTCGCTTCGGCTAAATTTTTATTACGACCCAGCAATAATATTTCAGCAAATCGTATTATCACGCCAGCAATAAAGATTATTATCGCGATCTGAAAACCGGGGCCACGTACCCAGTTCAGGAATTCTATTTCACTCATGTTTTACTCCTCACGTTTAATTCTCATTTATTTTTCCAGATCGTTAATCGTGGTTTCACTATGTGCAGAAACTGCATCATTCTTTTTACTCTTATTCATCGCGCCCAGTGCAACACCCGCAGCGACTGCACCAGCCGCTGTGTAGATAGCTGTTTGAGTAATATTTTCAGTTGGCATGGAAAGGGCTTTGTAGAAACCGCCGCCATCCCAGAAATCAGGTTCCGAGCAACCCAGGCAAGGGTGTCCAGCTTCAATTGGCCAACTGGTGCCGTTATTCCATTTGGTAGTGGCGCAGGCGTTGTAAGTCGTTGGACCTTTACAGCCAAGTTTGTATAGACACCAACCTTTTTTTGCGCCTTCATCATCGAAGGTTTCTGCAAATAGACCTTTGTCATAGAAAGGCCGTCGATAACAACGATCATGAATGCTCTGTCCATAAAATACTTTGGGACGACCGAGATGATCCAGTTCTGGAATGGTACCGAAGGTCAGGTAATGGGTCAGTACGCCGGTAATAACCACGGGGATAGGTGGACAGCCAGGCACGCTAATAATGGGGGTGTTGGCTACAGAACCTTTACCTACTTTTGCCAATGTTGCTGATGAAATACCATCGAGTTGATCTTTGCCGTACTGTTTAATAATGTCGTAAACTGAATATGCCCCGGTTGGGTTTGGATATGCATGTGGGATGCCGCCGTAAGCGGCGCAGGTACCGACTGAAATAATTACCGCCGCGCCTGCTGCTGTTTGTATAAACATATCCAGATTGCTAATACCTGCAATAGTAGAATAGCCCATATCAAGTGTTGGTATAGAGCCATCGACAACGAGAATATATTTTCCCCAGTTTTCATCCATTGCAGCTTTGCGTGCTTCTTCTGCTGCATGACCGGAAGCTGCCTGTAAAGTATGGTGATAGTCCAGTGAGATATAGTCAAAGATTAGACTCTCAAGCGTTGCCGTGTGGGCGCGTGTCAGAGATTCAGTACAACCGGTACATTCCTGAAAAGATAACCAGATAACAGAGGGCCTTCTGGCACTTTCTAATGCGTGCGCAATCTTTGGAATCATCGCGGGAGACATTGCCATCATCGAAGCAGTGGCAGCGCAAAACTTCAGAAAGCTTCGACGCGAAACACCCTGGCTTCGCATGACCTCGCCCAGTGTTTTATCTTTAATAGAATCATTGGTCATTTTTGTTTCTCCACTGACGACTTATATTTTTAATCTAAAATTTCGGTAATACGGCTATAGGCAGACAAAATATCTTCAGTCTGTGAGCAAAGAATTTCGGGCATTGCTGTTATTTCAATAAAACGGCTGATGATGTTACCTTCGTCGTTATAGTGTGTAACAAGCCACACGCCAGCATATTGTGTTTCGACGATTTCGCTTAAGCCTAGCGTGTTCATCTGAGCCAGCACTTCACCTTGTCCCAGTGTGTTTAAAATTTTGTCTTCTTCTCCAGAGGCGAGCGGGATACTGCGTAAATCGATAATGCCGGTTTTACCTGTTTCTATAAGCGCATCAAGCGCATGTTTGATTTCGTGTAATAACGGCTTAACATTCTGTGTCAACTCGTTGCTGAACTGAATGTTAAATTTAATCTCGCCTGTCACCGGAATGGTTGCTTCAGTCATGATTTATTCACTCACTGTTAGACACAGGGTTCTGCTGACCACACAAGCAATGAACAATTTAGCGTGGGGTACTATTTCTGTAATAATAGATTAATCTAGTATTACAATAATATTACGCAGCAGAAAGGTCTTGACCTGTGCTAACTTTTTGCCATTTCTTTAATAATTTCACCGCTTCATTGACAGCATTTCCAAGTGCTAGTTGCACCGTCGGTGTAGGCYCCATTCCCCAGCCCATCTTGTCTGGTTGTATACCTATAAGAGCGCGTTTTTCAGGAAGATGATCGGTAAGTCGTGCTATATCCATTAAGTCGATTAGGCCGACCTCGTGTGCACTGCGTTTTGTGGTGCCTAAAAATGTGTCCATGTCTGTACCTACAAAAACGTTTACAGTTCCTGGAGGTTGGTGTAACTCTGTGGCATCAAAAACGATAAGGTTGTCACAGTCCTCAATCCATACGGCAAGCGTAAAGCTAAGCGTGCCACCATCAATGAAGTTTAAATCTGGTATATCTGATTGTATATTAGAATAGTCTGATTGAAGACGATTTAGCGCATGTATACCAGCGCCTTCATCTGTAAGCAAGGTGTTGCCAATCCCCAGTATTAATGTTTCATTATCTGTCATCAATCTACCCCGTTACTTTCATATAATTATTATAAGAAACAGCCGTATTACTTATTGATTTACGTCAACTTGTTTGTGTCTTTTGTGAAGTTAAATATAAATCAAGTAATTATCTTTCGGATGTGTTGCTATGTGTCTAGGCATACCTATGCAGATTAAATCAATAGATGGTTTTACCGCGCACTGTGAAGCGAAAGGTGTAGCGCGTGATGTCAGTCTTTTTATGATGCAAGAAGATGATTTAGAAGTGGAAGATTTTATTGTTGTGCATGTCGGTTACGCTATTCAGAAAATATCAGAGCAGGAAGCGCAGACTGCGTGGGAATTATATGACGAGATGCTGGCAGCCGAGCAACCATAGATGCACGAGCTCGCTATTTGTCAATCGTTGATAGATCAAGTTGAAGATATTGCTCTAGAGCGTAATGCGCAAAGTGTTAGTTTGATTATTATTGCTATTGGTCCGTTATCGGGTGTTGAGGCTCCGTTATTAAAAAATGCTTATCCGTTGGCCTGCATCGGAACGGTGGCAGAAAATTCAGAGCTGGTTATAGAACTATTGCCAATACGGGTTAAATGTATGCAATGTGGCAGTGAATCTGAAGTCTTACCAAACAAATTAATCTGTAAAAAATGCGGTGACTGGAGAACAGAACTGGTTAGTGGTGACGAGATGATGTTGATGAGCGTTGAATTGGAAAAAGAAAAAACGGAGTTGTAAGTAATAGTTGCAATCGACTATTTAAACATCAACAGCGAGTTAGAAAAACGAATCTATTCGGAGAGTATATTAATGTGTGATACATGCGGATGCAATATAACCCCTGGCAACGAAGGTCTAATAAAAGCCGGCGGTAAACTTCATAAAACTGAAAGTGGTAAAGAAGCGGTTACTGTTCTTCGTAGCCTGTTACATGAGAATGATCACGCAGCCTCACATAACCGAAACCATTTTGATCAACATAATGTACTAGCGATTAATTTAATGTCATCGCCCGGTGCAGGAAAAACAGCCTTAC
Organism: Thiotrichaceae bacterium; assembly: GCA_002746365.1. GTDB lineage: Bacteria > Pseudomonadota > Gammaproteobacteria > SZUA-229 > SZUA-229. The sequence goes on from NVWZ01000024.1 coordinate 32,962, forward strand.
TCGAAGCGACGATTCAACAGCTCGATAACAGTTTAAAAATTGCCGTTATCGAAGGTGATCTGGAAACTGAAAACGATGCTGAACGTATCCGTAAACTTGGCGTCAAGGCGATTCAGATTGCTACTGGCAGTGCCTGTCATCTCGATGCACATATGGTTCATGAAGCATTACATCATTTCGATCTTTCAGAGTTTGATGTGGTCTTCATTGAGAATGTTGGCAATCTGGTTTGTCCGGCAAGTTTTGATCTGGGACAGCACTTAAATGTTACTTTGCTCTCAGTACCAGAAGGTGATGATAAACCGGCTAAATACCCGGTCATGTTTCGTGCTTCCGATTTGGTTGTGCTGAGTAAGAGTGACCTGTTACCGATACTCGATGATTTTAAACCTGAGAGAGCAAAAGGTTACCTGCGTGATATCGCCAGTACTGCGCCGGTGATGCAACTTTCTTCAAAAGATAAATCAGGGATGTTGAAATGGATTAGTTGGATAAACCAGCAGATTGAAATTCGTCAGAGAGCATTACAGCAGCATCCCGTTACTGGTCATCACCACCATACGCATGAGGAGGTGCATATTTAGTTATGCTGAATTCGGCTAAACAATGGCTTGAACGCATCCATGCGCTACCGCATAAAAAAGACAAGATAAAACTGATGAATGTGTGTGGTGGTCATGAACGCTCGATCACTATGGCTGGATTACGTAAAGCTTTACCTGACTATATCGAACTGGTTCCGGGGCCGGGTTGCCCGGTGTGTATCTGTCCGGAAGAAGATATATTTGAAGCCATACAACTGGCGCTGAATGAAGATATTATCCTGGTGGCTTTTGGTGATATGTTGCGTGTGCCGGTCAATGTACCAAAAGTCCGTGGTGATATAAAATCGGCGCGTACACTGGAGCAGGCAAAAGCGCAGGGTGCTGATATACGCCCGATCGCATCACCGACAGAAGCGGTCAGTATCGCAAAACAGAATTTGGAAAAAGCAGTGGTATTCTTTGCGGCTGGATTTGAAACCACCACAGCACCGGTAGCCGCGATGATGGTAGAAGGGGTACCTGATAATTTATCGGTTTTGTTATCCGGTCGTTTGACCTGGCCGGCAGTGGCTATGTTGCTGGAGTCGGGTGAGGCTGGTTTTGACGCGCTGATTGCACCGGGTCATGTCGCTACAATCATGGGGCCGGAGGAGTGGGAGTTTGTTGTAGAAAAACACAACATTCCTGCAGCGGTTGCCGGTTTTAAACCAGAGAGTTTGCTGGCTGCGATGTATTCAACGTTACGCCAGCTAAACGAAGGACGTTACTTTCTAGACAACTGTTATCCCGAGCTGGTAAAAGCCGGTGGTAATAAATCGGCGCAGTTACATCTGAATAAAGCGATGACAGTTTATGATGCTAACTGGCGGGGTATCGGCATCATTCCACAATCGGGCTACATGTTGGAAAAAAGTTACAGTCAGTACGATGCCAGAAAAATATTTCCGTCTTATGCTGATGATGCTCGTAAACGTGCAGGTCAGATGCCACCGGGCTGCGACTGCGCACAGGTTGTACTGGGTAAGATATATCCTAATGAATGCCGGTTATTTGGTGCGGCGTGTATACCGAGAAACCCGATTGGCCCCTGTATGGTATCGGATGAGGGGGCGTGCCGTATATGGTGGGCAGGTGGGATGCGTGAGCCGGTAGAGGTTAAAAAGAAAGCGGTTGGGTGAGCATTGGATGCTATATTATTTATCGTCGTGTTCTTAAATATGCGGGTAATCGCGGTTTGCAAACCGCTCCTACAGAGTGGTACCTACCTGTATTCCTCGATGCCAGAACATAACAGGTTTAACCCAATTCTGAAGGATTGATATGGACACTTGTTTAAAAAATAATCCCCAAACAAATCAGGATATTTCTGCCAGAAAAATAACATTATCCGGCCAGGTTCAGGGCGTAGGTTTCCGCCCATTCATCTATCGACTGGCAACCGAACATCAACTTACCGGCTGGGTAAGAAATTGTGTGGGTATCGTCGAAATCCATGCACAGGGCTCGTCTAAAAATATAGAACATTTTCTTACTGAGATATTCGATAAAAAACCACCGTTAGCCAAACCTAAACTTGAATCAGATAAACGATCGGATACAGCTGAGTATGAGTCATTCGATATTCTTGAAAGTGAGACTCTGGGTGAGGCAAATATCAGTGTGCCGAATGATCTCTATCTCTGTGATGATTGTCTGGCAGAATTAAATGATCCGGATAATCGTCGTTATCGCTACCCGTTTATAAATTGTACTCAGTGTGGTCCGCGTTATACCTTGATACGTCATCTGCCTTATGATCGCCCAAACACAACGATGGCAGATTTTGTATTATGCCCATCTTGCCTCGCTGAGTATGAAGACCCAAATAATCGACGCTTTCATGCTGAGCCTGTAGCTTGTTCAGATTGTGGGCCTTCGCTGGTTTTTCATAGTAACTCCGCCGAACTTAATAAGACGATTTGTAATGATAATGACGCAGTTCTAAAAAATACGGTTGAGGCCTTACATCAGGGAAGAGTTGTTGCTGTTAAAGGCATCGGTGGTTATCATCTGATGTGTGATGCCACCCATACTGAAGCCGTATCTCGTTTAAGAAATAATAAACCGCGCCCGGATAAAGCTCTGGCAGTCATGTTCCCGGCGCCGGTAGAAAATCCTTGTAAAGTAGCTGAGTCGTATGTTTTATTAACAGCAGAAGATAAAATTTTTTTGTTGCAGCCAGCCAGGCCTATTTTACTGGTTGCTAAAAAACAGGGTACAATATTATCTGAACAGATTGCACCGGGATTAAATGAAGTGGGAATCATGTTGCCATACAGTCCCTTGCATCATCTTTTATTGAATGAGTTTGGTCGACCACTGGTAGTAACCTCTGCAAATATCAGTGGTGAACCAGTATTGATTGATAATCTACAGATTGAAAAAAGACTTAAGCATGTTGCCGATGCCTGCCTTCATCATAATCGGCCAATACAACGACCTGCTGATGACCCGGTATTCCGAACGATTGCAAACAAACCGAGACCGATACGAATCGGTCGTGGTTCTGCGCCACTAGAAATGGTGCTACCGTTTGAATTGGCACATCCGGTACTGGCTGTGGGTGCGCAGATGAAGAACACAGTGACGCTAGCCTGGAAAAATCGTGCGGTCATTTCGCCGCATATCGGCGAGATGAACACACCTCGTAGTGTTGATGTATTTGAAAACACGATTAAAGATTTACAAGATCTGTACGGTGTCAAAATAGAACAATTAATTTGTGATGCGCATCCTGGTTACACCACCACTCGCTGGGCCAATAAACAAAAATTACCCGTGCGCAGTGTGATGCATCATCATGCACATGCTTCTGCCTCTTATTACGAATGTGAGTCTGCCGTTCAAGCTGATGAAGCTATTCTGGCATTTACCTGGGATGGTGTCGGTTATGGTGAAGATGGAACTTTATGGGGCGGCGAAACTTTTTTAGGTAAACCGGGTGAATGGAAACGTGTTGCCAGCTTGAAACCATTTTATCTTGCGGGTGCGGATAAAGCCGGACGTGAACCGTGGCGTAGTGCGGCGGCTATGTGTTGGGAAATCGGGCAGTCGTATGAGCAAATTCCAGAGAAAGGTCCGATGCTTAAGCAGGCATGGTTACGCAAAATCAATGCCCCTCAATCATCATCCGTCGGACGATTATTTGATGCTGTGGCCGCGTTAACCGGTGTACGAATTCAGGCGAGTTTTGAAGGTCAGGGACCGATGGAACTTGAAGCATTGTGCTCTTCTTTGACTAATGGTGCGGATGATTTCATCGATATTGATTTAGAAGATGATAATAAGCTATTGATTATAAATTGGAAGTCTTTGATTGTTGAGATGACAGATTCTACTTTAAGTCCTGGTCAGCGGTCTGCAATTTTTCACAGCTCACTGGCTCATAATATTTTAAAGCAGGCAAAAATCTTTCGTAAGAAACACGGCATCAATACGGTTAGTCTTTGCGGTGGTGTATTTCAAAATAAGGTATTAAGTGAAAAGGCGATGACATTATTATCTGTCGAAGGCTTTAAGGTTTGTTTACCTGAGTTGATTCCGGTCAATGATGCAGGAATCAGTTTCGGGCAAGTTATTGAGTATGGATACAGGCATTAATATTTTCATTTCATCTAATGAAGGTATGTGTAAATACATACTCATGTTGTAAAAATAGTGACAGGTAGGTAAATGATGCAGGACACACATATCTCATTAGCACATGGTAATGGTGGTCGTTACATGCGTGAACTCATTGAAGAAATCTTCGCTCGCTATCTAGCTAATCCGGATTTAGACGTACAGGCCGATGCAGTATCGATTGAACTTAATGGGGGTGATGTGTTGTTCACTACCGATGGTTTTACCGTGCAGCCACTTGAGTTTCCTGGTGGTAATATAGGATCACTCGCGGTTCATGGTACAACAAATGATCTAGCCGTTGCCGGGGCGATTCCAAAATATTTAAGTTTGAATGCATTTATCGAAGAGGGCATGGAGATTGTTATACTGGAGCGTATCATCAAAACACTGGCTGAAACGGCCGCTGAAATTGGTGTCAAAGTCGTCTGCGGTGATACTAAAGTGTTGCGCCGAGGAGAAGGTGGAGGATTGTATCTTGCTACTACGGGCATCGGTATTCGTCAGGGACAGGTTATGTCGATGAAAAATATTAAACACGGTGATGCAATAATCGTCAGTGGTCCGGTCGGCGATCATGGTATCGCTGTGATGCTTGCACGGGAGGAATTTGGCCTACGTGGTGATATCCAGTCTGATGCGGCCAGCGTATTAAATTTAACGACGGCAGCACTGAACCATGAAGGCCTGCGTTTTATGCGTGACCCGACACGGGGTGGTATTGCGACAGTTTGCTGTGAAATGCATCGTGCAACCGGTATGGGGGTTCGCTTATCAGAGAAAACCCTTCCAGTACGTGATCCGGTACAATCAGTTTGTGAAATACTTGGATACGATCCTATGTATCTTGCCTGTGAAGGGCGTGTGGTCGCAGTGGTGGACCCGGCTGAATCAGAAGCATTACTAAGTACATGGCACGAACTGGAAGAGGGTGTCGGTGCTGCAATAATTGGACAGATTGATTCAAACATACCCTATGTACTGATGGAGACTGATATCGGTGGGGAACGCATATTGGAGGAACTCGAAGATGACCCATTACCGCGTATCTGCTGAGCTGTTGTACATTCATGTTTAACTTTAACTTCAATTTACTGATCGGTCTGTCCGGTGTTGCTTCGGATGAAACAATGCTGGCACGGCGTTGGGCGCGTCGCTTCGAAGTACCGATGATCTTGCTGGCTATCTGGATACTGGTCGAATGGTATCTGAGAGGCAGAGGTATTTATTCTGACCTGTTTGACCAGATTACCGACTGGGGGGTCTGGTTATTTTTTGTGTTCGAAACGGTTTTACTCACCAGCATGGTAGAAAATAAATTACGTTATCTACGGAGCAACTGGATGAGCCTGCTGATTATCGGTGCAGGTGTGCCTTTGCTGTGGGGCGGCGGTGCTTACGCGGTTGCATTGCGGTCACTTAGATTGCTGCTGATTCTTCCATTGCTACTGAATGCGACTGCCATTGTGCGTAAGGTACTGGCGCGAAATTATCTGGGCTCGGTCTTGATGGTGGCACTGGCGTTTACCCTGCTCTCAGGGCTTCTTATCGCCGGTATCGATCCGAGTATCGGAAATGTATGGGATGGCATCTGGTGGGCCTGGGTGACGGTTGCGACTGTAGGCTATGGTGATACTGTGCCCCATAGTGTTGCAGGTAAAGTATTTGGTGCTGTGGTTATATTGTTTGGCGTGGGTTTCTTTTCGTTGTTGACAGCCAGTTTTTCAGCCTATTTTGTCTCACGTGGTGAGGTAGAAATTGAAGAGGAAGAGGAACGTGAGATTGGCCAGCTTAAAGATATCGAAAGACGAATTGATAACATGGAAAAGACACTACAGCGAATTGAAGTCCGCCTGAATGAAGACCGAAATAAGATGTAAGTTCACACCACTGTCCCGTTAACGCTATGCATAGCAAGCGGAAAGGATTGCAGTTTAAGAAAGGATATTTACGTTGTTATCGGACATGAGGCGATTTGTTCCTGTGACACGCTGTAAACACATGCCTGTGCGCTGGGACTGCTGGGTAGTTTTGTTGCAGAACTCGCCTTATTAAGACGTTTTTTACCCCTGGGTGCGGCCTTGTATAAAGCTGAAGACTTTTCCAAAACTATCGAGCAGGCAATGCAACCCAGTAATAGCCTGGTACGCTGCTGTTCAAAATGTTTTACTTATTTCCCTGCTGCATTGGCTGTTGAGAGGGGGCATAGTAGTACTGGTTATTCCGGTAATTAGGTGCAGGTTGACGGTAGTAAGGCTGATAATCATATGATCTGTGACCATTGCCGTAATGGTTGTAGTAGCCATTGTAAGAATTCCAGCCGTTATTGTGGTTGCCATACCCCTGGTAATTTCCACGACCATTGCCTTTTCCTTTGCCGCGAATTTTGAACTTAATCTCTACATCCATATCACCCGACATGTTCCCCATCATATCGTTCATCATGTCGCCGAACATCTTATTATTGTTATCCCAACGATTATTATTGTCGCTATTGTTTTTGTTGCTGAAAGGTCCCCAGYCTGCACTGATACTGGTAGAAATAGTAAGAAAGGTAACGGTTGCAATAATCAGTAAACTTTTCATCATTGACTCCACATTCGGGTTAGCTGTATTGATTGTATTTTCTGAATTAAGGGCACCTCTATTAATTGCTTATGTCCTCTGCGTGACCTGAAGCGTGTAGCTGCAAGGCGTGAGCCGCAGCAGAATGGTTATTCCATTCTCAAGGTTCATAACGCAGCAGATACATGCTTCAGGCCGCGCCCTGCGGGGCTTTACGACCAGTCCAGACTCTGCGTTGTGCTTTTTTGACAGGCAATAAGCCTGGCTTCAAAAGCACGTCTTGATTCTGAACTGGTCGTAAAGCCAGAGGGCACAAGCAATTAATAGAGGTGCCCTTAAATTTTTCTACTCAGACTTTTCAGTTTCAACGCGCATATGCGGAATAAAATAACGTCACGTATCGACGGCGAGTCTGTC
>NVWZ01000025.1 GCA_002746365.1 Thiotrichaceae bacterium
TTTTGTTTTTTAGATAAAGGCATAGGAATAGTTAGAAGTTAGAAGTTAGAAGATAATGGTAAGTTATTTAAAAGATAGTTTTAATTTTATGAGACCTTTGCACGATATAGTTTCTGTCATTCCCGAGTGCTTTTATCGGGAATCCATTGTCTTTTATAAGCGCTGGATCCCCGATAAAAACACTCGAGGATGACAAAATGAAAGAAAATTTACTCCTGTTTCGTATCGTGCAAAGGTCTCTTTAAGAATAAAATATCACTTATGAGAATTATCTTTAGTTTTTTGCTATTACYAACCGGTTTGAATGCCTTTGCTGATGTCATTGAGCGTATCGAATACAAGTATTACCTTATCTCACCGGGCGCGCCCCATGAGATAAAATCCGAGTTGATGCGGCATTCACCCATTCGCCAGGGTAACAGCTCATTCAATGGTCGTACTGACTGGTATATCGACTGGAACTACCAAACCACGTCATCACCCCATGGCTGCCTACTTCAAAATAGCCGGGTTAATGTTCGCGTGATCTACATCCTGCCTGCCTTAAGCGAATACGTGACCGATACACAAACTATCGAAGTTTTTAATCAATTTAACACTGCTCTGACCCAGCATGAATTAAATCATGGCAACCATGGTTTATTAGCCGCCAGAGAAATTAATGGCGCCTTTAAAAGTGTACGAGCACAACAAAACTGCCGGCAGATGTCACGAATGTTGAATGATATCGGGAATTCAATTGTGCAAAAGTATGCACAGAAAGATGCTGAATACGATCGCGTAACCCAGAATGGGTTTACCGAAGGGGCGGTTATTTATTAACGCCCTTGCGAGTGGAGCGATGCAATCTCTTTAAGCGATTGCATCGCCTGCTGGAGATTGCCACGCTCCGCTCGCAATGACGGGTAACAATAAAATTATTTCTTCTTACCGCGACCTGAACTCTTACGCGCACTTTCGGTTAGTACTTTTTTACGAATACGAATATTTTCCGGTGTTACTTCMACCAGYTCATCRTCATCRATAAAYTCWARYGCYTGCTCAAGKGTKTRYTTAATSKGTGGCGWYAAKGNMAATNGCWTCATCKGTWCCYGAKGCACGTACRTTWGTTAATKGCTTANSKTTTAATSGGNTTAACCACYARRTCATTATCACGTGAGTGAATACCCACAATCTGTCCTTCATAAACTTCATCACTATTACCTACCAGTAATTTACCGCGCTCCTGCAATGGGCACAACGAGTAAGCAACCGCTTTACCACGCGCATTTGAAACCAACACGCCGTTCGCACGCTGACCAATATCGTCTTTTACAGCCGGGCCATAATGATCAAATACGCTATAGAGTAAGCCGGTACCCCGCGTCATCGAAAGGTATTCTGTTCTAAAACCAATTAAGCCACGCGCAGGAATAATGAAATCCAGTCTGACGCGACCTTTTCCATCCTGAACCATGTCTTTTAAATCCGCTTTACGAATACCCAGTGCTTCCATGACCGCACCCTGATGCTCAACTTCAACATCAGCGGTTAACTCTTCATACGGCTCGACCATTACGCCGTTTTCTTCGTGAACAATCACTTCGGGACGACCCACCGCCAGTTCGAAATTTTCACGACGCATGGTTTCAATTAGCACAGATAGATGCAATTCGCCGCGACCCGAAACTTTGTATTTATCGCCTTCTTCCTGCTCTACACGCAATGCTACGTTATGCTTTAATTCTTGCTGCAGACGATCCCAGATATTTCGACTGGTGACATACTTGCCTTCCTGGCCAGAGAACGGTGATGAGTTAGCCTGGAACGTCATACTAATGGTTGGCTCATCAACCGTCATTGCGGGTAGGGCTTCAACTGCATTGGGATCACAGATGGTATCGGATATAGAAAGGGGATCGATACCGGTAATGGCAACAATATCACCCGCAAAAGCTTCTTCTATCTCAACGCGCTCTAAACCATGGAAACCCAATACCTGGCCGATACGACCACCGCGCTCTTTGCCGTCATCGCCAATAATTTTCACTGCCATATTGGTTTTAACTGAACCACGTGCAATACGACCAATGCCGATAATTCCCACGTAGCTGTTATAGTCCAGTGTCGATATTTGCAACTGGAAGGGGCCATCAGGATCAACGCTTGGCTCTGGAACATGCTCAACGATGGCTTCAAACAAGGGTGTCATATCGCCACCGGTTAAACCTTCTGCATCTAAACCGGCATAACCATTAATCGCCGAAGCATAAACTACCGCGAAATCCAACTGCTCATCCGTCGCGCCCAGCTTATCGAACAGGTCAAACGTTAAATCCAGAGCACGATCAGGATTAGCACCGTCACGGTCAATTTTATTGATGACAACAACCGGAGTAAAACCCATTGCAAATGCTTTCTGGGTAACAAAGCGTGTCTGCGGCATCGGACCATCAACGGCGTCGACCAGCAATAAAACCGAATCAACCATAGAGAGTACACGTTCTACTTCACCACCAAAATCGGCGTGTCCCGGTGTGTCTACGATATTGATGTGGTAATCATTCCACTCAATCGCCGTATTTTTTGAGGTGATAGTAATACCGCGCTCTTTCTCCTGGTCATTAGAGTCCATGATGCGCTCGCCGGGGGCTTTACGCGCATCCAGCGTGCCTGACTGCTCTAATAATTTATCAACCAGTGTGGTTTTGCCATGGTCGACGTGAGCGATGATGGCAATATTGCGAATTTTTGCGGACACGGTAATTCTCTTAAATAGGGAAAAAGGGGCGCATTATAGGCGTTTATCAGGAAATAAACTGTATTAATTTAGGGCTATACGAAAATGAGCGCAATTAACGACAGAAACAAGGGGGTACAGAGAGTGGAGTAAACATTTTTTTATTACCTATAAGCCAATCCAGCGACTTACCGCCTGACGCGCTTCATCATTGGCAGGACGCGCAATCAGGCCGGTTCGGCTTATTGAGATTTTATATTTTGCGCCATCCGTCATTGGCAGAAAAACCGCACTGCCATACGCCGCATCAATCCACTGCAGCCAGCTTTGGTGTTGGTGAGCGAACTGCCACAGGTCAAATCGATCGTCTTCGATATAAGCGGGTTTCTTTACTAGCGAATAAACACTTCTTGGTCTTTGCTGCTCTTGCACAATATCAATATATCGACCGGAGATTCGATGCAATCGATAATTTGCATCCAGCCCAATTAATGTTGCGGCGCCCTTCCACGACAGGACCTGCGCATCCAACTGCCACTCATCCCCTTTTAAGTTTACCGTTTGCTTAAAAGGAGAATCCAAAGCCAGTATCTCTGCCTGAAATTCTTGCGGAGAAAGCTGTTGAAACAAGATTTCAGCCACTGGCTGCTCATAAACCAGCCGTTGATAGGTATACAGATTCGATGCCAGAAGAAATGAAGATGCTGCCAGCGCGAGAAAAATTAAACCAGAAAATTCCAGAGCGATACCATTTACGATACGCCGCTGAAATAATCGCTTAATACCGATAACAGTAAACACCAGGCCAACAACGGCAACAAGCGCACTAACTATAACCAGATGAGTCATATCTCGTTAACGCTCAACCAAAACAGCCTGAAAAATGATCAGTAAAATGCTCAATAAAATGCTAGTGAGAAATACGATCGCGCGCGCCCTGCGCCTTTTCGGTGTAACCCGCGGCATCACAAATACGCGCCAGTTCTTCCAGGGCACGGATATTATCTTTATCGACTTCCAGCGCCTGCTCACAGTGATAACAGGCTTTATCATAATCACCTTGTTTAGTTGCAACACGCGCCAAACCCAACAGAGCATAAAGATCATGATCAACTTTAAGACTGGAATGATAGTGTTTTACTGCTTCATCAAATCGATTGAGTGACAACAGCGCATCACCAACACGCGTCCAGAGTGATTGGTTATCCGGCTCCTGATCAAGAATTTTTTCCCACCAGTAAACCGCTTTTTCCATATTTAACTGGCCACGGAAACAGTCGCCCATGCCAAACAAAGCAAAGTTATTTTTCGGATCCAGCGCCAATGCATTTTCATAATGATCCATGGCGCGATCAAACTCTTTACGGCGACGATAAATATTACCTATCATGGTCATCAGTACGACGTTATGTGACGTATTTTTAGCCAATAGCTTTTCGAAACAATCCAGCGCGCGTTCATCATCATGCTGCGCATAATAAACATTACCCAAACCTAAAAGCGCGAAAGGATCGTAAGGCTTGATAACCAGTGATTGCTCATAAAAGTCGATGGCATTGTCACTGTCATCTAATTTGTGAAATGCATCAGCGATGCGCACCATGACATGGCTGTCTTTTTCATTAATCTCAAGGTAGCGCAACCAGAATGGAATCGCCTGTAACGGTTGTTTCATGCCGCGGCGGGCATCACCCGCACCACGTAATGCAAAAATATTATTATTGTCTTTTTTCAATACGGCATCGTATTGTGCTCCCGAATCTTCAAAACGATTGAGTTTGCGATAGACATCACCCAGACCCGACAGCACGTAGGGGTTATCTTCGTCAATCTCTTTGGCTTCCAGATAGACTTTTTCTGCGGCTTCCAACTCTCCGCTACGAAAAAGGCGGCTGCCTTTCTTCGATAATTCGATAACGGCTTTTTTTGATATTCCTGACATATTTAGTTATTTCATTTTAGGGCGCTTTTAAAGAGCAAATTTTACAACGATAGTTCACTTTTATATAGCGCATTTTTGTGAGGCCCTTCTCAATTATAGTCGCTCAATTTCAAAACCCCCGAATTTCATAAGTAATACCACCACCGGGCAATCCATTTGTGCCACGTTGTGAGCTGAAATACAATCGCTTACCATCCGGGCTGAATGCTAATCCTGCAACTTCAGAATCATCATGCCCCTCCAGTTGGGCGACCGGATAAATAGCGCCATTATCAGCGATGACCACAATCTGTAAATCACCGCCRTCTTCGGCGACATAAATATCACCCTGCTGCGARACCGTGACATTATCKACWCCACTTAAAATAGGYGTTAATGTATCTTTAATATCGTACAARATTTCAATTTCTTTAGTATATGTATGGTATGACCAGACACGATTATCACCTTTTGTGGTAAAAATTATTTTTCCATCAAAATAAGCGATACCTTCACCACCATTAAATTTTTTCGCTGTGGGCACCTGGTAACGTGTTTTCTGTTTTTTCGCCGACGGATCCGGTATCGGCTGCCAGTTCAAAACACCTTGTTCAGACTCTGTATTATTTGTCGCGGTCGCCACTTCCAGTCGACCGGAGGATAAATCAGGAAAACCATTTTTTTGTTYCCGRTCAGCGATAAAGCGATACAGGCATCCATCTTTTTTGTCTTCAGTTAAATACAAATACTGAGAAAGCGCATCAACCGCCACCGCTTCATGATTAAAAACCCCTAAAGCCGGACGAACCACGGCTTCTTTCTGACCACCTGGGTCACATTCCCAAACTCTGCCCGTATTGATTTCTTCACACGACAACCAGCTACCCCATGGTGTCGCCCCTCCAGAACAATTACGACTGGTATTTTTCAATATAGAATACGCATCAAGAATTTGCCCATCTGCTGCAAACACTATTGCACCGACACCACCGAAAAAGAATACTTCACTGTTCGATACATAAATCCAGCCGCCATCGTCCTTCTCAAAACAAGCGCCGCCATCCGGTGAGTCATGCCACTCATAACGTTGTCCCCTTATTACAGGTTCGCCCGACCTGGCTATCACACGCGAATGCAGCCCTGCCAATAAACGCAGGCCATTTTCATCAGCGGGCAACAATGGTGTTTTATGACTCTCCATTCCACCAAGCAGTGCTCCCGACCAGATAGCTCCCACGCCACAGACACTCAGGCCCGATAACCCCTGCTTTAAAAACAACCTTTTCGCTCGATCAACCATTTCCAACTCACCCATGAGTGCTATAACAAAATCGTTTAGTCGCGTAGAATACTCTACGCATGTCAGACAATACTACCAAAAACAAACACGCATACCTGGTCGATAGCAGCATTTATATCTTTCGCGGCTGGCATGTTTACGATGAAAGCATCGTCGATATCGAAGGCAATCCCTGCAACGCCGTTTACGGTTTCACCGAATTTTTGCGCGAACTGCTGGAACTGGAACAACCTGAATATATCGCCTGTGCATTTGATGCCAAACAAACGGACTCATATCGGCGTGAAATTTTTCCGGAATACAAAGCCAACCGCCCGCCTGCCCCGGTCGAATTAAAAAGCCAGTTCAAACATTGCCGTGATTTTTGTCGTGCCGCAGGCATCGCCGATTTTTCCAGCAACCGATTTGAAGGTGACGACATCATCGGTACACTGGCAACGCGCCTAAGAGCCGATGGATTCAGGATAACCATTCTTAGTGCTGACAAAGATCTGGCACAACTACTTCGCCCCGGTGATGTTTGGTGGGATTACGCACGCAATAAAATTTTGCATTATAAAGATATCGAAAAAAACTTTGGCGTCAAACCAGAATTAATTGCTGATCTATTGGCATTAGCTGGCGATAAAGTGGATAACATTCCGGGCATACCTGGCATCGGTTACAAGATGGCATCGAACCTGCTAAAAAAATATCCCGGCGTCGAACACATTATGGAAAATGTTGAGAAAATCTCAGAAATGAAATTCCGCGGCTCTAAACGCATACAGATGTTAGTTGAACAACACCAGCACATTTTACCCATGACCAAACAGCTCACCACCATCGTGACTGACGCCGAATTCAAAGGCCCAAAAAACGACCTGCGCTGGCACGGTATAAACGAAGACGCGATGATAACCATGTTTAATCGTCTTGATGCGGCAAGAGGACGACGCGAGCGCTGGTATAATTTGCAACCTGTTTGAAAATAATAATAAGTGAAGCGCCTGTTTACGGCCATGGACTAACGGTCAAAACATTTTTCACCACAGAGGCACAGAGAGCACGGGGAGTTATATTGTTAACCGCGCCGTAGGCGCGTTTAGCAATAATATGTTTTTCTCTGTGCCCTCTGTGCCTCTGTGGTGAATTGTTTTTAAATCATTTGACTATCCGCTAAAAGCCAATAACAGAAACCAACCACAAACATAACCAGACATGATTATACTTTTCAACAAACCCTTCGATGTTCTCTGTCAATTCACTGATGAGCAAGGTCGCACCACACTCGCCAACTTCATTAAACAAAAAAATGTCTATGCCGCCGGTAGACTCGATCGTGATAGCGAAGGTTTAGTTGTACTGACGGACGACGGTAAGCTGCAAAATAAAATCACCGACCCAAAGAACAAAATGACTAAGACCTACTGGGTGCAGGTTGAAGGCGAAATAACCGAAGAGGCCGTAACTCAATTACAAAAGGGCGTGAAGCTCAAAGACGGTTTAACCCGACCGGCAAAAGCAGAAATAATTCCCGAACCTGAAAACCTTTGGTCACGCACACCACCGATTCGTGTGCGCGAAAACATCCCAACATCATGGATAGAGCTTTCTATTTCAGAAGGTCGCAACCGACAAGTAAGACGAATGACGGCTGCCATCGGTTTTCCCACTCTGAGATTAATTCGTTATAGTGTTGGCGAATGGACGATTGACAACATTAATAACGGCGACCATATTAAATCAGGGCGCCTCTGAGAAAATAGTTAGAACACATCATCACCCAGCGCTTCAATATGCTCGCTATCTATCTTATCGACATCAATCTCTGTCTCTGTCTCATCAATTTTTAATCTGATACGAGCTGGAGCAACCTGCTCGCCTGCCAGTGCAAGCGCGCAATAATCAGTATCGTCAATAAATTCATCCCATAATTTATTGGTCAGATCTTCCGTTAAAAGCGTGATACCGCCAGTAGCAACAGCCAGACCAATATTCACTGCAGTTTTAGTTGTACTAATTGTACTGCCTGCAAAATCAGCTGTGATTATTGGAGAAGCAAGAGAGCCGCTAACATTAAGTGGAACCAATGCAAGTTTCATAACAGTGGTACGCCTGGTTCTAGGCGCGACATATAGATCTATTTCTTCAGTCGCTAAATTAATCTCACCCGACCCCAGAGCCGATACGATACCGGTATCTAAAACTAGCGCATGTGTTTTCGCCAGGCCATCTTCGACATTAAATTGCGCAACCGCACAACGAATCTTTTGCCTGTCACTCTTATCTGTAAACGGAATTAAAGAACTAATGTCTTTTGAAAGTAATCGCATTGCACCCGGATTCATGCTGCCACCTTCAGTCGTCACTCTGACATGCCCATTCAACATTGCCATAAGTTCACTTATGGAATCGCCAGAACCTTGCAAATTAATTTCAGCATCGAGTTCACCTCTGGCAAATTCATCAACTGTCAAAAGTGCCATCCACCGATCGTATTCAAGATTCTTAATTGTGCTGCTCAGCTGAAACTGCAACTTATCCCGATCACTCAATTCTAAATCAATGCTTATTTCACCCTTAGCAAAATTCAACTTAAGTGGTTTGACCCGCAACTCCCCAGCATCAACAACCATATCCAATGAAATATTGTTGATACTCTCATTATTAGCAGACAGTGTCTTTATCCGATATCGAACATCTGCATCAAAGTCATTTAAAAATTTAAAAGAGGGTAACGAATCAGTTGAAAATATTTTATCAGTCTTTGATGGCTTTTCTGAATCAACTGATTGTTTACTCACAGAAGAAAACAATGAATCAATATCAAGTAAGTCACTAGATAAATCTAACGATACATGCATTTTATCCGCACTCGCATCAATAGCAGCTTCGCCTTGCAAATCATTTTTACCGATTAATATTTTAATGTTTTTCGCGACTGCACTATTCCGCAAAATTCTCAATTGGGCATTAATGCTAGCCGGCAACGCCGGAATACTATGATCAAGTTTCATTTCAGGAAAAATCTTCACAATATGGTCAAAACTTTTATCTAATGAAGGAACAGATAACGATAAATCAGCCTGCATCAATTCCAACAAGGCAGGTTCTGCACTAACCATATCAGCACTAATATTTGCCTCAAATGCCTTTGCTTTAACCACTAAACGCGTAGCTCTATTATTTAGTAACGACGCCATAGTCAGCACTTCACCAAACATCACGATTTTTTCCTTATCCAGCTCACCAGTCAAAGAGAATGTTACAGGTGAGCCCATGCTAGTAAAATTCAGCCCCAACTTTTCAATATAAATATCATGATTTTTATTATTAAAAATCTGACTCACTTGCAACCGCTCAAACTGAAACTGTGCATTTCCACTTAAATCCATAATTAACGCTTTAACATTTTCACCCACACCTTTAATATTAATATCTGCATTCAACCTACCTTGTTGCAGTGTGGTTATATCTATATATTTATTCAATACCAGCAAGTCAAATGCTTTAATTTTAGTCGCCAGCTTAGCCACCGGCTTTCTTTTTCTTCCATCGATAGATATCTGACTACGAAACAAGGCGTCACCATGATTAAAATCAAATCGCTCAATATTTAACCGTCTTTTATTCAATGTCGCACTCATTAAAAAATGCTCTACTGACAATGTATCAATCAAGATCTGATCGATATCATATCGAATATCAGCATCAACTTTATTTAACCAACTAAAATTAAGATCAATTCTGGGAAAGCCTAATGACTTCTCTTTATCAATCACATCACGTTTATCGGTTTTTGTCAGAATCCTATCTACATTGATTTTTTTCGAGACTAAATTAGCGTGTAATTTATAGCGTTCAGATTTCAGCTCTAGCAATACCTTTCCTTTAAGATCACTATCTGCAACTTTTAAATCAATGTCCTTTAACTCATAATTACCTCCTAGATTAGAAAACTTTGCTGATAACTTAAGAGGAATAGCCTGGCCTACATTGACTGAATACTGATCGAGTGACTGCCCGGTTACCAGACCAAAAGATTTATTTATATCTTTAGAAGTTAACGATATTTCAATATCAATTCCGCCTTCAATAATCGGCTGTTTTATTTCTCCAGTAACCGTTAAAGCACTATCAAGAACATTAGCGTCAAACTTGACCGTTAGCGGTTCGCCCTCTGTCTTCGTCTCAGAACCTGACTGAATTCCTGCCTCACCCAAAACATTAAATGGACGACCATTTATAAAACCGTTGGCATTAAAAGTAAACGGTTCATTAATTACGTGGTTGGACAAATCCAACACTTCAATATCAATTGATGTTTTAATCTTCTTACTAACATCAATGTATTGAATACGAATTTCGTCAAACCGTACCAGCCTGAAAACTGGCGAAACCGGCATTTTAAAAGGTGTCTTTTCCGCATTTGTTACTGTTTCTTTCTGTTCTATTTTTTCAGACTCACCAGACAACCAGTTTGCTTTCCCCACACTGTTTTTTTCAACCAGCAGCGCCAGCCCCTTTAAATGCAACTCTTCAAAAATCAGCTGTTTATCA
Source organism: Thiotrichaceae bacterium (assembly GCA_002746365.1). Taxonomy (GTDB): domain Bacteria; phylum Pseudomonadota; class Gammaproteobacteria; order SZUA-229; family SZUA-229. The sequence continues at coordinate 10,483 of NVWZ01000025.1, forward strand.
ATTAATGACATCAAGTCTATTTTCACTTCCAGTGACTCGATCGAAAACATATTCGGTTGTTCGCTCCAGGGTGAGTTTTCAAATGTAACCCGCTGCACACTCAAGGAGGGATGCAGTGAGAAATTAAATCTCAAATCACCCTTTATCTTAAGTTGCCGCCCTGTATATTCTGCAACTCTGCCTTCAATGAATGGTTTAAATTGATTTAAGTCGACATTATTTATGATGATGGGCAACACCAATAACAGCCCAAGCAAAGCTGATATTACTATTAACGGGGTCTTCCATTTTCTAAAAAAGCGCATGGTCATTATCGTCAAATTTCAACATCGGCTTTTATCACAATCAAAAATACGCTACAGTAGCAACAGCGGCTATATCTTTAAGATGCCTCTGATTAACTCTGAATAAAGTTGGTTGTACATAGAAATATTTGTAACGCAGAAAATGGATACCTCTATGTGCAATATACGATCTCATGAGCAGTGCGACATGGATGTCGCGTTAACGAACCGAAGGATGGAATTGATTATAGGCTCCTAAACTAGCACCTTAACTTCAGGCATTAAATGATTAATTATTATAACAGTACGTTTAAATCATCATCTTCCTTTATCATCTTAATTAGCGCATGCAGCGTCTTATTCGGTTGCGGCAGCACGCCTGTTAAATCACCAACCAATTCTGACATTACTTTTCTGCATTCAAATACACTTAACATCGACACGCTCACCCCTGAAAGAATCACAGTAGCTGGCAACAAATCCTGGCAGTCATCGGGGGTTTTTCTGGAAAACGGGGAAAACATAACTGTCACAGCTAATGGCTCATGGAGCCCAGCTCCTATACTACTTCAATGGAGCGGAGGGGAAGGTAACGCTTTCTTTGGTGCCGAGATCCCCTACATCAAAGGCGGTGCATTAATGGCAAAACTGGGTCACGATGGCATTCCATTTGGAATCGGCATCAATACAACATTTCAATCAAACGATTACGGAATGCTGTATTTCGCGATGAACGATCCTTTCGACTGGCAATATGACAATCAAGGAGAACTCAATGTTTCTATTTACACAATGAACAAGTCCTCTAGCAACAGTAAAAAGGTACACAAACCCACAGAAATTATCGCTTATGATTACAATGATAGAACGGGGGTAGGCTCACTTTCTGCAAAAGTGACTAGCGACCACTTTCAGACACGAAACTGGATGATTAAAAAAATAGGTGAAATCGCCTCAAGTAAACGCGTGGCATTACAAGCTGGCAAAGCGTCGCTACAAGGTGGCAATTACGCAGTTTTGGACGAACAATCACAAAATGGCATATTAACCATTCATTTTGAAACACTGTGGTAATGCTAATAAATATCTTCCACATTTAATAAAGATAGCGCTTTCCCAACAGACACTTCTTCAATGTCATAAAATGTTTTGTAATCGGAAACAGTCATCACGCCAGCAACATCAATCCACCCCGCACCGTCCAGCCAATCCGGTAAATTGACACGCCCTTGATAAAGCCTGGGCACAACATAACACTTACCTTTCTGATAAAGACAATTAAAAGCAATATCATTTTGACTCAATAACGCAATCTGCTGCCATGCGGATTCGCTACTGGTGCTACAACTCACTTTTAATGGAAAATCATTTTCAGCCATATCCTCTATTGCAAAATTCTGCTCACGAATAAAACCCTGGAAATGTAAATGATTGACAGACGCGCCTGCGGCCAGGCTATTAAAACCAACACCAAACCCTGGCAATACTTTGCTTTCTTTTTGCACCAAGGAATAAATAAAATGATGCATTTCCTCATCAAGTACCTGCGCACGATTTAACTCAGGTGAAACGACAATGAGTAAATGATAATCAGAAAAGGGAAATTTATTATAGAGAACCCTTACGCTCTTATCGTCATACTCACCTTGCCACAAAATTTCGGGCTTAAGAAACGGTTTATTGAAGTGAAACTTATCACCATCAAACGCCTGCGTTATCGAGTTTAAAGCCCGTGATGAAGCACGGGAGGGGCGCAACTGTCGCATTATATTAAACACGATTAACCAGTTACCCTCCTGCCTTGATTGCCAGACCGGCAGATCATCGACATCCATCTCCAATAGTTTTTCAAACACATCCAAATCATCTTCGGTTGCTTTTAATGTGCCCGCCAAATAGTTTTCTTTTAATGCATTAAAATTATTTTTTAAATCGACTTGTAGCTCATTTTTTAAATAATCATCTTGCAGACTATTTGCCAGCACTAAAATAAAAGCGCCTAGCTCATCGTCAGATAACATCGCTTTTAATTTAGTAACAAATAAATTTTTAAACTGGTTTAAATTTTCAGCGATGAACATATTATAAATTTTTTCTTCTCAACCGTAGACAAATAAAAGTACTTCGTCATTGCGAGCGCAGCGTGGCAATCTTGTGAAGCGGCTGTACTGCCTGCAGAAGATTGCCACGCTGCGCTCGCAATGACAGTAATAGAAAAATCGTTATTTAAGGCAGACTACGCTTACTACGCAACCATTTAGTCAGCGGTTGCCAATCTTCGAGATCTTGATAAACACGCGAGGGTGCCATTTCGAAAATANCCACACCACGCTCTTCGGYGTGAATATAATTTTGTGTATCGCGCAAAGTCGCAATATACGGAATTTTCATGGCTTTAATAAAATCATACAAATCTGAAAATATAAGTGTGTTCTCACGCACACGATTAGCGATTACGCCAATTTTGACCTCTTTACGAGAGACACGGCCGTTCTTTTGAACTTCAGCCATGTATTTTGTCGCCGCACGCATATCAATGGGTGAAGGCAAAACCGGGAAGATGACGGTTTCAACCTTACGCATTAACTGCGTAAGCTCTTTGCCGTGAACACGTGCAGGTGCATCCATGATGAGGTAATCCGTATCCTTATCAACCTTAACAGGATCTTTATGGGCGGCGATGCCCTGAATATAAGGCCATTTTTCATCGCGCACTTCCAGCCAGCCGAGACTGGATTCCTGAGGATCATAATCAGCCAGCACCACTTTCTTTTCCATTTCATAAGCAAAGTAACTTGCCAGGTTGGTTGCTATCGTGCTTTTTCCGCATCCACCTTTGGCATTTAATACCAAAATTGTTCTCATGCTTATTCCCCTGCTTTATGTTTTATGTACTGATTGTATTCGAATGACAACCATTTACAAAAGAAATTTACAAAAAGAAGGGCATTATAAATATGCACCATCGTCTTTCATCCTGCCGACAGGGGTCATTATTTTATTGCGCACCAGAGAGGGGAAAACCGATAATCGTCCTAAGTTATTGAAAATAAACATAAATAACTTTCAGCAACGTTTAAAAGCCATTCACTATAATGGAGAATATAATGGCTACATTTGAAAAGCACTTTGTTATCGCACTCGCCGTGTCTACAACACCCGCTCTATTTAGGGGCATCTCTATTAATTGCTTGCGCCCTTTACCTGGTTTCGCGACTGGGCAACATTAACTCYATAACATTACCCCAATCACAAAAAAGCCTCGACATTGTCGAGGCTTTTTTATTAACCAATATTTAAGACGCTTTGATTTTTACAATAGCTTAATCCCAGCAATTAAATCCGCAACTGCTTTCTTTCCATCGCCGTATAACATCTGCGTGTTATCCGCATAGAACAGATGATTTTCAATGCCTGAGAAACCCGCACCTTTACCACGTTTAATAACAATAACGTTCTGAGCATGATCCGCATCAAGAATCGGCATCCCATATATAGGGCTGTCTGGATTCGAACGGGCAACCGGATTAACGACATCATTGGCACCGATAACCAGTGCCACATCTGCTGTCGGGAACTCTGGATTAATTTCTTCCAGATCAAGAATATTATCGTAATCAACACCCGCTTCAGCCAACAGCACATTCATGTGTCCCGGCATACGACCTGCTACTGGATGAATCGCATATTTCACATCAATACCCCGCGCTTCGAGCAAGTCACCCATCTCTTTTAACTTATGCTGTGCCTGCGCCACGGCCATACCGTAACCCGGCACAATAATCACTTTCTGACCATAAGCCATCATAATGGCGGCATCATTAGCCTGAATTTCTTTCATGCTACCTTCGATGTCTTCTTCTTCCGCCGCGCCACCATCGCTACCAAAACTGCTGAATAGTACGTTTGAGATTGGACGATTCATCGCTTTCGCCATTAGCTGTGTCAGCAAAGCACCGGAGGAACCCACGACCGTACCGGCAACAATCATTGCCGCGTTATTTAACACGAAACCTTCAAACGCCACGGCCAACCCAGTCAAGGCATTGAACAATGAAATAACCACTGGCATATCGGCACCACCGATTGGCAGTGTCACCATCACACCCAGTACGATAGATAATGCGAAGAAAATCATGACATGCTCAAACTTAACCGACTCACCTGCCGCTATGAGATAACCGAACACACACACTGCGATTAATAAGCCGATATTAATGACTTGATGCATGGGCAGACGTAATGTCTTTTTCATAATACCCTGCAACTTGGCGAATGCGACTGCCGAACCCGAAAACGCAACAGCACCAATAACCCCGCCCAGCACAGCCAGGATCTGAATGGTTAATCCATGTGATGGTGCGCCCGATGAAAGTTTAACCAGCTCAACAGCAGCAATCGCTGCGGCTGCACCCCCACCCATGCCGTTGTACATCGCAATCATCTGCGGCATGTCTGTCATAGCAACCCGTTTCGCTGTGATATACGCCACGGTTGAACCCGCAACCATAGCTACAAGCATCAACTGCAAATTAATACTGCTAATCTCCAGACTAATCTGCGGTGAACCAAACGTTGCCAGAGTAGCAATCACCATCGCTATACCAGCCCAGACGATGCCGCGATGCGCGGTGACTGGTGATGACATCTGTTTCAAACCAATAATAAATACGCCTGCGGTGATGAAGTAGATTGCATCAATGCCGAAGTTAATAATACTGTCAATCATGACTAAGCCTCCCCTGCGTCATTTGCAGAGACACGGGGCTTGGTCTGGAACATCTCCAGCATACGAACTGTCGCCACATAACCACCAACAGCATTACCCGACGCCAGCGCAACCGCGATGAAGCCGATGGTTAATTCCAGTGCGCCTTCCGCATGACCCATCACAATCATGGCACCCACCAGTACAATGCCGTGAATAAAGTTTGAACCGGACATTAACGGGGTATGCAAAATAACCGGAACACGGCTGATGACTTCATAACCGGTAAAGGCTGAAAGCATGAATATGTATAACGCAGGTAAACCTTCAATCATAATTTAAACCTTATTTTTTCCGCTTCTATATTACGAGACTATTTTTGCTTTTATTTTCGCTTTTATTTTAGATACTGCTCATGCACAATTTCGCCATCACGAGTCAACACGCAGCCCGCGATTACATCGTCCTCAAAATCCAGTTCAAGATTTCCGTCTTCTGAAATAAACGGCGACACCAGGTTAAATAAATTTTTAGCATACATCTCGCTGGCATTTATCGGTAACTCACCCGCAACGTTTAGCGGGCCATGTATAATAACGCGATCTTTGTATTCAAATGTTTCGCCAGGTCGGGTGAGCTCACAGTTACCGCCACCTTCCGATGCTAAATCAACAATGACCGCACCGGTCTTCATATCTTCAACCATCGCTTGTGAAATAATTTTAGGTGAGGGACGACCTGGAATAGCTGCCGTACTCACGATGACATCCGCCATAGCAATATGCTTCGCCAGCACGTCCTGCTGCTGTTGTTTTTCATCGTCAGTGAGTTCGCGTGCATAACCGCCTTCGCCATCGGCACTAACACCCGTATCAACGAATTTAGCGCCTAAAGATTCAACCTGCTCACGCGTTGCACTTCGCACATCGTAGGCTTCGACGATAGCGCCTAAACGTTTTGCCGTTGCAATGGCCTGCAAGCCCGCCACACCCACACCAATCACCAGCACTTTAGCCGGACGAATGGTACCCGCCGCAGTGGTCAGCATCGGGAAAAAAACCGGGGCAAGTTGTGCGCCCATCAATACACCCATATAGCCGGCGATTGAAGCTTGTGAAGATAATGCATCCATAGATTGCGCACGGGTAATGCGTGGCACTAACTCCATCGCCAATGAGGTGATTTTTTTATCACACATCAACTGCATCATCTCGGCATTCTTACTTGGCACCATAAAACCAACCACCGTACAGCCATCATTCATCTGTTTTAACTCATCCAGAGTCGGTGGCATGACTTTAAATATTAGGCCCGCGTCTTTGTACAGCGCGCTCGCATCAGCCACAATTTCCACGTCTGTGAAATCGTCATCTTTAAAATAGGATGACAATGCCGCTCCCTGCTGCAGCGCAATAGTCAGCCCTTTCGCGGTTAATTTTTTAGCCACATCAGGTGACAGCGCAATGCGTCTTTCACCCGGGGCAATTTCATTCGGTACTACCAGCCTTGTTGGCATGGGAACTCCAGATTCTTAAAGAAAAAATATTGGGCAGTATGTTACATTATTCTTAAGAGCATCTCTATTAATTAGAATAAGATGGAAATTCAGTGATATATCATGCAAATAGCGCAGAATACTTGAGCATTAACACCAAATCTGTCACTCTTCGCCAACAGATCATAATCATCCAATAGCGATAATCGTGTCAGAAAAAATCAGCCACCAACATGGCGCACAGGAAAAACTTGGCATCTTACTTGTCAATCTTGGCTCACCCGATGCCCCGACATCGTCAGCCGTTCGCCGATATCTCGCGCAATTTTTATCTGACACACGCGTCATCGAAAGTAATCGCCTGGTCTGGTGGTTTGCTCTGCATGGTGTCATTTTGCGCATACGCCCTGCTAAAGCGGCGAAATCCTATCAAAAAATATGGAATGAAAACGGCTCACCACTAGTACACATCTCTCGATTACAGACACAGGCAATACAAAAAAAGCTGGAACACCGTTTTCGTGGACATGTCATCGCTGACCTTGCCATGACCTATGGCAATCCATCAATCAAAAGCGGGCTGGAAGCATTACGCAAAGCAGGTGCAAGAAGGCTATTAATTTTACCGCTATACCCGCAGTATTCCGCCACTACCACTGCCGCCGTTTTTGATCAGGTTACCGACGTGTTAAAAGGCTGGCGCTGGTTACCAGATTTACGCATGATCAACCATTATCATGACCACCCCAAATATATCGAAGCGCTGGCCGACAGTATCACCAAACAATGGCAGAACAATCCGCGCGGCGAACAATTATTGTTTTCATTCCACGGCATTCCTCAACGATACATTGATAATGGCGACCCCTACTTTTGCCATTGCCAAAAGACAGCCCGACTGGTTGCTGAAAAACTTGAATTAAAAGACCAAGAATGGCAAGTTGTCTTCCAGTCACGTTTTGGTCGTGAACCTTGGTTAGAACCCTACTGCAGTGTCACCTTGCAACAACTGCCTGACTCAGGAATAAAAAATGTCGATCTCATCTGTCCGGGGTTTTCCGCTGACTGCCTGGAAACACTGGAAGAGATTCAGATGGAGAACAAAGAGCTGTTCATCGAAGCGGGTGGCGAGGCTTTTAATTACATCCCCTGCCTGAATGAAAACGAATCACATATAGATGCATTGTGCGAAGTTCTTACTGCCCACATGTTTGGCTGGCCAGAAACCATGCCCAGTTGGGACGCGGGCAAACTTGCCGTTGATGCACATAAATCAAGACAACGCGCAATCGAAATGGGCGCAAAAAAGTGACACTAATGAAACCCCTTTTATTAGGGTCATCCCGACAGAGCGCTTTTTTGCGACGAGGGATCTATATTCTTTTGAAACCCCTTTCATTAGGGTCATCCCGACAGAGCATTTTTTTGCGACGAGGGATCTATATTCTTTTAAACCCCCTTTCATTAGCGTCATCCCGACAGAGCGCCAATTAGCAACGAGGGGGCTTCCCATCTCAACCAAAAAACCAATCGTCGGAGTTAGCCAGTGCCTGCTCGGTGACGCTGTTCGCTACGACGGCAAGTCAAAGGCCAACCGTATCGTTCTGGGAAAACTCAGCACAATTTTCGAACTCACGCCGGTTTGCCCTGAAGTAGAAGCCGGCCTTTCCATACCACGCCCGCCCGTACAACTCACTGGCAGTATTGACAACCCAAAACTAACTGGCCGTGATAATCCTGCTATCGATGTCAGCCATACCATGAATAAATATTGCCTGACAAAACCCGCCGAACTAAATCATCTTTCAGGTTTTATATTTACATCTCGATCGCCCAGTTGCGGCTTAAACAGTACGCCTGTTTTTTTGAATGGGTCATGTATAACTGAAACCGGAAGAGGCGTATTTGCAGCTGCGCTATGTAAGCATTATCCTGAACTGCCGGTCATTGAAGATTGCGAATTGAAAAACCAGGCTTTGCTAGATGATTTTATACTATCAATACTAACTCAACGGCTATGGGCTAAAAGCTCATAGGTTGCCATAATGACTAAAAGTCATTCTTTATTATTTAAAGACATGATTTTTTCTCGCTGATATCGCAAAGGGCGCAGAGAAAAGAAATAGTTTTTACTAGCGGGCTGAGACAATAAACACCGAAAAAATTTATAAAAACCAAACAGGAATGGTGTTTACATTAAAAAAATTTCTTATGGACAATTCTGTTAATGGCTCTCTAAACCCTGTTTTTTTCTTCAACCAAACATTCGCCGCTTGCTTTTAATTGCTGCCGTACATGTTCCGCAAAACCAGTACCCGATTCAGTATAGAAATTAAACGTAGCATGCACACCTTCGTCTTCAAGAAGTTTTCTATCATCCTCATAACGGGTTACGGCTGCAATAAAACCGGTATAACCTTCAGCCTTAAGTAGCTCTACCGTTTGAAGCATATCTTTCAGGGTTGGCATTGCCAACATAACTAAACGCAATTTATTCACATTAACGCCACGCCAAAAATCCACGTCTTCTGCATCACCGGCCTTTACACGTAAATTTTGTTTTTTATGACGAGCGACCTGATCAGTATCAGAATCAACCCCACAAACTTTTTCACCAAACACCTCACGCATCGACATAAATGCACCCCGACCCACACGACCCATACCTAATACTAAAATTTCTGCATCACCTAAATCAGCCGGCAAATCTTTAGGTAAACGCGTTGAAGATTCGAAGCGATGAAACAATTTTYCGTAACGCGCGTACAAACTGTGYGCTTGCGCATTAACAACGGCGGCGACAACAAARCTTATTGATAAAGCAACGGCAATAATCATTAACCATTGCTGCGTAATCCAGCCRGAAGACRCRCCAACAGCAGCCACAATTAAACCAAACTCACTGTARTTWGAAAGGCCATTRGCAGAAAGAAATGCAGTGCGTGCRCGCAACTTAAACARSAYYAAYAAACCAAGRTACATTAAACTTTTAACGGGTAAAAACAATACGACTATCATCAGTGCRATCACAATATCMGAAGTCGATGGCACACCACTTAGRCCAATTGATAAAAAGAAACCCACCAGAAAAATATCTTTAAAACTCATCAATGAATGCGCCAATTCACTGGTTTTAGCCTGATTACTAAGCAGAATACCAAAAAYCAAYGCACCCAAATCGGCCTTCATACCAACCAGCTCAAACAGCTCACCACCGCCAATAGCCATGAACAGACCAAACAGTATCAATACCTCACCATGACCACTTCGTTGTAAGAGTTGATTTAGTAATGGCCTAGCCAATGGCAGTGCCAACAATAAAAAAGCCCAAATAGAAGGTATTTTCCCCGTTGCCAAYGTTAAAAATACAACGGCAATAATATCCTGAACAATCAAAATACCAATTGATACCTGGCCATGACGAGTCTTCATTTCGCCACGATCTTCAAATGTTTTTACCGCAAAAACRGTRCTGCTAAAACTCAATGCAAACGCAATAACAGAGGCTGCTTTCCAGTCAATCTGCTCAAACCAGACCAAACCAGAAACACCTGCTAATATCAGCAAACCTGTGCCCAATGCCGTTATTAACGACATATGCAAACAACCTGCCGCCCAAACTTCCGGAGCCAGTAAGTTACGCAGGCGTAATTTCAAACCGATAGTAAACAACAATAAAGTCACACCTAAATCGGCAAGAGCCTGCAATGAGCTAGTACTTTCTACGCCCATGGCATGCAAAACAAAACCAGCACCAAGAAAGCCAACCATTGGCGGTAGCTTTATTTGGCGTGCAAAAAAACCGCACAATAAAGCAATTAACAACCACAAGGGATCCATTATTTAATCCTATTTTTTAACTAACTGTGACAAGGTTACAACCAAAAAGAAATCAGCTATATTTTTATATTTTTATTCTAGCGGCTTTGATAAACTTTCCATTTATTCAAGCCTCCCTGCAACAGCAGGATATTTTCAAGACCCACCTAACCTGGTTATTGAGAGGTAATGACACATACCCTGTGTTCAACAAACTCCAGATATCTCTCTGCAGTTTCATAAAAGGAATAATGGTCTGTGTAAAGTGCTGTTGATTAGTGTAACCAGAAAGTGGATGTATTTCACTTGTCTATTCCCCAAATCAACGGTTAATAGCGAGCTTATATTAGACCAAATTATAGAATCCAGCGTCCACACTCTATAACTTTTGAAATAATTACTCTCTGCCTCATACTTTTAACCCCTGCTACATCTAATAATTTTACAGTATCGAACTAGTGTTGTGTTCTACCCTTTTTATTCGTTGACAAACCCGCTGGACCCTCAAGATTTTCAAAAGCACTTAGATAAGTATGTATGCTGCTATCAACTGCTGACACCGTGTCATCAAGTTTAAACATGGCTGACTCGATAACATCCCAGTCAGCATTTTCTGCTGCTAGCTCTAGTTGCTGGCAGAGTAGCGACAAACCGGTCAAACCCAAAGTATGTGTGGAAGATTTAATTTTGTGACTATAAAATCCAATATCAGAAAACGAATGTTCATTATAAGCAATATGCAATGCATTGATTGATTCGGGTGTTGTTTTTAAAAATAAATCAAAAAAACGCTTGTGCCTGGAGATATCTTTACCGATATAACGATTCAGTTGACTCATATCAATCGCTGTATCAAATTCATACTCAGGCGATACCTCAACAAAATGTTCGCCTGAAACCTGCTCACCTGAAACAAATTCCCCTGACTCCACCTTAATCCCTTTTGGGTCGATCACTGTTAACCAGCGATTTAGTTTATTTTTAAGATCACACCTGTCAACCGGTTTTGACAAATAATCATTCATGCCACTGGCCAAACAGCTCTCCGCCTCATTGTTTGCCGCATTAGCCGTTACAGCTATGATCGTTATATTTCTTATTCGATTAGACTTAGACTCTCTAATCACTTGCGTCAATTCATGCCCCCCCATTCCAGGCATATGGATATCAGTCAGTAACAAATCGTAATCATGTTCCTGTAATTCAGCAAAAGCTTCATTGCCATTATTCACCACGGCCGAGGTATAACCAAGCGAATGCAACTGCAACGTTATCAACTCCTGATTAATCAGATTATCCTCGGCAACAAGTATGCGGAATGTGTTAGATGATTCATCAGGAGCAATTTTATATTCTTCACACGTGAGCTTACACCGAGTTTTGTCAATATCAGCAACCGGTATATCAATAATAAACGTTGAGCCACGGCCATACTCACTTTCAACATGAATAGCGCCGCCCATCAATTCAATTAATTTTCGAGTGATTACCAAACCGATTCCGGTTCCTTCTGTTTCACCTTGCTGCTCACCCAGGCGGTTAAACGGCTGGAACAGCTTTTCCATGTTTTCAGGAGCAATCCCTTTACCACTGTCTTCAATTGATATTCTGCACATACACTGCGGTCCGGTTTCACAAGAAACGGTCACACTACCCGAATCTTTATTGTACTTAATTGCATTACTTAGCAAGTTTAACAATACCTGTTTTAAGCGCGTATTATCTGCCAATACCCACACCTCATCGTCACTATCACCTGAACCCTCACTTAAAATCAGCTCGATACCCCGCTTTTCCGCCATTGGCTTAATAAATCTAAAACATTCTTTCAGCAAATCATCCAATGGAACAGCCTCTATCAAAAGATCAATTTGATCCGACTCAATCTTGGCGAGATCGAGCACATCATTGATAAGAGCTAACAACAAACTACCGGCACTATGAATAACACTTGAATGTTTTTGCTGTTTTTTCGTCAACTGCGAGTCTAATTGCAATAACTGAGAAAAACCCATAATTGCATTGAGAGGTGTGCGCAGCTCATGGCTCATATTGGATAAAAATTGTGATTTTGTTAAGTTAGCGCGCTCTGCCTCTTCTTTCGCTTCAACTAAAGCTGCCTCCATTGTATTTCGCAATATTTCAGCTCGCTCTGCATCAAGCAAATTGGCACAGGTAGACAGTAATGGCTGCAACTGTTGTATTATTTCTTCTTTGTACGCCTCTTTACGATTTGCAATACCAATTATTCCAATTAACTCATCTCCTACCTTAAGCGGAATACCCATATAAGATTCAAGCGCAGGGCATCTATCAGGAAAATCGGTATCTATCTCACTATTTTCTACCTCATTAACGATAACAAAATTGCCTTTTTCTATTACCTGATCAAGTAATGAGTTTAAATTTTCAACCTCATTGCTTTGTCCAAAACTATGGTTTATCTTTTCAAAACCTTGCGAAACGCCACCAATATAACGACACTTGATAAATGATGTTTCGTTTTCCAGATAAGCAATCTCGCCGACAAGGCCAAATTCACTCTCGGTGATATCGAGAATGACATTTAGTAACTTTGTGAAGTCAGGCCTACGATCACCACTTGATATAAATTCGTCCTGTACTTTAGAAATATTTTCAAGCATTGTGCGCTGTATATAGTTTTCTATATCAGCCAGCTTACGTTGCGATATATCTCGCACAATTCCGACAAAACGCGGAGCTGAATTTGCTGGTGCGATATACTTTAAATTAACTTCCACGTCAATTTTTTCACCATTTTTACGCATATAAACAGCTTCAAAATTTCGCGATAGTTTTTCACTGGCTATAATGCTTTCCAGTAATGAACTAAATTTTTCCCTGGTGGCATCAACTTTAATATCCAACAGGGTCATAGACATAAGCTCAGCTTCAGAATACCCCCAATCATTAATTGCACTTTTATTGACATAAAAAAACTTTAAGCTGACGGGGTCGAACATAAAAATATTTTCTGTTACTTCACCCAGCGTGTCTTTAAAACGATTCAAACTGCGCTGAACATACTTAAATTCATCAATATCTGTAAGCGAGCCTGAAACACGATAGGGTTTTCCTTTCTCATCGCGCAACGCATTACCTCTACAACGAAACCAGCGATATTTTCCGGTTTTCATTTTCAATCGGAACTCGTCTTCGTAATCGATATCCGCGTCTGTCAAATGCGCATCAAGCGCAGCTCTTGCACGACGCTCATCATCAGGATGCAAATGCGATGCAAAAAAACCATCTTCATCAACTAACTCGTTATCCCGATAACCTAATAGCTTTTTAAATTGAGCCGATCGATATACCTTATTGCTGGACAAATCCCAGTCCCATAAACCATCATTAGATCCTTTAACAGCCAACTCATAACGCTGTTCAGATTCTTTTAATAATTGCTCAGCCTTACTACGTTTACAGTTTGCCATCGCCATAGCAATATGATGAGCCACTGAATTTACAAAAGCCTGATCGGCAGGAGTCCATTGAAACGCTTTAYCCACTTGCTCACAGCAAAGGTACCCAATGCTTTCACCTTCCAACCAGATGGGTAAGTGCAGCAGTGCTTCCGTGTTTTTTAGAATATACCCTGTCGTTAATAGCTCGCYTGTCTTAGTGTCATATTTAACATTCTGACTTTGAACGACAGAACCCGATTCCATAGCGTTAAGATAGTTAGGGCAAGCTGATATTAGAACCTCATCAAAAATATCATGCAAACCTTCGCAGGCTGRATATGCACTAGCACAAAGTACTTTACTGCAATCATCACTACACAACCAGATACTGGCTCTACTAACATTCARACCTTCACAGGCAGCCTGYGACAACTCATCAARGATTAACTGCAGACCACAGGAATCAACATTCCTTCGCTCACTCAGCCGTGTCATAATCTCATGTTGCCGCTGCATCTGCCTGGCGACATTATTTCGATTTCCAGTTAATATATTTAGTATTTTAAAAAAATTCATTCTAATCTGTCACATAAATAATAAGTCAAATATTACGAAGCACTCATTAATAAATAAGCACACCACAATAACTTTTCGACAAAACTTGCCAATACCTTAGCATTTTGCCATTTTCTATACAGAAACAAAAACGGCAGCCAGATTGCTCTGACTGCCGCTAGTGATTACTATGCTAACTTTTTTAACTAGAGAAACTCTCCATTATTATCAATAGCGTTTAAACGTAATCCGTCTGGATTGGTGTCTGCTGCATCGGGTATCCATGGCGCCAGACAAGCTCTGTCTATAACACAGGGGTCTGTCAGTGTTCTCAGGAATTCAACCAGGTCAACGACATTATCATCCGTGAAAGCGACATCTTGATGAACCTTGTTTACATTGTTCGTCCGGTTTGTCTCTAATTGAGTCAAGGCAAACTGTGTATTCGTTAACATATCAGACGCCTGTATCGTTGGGTTTAACAGCGAAAAATTATAAGTTGATATTGCGTCATTCGGATTTAACATGTGTCGAACTACCTCAGCCAATGTTGTATAGCCACCTGCGTGTCCCCAGGGCCCTGTTACTTCAACATTCAATAAAGTCGGTGTTCTAAACTTATACCTGTCCGCGTCGTCGCCGGTTTCTCTTGCGCGACCAAAATCGTCATTGGTCAAGGTGCCATTATCATCGCCTTTACCCCGGCCAATCTGCGGCATTGCCAACACATGAAATGACTCATCAGTGAAGAAATCACCGGAATGGCACGATGCACAATTCGCCCCGCCATCTTCGAGTGTATTGAAAAACAACATGGCACCACGCTTAGCTGATTCAACAATGGCATCTTCATTACCCTCAACAAAATCTTTCCAGGGATTGTCCACAAAAACCTGTGAGCGCTCATATTCACCAATGGCTTCAGCAATACGCCCATAGGTAATCGCTGGATCACCAAAAGCCGCGGTAAATTCAGCATCCCAACCGCTAAAAACCGTTAACTTAGCTTCCAGAGCGGTGCGCAATGCTGCATTAGTATTACCAAATTCAAACGTAAAACCACGCATTTCTTCGTGCGAAGTAACAGGGAATCGTGCTTGAGCCGCCGCTAAGGTCGTACCCGAATCTGGATCAGCTACACCAAATGCCGAATCCGGTGTACGAATACCCAAACCATCATCACCGTTTACACCTACCGTTTTACCTAAGCTTTCTACCCGACCATCATGAAATAATGCCTGATCCCACAAGCCAATATTAAATGTAGTAGGTGCGTTTCTGGGTACGGTAGGTCCACCATCGTATACACCACCATCATCTGCTACTACCGCGCTATCATGAAAGCGACCTGGACCGAGCAAATCAGGCGTTTCAGCACCGACACCAATCGGTAACGATAAGTTATCACCCCCACCCAGGGTAGGATGATGGCAGGTCACACAGGCTGAATCATTAATACCGCCCAGACCTTTGGTGAAGAAAAGTTTTTTACCTAGTTGAGCTTTAGCGTCTTCGATAACTGGCAGCGTTCTACCCGTGGTCGGGTCACCTGTTATACCGGCGGCAGCAACCAATGTTAGTAACGCTTCCACATTAACATTGCCGACATCTTCATTATCATCACTACAGCCTGCCAAAAACAGGCATGCAGTAAAAACCGGCACCATGACAATGTGTGATGCGCTTAAGCGCATATTCTTACTTCCAACATAATCTTTCATAACTCCAAACCCTTTTAAAACAAATTATTATTAAAATTCTTTCTTAGAATGCCGCACAAAAAATTAATCAGACAAAATCTTATATTTCGCACTACCATGCATCATAGAGCATCATCCTTATAATAACTATAAAAAAAATGTGAAACTGCGTAATTTTTATCCTGCCAAATTGCCAAAACACCTTTGCTTATATATCACCAAAACGAATAGTACTTATAGTACAGATGCCAACCCTCACTTTTGTAATGTCACTTAAAAGGTGGTTTGCCAGCTCAATGCTACCGTCCAGTCCTTACTCATCTGTACACCATCAACCTTCTCATAAACAGGCGTTCCAACTTCGAGTGCCAACCGCTGGTTTTCTACCCAACCGTCATTACCCAGAAAATTAACGCCTAGAAGCAGATTAACTTCATCGCGTCCATAATTTGCCGGGTCTGACAAAGGATTACCGCCGGTAATCACAGTATCCCGCCCTTTAATCCCACCTTCTGATTTTACTGACACGCGCGCAGAAGTACTCACCCATGACTGCCATTGCTGCGCGACCCATGCTGTACCTTCATAAACATTCCCAAGACGGTAATCTTCTTTATTATCGTAAAGACGCAAAGTTGCCATGAACTGCCCACCCCATGTTGTATCATTTTCTCTTGCCGTATAAGTAAAGCCTGGCATCAGATCAACCGTACCTGAGCCAAGTTGCATGCTGTATGGAAGGCGATCGACTCCAACCGTCTCATCCGGCGCTGTTCCCATCATCCCCGCAAATGGCGGGAGGACACTACCACTTTCTGTGATACTGCCTGTCGGTAAACTCACACCTGCATTCAGGTGGAAATTATGTACACCTTCGCTACCAAGACGAATCAATGCAGCTACCTGTGTATCGCCAAGCCCCGAAGTTTCACCGGTAAATCGTCCGACGACATCGGTACCCATCATGCCTCGATAAGTCTGCATCCTCATTTCTTTCTCGATATAATTGAGCATAATCATCGCCGTGACATCATCAGATACGCCATACATTAGACCCAGCATATGCATACGCATATCCATCTCCAGCGGTGCAATCCTGTAATTTCCGGGTACGGTCATTATGCGCGGACTACCATCAGGCAAGTTACCCATACGCATCGATTCACCGCCAAGGTCATTCGTCATTAACGCAATCTCATCTGAGCTTACATCGTCCGTACCCGAACGCATGCCATCCATATGCATATTCATAAAACGATATGAAGTCATCCACTCACCTTTTTTCATCAGGTGATCACCCATTACACCAACGGGAGCATGACTATCCGCTCGTTCGTGAACATGCTCTGCGTGAGCCAGAGTCATCACGTTACTTAAGGTCAATATTGAAATAGCGGATAGTTTAGTTAATTTCTTTTTTAGCGTTTGCATAGTCATTTCCAAAGTTAAGTTTGTTTGAAATCACTATTACAGGTTTCGTGCCAACGTTTATCTTAATAATAATCAGCAACTTAAGTTTTTTAATGTTTTTTTATGTGTGTGATATAACTCAAAATGTAGGTTTTTTTTACACATTCTAAGAATTATTAAGAACTTGCTGAGGAAGCAGGAAATTTAAAAGTGGTGTATTGGTTGGGCTACATTCTTTATTCATTTAACCCTTATTATTAACTGTTCTAAGCTTATAAACCCCAAATTTGCAATAAACCCCGCCTAAGACTACAATGTAATACATAGTATTCATACAGATAGGTACCGTCATGGGTGTAACTAGCATAAGACTTCAACCTGAAATTGAAACTCCATTAGAAAAATTGGCAACCAAGCTTGATAGAAGTAAAAATTATCTAATTAATCAAGCAATTAAGGAGTTTCTTGCTCGTAAATCAATTGACGAAAAAAAATGGAATGAAACACTAGAAGCATTAGAGTCAGTAAAATCAAACAGGGTCATTGACGAACAAGATGTCAATGAGTGGTTAGATGGCTGGGGTAAAGATAACGAGCAAAAACCGCCTAAAATATGAAGCTATCTTACTCCCGTGAAGCAATCAGCGATTTAATACGGCTAAGAGAATTCATTGTTTCAAAAAATCCTGAGGCTGCCCAAAAAATTGCCCAATCAATACAAAAAGGAATTGCACAGTTAAAAACTTTTCCCTATTTAGGCGTGGAGGTTGAACTGGCGCCTGATCCAGAAATGATACGGGATTTAATAATTGGTAATTATATTGCTCGTTATCTGATTCATCAAAAACATGTATATATTCTTAGAGTATGGCATCACAAAGAAGAGCGCTTAGAACAAGTCAATTAACGGCGACCGCAAAAAGCGCTTCGCGTTATTTCAAACGTTGTCCCGACAGAAACATTCGGAAATGACAGGTTAATTAATCTCATAAAAAAATTCAAATCTCAACCAATACCCGCTCCATCATATCAACCGCCTGCCCACGATAGCCCCCACCAAACAAGTTCAAATGATTAATAATATGATAAAGATTATAAAAAACCTTTCGCACCTCAAAACCATCATCCAACGGCAAAACGTTTTGATACGCCGCATAAAAATCAGCGGTAAAGCCGCCAAATACATAAGTCATCGCAAGATCCGCCTCCCTGTCGCCATAATAAAATGCAGGATCAAATATTACCGGCGTTCCATCTGCCAGACCAGCCACATTACCGCCCCATAAATCACCATGAAGCATGGCAGGCTGAATAGTTCGCCCTTCAAAAAGTTTATGCATATTGAGTAAAAGTTTGTCACCCAATACCTGCAGTTGCCCGCCGTAACCACTTTTTGCCGCAAGTTCGAGCTGATAGCCCAATCGCTGTGTACGCCAGAACTCGATCCAGTCACTGTGCCATGCATTCGGCTGATGCGTCGCACCGATGGTGTTATTCATTCGCCAGCCAAAACAATCTGCCGTCACCGTGTGCATCGAAGCGAGTTGTTCACCTAACAGGGACTGGTTGGAGCACTCCTTTAGCGGCAGGTATTCCATTACGATATAGCTTTGACTGGGATTGCTGCCAAAACAAACCGGTTTTGGCACTCTTATAGTATGACTTTCAGCCAGTTCTTCTAAACCTTCGGTTTCAGCAGCAAACATGTCTTCTCTGTCAGCTTGATTCGTCTTGACGAAATAGTGCCGGCCACTTGTATCAACCAACATAAATGCGGCGTTGATACTGCCACCTGGCAAATTTTCTGCCCGCTCCATTGAAAAAACATGACCGGTTACGGCTTCGATATGTTGAGCGATTCTTTTCCACTGCTCCATGACACTCTCACTATGATTATTTTTTGAAACTTAAAGACACCTCAGTAATTGTTTGTGCCCTTAAACACGTCTCTTTCATTAAATAGCTGTTTTAAGCACTAAGTCACTGTTAATTTCGTAAAAAACAGCAGGTTTTACACAAGTAAATTACAAACACCTAATATACTAATCTTTTTTCCCACAAATTCGTTTTATCAACATGCTTGTCGTCAATTACAATATATAAGCCATTGTATTTATTATATATAAATTTTATGCTCAAAAAACAACCAAACTAACAAATAGGCTACTTTTATAGCAAAAAAACGACTAAATTAATTTTTTTTCCACAGAGTTATCCACAGCTTTTGTGCGTAACTCGTCTTTTTTATATGAATTTAACCACTTAGAGCATATAAGCTAGAATTTTTATTAAGATATTACATTAAATAACTATTTCAAACACTGTAACAGAGAGCACTTATACACACCCCGAGAAACATATTTTTATTCATCGGTCAAGCATAACTTTAACCCTAGCATTATAGATGCGAACATATTAACCAGTTGATATATATAGATATAATTATTACGAAAATATTTCATTAATATTACAAAAAAAAGACTAGCCAATAATAATAATTTCTGGTAGCAATTCTACCCACAGACTTATCCACAGATAAAATCAAACATCCGTGAACTTATCCACAGGTTAGTCCAAATGATTTTACGATTTTCTCAAGTTACACCTTATTTTGCAGTAGAATCATCTTTTTTACGGACAACCAACCGGCGATACCACCCAAACCCACCTCCCAGCACCAATATGCCCCAATACCGTATCGTTAAAATAGCCGTCCCCTGCCCACTCTATAAAACGTTTGATTATCGTTTACCGCAGYATTTGCTCGACAAGACACCCAATCAACGCATTCAGCCGGGCAGCCGTGTACGAGTCCCGTTTGGACGTCAGAAATTAATCGGTATCATTATTGAGGAGACTCAAAATACCGATGTCCCGGCAAACAAGCTTAAATCGGTCATCGATGTTCTTGATGATCGCAGTCTGATTAGTCGTGACATCCTGGCGATACTATTCTGGGCAGCACGATATTATGCCCATCCTATCGGTGAAGTGCTGCAGACGGCTTTGCCGGTTTATCTGCGCAACCATGATGACGCCACGCCCGTACTAAATACGTATTGGCGCCTTAACCCGGCGCTTTCTACGCCACCAGATGAAACTTTAGCCGCACTCAAACGTGCGCCTAAACAGCACCAACTGTATCAATTATTACTGGATAGTTTACGACAGGACGATTTACAGCAGGACAATATTGAAAACAATGGGCTGGACGCCGATGCTTTAAATTTGCTCACATCAAACTGGCGGACACCGATTAAAGCTTTGCTGGAAAAAAAGCTAATCGAACATTTTGAAAAACCGGCTTTATTAAGCTCTAACAAGAATGGCTTAGAGCCAGGCCCGCTCGATAAAACAAAACTCAACCATGAGCAGATTGAAGCCGTTCAACGCATTGAGGCACATGGCAATAAACATGCTGTGCATGTAATCAATGGTATTACCGGCAGCGGTAAAACAGAAGTGTATTTGGCACTATGTGAATCGATGTTAGCAAATAAAAAGCAGGTACTGGTTCTGGTACCTGAAATCGGGTTAACCCCTCAATTAACACAGCGCTTTTTAGCACGGCTGCAAACTTCGATCGTCATGCTGCATTCAGCGATGAATGAAAAACAACGGTACGCCGCCTGGCACGCAGCTATGCAAAATCAAGCACAGATAATTATTGGTACCCGTTCTGCCATCTTCACACCCATTCCCGAACTGGGCCTGATTATCATTGATGAAGAACATGATGGCAGTTATAAGCAGCAGGATGGCTTTCGTTACAACGCTCGCGATCTCGCCATATTACGCGCAAGAAACAAAAAYATTCCGATYGTTTTAGGCTCCGCCACACCCTCACTAGAAAGCTTGAACAATATAAATGAACAACGCTATGAGCAGCATTTTTTAAAGCAACGCGCCAATAAAAAGCCTTTRCCAAAAGTCGAGCTGGTTAACCTGTGCAACCAGAAGTTACATGAAGGCATGGCTGAAACKTTGCTCGCCCGAATCAAAAAACAYCTCAACCAGAATGGGCAGGTATTGTTATTTATTAACCGTCGCGGTTTTGCCCCTTTGTTGATGTGTCACGATTGCGGCTGGACCACAAATTGCCAGCGCTGCGATGCACACATGACGTTTCACAAACGTCGCAATCAACTGCATTGCCACCATTGCGGCGCACAGCGCCCTGCACCACAGCAATGCGAMGAATGTGGCAGCAGCAATATTGTCGCCATYGGYTCRGGYACCGAACGCATCGARCARTTTTTACAAGCWCAATTYCCCGATACCCACGTCAATCGAATTGAYCGTGACACYACKCGCAATAAAGGCAGCCTGCAGGAAAAACTGGAACAAGCACGCAGTGGCGAGTCCGGTATTCTGGTTGGTACACAGATGTTAGCAAAAGGTCACGACTTCCCCAATATCACTCTGGTTTGCGTGTTGGATACTGATCAGGCACTTTTCAGCGCTGACTTTCGTGCGTCTGAGCATCTGGCTCAATTAATTACGCAAGTGTCGGGGCGCGCGGGACGCGCAGAAAAATCCGGTGAAGTACTCATTCAAACGCATCACCCCGATCATCCACTTTTACAAACCTTACTGCACAAAGGTTATCCCGCCTTYACCGAAGCGGCACTATCCGAGCGTCGCGCAGCCGGTCTGCCACCCATACACCATCTGGTTTTGCTGCGTTGCGAATCGGTCGAAGTCGAATCAGCGCAATCTTTTTTAACCGAAGCTTTAGCGCTAGCCAAACACTATGCAATAGATGGACTGGATCTTTTTGGCCCCATACCCGCACCAATGGAACGACGGGCGGGTCGATTTCGCTATCAACTCATGCTGCAATCGAAACAGCGTAAAAAGCTGCATAAATTATTAAGCGTTTTACCACCGCAATTACAACAACTTAAATCAGCTCGAAAAGTACGTTGGTCGCTTGATGTTGATCCTTATGATACTTTTTGAGTTTTAAGTTACGCTATGTCGTCTGCGGGGTTTTAGCTTTTGCTTATAACTTGCTACTTAAAACTTACAACTTATAACTCCCCCTGGTTTAACGTATAATCGCACCCCTYAAAATTCAAAATCAGAAGAAAGAARCACCCGTGAAAGAATCCATCGAATTATTACTCAGTCAGGCACTCGATCAGCTTATCARCGATGGYCTGATCGAAACCAAACCCGCACTGCAAATAACCCGCACYAAAGATGCATCACACGGTGACTTCACCTGCAATATTGCCATGATGCTGGCAAAACAAGCGGGYAAACCACCRCGTGATATTGCACAKGCAATAATCAACGCGCTTGGCGAAAATGATGCGATYAATAAAGTCGAAATTGCCGGYCCSGGTTTCATCAATTTCTTTCTAGCTCAAGCAAGCACGTTAAGTGTTATCAAAGACATTCTGAACCAGGGCAAAAGCTTTGGACGAAGCCAKGTYGCCAACAATGAAAAAGTACAAATTGAATTTGTTTCAGCCAACCCAACTGGCCCCTTACATGTCGGGCATGGTCGTGGGGCGGCTTATGGTGCGACACTCGCTTCATTGATGCGCGCCGTGGGTTTCGACGTTGATTGCGAATATTATGTCAATGATGCCGGTCGACAGATGAACATACTCGCCACCAGCATCTGGTTACGTTACCTGCAGGAACAGGGTATCGACATTGCCTTTCCGAGTAACGGCTATAAAAGTGAAGCTTACATATACGATATTGTCCGCACGATAAAAACCAAACACGGCGACAAHTTTGTTCACGATGCAAAGACTGTGATGCAGAATATTCCCGCTGATGARCCTGATGGCGGTGACAAAGAAATTCACATCGACGCACTCATCAATCGCGCTRAAAGCCTACTGGGCGAAGAARATTACCAAATTATTTTCAAAACCGGACTGACATCTATCCTTGATGATATCCGTTTAGACCTGGAAGGTTTTGGTGTAATTTATGAAACCTGGTATTCAGAACAATCGCTAGCCGATCGCAACCTGATTAACGATGCGGTGGAAAAATTAAAAGCAGCCGGTCACATTTATGAAAAAGAYGGGGCACAGTGGTTTCGTTCAACCGCCTTCGGCGATGAGAAAGATCGMGTCGTCATTCGTGACAATGGGCAAGGTACTTATTTTGCGTCAGACATCGCTTATCATCTCGATAAATTTGATCGTGGTTATCAGCGCGTGATTAATATCTGGGGCGCTGATCATCACGGTTACGTGCCACGTGTTAAAGCGGCACTCACAGCGATGGGGCGAGACGAAAGTAAACTCGATATTTTACTGGTGCAATTTGCTAATCTTTATCGCAATGGTGAACGTGTACAAATGTCTACACGCTCAGGCTCTTTCGTCACACTAAGAGAGTTACGCGAAGAAGTCGGAAAGGATGCCGCGCGTTTCTTTTATGTGATGCGTAAATGTGAACAGCATATGGACTTTGATYTGGAYCTKGCWAAATCKMARWSCAAYGAWAACCCSRTRTATTACATWCARTATGCMCAYGCYMGAATWTGCAGYGTRWYMWWRMARYTAWCTGAARMKSRAYWYWCSCAYGATYYWGAARAYGGYYWWSAAMATYTSRAYKYMYTRAYTRMWRRMCAYGARMMMKWAYTWMTWARMMRWYTMGMMGCCTATGCCGACACAGTAAACAAATCTGCATTTAATGCCGAACCGCATTTACTGGTGCATTATTTACGCGAACTCGCAAATTTATTACATTCTTATTACAACGCACATCAATTTATTATTGACCATGATAATTTACGTGATGCACGATTAAATCTGATAATCGCAACGCGACATATTCTGTGCAATGGGTTAACTTTATTAGGTGTTAACGCACCTGAAAAGATGTAGTTAAAAACATGCCAGCAGATTATAAATCACGCGCCACGCGTAAACAAAAAAAGTCACTGCCCGGATATATCTGGTTATTATCTGGCCTGGCTATTGGCTTATTTGTCGCATTCATTATTTATCTTGATAAACAGCCGGAAAATACCAACGATTTCGGCAGTGCCGTCCAGCTTGAGTTAGAAAAATTAAAACAGGAAAAAAACAGCACGACAGAAACAAACATCGCTAAAAAAACAATCACGCCTGAAAAGAAAGAACAAAAATTTAATTTCTATACCTTGTTACCCGAACTGGAATTGTTCATTCCAGAAAGTGAAACCAGGCCACCTGAAAATTCAAGTAATTCACAATCCGGTAGTACAGACAATACCAAAGCAACATCTAATTCAAAAAAATATGTATTACAAATTGGTTCATTTCAAAATCTTTCTGATGCCAAAAAACTAAAAGCCAATATTGCTTTTTTAGGTTTAGAAGCAAGCATCCAACATGTTTCAATTAACAACCAAGCCTGGCATCGCGTTAGAACCGGCCCCTACAAAAGCAAGCAACAACTTTATCAATACCAAAAACAGTTAAAGAAAAACGGAATTAACGCAATTTCTCTTGAATTAAAATAGCCTTAAAAACACACGTTTTAAGTACACTCCCTTTTAACTAGAGAGGACTATCCCTTTCGATATATCTCCGCTTATGTTATTATCCCCATCGATTTTTGCGGTAGAAACGAATAACAATAATACACTCACCGCTTAGACTTAACTTCATGTTTATACAGATGTAAAACATAAGCGCCACGCGCTAAAAGAATTCGGAGATACAACAATGGCTTTATTTGACGATACCTGGATGAAAAGTTTTCAGGAAAAGTGGAATGCTGATCCCGCTCTGGCTGACGCATTAAAGAAAATCAACTTTAATTCTGTCATCGGTTACGGTTTTCCTACAGACGATACCTGCGCCGGCTATATCAATGTAGTAAACGGTCAGGTAACCGACGCTGGCGCTTACGATGGTCGCGACCTGAGTTGGGACATGCGCGCTGAACAAAAAAACTGGGAAAAATGGCTGAAGAAAGAAATCGGCATGACAGGTTTAGGCCTTGCTTTTACCACCGGCAAATTAAAATTTAAGGTCGGTGATTTCAAAGCCATGATTTCAGATCCTCGCATGGCAGGTCCGTTTATTAAAAGTTTTGGCTGCATGGGTAAAGTTTAAGTTTCTCTCTTAACTTTTCGCTAAAAAAACCACCGAAACGGTGGTTTTTTTATTTCTGCGATTTTTTTGTCCCATGCATCTAACTCCCATCCTTCTTAGCTGTCATTTCCGAATGCTTCTGCCGGGGATCCAGCGCTTTGGGGACATTTAAAACATCTGGATTATAGCCCACATCCATGTGGGCTACCCTTCTGGCCATGCGAAGCATGTTTAAATTCATTCCAAACGAATTTATCCCGATAGAAGCATTCGGGAATGATAGATTTTTTGGTTTTTTTGACTTTCCCCCTTCTTCATTTGCTGAATTCGGCTGCAAAAGTAACTCGCCAGTGGGGCGAGGCCCACAATGCTTAATAAATAGTAAAAGATAAATATATGAAATACTCACCCCAATAGATGAGAATTAAAAACCCAAACCACTGTAAGTAAACAGGAGAATCGCGGATTACAATCCGCTCCTACAGGAAAGTGAAGAAACTATAAAATCATCTTAAAACTTTAGGATACTCGTTTGAATAAACTCACACTTATAAAGTATCACTATGTAAAATACAAACTTTCTCCTGCAACATTGCAGCCGAAACATCCCTCGCCTCGATCGGTTCGCCTACAACCAAACCAATGCTGGATTTAAAACCTTTAAACAAGCGATATAAAATATTCGATTTTTGCCGACTAAACGCACTGCCCCACAAACCTTGTAACGCCATCGGAACAACTGGTACAGCTTGACGATTAATGATTCTTTCAACGCCATCACGAAATGAATTCATTTCTCCATCCGCCGTTAACTTACCTTCGGGAAAGATACAAACCACATCGCCTGCTGTTAACGCATCATCTATATCATCGAAAGCTTTATTCAATAATGTTTCATTTTCATACTTACCCGCAATCGAAATCGTTTTTGCCGTTCGAAATATAAAGTTTAATATGGGAAGGTTATAAATTTTGTAGTACATAACGAAACGCACGGGGCGTCGTATACAACCAGCAATAATTAGCGCATCAACAAAACTGACATGATTGCAAACCAATAACATGGGACCCTCTTCAGGGACATTATCCAGGCCTTTTGTTCGTACATGATAAACACTATGAATCAGTAACCAAACCAGAAAACGCATTAAGAACTCTGGTACCAGGGTATAAATATAAATAGCAACTAACGCATTAAGTACAGCAACAAATAAAAACAATTGCGCGATAGAAAATCCGGAGGATAAAACGACTATTGCAACAATGGCAGACAACACCATTAATAAGGCATTAATAATGTTATTGCCGGCAATGACTCTGGACAGGTGCTCTGCGTTAGATCGTTGCTGTACCAGAGCCATCAAAGGCACAATATATAAACCACCAAAAAAACCTGTCATCACAATATCAATAACTAAACGTATGTTGTTATCGGTGGTTAAAAATTCAGTCACACCTAAAACGGTTGTTGCGACAGTTTCCGGTTGAGAAAAATATAAATCAATACCAAATACGGTAAGACCAATCGACCCTAATGGCACCAGGCCAATTTCAATCTTTTTCCCTGACAACCAACTACATAATAAAGACCCCGCGCCAATGCCAATAGTAAATACAGCAAGCAATAATGTAACAACCTGTTCATTGCCACCTAATATCGTTTTCGTATAGTTAGGCAACTGCACCAGATAGGTTGCACCTAGAAACCAAAACCACGAAATACCCAGTACAGACAGAAAAACGGTTCGATTAGTTTTAAGGAACTGGATATTTCTAACGGTTTCACTGAACACATTCCAGTTTATCTTTAAGTCTTTATTTAATGATGGTGTTAACGGTACAAAGCGGCTCGATAAATAACCAAAAATGGCAAACAATACAATACAAAACGCAACATAGTGTCGCCCCTGTTCTTCTGCAATCAAAACACCCCCCATTATGGTGCCCACTAAAATAGCGACAAAGGTTCCCATTTGCACCAACGCATTACCTTCAACTAACTCAGCCACTTTAAGATGCTGGGGTATATAACTGTATTTTGCGGGCCCAAAGAATGTCGATTGCGCGCCCATAAAAAACAATAAAGCAATCAATAAATAGATGTAGCCCTGAATAAATGCAAATGCTGCGATTAACATAATAACGATTTCCAGCAGCTTGATAAATCGTATCGATTTTGATTTTTCGTACTTATCTATCCACTGACCTGCGGTGGCAGAGAATAAAAAGAAAGGAAGAATAAATAAAGCCGCGGCAGCATTTATAAGTAAATCAGCATCACCTTCTATCAACTCAGCGCCCTGGAAAGCGATTAATATAATTAATGCATTTTTAAAAATATTGTCGTTTAGCGCACCTAAAAACTGTGTGATAAAAAAGGGTAAAAATCTTTTTTGTTTTAATAGCTCAAACTGGCCAGCCGCCTTATTGTTTTCCATTGCTGCTTTCATTCACCGCTACAAAGTTTGTAACCACTGATTAATAACTGATGTTAAGGCCTCACCTTTGTCTTTATAATAGTGTGCAGAATCTTTTACCATCACCTGCTTAGATTTATTATTACCTGCCGCCTGCATCTGCTGCCAACGATTTCCTGCCATTTTTATCACAGCAGGATAATCCATTTCAGCATAAACATCTAAAACAGGAATATTTAATTTATCTAAAGGAAAAGGCTGAGCCATCGGTTGTTTATAATCTGTCGCCCCCATTCCCAAACCGATATAAGCATCAATATTTCCAAAACGATTATTACCTTTAGTCAAACCTGAAGCCGCTTTAGCCTCAACCCATGCCATCGCCATGTGYACACCACAACTGTGCGCAATTAATACCACTTTTCCATTATTAYCGCTTTGCTTTAATTGCWCGCGYGCATATTYGAYAGCGCTATCAATTCTTTGCGCAGCCTCGTCAAACAGGGGGACATAATCATAGTATTTGGCGGTTTTTTCCAGCACAGGCATTTGCACTGAGAGCGTATTCCAGCCTGACTCTGCMAGCCCCACTCTTAACGGATTTATCGCATCAGGCCAGTCRGGATGAAAACCTCTRCCATGTAGAATRATGGCRGTACCTTTTGCCTCATCAGCYTCAGTATAAATACTCAGGAAAGTATGTTCACTCTCGCCSACTTGTGTTTTCAGGAAGACGGCATCACCATCTAATATTGTATCCACTATTTCATCTGCCAGTCTCTTTTCACGAGCCAAATCGGAGGCAAGCACAGGCACAACTGAACACACAAAAATTAAAATAATTAAACAGAATTTTCGAAAATCGCACATAATAAATACTCACTACTTAATAAGAGGATAAATAACTAAAACACCGATCAACATTTAAGGAAACGCTGACTAATTCAAAGTTTCTGCGACACCGGGATGTATCGCCATTTTCAACGGCTACTAAGCCGTTGAAAATGAAGAAAAAGATAAATGACACTTTACCTTTTCCGTGCTCTGATAATTCATGAATGAATTAAATAGAGTTTCCTTAAATGGGTTAGCCCTAGCATTTTTTTACGTTAGGACTATTATTGTACTAATAAATTCTTCCCCGCAGGCACCTAATGTCTAAAAACCAACGCCAGTTTGAACGAT
>NVWZ01000055.1 GCA_002746365.1 Thiotrichaceae bacterium
AGTAACAGCATTTACTTGAGGCGCATTGGTTAGAGCGGTGGCAGCAGAGAATAATATTATCAACAACACACTTCGTGAAACCCAGATCAGCGTTATATCCAGCATTCGGCTGGATATGTTCTTTTTATGTGCACGGGCGGCAAACAGAGTATGAGTTGCGATGGTACAGGGTTCAAAAAAAGCGAGTGCACCGAGAATTACCGCCGTAAATAGTAATAGCGTTTCCATCGGCTTAAACCCCCAGACTATTTTCTAACGCCTGCAGTAACTGCCTGGCAGAAGGTAAAGCGGTAAAGACAAGCTCACCGTTGATGGCAATGGATGGTGTAGATAACACGCCTAACTCAATTGCGTAATCCATCTCCTGCAGAATATTCACTTCGCGCCACTCAAAYTTTTCGTTACCCAGCTGGCCAACGATGCGCTCAAGCWCATCCTTTGCTTTKCCACATTTACCGCAACCCGGTGCGRTGAAAACTTCGATTTTTGTCATCTYGTGCCTCATCAAACATTAAAATYAATAACACTCATTRCCATTGACTATCTGGAGTTAACTCCAAGTTCAATTTTTTTGATATTAATTTAAGAACGTTTCTATTAATGGAGAGCTTACGCCTTGGAGTTAACTCCAGGTCAAGGAAAAAATTACACTGTGATACAGATGAATAGAAAATCTAACTATTTAGAGAGCTTTGCACGAAGCCTCTTTTCCGTCATGGCAGCGTTAAGAAAGTTTGAAAGGATGCACTTAATCAGAGGTGCTCCAGGTGCTGCCTGATTTTTTTCTCAACACCGATAACCAGATAAATGATTAGACCGACGCCCAGGATACGCACCCAATCCATCAACCCTATCGGTGCGGTGTGGAACAGCTGGTTCATTAGCGGAGAGTAGGTAAACAGTAGTTGCGCCACGGCCATGGCGGCGATACCACCCCATATCCACGGGTTGCTGAACAGGCCAAGCTGGAACATGGAGAACCGCAGCGAGCGACAGTTAAGCAGGTAGAAAGACTGCCCTACCGCAAACACGTTGACGGCGATGGTGCGGGCCTCTGCCTCACTGGCTCCCTGATATAGCGCCCATTTGAACAGACCGAAACTGCCTATTAGCAATAACAGTCCAACCAGAACGATACGGAAAACCAGCTCACCACTGAGGATAGGGCTGTCCGGCGTACGTGGCGGGCGAGACATGATACCCGGCTCACGCGGTTCGAAGGCCAGCGCAAGCCCAAGTAAAACCGCGGTGGTCATATTGATCCACAGCGCCTGCACCGGCAATACCGGCAGCGGTTGCGCTGCCATGACCGCAGCGATGATTACTAGTCCCTGACCGGCATTGGTCGGCAGTATCCAGGTAAGGAACTTGATTAGGTTGTCGAACACACCGCGCCCCTCTTCCACCGCGGCCTCGATGGTGGCAAAGTTGTCGTCGACCAGCACCATGTCGGCGGCCTCTTTCGACACCTCGGTGCCGGTGATGCCCATGGCGACACCGATATTGGCACGGCGCAAAGCGGGCGCATCATTGACCCCGTCACCGGTCATCGCCACGATTTCACCGTGGGCCTGCAATGCCTCCACCAGCCGCAACTTTTGCTCCGGTGTGACCCGTGCGAACACAGCAGTGCTGGTGGCTGCCTGAATTAGCTCTGTATCGGACAACGCTTCCAGTTCACGGCCGGTCAATACTTTTTGGCTCTGACCTTTAGTTAGCGTCGCATCAAGACCAATTTGCTCGGCAATAGCCGCTGCTGTGGCAGCGTGATCACCGGTAATCATCTTCACCCGAATACCGGCAGCCCGGCAGGCGCGCACCGACTGTATCGCCTGTTCCCGCGGTGGATCGATCATGCCCTGTAGACCGAGAAATACCAGTCCCTGAGCAACATCTTCATGATCGATGGTGGTGGTATCCGCCGACACCGGCAGGCGTGCGAATGCCAGTACTCGCTGCCCCTGACTGGCCAGAGCCTCTACCTGTGCATGCACCGCATCACTGTCTAGTATCTGACTTTTACCGTTGGCGCCGAGCAGAGTGTCGCAACGTGCTAACAGGCTTTCGACCGAACCCTTCAGGTAAACCACAGGGCTGTCGCCTCCATGTAAGGTAGCCATATACTGGTGCTGTGATTCGAAGGGTATGGCATCTAACCGCGGATAAGCCAGCTGCAACTGTGTCTCGTCCAGCTTTGCCTTTTGCGCCACGACCAGCATCGCACCTTCAGTGGGATCACCTTGAATCTGCCACCCCTCTTCGCCCTGTTTTAGCACGGAATCGTTACACAACAGGCCTGCGCGCAACATTTCGCTCAATGCGATGTTGCTGTTGATGTCAGCTTTCATGCTGTCCGTTTTTGTACTGTTCGTTTTTGCACTCTCCGTTTTTACATAGCTCGGTCGAATATCGCCCACCGGCGCATAACCGATACCACTGACGCTATACTCTTCACCGCCCGCCCATAATGCCTGTACTGTCATTTCGTTGCGGGTGAGTGTGCCGGTTTTATCTGAGCAGATAACCGTGGTACTGCCCAGCGTTTCCACCGCCGGCAGATGGCGGATGATGGCGTTGCGTTTCGACATCCGCGCCACACCGATAGCCAATGTTATGGTCAACACCGCGGGCAACCCTTCGGGAATCATTGCGACCGATAAAGCCACAGCCGCCATAAACAGCTCAATCCAGCTATCGCCATGCCACAGCCCCACCAGGAAAGTAATCACCGCCAGACCCAAAATCGCGTACAGCAACAGGTGACTGAAGTGAGCAATTTTGCGGGTCAAAGGCGTTGCCAACACCTCGGCGCTGGCGATGAGTTCAGAGATACGACCAATCTCGGTGTTATTGCCGGTTGCAACCACCACACCCGTACCGGTGCCGTAGGTTACCAGGCTGGAGGAATAGGCCATATTGACCCGATCAGCCAGCGTTGTATCATGATCCAGCACCCCGGCCTGTTTCTCCACTGACAGTGATTCGCCGGTCAAGGCCGATTCGTCAATCTGCAAACTGCGGCTGTGCAATAAACACAGATCCGCCGGCACCTTGTCGCCCGAAGCGAGCAGCACGATATCCCCCGGCACCAACTCCCTGGCATCGATACGCTGCTTTTCGCCACCGCGCAATACCGTGGTTTCGGTGGTCAGCACACGTGACAGTGCTTCCAGCGCACTTAATGCCTTGCCTTCCTGCACAAAACCGATGATTGAATTGAGCAGCACCACGGCAAAGATGACACCGGCATCGACATAGGCACCGAGAAAAAGCTTGATAATAACCGCCACCAGCAGGATGTARACCAGTGCCTGATTAAACTGCAACAAAAATCGCAGTAACGGCCCCTGACCTTTGCGCTGGGYCAGCRCATTGGCACCGAAATTTTGCAGACGATCTTCACTCTCAAAACGATCCAGACCTTTGTCTGCATCCGTATCGAGCAAATCCAGTAATTCTTCCCGGGGCAGATGGTGCCAGTGTTTTTCCAACAGTGGTTTCACCTGCCTGTCACTCCTGTTTGTTGCCGGGTTTCACATCAGGCATTTCAGAACCTGATGATGGCTTATTATCCGCATCCGGTTTCACTGCGGTGTTTGAAACCGGATGCTGTTTGTTTTCTCCAAACAGCTTATCAATGGCTTCTGTTGCTCCCGCAAAATAGGGTATCAACACCTGATTGGCGCCTGCGTCCTGCAAGCGTTCAATTTCCTCAGAGGAATGGGCAGTCACTGCGATTGATCCCTTGTAGTCTTGCTCACGCAAACTATGCAGTAGCACAAGATTGACGTGCTTCTCTGGCACACTGCTGAACACCCAACTTACCTGCTCCAGCGGAAGACTGGCGAGAAACTCAGGATTTTCAGCATCACCATAGCGTACGTCATAACCCTGCTCTTCATGCCGGCGAACCAGGTCAGGATCGAAATCCACACCGAGCACCTGATAGCCTCGTTGAATCAGCACCTGTTCAATCTCGGCACCAAATCGGCCAAGACCGAACAAAATAACGTCATAGTTGCTTTCCTGCATATTACGATCATAAGAATCTTGCCGGTGAGTATGCTTACGCTCAAACACATCCAGCCAGGGGGAAATTCGCTCGTACAGGGGATGGGAATAAAGAATCATGTAGGTGGAAACGCTGATGGTGATCAACCCGACCAGGGTAATAAGTCCCATGGTATTGGTATCAATATGGCCCAAACTCAGACCCAGCGCACCCAGAATAAGGGAAAATTCACTAATCTGCGCCACCGTCAGACCCGCCAGAAATCCGGTTCGCTTACGGTAACCCATCACACCCAGAATGACCATTACGATTAACGGGTTGCCGATGAGAACGAACAGTGAAAGCAGGATAGCGGGGACAATCTGTGCGCCCAGCGTCGCCAGATCCAGACCCGCACCCAGATCGATAAAAAAGAACAATAACAGAAAATCTCGCAGACCCACCAGCCGTGCGCCAATAACTTCACGGTAAGGCGTGGAGGCCAGCGACACCCCAGCCAGAAAAGCGCCTACTTCCTTGCTGAATCCCAGATGCACGCCCACAGCACCCAGTGCCACCGCCCTGGCGATGGCGAACAGCACCAGTAGCTCGGGCGAACGAGCCAGCTGGTGCTGTAACGGGGTCAATACATAACGCATCAGCAGACCAATAGCCGCGATGAAAAGCCCGCCCTTAATCAAAACTTCTATCGCTTCCCGGCCAAGACCAGAGGCATCGCCCGATTCGCCCAGAGCGGTCAGCCCTATCATCACCAGCACCACCACAATATCCTGAACGATGAGGAAGCCAATAGCGATGCGCCCGTGCAACGCGTCCACCTCACGTTTATCGGACAACAGTTTGACGATAATGATGGTGCTGGAGAATGTCAGCGCCACTGCCACGTAGAGTGCAGTCACCGGAGCCATTCCCAGGGCGATAGCAATAAAGTAGCCAACCACAGAGGTGAATAAGACTTGCCCCAGTCCAGTGGCCAACGCAACCGGCCCCATGGTGCGGAT